>CAYUFS010000090.1:0-16082 GCA_964443975.1 uncultured Myxococcales bacterium | reverse complement strand
ATATGTACAAAAAGGGTTTGATATCAGTATTTTGGACACGAAAAACCAGTCATCTGTTCAGGTGTGTGGCCCTTGTCGGCCGCTCCCTCTTATCCCAAGAGGGCGACGATCTCTGCGATCTCCCAAACGTGATCCGTGACGCCAGAGGCCATCGCGGGCGTCACGCGCAATGTCTGGTGAACGCGGGCGAAGTTGTAGTTCATGAAGTGCAGCGCCACGGCATGCGCGTGGTTCTCTACCTTCTTGGAAAAGGCATTCGTCAGTCGGGTGAACCGGCGCATCGACATGCGCATGGTGAGGTTCTGGCGCTCCACGTAGGAGGTTGATACGAGCTTCTCTTCCGGGTAGCCGATCATGGGCTGCTTCTTGATGCCGGTGCAGACGGCGGGGCTGTAGCGCGCTTCTCCGGCGCGCTTCTCGGCGCCGTACTGCTTGATCAGCATCGCGTAGTCGACCTCGGCGCCGAACGCGCCCTCGATGGCCTCCACGTAGACCTTGTGGCCGTCCGTCGTGATCTGGACGCGGTTCGAAAGGCGTGACGCCAGATCGTCGATGAAGTTGCGAGCGGTACCGCCGTCGCGGTCACCGATGAGCCACGACGGGACGAGCTTCGTGTCGGCGCAGATCGCGGTCCAAGTCCAGACGTCGCCAAGGCCGAACCCCATCCGCTCGGGCTTCACGTTCTTCTGCTTGGCGCCGACGAACGACCAGATTTCATCGCACTCGATGCGCTTGCAGGGCAGGTTGCGCAGGGCCTTGTCCTGGTACTCGGCGCACGCGGTCCCAAGCTCGACCAGCAGCTTGACGATCGTGTTCTTCGCGACGCCGGTCATGCGGACGGTCGCCCGGATTGACATGCCCTCAACCAGGGCGGCGACCACCTGAATCTGCTTCTCTTTCGGCAACCGGTTCATACTGACCTTTATACATGACCGGTAAGGCATCGTCAAGGCACCAGTGGACGCCGAGGGGCCTTGACGATCCGGCGAACGACTGATCTAATTCAGCCCATGGCGACGGAATCCAGCGGCGAGGCGGGAGGGTCTGTTGTGCCGCTTCCGCACGCCGTATCAGCGGCCAAGCATCCCGTGACCGCAGTCCAGGAAAGACTGAACGCCGATGTGCTCCTCTACAACGGCCCCATTGACTACGACAGCTTTTTTGATCTTCTCGACTTCTCAAAAGCTTCGAAACGTCGGACGAATGTCCTCTTTGTCTTGAGCACCGGCGGGGGCGACGCGGATGCCGCATACCGGATAGCGCGGTGCCTGAAGGCGCGCTATGAAAAGCTGACTGTGCTCATCGCCGGCTTGTGCAAGAGCGCGGGAACACTGGTAGCCCTTGCGGCTGACGAAATAATCATGACTGAATCGGGGGAATTGGGGCCGCTCGATATTCAACTGAGGAAGCACGACGAAATTGTCGAGTTCGGGTCCGGCCTGGATGTCACCACGGCGTTAGATCTATTGCATCAAAAGTCGCTCGCAACCTTTCGTGGTTATATGCTCGATTTATGCCTAGGAGCGCGCATCTCGGCTAAGACCGCTGCCGATATCGCTGCACAATTGACCGTGGGACTCTTCGGAAAACTCTACGAGCAGGTCGATCCCGTTCGCTTAGCCGAGGCAATGCGTGCGACGACCATAGCGATGCACTATGGACAAGCTCTGTCGAGCAATCTAGCGCCCGAAGGGCTATCGAAACTCGTCCACAGCTACCCGTCGCACAGTTACGTCATCGACTTCGAAGAAGCGAAGAAAATATTCAAGAGCGTAAGGGAGCCTACCGATATTGAAGAAGAAATGCTTATGGCCATCCCGAAGGAGTCCGATCCTCGCATGCCGCGCGATAACGGAACAAGAATTGTATGTCTAAATCCTCCAGTGGAGGCCTAGTCGCCATGCCAGTGCCCAAGGACAAGCCCGTTGCCGATGCAGTGATCACCGACGTTCGTGAACTAGTTCGTCAGCACCTCGAAGACGTACGCCGAAAGATTTCGGAAGCGATAGCTACGCCCATCGCACGCGAGAAGGGATGGCCTGCGCATCGCCACCGCGATCCATCAACGCAGCAAGGCTCTTTGTCTCGTCGCTAACGGGCGACTGTCCTGTTAGCGCGACCAGCGCGCCTTGGCCGCCTTCTTTCCAATTTCAGAGAGTTTCTTCGCCGACAGGTTCGCCGCTCGCGCCTTCCCGCCTCTTAGTCCACCGAGCCGTCCCAGCGCGACGGCGGCCGGGTTCTTGCCATCGGCCGCCTTCGTCTCGGGCGGCGCGATCCCCGTCGCCATGTCCACGATCAGATTCGCGAGCTGGTTCGTGTCCCGTGGCATGCGTGACCGCTTTTGCATCCCTCATCCCTGCCACCGATCGGGCGGGGCGTCCAGCGGTTCGGCCCGGCGGCCGATTTCAAACTGACCCACTACCCCACGGCGACGATCAGTCTGGATGCGTCAGAAATATCCGTTCACGGGAGAAATGATCACGACGGCGTGCTTTCGTGCGCCGCGAGGGCGATGACGTGCGCGTCCTTGATGGTTCGTTCGCGCGGTTGGAAGCCGTGTACAGCGAGCTTGCCGGCCGTTACCTCCTCGAGCACGGCGTCGGCCAAGTGCTTCCGCGTGATGTGGTTCTCCTCCAACAGCGATGGCCAGAGCTGCTCGAATCGCAGCGGCCCCAGGGCAGTGATGCGCGCCCGCAGCGCATCGAGCGCGGCGGCAAGATCGCGATCGCGCATCCTTCGATAACGGACGTCGATCCCGGGCGTCACACCGAGCACGAGCTCGGTCTGTCCCGTACGGCTCTCGCGCACGTGGCTCCTCGCCTTGTCGCGCACCGATCCGGCGTCCCGTCCAACCACCTTCTCTTCGATCTGGCGGAAGAGGTTGACCACCTCGGCGTGATGGCCCCCGACGACCAAGCGGAAAAACGTACGATCGAAGGTCGGGTGCGGAACCGCCAGGTCGGCCACGAAATCTAGATTGGCGCGGTCCTTGAGTTGGTGGCGATAGAGCGCCATCAGCTGCTCTTCGTCGAGTCCCGTCGGCAGATCAGCGCCGCCGAGCCCGAACAGGTCGCGCATCTGGTCGCGCAGGAAAACTCGGCGATCGTCCTTCCACCGATTGATGTGGTGGAACATCACGTTCACCATTACGTCGCGCCACCGTCCGGCGGCGAGCGGCGCGATGAACTGCATTCCAGCGCCCTTCCACCCCGTCGGATCGACGAACAGGAACGCGGCGTCGGCGCCGACCATCTGCTGGATGGCGCCGACTTGACTCCCGAACGCGCCCTCGAGGACGTGCCAGGCAACGCCGCCCGGCGGGCGACCCGACAAGAATTCCTTCAGCTTGGCAGCGGACTTGGGTTTCGATTCGACGAAGATCGCGCCCGCCTCGACCTTCACCGAGGCGTCTGCCCACGTGGACAGCGCCTCTTCCAGGGCGTTCATCCCGATCGCTACGGACGTATCCGCCCGATCTTCGGTTCGCGATTCCCACGGCCCAGCGAAGCAGTCGACATACCAGAGACGGACCCGCCTGCCGGTTTGACTGACCGACCCCAGCTTCTGGCTCCACGCCCGGAGGTAGTGGCGCAGGACCTCGTGCTTGAAGAACGTCTGTTCGCGGCCGTCCTGGTATTCTGCCGGCACGTCCATCGTGACCTCCGCCCGAACCAAACGAGACCGTCACCGCTCGCGCGGGATCTTGACGACTGGGTATGGACTATACAATAGTTCAGTATACGGGCAAGCTGGATGAGCGACCGCAGCGACATCGAATGGACCGACGCCACATGGAATCCCGTGCGCGGGTGCCAGAAGGTTTCGCCCGGCTGCAAGCACTGCTACGCCGAGACGTTCTCCGAGCGGTTTCGCGGCGTCCCTGGCCACCCGTTTGAACAGGGGTTCGACCTGCGGCTGGTTCCAGAGGCGCTGGACCTGCCCCGTCGGTGGCGCAGCGGGCGGCTGGTGTTCGTGAACAGCATGTCGGACCTGTTCCAAGATGAGATCCCGCCAGAATTCATTCAGCGGGCGTTCGCCGTGATGCGGGAATGTCCGCAGCACCAGTTTCAGGTCCTGACCAAGCGGGCGAAACGACTGCTCGAGCTCGCGCCGAACCTCGACTGGGCGCCGAACGTGTGGATGGGCGTCAGCGTCGAGAACGACGACTACAAATGGCGGATTGATCTGTTGCGATGGGTGCCCGCTGCGATTCGTTTCGTCAGTGTCGAGCCGCTGCTGGGTCCGATCGACAAGCTTCCGCTGAAGGGGATCCACTGGGTGATCGCTGGCGGCGAGAGCGGGCCGCGGGCGCGCGAGATGAAGCCAGAGTGGGCCCGCTCGATACGCGATCAATGCGTAGATGCGGGCGTGCCGTTCTTCTTCAAGCAGTGGGGGGGCGTGCAGCGGAAGCTGGCGGGGCGCCGGCTGGATCGGCGGGAGTGGAATGAGATGCCGGCAACAGCGGTCGGGTGAGGGATGCAATGAGCACCGAGCCTTCAAAGCTGCACGCGATGACATTTCTGTCCAAGCACGGTCTTCATGTCGAGCGGATTGAGGTCTCCGGTGAGAAGCGGCATTCTCGTCGGCTTGTGTTCGGGACCATGAGGAATAAGTTGCGGCTGCCAGGGAGGGGGCCAAGGGGTCGAAGAGGTACAATTCACCTCGATGGCACCTGAAAAGGTCGTGTGGCTGCTGGGATCGGGGTTCAGCAAGCCTCTGGGTGGGCCACTGCTGAGGGACCTGTTTCGTCAGCAGGATGAGGAAGACATCCTTCCCTACTTCCCCGACCAGGACTACCCCGACCTGGCACGGGCGCTCCCGTGGGTACAGAAGTGCTTCCACCTGGGAAAGCACCAAGGGAACGACGGGGCCAAAGGACTGTGGGCGGACGCCGAAGAATTCCTGGCTTACGTCGACCATGCTTTCAGCAGTTCTAGTCCCACGCCTGCCCGGAAGGTTCTGGGCACGTTGATCGACAAGGCCGGCCGAGAATTCGACCCCAGCAAGTGGTTTCCCAAGGACCCCAGTAGGCACTTCCAACATTCGAATTTCAATAGCCGCATGCCCGGCTCATTCGATCGTGAAGTGAAACGCGCCCTCGCCGCCGAGTGCCACCGGTTCTTGATGCACAACGGCGACGAGTCAAAGTCCGAGCGCTGGCTGCCCTACAGAAAGTGGCTTGCCAGTCTCAGACCTGACCTCGATACCGTCATCACCTTCAACTACGACTTGGTCATGGAGGCAGCAGCCAGCGCCATTGAGCTCCCGAACCGGCTTCGCATTGTGACTCCACATGACCAAGACTTTCCACCCGGCAAGGTCACCGTTCTAAAACTGCATGGCAGCGTGGACTGGAGGAAGTCAGGGGGCCAGGTCGAGGTCGAGGACGTCCTCAAGTCTAAGGACGTCGATATTGCCATCGCTGCGCCTGGGGGCTCGAAGGAGGAACTGGCGGGGGGTGATTTCAAGCCCTTGTGGGAACGAGCCGAAAAGGCGCTGACCGAGGCAGATCGACTCATCATCGTCGGGTACAGCTTTCCGGCCAGTGATCCGGCCGCCCAGTATCGCCTGCTGAACGCTTTCAGCGCGGGGAACACACTGCCACAAGGTCGATCTGTTCACATCGTTCTCGGGCCTGACGCCCCGTCGACTACCACCCGCCGAATGCTATCCCTCGTCCGATCGACTGCCCCCGCAAACAGACTAGTCTTCATAGGCGAGTGGATGGTGAGCACGGGCGGTGTCCAGCTGTACATCGTCGAGCATCCGCTCGGCGCCCAGGACTTCATAGGCCGCCACGCTGAATTTACAACGCCACGGGGTGAGTGGCGCGGCTAAACGAGAGCGCCCGTCCGTCGCCTGTCCGCCGCTTCGCGTATGCTCCGCCCCCCATGAACGCGCGGGACAGCTGGGAGAAGGAGATGGACGCGGTCTACATCTATCGCGTCATCGCGGACGTGGAGCGCGCGCCCGAGCGCCGCGCGATGTTCAAGAAGCTCGCGGGCGACGCCGAGGAGCAGGCTTCGATCTGGGCGAAGCAGATGCGCGTGGACGGACGGGCCGCGCCCGACACCTACGTGCCGAGCCGTCGGGCCCGCACCGTCGCGGGTCTCGTGCGCCACTTCGGCGCCAAGCCCATGCGGGCGGTGCTGGCGGCGATGAAGGTGCGCGGGATGTCCGTGTTCAGCTCGTTCCTCGGCGGGCATCCGCTGCCGAGCTCGGCGGCGGAGATCGGCAAGCGACATCGCGGCGCGGGGGGCGCGAACCTCAGGGCGCTGGTGTTCGGGGCCAACGACGGGCTGGTGTCGAACGCCGGGTTGATCCTGGGCGTCGCGGGCGCCACGGGCGGAAACGGCGAGTCGCGCGCCATCGTGATCTCGGGGATCGCCGGGCTGCTGGCGGGGGCGTTCTCCATGGCCTCGGGCGAGTACGTCTCGGTGCGCTCGCAGCGCGAGATGTTCGAATATCAGATCGCCGCCGAGCGCGACGAGCTGGAGGAGTACCCCGAGGCGGAGGCGGCCGAGCTGTCGGTCATCTACCAGGCGCGCGGCCTGTCGAAGGACGACGCGGACCACATGGCCGGCAGCATCATCAAGAACCCGGGCTACGCGCTCGACGCGCTGGCGCGCGAGGAGCTCGGCCTCGATCCGGCGCAGCTCGGCTCGCCCTGGGCCGCGGCCATCTCGTCCTTCTTCTCGTTCGCGCTCGGCGCCGGGGTGCCGCTCGTGCCGTTCCTCGTCACGCGGGGCCACAACGCGCTCGGCGCCTCGGCGGTGTTGACCGGCCTGGCGCTGTTCGGCGTGGGCGCGGCGATCAGCCTGTTCACGGGGCACGGCGCGGTCCGCGGGGGCCTGCGCATGTTGCTGATCGGCGCGGCGGCGGCGGCGGCGACGTTCTTCATCGGCCATCTGCTGGACGTCTCGATCAGCTGACGACGCCGGGGCGGGAGGCGGGCGATCAGCGCGCGAGCGCGGCGGGCGCGGCCAGGACCAGCCAGGTTTCGTCTCGGTAGGTTGCGCGCCAACCGTCGGCGACGGCGCGCTTCGCGATCGGCGAAGCCGGCGGGAGCGCGGCGCAGCGAATCCCGTACTGCGAGAACAGCGCCTGGTAGTCACCTGTCTTCTCGACCGCGATGTCCGCCGAGAGCAGCGCCGCCGGGTAGGGATCCTGGCGGCTGTCGATGAAGACCGGCACCTCGGGCACGAACCAGATCAAGTAGCCGCCTTCGTTGTAGCGGTTGTAGAGCGGCCCAGCGCACGCGCGAATTCGAGCGATCGCCTCGCGGGGGATGGGCCGCCACCCCAGCCGGTCGACGGGCTGGTTCCACGCCGCCGCCACCGCCAGCACCGCGCCCACGCTGGCCGCGACGACGAGCGCGAGATTCGCGCGCGGGTGCTCCTCAGCGACCGGCGGGGGCGCGTCGCTGGCCGGGCGGCTACCGGGCAGGCGGGGGAGGCGCGCGTCCGGACCGATGAGGCGGCTCATCGCCGGCAGCCACACCAGGCAGAAGGGCGCGATGTTGCGGATGGCGCGAGCGGCGAGCGGCACCATCACCAGGGCGGTGAGGACGACCAGGCGATCGCCCCA
This sequence comes from uncultured Myxococcales bacterium, assembly GCA_964443975.1. Taxonomy (GTDB): domain Bacteria; phylum Myxococcota_A; class Polyangia; order Fen-1088; family Fen-1088; genus DASYCK01. Next base: position 8,495 of record CAYUFS010000090.1, on the reverse strand, counting down.
GGTGTCGAGGCGCCGCCACCGACGGAACGCCAGCGCCGCCAGCGCCGCCGCAGCGACCCAGAACGAGATCTCGATGGGCCCCCGCGGGTACGACGGCAACCACTCCATGATCTGGTTTTGTCGCGAGCGCGCCATCGACTCGCCGATGAATCGCCAAAGCCCGAAGCCCATCGGCGTCGCCGCCGTCAGCAGGCCGCAGAGCAGGGTCAGGACCGTCAGCCGCGCGAACAGGCGGCGGTCGTGGAACCAGGAGACGGCGGTGGCCACGACCATCACCACGCCACCGAGCGCCACCGCGCCGTGAAGGTTGGCCCACACGAGGAACAGCGGCGGGATGACGAGGTGGCGTCCCGTGATGAGCAGGCGGAGCAACAGGACCAGCAACAGCAGGCTGGGCACCTGGGGCCGCAGCGCCCACACGACCGACGCGAGCGGAATCGAAACCAGGGCCAGCAGGAAGTTCACGCTCGCGCGCGCGCGCGTCAGGTCGTACGCGACGGCGCAAGCGGCGGTCGCCAGCGCCGCGCCCATCGCGGTCAAGAGCGGCATTCCGCCGACCCGGTGGCAGGCGAACGACAGGGCTTGCCACAGCCACTCGTGGTTGGGCCACGGCAGGCCGCGCGCGGTGTGGGAGTACGTGTCGGCGAGGGGAACGTGCCCCGTCCGCGCCAGATCGTAGCCCGCGCGCAGGTGCCAGTAAGAGTCGGACTGCGCGGGCATGAGGCACGCCGTCGCGGCGACGGCGAGCATCAACAGGGCGACGCGCATCTGCGCGAAGGTCAGCCCCGTCATTCCTCGTCCGCCATACGCGGTCACGGCGCATGTCCGGGCGCCGCCGCGACGGCGAACGATTCGGCCACCTTGCGCTCACGCAGCCGCCATATGCGACCGTCCATCAGGAAATGATGCAAATTGATGAACGACAGCACCGCGGCGGCCACGACGGGACCGCCCCCGGCCAGCGCCCGCCCGAGCGCCTGCAGCCCTGGATTGACCAGCAGGCCGAGCGACAGCACCGTGGCGGCGTAGATCCCGAAGAAGAGGGCGCCGCGCCCGCGGGCCTGGTGCCAGCTGGTGATGCTGAGGTACTGCGCGCCGTGAAAGATCGGCACGAGGATCACATTGAAAAACGGATTCCACAACCCGACGCCAAACCAGGTGAGCTGGGTCAAGATCACCGCCCACACGGCCCCGGGCAGGGCAATCCCAGCGCGGCGGCGGCGCGCCGCGAGGACCGCGACGGAGCCAAGGCTGGCTATCATGAGCACCACGCCGGCGAGCCGGACGAGCGGCGGCAGCGTCAGCCCCGCGAGCGCGGCGCGCGTGAGCTGATAGGCGGGGTTCCTGGCGGCGGCCCCGGCGCCGAACAGCCCCACGATCGACACGATCCAGGACAGGTAGAGCGGGAAGGCCACGAGCCGCTTCTCCGCTTCGGTGAGGCGTGCCCCCTGTCGAAGCGGATACAGCATCGCGAGGCCGAGCGACTGCCCCGAATAGTGATAGCCGGACCACACGACGTACGTCGCGAAGAACGCGAGACCGATCGGGCGAGGCCAGCGAATCGCGGCCGCGGCCCAGACGAACAGCAGCGCCGGAACGACGAGCGTGACGATCGGATGCGCGCGCAAGATGGCGCGCGATGTGAACGCGCGCCGGTAGGTGGCCGCATAGTGAGGGCCCACGAACATCAGGGTCAGCCCGAAGGCGATCGTCGTGGCCATCTCGATATGCCCCGTGGCGCCGAGCGCGCCGAGGGCGACGCTCGTGACGAGGGTGAGGCCCGGGCCCACCATCAGGAGATCAGCCCAACCGCCGAGCAGGAACCGCGCCCCGCCCGGGCCCGGAGAGGTCACGCCGGGCGACGCAGGGCGGGCGATCTCGGCGGGCGCGGAAATGGTGCACCCGATTCTATCCCCTCGTGCGAGCGCTGGCGATGGCCCTTCGGGCGCGAGGGGGCGAACAAGGTTGCCAGGCCGGGGCATTCCCACATGAGCCCCATCGGCGGACAGCGAACCGCGGTAAAATCGGGCCCCGGAGACAACCGAGGGAGGTGAACAAAGTTTCTGGGCACGATACACCGTCAGTGAGCCCGCGGATCGTGCTCGGACTGGCGCTAGCCGTGATGTGCGCCTGGGGTTCCGCGGGGATCGCGCCCCTGCGCGACGCCGCGGCAGGCGCCGTGGCGCCAAGCGATCTCCCCACGGATTTCGTGCCCGCGGCACGGCGCTGGCGGGGCGAGCCACCCGGCATCGACGTGGTGGCGGGCAATCGCGAGGCGGCGCGCGCGGGGGCTCCGCGCTTCGTCGAGCTCGGAACCCCCTACCGCGCGCACCCGCCCCCAGCGGTCATGCTCGTGGCCCCGCTGGTGCCGCTCGGATTCGCCGGGGCGGCTCTGGCGTGGTTGGGATTGTCGCTGTTGTCTCTGGCCGCGCTGGCATGGATAGTCACCGGCGTCTTCGTGCCCCGGGGCGAGCAGCGCTTCGTCCGGGCGCTGGTCGTGTTCGCCGTCCTGGCGCTGTGGCCGCCCGTCCTCCACAACTTCGAGAAAGGGCAATGGTCACTGCCCATCGCGGCGCTGTTGGCGCTGGCATGGGTCGCCGCCGCGCGCGGCTGGGACCGGCGCGCGGGCGCGCTCATCGCCGCGGCCGGGTGCTTCAAGGTCATGCCCTTCTTGTTACTGGGGGCCTTCCTGCCGCGCCCGAGCCGGTGGAGGGTGCTGGCGGGCGCGGCGGGCGCGACCGGCCTCCTCTTCGGGCTGTCCGCGCTCGTGCTCGGCCCGGGCTACTGGCGAGACTTCATCGCGTCGGCGGGGTCGAATTCCGCCGGATGGCAGACGGCGCCCGCCAACACGATGTCCCTGTGGGGCGCGCTGGCCCGCTTCGTCGTCGGGGGACCCTACGCACGTTCGATCGCCGGGGGCTCGGCGGTCCTGGCGCGCGTCCTCTGGGCCGCTAGCGCTGCCGGATTGTTGGCGATGGCCCTGCGCGCCTCGGTCAAGGAAACCCGAGCCGCGCCGGAGGCGCCCCCGTCCGCCGGGACGTGGGCCTCGTGGTCGGCGTTGACTGCCATCTTGGGCCCCCTGTCCTGGGCGCATTCGGCGACGTGGTTGATCCTGCCCATGGCGCTGCTCGCCCGCCAGGTGTGGCACCCGGGCCGCGCCCCTACGCGATCCCGCACGTTCGTGGCCCTGGCCCTCGCCGGAATCTTGATGACGATCCCACGCCAGTCGCTGTTCGCGCTCGCAGGACCCTGGCCGGCGTCCCCCTGGAGGGGCCTCGCGCTGGCTGTGCACCTCGCGGGCGCGTTGACCGTCTTCGCCGTCGCGTCGACTGCCACCGGCTGCCAGGATCAGGGAGCCGTGCCGTAGACCATCATCAGCAGGACCGAGAACAGGAACAGCAGCAGCGCCAGCGCCTGATGATGGCGATTCGAGCGCACCAGCACGGCGGGCCACGTCCAGGCCAGGTACCAGGGAAACCAGAGGCCCGCGACGAAGAGCATGATGCTCCACGCTACGTACGCCCACGCGGTCAGCGGGAGCAGGGGGTCCCCCTCGCGAAGCAGGATGGCAGCCGTGGCCGCCACGTAGACGAGCAAGGCCACCCAGATTCGTCGGGCGACCTCCACGAGTCGCGCCATCAGCGTCCGGGCTTGCCCGGGGACGCCAACGGGCGCCGGGTTCGCGGAGCGTACCGCACGGGGTTGCTCAGGCGTCACCTCCTCGCGCCCGACAGCGACAGCGCCACCGCCTTGCCGCCACCTTTGCGCCAGTCCGCCGAGCGCCTGTCCTCCCGCCCAGAATGGCGCGTACGAAACGACGACCGGGGCCAGGCCAAGGGCGAGGATGGCGGCGACGATCGCGGCGATTCGCGCGAGCCGCGGCGGGCCCGTCGGTCCCGGACGCAGACGGCCACCGCCGTCCTTCGACCGCGCGGCGCTGGTCGCCAACCACGGCAGAATCAGCAGCGGAATCAGCTTCACGGCGGCGGCGCCGCCGAACGCCAGCGCCGCGCGCGCACGGCGCTGGCCGCCGGGCGCTGGCGTCAACCACGCCGCGAATCCCGCGAGCGCCAGCGCCATCATCACCACGTCGTTGTGCCCGGTCCCCGGGCCCTCGCAGAGCAAGAGCGGGTTCGTGACGACGAGGACGAAGGTCGCGTCGCCGCGCCCCGCGGCCTCGTCGCGCGGGACCAACCGCCGCGCGAACGCCGCCATGCCCAGCACCCCCGTGGCCGCGATCAGCTTCAGGACGACCACGCTGCCCCACACCGACCCCGCGGACACGCGCTCGCCCACGGCCACGACCGCGATGCACAGCATCGTCCACAGGGGACCGTAGGGCGAGGCGATCGGCCAATGGAGGTAGGGGCTCGTCGGATCGCCGAGCCGCACCAGGTCGACCTGCGTGGCGACGTGGGGATTCAAGCCGTGCACCACCGCGAGGCGCGCGTAGCCCACGTACGCGAAGACATCCGTGGACAGCGCGGCCGGCATCGCGAACGCAGTCACCACCACCACCGGCACGCCCAGCCGCCAGGTCCAGGGCGAGGTGAGCCGCGCGCCCCGTAACACGACCGCCACCAGCGCCCCGTAGGGCACCCAGACGGCGACCTGCCAGACCTGAAAACAGGCGCGATAGGCCCGGGCGGGCAGCGCCGCGTTGGGCAGATGGAACCGCGACCGCCATTCCGCCGCGGCGAGCGGATTGAGCCCGCGGATCGAATCGAAGCCGGGCGGCATGAGCTCGATCCAGACGATCAGCCCCGCCATCACCACGAGCCCCGCGACGACGCACGCGCGCGCCGCACGATCCAATCGGGACAGGTCGGCAGCTCCGCGAATGACGCATCTTATCGCGGCAGCGGCCACCGCGCCGCGGCGGCACACGGCAGGCGAGGCGAGGCCAGGCCGCGTTGGACCCGCTGTCCCCCCGGCGATAGGCTCCCCCGCTTGGGAACCACGGTAGCAGCGGCGCCCTCTCCCGCCTCACGGCGACCGGCGTGGTTGAGCGTCTTCGCGGTGGTCGCGATCGTGATCGGAGCGGTCATCGGGCTCGCGGTGGGGAACGAGATCTTCGGCGCGCGCGTGCTCGAGGCGCAGCGTCAGTACGTGAGGGGCCTGGCGCAGCCGGGTGCAGGGATGGTCCAACAGGTTGACTTGCAGACGGAGATCGCGGCGGCGATGGCACGACAACGGCCGTTCTTCATGGCGGTGGCACCGCTTGGGCTCCTGGGCGCGATCGGGATGATCGCGGGCGGAATTGGCTGCCTTTCGCTTCGCCGCCGTGCGCGCCCGCTGCTGGTGGCTGCTTTCGCGCTCGGATGCGCCTACGAGATCGCGGTGGCCAAACCGACGCTCGATCGGCAAGTGGAGGTCATGGCGATGACCACCGCATCGATGCGTTCGATCATGGACGGCGCCGGCGCCCCAGTCGGCTCCTCCGCCTCGGAGCGATCGGCGCCGAACTCGGCGCCCGCGGGGACAGCACGACAGGTCATGGGCACCGCTCTCAACGTGATATCGACCGCAAGCGTGGCGAGCACGTTGTTGTGGAGCACGCTCAAGATCGGATTCATGCTCGCCGGGGTCGCCTACCTGTCGCAAGCACGGATCCGTCGGCTGTTTGCGCCCGCGCCGCCAAATTGAAGCAACCCCACATGACCAGGCTGTCCAGGGAGGTCACCATGAGATCCGATCGTTTCGGCGGTTTTGTCGCCCTTTCGCTGCTCGTCGCCGCGGTCGGTTGCGGCGGCAGTGGCAGCTCGGCCGGCACAGGCGGCGCCCCGGGGACGGCGAGCGGCGGTAGCAACGGCACCGGCGGCGTCTCCGCCACCGGCGGCGCGTCAGCGACGGGTGGCACGACCGCCACCGGTGGCGCCTCCGCGAGCGGTGGAACCACCGCCACGGGCGGCGCCTCCGCGACGGGTGGCACGACCGCTACCGGCGGCACGGCCGCGACGGGTGGCACGACGCCGACGGGTGGCGCCGCCGGTGGCGCGAACGGAAGCGGCGGTCTCGCGGGCGGGGGAGGTGCGGGCGCGACGGGCGGCAACGGAGGCGGCCAGGTCGGGACCGGGGGCGCCGCGGGCAGTGGGGCCGGAGGCGCTGGCACGACGATGTCGTTCTTCGTGACCAGTCGTGGCCCTGGCAACGGAGGCAACCTCGCCGGGCTCGACGGCGCCGACGCCTTCTGCAAGATGCTCGCGACCGCCGTCTCGGCCGACCTCGGCGCGAAGACCTGGCACGCCTATCTCAGCACCGCCGCGGTCAACGCCAAGGATCGCATCGGCACGGGCCCCTGGCGCAACGCCGCCGGCGTGATCATCGCGAACAACCTGACCGACCTGCACGATCAAATCGCCGCCAATGCGGCCTTGAACGCGACCTGGCCGCCGATGAGCACCGCGATCGCGCTCGACGAGCACGGAGCCCCCGTGCCGACGACGCCGCTGGTGCACGACATCCTCACCGGCAGCAACACCGACGGGACCGTGATGACAGGGGCGACGTGCAAGGACTGGACGTCGCAGTCCACCGCCGATACCGCCGAGGTTGGTCATTCCAACCGCGCGGGTGGGGGCCGCCCGCCGTCATGGAATGCGGCGCACACGGTGGGGTGCGGTCCTTTCACCTCGAACAATCAAACGGGAACCGTCAGCTCGGGTGGGGGACGCGGCTCGATCTATTGTTTCGCGGTTCCACAATGACGCGGCCACGCTGATCTCCGGCGGCCGTCGGCTGCGGACGGAGAACATGCTTTCACTTTTTCTGGCCTTGCTGTGTCCAACGCCTCTGTAACCCGGCAAGTCCCGCCTCAATCTCGTCGAGAGATCTTCCGATGCGGGCCGGCGGGGCATATTCCACGGGGGAGCGACCATGAGCACGCGGTTCAATTTCAGCAGGACGTCGTTGGTCTTGGTTTCCTCGCTGGCGCTGCCGGCGGGGCTCGGATGCCGGAACACGGCCGCCAGCGACGAGACGGGCCAGATCGGCGCGTCGGTGGGCGAGGTGATGTCGAGCCTGGATGAATCGGCGCAGGGCGACACCAGCGTGGCGATGATGCCCACCCTTCCGGTCATGCGACTGCCCGCGGCGCTTCGCCCGCCCGCGTGGCGGCGAGCGCTCGACTGGGTGTCTCCGACCGCGCACGCCGCCGCCTGCCGCGAGGCCACTTTCTCCACCTGCACCAGCGGCGAGCGCACGCGGACATTCACGGATTGCTCCGTGGGACTCGCGACCCTCAGCGGCACGGTCGGCCTCTCGTTCAGCGCGACACCGCTCTGCGCGTTGCTGAGCGCCGGCGACTCGATCACGCGAACGGCGAACTTCACCTTGACCGGTCTCTACGGCGGCAGCCTCACCGTCACCTCGCCCGGAGGCGGCCAGACGCTGACCAGGACCGCCAGCGGCTTCACCTACGCGGTGGGCGGCATCGAGCGCGTGCTGAAGGGCCCCGCAGGCCGGACCGTCTTCGACGTCAGCACGACCACGCCCACGCCCATCACCGTCACCGGCTCATCGCGGGCCGACCTCGTCATCGTCTCGGGCTCTCTGCTCGTCACGCATCACCTGGCTGGATACTCGGTGCTGCTGACCCCGAACAATCTAGCGTGGGCCCCTTCGTGCAACTGCGCGGTCTCCGGTAGCTTGACCGGCTCGGTTTCGGGCGGCAAGCATGACGGGAAATCGGCGACCGTGACGCTCACGGGCTGCGGCGAGGCTGACATAACGATTGACGGCCAGACCGAAAGCATCAGCCTCGATCGCTGCACGTCGATCTGACCCTGACTGAATCGATCTGCGTCGGCGGTGGCGCTAGTGCACCGCCGTCGAAATAGCATCACGTTCGGCCGACGATCCGCGCCGGCCGCTTCGTTGCTCCTCCTCACCATACCTACGGGTATGCCTCGTCGTCGCGCCTCGCAGGACCGCAGGCTTGTCAGCCGATCATTGCCCCTATTTCGCGGACGGTACCCTAGCAGGGTGTTGAGAAACCGGGATTTTGCGTGAGTCCGGAGGGGGAGGAGAGAGACGAGGGTGCATTGCGAGCGAAAGATCGCCAGCGTGATGGCCGAGTTGAGGGCGTTTCCGCCCACCCTAACCCGGCGGTCAGGCAGGGCATGGTGCGAGCTTCGCGATCCTGAGGAGGTTGTAGGCGGCCCCAACGAGGTGAGAGGCCATCTGGGTTCGCTGCGTGCCCTTGTAGCGAGTGCGCCGGAAGTTCGCGACCGTCTTCGTCCAGCCGAAGATCTCCTCGACGCGCTTCCGGAGACGCTGGCTGACGGCGTAGCCGGGATGTCGAGTCGTGCGGCCGTCGATGCCGGAGCCGCGATGCTCGGTGATGTTCTGAGCGACGTGGGGGGTGACGTTCATGTTTCGACAAGCTCGGATGAAGTCGACTACGTCGTAGTTCTTATCGCCTCCCATCGTCACGTCGCGAATTCCGTCGACGGCGTCAGCCAGCATCTCAAGGGCGACCGTTCGCTCGGCGGTTC
>CAYUFS010000089.1:0-16134 GCA_964443975.1 uncultured Myxococcales bacterium | reverse complement strand
TCCTGATCCATCTGTACGCGGCCGGGTACATGGAGCACGACCCGGACTACGCGCGGTTCTTCGCTTACCTGAACCTGTTTTGCGGCTCGATGCTCGTGCTGGTGCTCGGCGACAGCATGCCCGTGATGTTCGTGGGCTGGGAGGGCGTGGGCCTGTGCAGCTACCTGCTCATCGGGTTCTGGTACTCCGAGACGGCCAACGCAAACGCCGGCAAGAAGGCGTTCATCACGAACCGTATCGGCGACTTCGGGTTCTTGATCGGAATGTTCCTGCTGTTCCACGCCACCGGCACGCTGCGCTTCTCCGAGATCGGCCCGCTGGCGACCGCCGGCTCGACCCTGATGGTCCCGTACTGGGGCATGCCGCTGGCGTTCTGGATCGGGCTCTTCCTGTTCATCGGCGCGACCGGCAAGTCCGCCCAGCTCCCGCTGTACGTGTGGCTACCGGACGCGATGGCCGGCCCCACGCCCGTCTCGGCGCTGATTCACGCCGCGACGATGGTGACCGCCGGCGTCTACATGGTGGCCCGGCTGCACGCGCTCTACGTGCTCGTGCCTGCCTTGATGGCCATCGTCGCGCTGGTGGGCGCGGCCACCGCGCTGTTCGCGGCCATCATCGGGTTCGCGCAGAACGACTTCAAGAAGGTGCTGGCCTATTCGACGGTCAGCCAGCTCGGGTTCATGTTCGTCGGCGTCGGCACCGGCAACTTCTCGAGCGGCGTGTTTCACCTCTACACGCACGCCTTCTTCAAGGCCGGCCTGTTCCTTTGCGCGGGCTCGATCATGCACGCGATGAGCGGCTCGGGGGACATCACCAAGATGGGCGGGCTGCGCAAGCTCACGCCGTGGACGCACGGCGTCTTCGTGGTCTGCTGGCTGGCGATCTGCGGCGTGCCGATCTTCTCTGGCTTCTTCTCGAAGGACGCCATCGTGGCCGGCGCGTTCGCCACCGAGGCCTTTGGCACGGGGAACCTCGCCTGGGTGGGCCCGGTGGTGGGTTCGATGTTGCTGCTGGCGGCGCTCGGCACCGCCTTCTACATGTCGCGCCTGTATTTCCTGGTGTTCTCGGGCGCTTCACGCGCCGACCACGAGACCCAGCACCACATCCACGAGTCGCCGTCCATCATGGTGGTGCCGCTCGTGATCCTGGCGATCGGCGCGGGGCTCGGCGGCTTTGTCGGCGTTCCGGGCGGACTCCTTGGTCACCCCGAGTGGAACCTGCTCGGCGAATGGCTGACGAGCTCGGTCGGTCCGGAGTTGGAGGTTCCCCACAACACGGAGATGACGTTCATGGCCATCTCCACCGGCCTCGCCCTCCTGGGTATCTTCCTGGCGCGAGCGTTCTACGGGGGCGGGTATCGCGAGCCCGCCACGAAGTTCGCGAGCTCCTTCCCTGGCTTCGTGCAGCTCGTGCGCGACAAGTTCCGGGTGGACGAGCTCTACGCCGCGGTGATCGTGCGACCGCTGCGCGGGCTGTCGGTGGCGCTGTTCAGGATCGTCGACCGTGTGTTGATCGACAAGCTGCTCGTCGGGGGGACGGCCGCCATCGTCGACCTGCTCGGCCGCATCACCCGATCGTTCCAGGTCGGTGACGGCCAGCGCTACATGGCCGCCTTCGCGGTCGGGGCGGCCGCGCTGGTGTTCTTCGCCACCCGCCCGACGCTCCCCGCCCACCTGAAGGTGAACGTCTCCGGGACCACCGTGACGGTGGACGCGAGCCGCGCCGGCCGCCAGTCCCAGCGCGGGCTGACCTACGCCTTCGACTTCGACGACGACGGACGGTCCGAGGTGACGGGAACCTCGCCCGAGGCCCGCTACACCTACGACAAGGCAGGGACGCACACCATTCGCGTCACGGTGACGGATCCCCGCTGGCACACCGAAAGCCACATCAAGAGCGAAATCGATCTCGGCAACGGAGGGCGAAACTGATGGGCGTCCTCGCCTGGATTACGCTGCTCCCGCTCGCGGGCGCGGTCCTGACGATGCTGGTGCCTCGGGAAGAGGAGGCGATCCATCGGGGCATCGGCCTCGGCACCGCGATCATCACCTTCCTCGCCTCCCTCTTCATCCTGTCGGACTTCGACGCAAGCAAGGCCGGCTTCCAGCTGGAGGTCGACAAGGTCTGGGTGGAGTCGCTCGGGATCCACTTCCACCTGGGGATCGACGGCATCTCCCTGTGGCTGGTGCTGTTGACCACGTTCCTCATGCCGGTGACGCTGCTGGCGCCGCAGGCGATCGGGACCCGCAACGTGCGGGTGCGGGACTTCGTGGTGGCGATGCTGGTGCTCGAGGCCGGGATGATCGGCGCGTTCCTCGCGCTCGACATGTTCGTGTTCTACGTGTTCTGGGAGCTGATGCTCATCCCGATGTACTTCATCATCGGGATCTGGGGCGGCGAACGGCGCCTCTACGCGAGCATCAAGTTCGTGATCTACACCCTGGTCGGGTCGCTGTTGATGTTGGTGGCGATCCTGTACCTCTACGCGCAGTACCACGCCGCCACCGGCGCCTTCTCGTTCGACTACGTGTCGCTCGTGAGGCTGTCGCTGCCGTTCGAGCCGCAGTTGCTGTGCTTCCTGGCCTTCGCGCTGGCGTTCGCCATCAAGGTGCCGCTGTTCCCGCTGCACACCTGGTTGCCCGACGCGCATGTGGAGGCGCCGACCGGCGGGTCCGTGATCCTGGCGGGCGTGCTCCTGAAGTTCGGGACGTACGGCTTCCTGCGCTTCGCGCTGCCGATGTTCCCCCTCGCCACCGAGGCCATGGCCCCCACCATCGCGGTGCTGGCCGTGATCGGCATCGTGTTCGGCGCGTTGATGGCCTACGTGCAGGACGACGCGAAGAAGCTGGTGGCCTATTCGTCGGTCTCGCACATGGGCCTCGTGGTGCTTGGGATCTTCACGCTCACCCAGATCGGCATGCAGGGCGCGATCTTCCAGATGCTGGCGCACGGCATCTCGACGGGAGGTCTGTTTCTGGGCGTGGGCCTCCTCTACGACCGCCGCCACACCCGGAACCTCGCGGACTTCGGCGGCCTGTGGAAGCGGATCCCCGTGTTCTCGGCGTGCTTCCTGGTCATCGTGCTCGCGTCGGTGGGCCTGCCCGGACTGTGTGGTTTCGTCGGTGAGTTCCTGGTGCTGCTCGGGACCTTCGGAGCGCACAACGAGTGGATTCGTAGCGGGCTTGCGGGGGGATTCCTGCCGCTGCCCCGGATCCTCACCATCGTCTCGGCCAGCTCGGTCATCCTGTCGGCCATGTACCTGTTGACCATGATGCAGCGGATCTTCTTCGGCCCCCTCGACAAGCCGGAGAACCGCGACCCGCACGTGCGGGACATCCACGGGCGCGAGCGCTGGGTGTTCGGGATCATCATCGTGGCGGCGCTCGCCACCGGCATTTATCCCCAGCCCATCCTCAGCCGGTCCGAGAAGTCCGTGTCGGGGCTGCTGAGCCTGTTTCAGGCTCGCCTCAAGGACGCGAAGGCCAACCCCGAAGCGACCCCCCACATCTATCCGGCCAACCCCTGATTCGGATCCCGATGAACTTCGACAGCAGCCAAATCTTCGCGTATCTGCCCATGTTGATCGTGATCGGCATGGGCTGTGTGGTCCTGCTGGCCGAGACTTTCGCCACCGCCGCGAGCCGGAGCGGGCTCGCCTGGTTGGGCGTCGGTGGCTGCATCGCCGCCTCGGTCGCGCTCGGCTTGCAATGGGGCGATGCCGCGCAGGCGACGACGCACTTCCAGGGGATGTTGATCGTCGATCGCATGTCCCTGTACCTGGACGCCACCTTCCTGGTCGCGGCGTTGCTGACGCTGCTGTTCGCGCCGCCTTACCTGCGCGAGCAAGGGTTCGAGTTCGGCGAGTTCTACGCGATGGTGCTGTTCGGCACGGGCGGCATGATGATGGTCGCTCACGCCGCCGGGTTCGTCACCCTGTTGATTGGCATCGAGACGATGTCGCTGGCGGCCTACGTGCTCACCGGGAGCTGGCGTCGCAACCTGCGCAGCTCCGAGGGCGCGATGAAGTACTTCCTGATCGGGGCGTTCGCCACCGGCTTTCTCGTCTATGGGATGGCGCTGGTGTACGGAACGACGGGCGGCGCGCTCTCGTACACCGCAATCGCGGCCAAGGTGCCGGAGGCGTCGAAGACGCCGGTGTTCTTGTTCGGCGAGTATTTCATCTTGATCGCCCTGTTCTTCAAGGTCGCCGCCGTCCCGTTTCACATGTGGGCGCCGGACGCGTACGAGGGGGCCCCTACCCCCGTCACGGGCTTCATGGCCGCGGGCGTGAAGGCGGCGGCGTTCGGCGGCATCCTGCGCATCCTCGAGACGGCGTTCGGAAATCCCCTCCTGGTCTTCGACTTCACAGGGTGGGCGAACATCGTGGTCGTCCTCGCGGCGGCGACGATGTTGCTCGGCAACCTGGCCGCGCTCCGGCAGGAGAACGTGAAACGGCTCCTCGCGTATTCCTCCATCGGCCACGCGGGGTACATCCTGGTCGGCGTCGCGGCGATGGGACTCGGCTCGGCCAGCGCGAAGCCTGCCGTCCTCTTCTATTTGCTCAGCTACACCTTCACGACCCTCGGCTCGTTCGGCGTCATCGCGTGGATCGGCAACCGGCAAGACGAGCGCCTGTTCGTCGACGACTGGGCGGGATTGGGCGCGTCACGGCCGGCCGTGGCCCTGGCCATGACCGTGTTCCTGCTGTCGCTCGGGGGTGTGCCTCCGACCGGCGGATTCTTCGCCAAGTTCTTCCTGTTCAAGGCGGCGCTCGAGTCGCCCCAGCTCTACTGGCTGGTCGTTCTGGGCGTGCTGACCAGCGTGGTCAGCGTCTTCTATTACCTGCGCATCGTCGTGGCGATGTACTTCCGTGAGCCGTTGCGCCCCCTCGCCCCCACGGACGCGGCCGCGACCCGCGCGGCGCTGGTCATCACGGCGTTCGCGGTGCTCCTGCTGGGCATCTTCCCAGGCCCGTTCGTCGATCTGGCCGGCCCGTTCGTCGGCAAGTAGTCCCGCAAGGGCTCGGTCTAGTTGGGTTTGCCGTCCAGGGAGCTCGCGTCGGTCGCGGCCGCGTCCGGGGTTGGCTTGTTGCGCTCTTCGGGGAGCAGCTCGTCCGACGGTGGCGGTGCCGCCTGTGGTTGGTCGGCGAGGAAGCGGAGCACCACCTGCTCGACGATCTGTTCGGAGAAGCCGCCGAACACGAAGTCGAAGCCATGCTGTGCGTAGGGTATGTACAGGGTCTCGTACCGAACGCCCGCCTCGTGCAGCTTGTCGGCCATCAACTCGCTGTGGGTGAGCGCCACGAATTGGTCGCGGCCCCCGTGAATCAGCAGGGTCCGGGGCGCGCTCGGCGTCACCCGACCGGTGGGGGACAGCAGGCGGTACAGGTCGCCGCTGGTCTCCGGGGTTCCGCCGATGAACCCGACCTCCTTGGCGCGGCTGTCGTACACCGCCGGGGCGGCGTGGTTGGAGAACCCCCAGAGGAGATCCGTTGGACCGTAGAAATCGACCACGGACTCGACGGTGGTGTCCGGAGCGTCGCAGCTCGGCCGCAGCTTGGGATCACCGGGGGTATACCCGGCGAGCAACGCCAGGTGTCCGCCCGCCGATCGACCGAGCAGGGTCAGCCGCTTTGTGTCGACGTTCCATTCGGGCGTGCTCGCGTGCTGCTTCACCCAGCCCACCGCGCACTTCAGGTCGCCGGTGGCCGATTGCCAGTTGGGCTGGGGGGCCATCCGGTACTGGACGTCGAAGACGGTGAAGCCGTGGTCGGCGAGGAACCCGCTGAACAGCGAGGCGTCGCCCTTCTCGCCGGCGGACCAGCCACCGCCGTGCGCGACCAGGATGGCGGGCGAGGGCGCGCTCGAGCCCGAGCGTGAGACGTAGACGTCGAGACCAAGGGCGCGCCCGTCCACCGTGTTGTATGTGACGGTCTTGGCGGCAGTGATGGGGCCCTCGGTGTCGACCTTCGACCCCAGATAGCGGCCAAAGCTGAGGTCGACCCGGCGCTCGCCCGCGAGCCGCAACGCCTGGGCGGCAGGGATCAGGGCCACGACGAGCGCTGCCAGCGACAGCAGCACCGCCAATTCCGCCAGGCCTCGTGTCCCTGGGCGGCTGCTCGCGAGCGCCAGCACGGCGGCCACGACCGCCAGGGCCACGATCGCCAGGCTCTTCTCTCCCGCCAGAATCGCCGCCAGGGCAAGCGTCTTCGAGGGGGAGGGGAAGATGATCAAGGCCGCCGCCGCGGCGGCCACGGCCGCCAGGACGAGACCCAGGATCGACAGCACGCGGGACATGGCACGACGCTACCGCGATGCGACGGGAGGTGCCACCGTTGGCCGACCGTCCTTGGTCGACCGTCCTTGGCGCCGACGGGGCGGAGGCCGCGCCGCTTGGTGTAAAGTTTACCGCCATGGCCGAATCGCCCGAGAGCAACAACGATGAAATGAAGGAGCTCGCCGCCGTGCGAGGCGAGATCGACGCCACCGACGACGCGGTCCTGCGCTTGCTGAACCGCCGCGCCGGCTTCGTCGCGCGCGTCGCCGAGCTGAAGGAGAAGTTGCGGACGCCGTTCTACGTGCCATCGCGCGAGCGACAGATCATCGAGCGGCTCTCGGCCTCCAACCCCGGCCCCTTCCCGACGGAGGCGATCCGGTCGGTGTTTCAGGAGGTGTTCAGCGCCTGCCTCTCTCTAGAGCGGACGGTGAAGGTCGCCTATCTCGGCCCGGAGGGGACGTTTTCGCACATGGCGGTGAAGCACCAGTTCGGTCTGTCGGCGCGCGCCATTCCCATCAAGACGATCGGAGGCGTGTTCGAGGAGGTCGACCGAGGTGGCGCGGATCTCGGCGTCGTCCCGGTGGAGAACTCCACCGAGGGTGTGATCATTCCCACGCTCGACGGTTTCGTGGACAGCGATCTGAAGGTGAGCGCCGAGATCATCCTCAAGATTTCTTTGTGCCTCTTGGCTCGCCAGGGCGTGGAGCTGGAGCAGATCGAACGCGTCTACTCGCTGCCGGTGGCGATGGCCCAGTGTCGGAGGTGGCTGGCGACCCACCTGCCGCGGGCCACCGTGGTCGAATCCCCGTCGACGGCGGAGGCCGCCCGGTCGGCGCTCGGCGACGCCCACGGCGCGGCGGTCGCGTCCGAGATGGCGGCGAAGCTCTACGAGTTGCAGATCCTGAAGCGCAACATCGAGGACTTCGCGCAGAATGTGACCCGCTTTCTGGTCCTGGGACGCCAGCAGCCCGGTGCGACCGGTCGTGACAAGACGTCGATGCTGCTGACCACGCGCGACGAGCCCGGCATCCTCTACCGTGTCCTCGGGGCGTTCGCCGAGCGGGGCCTCAACATGACGAAGATCGAGAGCCGCCCGTCGCGCCGCCGCGCCTGGGAGTACGTGTTCTTCGTCGATATCGACGGCCACGCGCAGGATCCCGCGGTCGGCCAGGCCGTGAGCGCGGTGCGTGATCAGTGCGAATCGCTCAAAGTTTTGGGCTCCTACCCGAAAGCTGACGCCACCTAGTGGACAAGGTCTCCCGTCGCCGAGAACAGGCGGGGCGGGGCCGTCTGCAGCATCGCCGCTCGCTTGAATACCTCGGGTATTCGGCGCTTCGCTGCTCCTTGCATCCGTCCCCGCCGCGCCCGTTTCGGCTCGGTCCGACTTTATCCACGGGCTGCCAGCGCCGATAAGGCAGATCGTGCGCGCCGCACGACTGCCGCTCCTCTGCTTCCTGCCCGCCGCGCTGCTGCTGACCGCCGCGGCGCCGGCGGGGGCCTTCGTGCGCACCCGCAGCGTCACCACCAACGCGCCGCTCTTCTGGAGCCCTGGACGGGCCAGCTTGGAGGTGGTGCTTCCTCCGGACATCCTGGGGCTCTCAGCCACGGACATGCGGGGGGCGGCGCAGGACGCCGTCAACACGTGGAGCCATCCTGCCGTCCTTTGCACAAGTCTGGCGCTGAGCTTGGCCCCGGGGTTCACGCAGGGGCGGGTCGTCGCGTACGACGGGCACAACCGGATCATGATGCGGACCACCGCCTGGTGCGCCGATCCGGACGCCTTGACGGACTGCCACGACTCCTCGCAGGTCGCCCTCACGACCGTGTTCTCGCGCAACCACCCGGGCGCGCTCGACGATGGCCAGATCCTGGAGGCCGACATCGAGGTCAACGGCGTGGACTTCGAGTGGGGGGTCATTCCGGACGGCCCCATCTCTGGCCGTGACTACGAATACACCTACGACTTGACCAGCGCGCTCACGCACGAGACCGGCCACTTCATCGGGCTCGCCCATGTGTGCGAGCTGCCGGGGGATCCGGATCGCTTCGACGACCACGGGCTTCCCTCGCCAGCGTGCTCCGCGTTGACCACGAACGCGGCGCAAGGGTTCCTCCTCGATTCCACCATGTACCCGATGATGAACCCCTCGGACACGAGCCTGCGGACCTTGTCCGAGGATGACCTCGAGGCCGTGTGTTCGTTGTATCCCGCGCTCGTGCCGACCGTCATCGGAGCTTGCGCCGTATCGCCCGGTCCAAGCGTCGGCCCGCGCGGTGGCGCGCTGGGCGCGATGGCGGCGTGCGGGGTCGCTTGCGTGACGCTTCGTCGCCGGCGCCGCCGCGGTTCCTAGTCCCCTGGAAAAATCGTCGAATGCGACGAGCCTGAGCGCAACGATCGCCGCTCCACGATCTGCGCTGCGTCGGCACCGGGACTCGCGGGGGGGCAGAGGCCCGAGGTCCGAGGCCTCCAAGCAGCCGATGGTGGCCTCCCGGACCCGTTGTCCGCGGGGCTACAGGAGCCGGCTCCTGTTGCGGCGCGGGCAACACTGCGAAACAACTCATGAACCTCAAGGTGAAGCGATGGCCGACCGATGCCATTGTCATCTCGATGCGCAAACGAATCTTAGTTGTCGACGGCGACACCACGGCGCAGTCCGTCCTCCTCAACTTGCTCGGAAGCCTGGACTACGACGCCATTCCGGCGTTTGACGGCCCTGACGCGATCGCCCGCTTGCGGCGCGAGTCGTTCGACCTCTGCATGACCGACGTTCGCCTCCCCGGTCCCGACATTCCGCACGTGGACGGCTACGCCGTCCTCAAGGAGGCCGAGCAGCACCACCCCGCCATCCCCGTGGTCATGCTCCGGGCCGAGGCGACCGTGTCCGACGCGGTTTCGGCCGTGCGTGCCGGCGCGGTCAATTTCCTGCGCAAGCCGTTTCACCCGTCGACGGTGGAGGACATGCTTCGGCTGGTGCTCGAGGACGCTTCACGGGCGCGGTCGCGCCAGCGGACGCTGATCCCCTGCGCCGCGATCGTCGGTGAGCACCCCGTGATGCAGGCATTGCTCGACCAGGTGGCCCGGGTGGCGGACACGGACGCCGGTGTCTTGTTACGCGGCGAGACGGGGACCGGCAAGGAGGTCATCGCGCGCCTCATCCACGCCTCGGGCCGTCAATCGGGCGGGCCGTTCGTGGCGGTGAACATGGCGGCGATCCCCGAGAACCTGGCCGAGTCGGAGCTCTTCGGGCATGTGCGCGGTGCGTTCACAGGGGCCGACGGGAACCGCGTCGGGCTCATCGCAACCGCCCATCAGGGGACGATCTTCTTCGATGAGATCGGCGACATGCCTCGTGCGCTGCAGGCCAAGCTGCTTCGGGTGCTCCAGGACCGCGAGATCACGCCCGTCGGGGGCGGCTTGCCCATCCCCGTGGACATTCGCGTCATCGCGGCCACACACCGCGATCTCGAGGAGATGGTCGCCGACGGTTCGTTTCGCGAGGACCTGTTCTATCGCCTCGACGTCGTCCCCCTCGAGGTGCCGCCGCTGCGCCTGCGCCGCAGCGACATCCCGGCGCTGGCCGAGCACTTTCGCCGGGCCATGAATGCGCGGGAGGGCCGCTCCGTCCCCGCGTTCTCCTCCGAGGTGATTGGGCGCCTGTGTGCGCACGACTGGCCCGGGAATGTCCGAGAGCTCGAGAACCTGGTCGAGCGCCTGGTCATCGTCGCCTGCAACCGCGGCGTCATGGTGCGAGACCTGCCAGCGCACCTGCGCTTCGAGCTGGTCGACCTCGAGGCGGGGCCCATGGATCTGCCGATCGCTGGCGTGGACTTGCGGACGCTGCTCTCGCAACTCGAGGACCGTCTCATCGGGCAGGCGCTGGCCAGAACGGGCGGGAACAGAAATCGCGCGGCGGAGCTGCTGGGCATGAATCGAACGACGCTGGTCGAGAAGCTGCGTCGGAGAAACGTCGCGTGAGCTCGGCGGCGGGCGAGAGCCGGCGCGACGGCCGGGAGGAGGGGGGGGCGGCCATCCGGGAGTGGCGTCATCGCCGACCTCTCCGTCATTGGGTTGACGGCGTGACGGGCGCGCGATCGCCATTCGGTTGACGGTCCCGGTTCGTTGACGCATCCAAGGCCGCGATTCGCGTGGCATCGGCGGTGTGGCTCTCGTGGCACAGGTCGTGCTGAAGGAGCACGCATGGCGATCACGAAGCGAAAGAAAGCGGATGCGTCGAAGGTCTCGCGCACCGCGCCCGCGGGCAAGAAGACCGTCAAGAAGCCCAAGAAGCTCTCCAAGGCGGAGCTGCTCGCACGCCGCAACGCTTATGCGGCAAAGTTCTTTCCCTACATCGAGAAGGTGGCCCGTCGGCTGGCTCGCCGGCTGCCTGCCCATGTGGAGATCGACGACTTGATCTCTTCCGGGGTGATCGGGCTCATCGAGGCGGCCGAGCGCTTCGATCCCGAGCGTGTCGATCGCTTCGAGGCCTTCGCCGAGTTCCGCATCCGGGGTGCCATGCTGGACGATCTCCGTTCACGCGACACGCTGTCCCGCGACATGCGACGCCTGTCGAACGAGCTCCGCGACGCGACCCGCAAGCTGGAAGCACAGCTCGGCCGGACCCCGGACCAGGAGGAGATCGCCAAACGCTTGGGCGTGGGCGTCGACGAGCTCTACGCGCGCCAGCAGAAGCTCTCGGGGTCATCTGTCGTCGGAATCGACGACGCCGGCCCCGATCTCTTGGAGCGGACCGGCGACCAGACGGCCGCCGATCCGTTCGAGCAGACGTCACGTCACGAGATGACCGAGCGCTTGGTGTCAGGCATCGGCCACCTGCCGGAGAAGATGCAGCAGGTGCTCTCGCTCTATTACTGCGACAATCTGAACCTCAAGGAGATCGGCGCGGTCCTGGGCGTCACCGAGTCGAGGGTCTGCCAGATCCACGGCGAGGCCACCCGGCGACTTCGCGATTCGCTCTCCGACATCGCCAGCGAGGCCGCCGCCTGAGGCAAGAAAGGAGAGCTAATTTCTCAATTGTTTCAGCGGGGTGTCATTTTTTAACGCGACAGGACTTAAGTAATTATTGGGGGGCGTCGATGTTGGTGACATGTCCACCACCTCCAAGTACATCGCCCCTGGAATCCGGGCTGAAGCCGCTCCCGTTCCCGCCTTGATGGATTCGGCGGGTGCTCCCATGCGGCTCTCACCGCGCGTCGAAGCTTTGCGCAAGCTGGTGGCCGCGGGTCAGTACCAGGTGAGCCCTCGTCACCTCGCCCACCAGATCCTGCGCGCCGCCGGCATCAAGCCGGAGTAGGGCGCGCGAGGGGCATCAGACGGCCCCGTGCGAGCGGCAAAGCCGCTCTCTAATCTTCCGGCTCGGCGACCTCGACCCGATCGCGACCGTTGGCCTTGGCGCGGTACATCGCCGCGTCGGCCAGCCGAAGCAGAACGTTCTCCCGTCGCAAAGCGGTGGCTCCGGGCGCAAGGTGATCCCGATACGACGCCACCCCGAGAGACACGGTCACGGGTGGCAGGGGGCTCGCCTGGGCCCGATCGAAGGGGTCGAGCGTGGTCGTCTTCTTGATCGACACCCGCAGGTGCTCCGCGGCTTGAACCGCCTGCACCAGCTTCGCTCCCACGAGGATCGCCACGAACTCGTCGCCACCGTAGCGCGCGAGGATCGACCCGGGCGGGCATACGTCGGTCATCACCCGCGCCACCTCGCGCAAGACCGCGCTTCCAGCGACGTGACCGTAGGCGTCGTTCACGGCCTTGAGCTGATCAAGATCGATGAAGAAGATCGATAGCTCGCCGCCGTTCTTGTCCGCGCGCGCCAGCTCCTCTTGCAGCCTGTTGTGGAAGTAGCGGCTGTTGTAGAGGCCGGTCAGGTCGTCCATCCGCGCCAGCGTCCGGTTGCGAATGGCGTCGAGCGCGTTCTGGATCGAGGACGAGATATACGCCGCGAAGATGCGCAGCAGCTCCTTGTCCTGGGCCGAATATGCAGTGCCCGTGGACCTGTTCGTCAGGGCGATGACCCCGCAGATCGAATCACCCACGATCACCGGCACCGTGAGCACCGACCGGATGGACGCGCCGCCGTCAGCGCCGCCGGCCAGGGCGGCCAGCGGATCGTCAGCCGCCAGCGAATCGGTCAGCAAGGGGCGCCCTGATCGATAGACCTGGCCGCAGATCCCTCGATCGCTGGGGATGCGTTGGCCGAGCCGTTGCGCCGCGGCCGGGCCGAACGCGGCGATGAAGGTGAGGCGCGGTGTCGGAGATCCCGCCATCTTGGCCCGTGGATCGTCGAGCAAGATTCCGCCGGATTCCGACGGGACGAAGTCGTTGGCGCGCTCGAGGATCTCCCGCAGGGCGGCATCGAGGCGGACCTCCCAGCGCTCGCTGTCCTGGTCGCGGCGCACGCGCACGAAGAAATGTCCGATGTCATCCGATGACAGCGTCACGATGGGGGGTCGGGCCGCCACGCCCATCGGGGACGAAGGCTCGTCGAGCCGAGGGGCCGTGGGCGCGCCGTCGAGCGGTTCGGATCCTGCCACGCGGCCATTATCGCACGACCGCGGCGACTCCTCGACCAGCGACGCGATCTTCTCGCGCAGCCAGGTGCCGGCGGCGAAGCCGTTTCAGACCACGTCGGCCGCTTCCGGATCGAAGGTCGTGCGGTAGGCGGCGCGCACGCGGGTCCGCCGTTCCAGATCGCGCACCACGATGTCCGCCACGTCCACTCCGTACAGCTCCTGGACCGAGTGAATCCCGCCGGGCGTGAAGACATTCAGCTCGAGGACCTTGTCGCCCACGATGTCGACGCCCACCAGGTAGAGGCCATCGGCGAGCAGCTTCGGGCGCATGATCTCACAGATGCGGGCCTCGACCGGGCCGAAGTCCGTGCGCGAGCGGGTGGGGGCCGACCCGGAGACAGCGCCGCCGGTCATGCCGATCACCGCCTGCCGGCGGTAGATGGCCACGCGCTTCCCTACGCGGATCGGCTGGGCGCCGAGCAGCAACAGGCGCTTTTCTCCCTGCTCGATCTCCGGCAGATACTCCTGCGCCACCGCGTACCCGGTCTCGGTCACGGCTGTGATGATCTGGTTCAGGTTGGAAGGCTTGCTGCGCGGCACGTAGAAGACGAGCTCGCCCCCGCGCGGCTGCAGCGGCTTCAAGACGGCCGGTCCGCCGAGCGCCCGAATCCACTGCTTCAGCTGCTGGGGGGACCGCGACACCAGGGTCTTGGCGCGGATGTCCGCGGGAAAGTCGTTCAAGTAGAGGCGACTGGCGGCCTTGCGCAGCCCCTCGTGATCGTTTACCACCAGGGTCCCGCCGAGGCGGAGCCGCCACGCGAAGTCGATGAGTGGCGCCCCCACGCGGCCCACGTTCTCGCGCGTGGGGTTGTAGCGCAGGAACACCACGTCGAAGTTGCCGAGGTTGTCCTCGTCGACGACGGCCTCGTCGGAGGCGAGGGCGCTCGCGTACTCGGCGGGTAGGGCGTAGTCGCCGTGACGCACGCGGCGTGTCGTGGCGAGGACCGTGTTGTCGTCCAGGAAGGACAGATCGTCGACGGAGACGAAGCGAACGTCGTGTCCCCGCCGATGCGACGCGAGCGCCAGGTGGATCCCCGCGTAGGTGGCCTGCTGGGCGCGAACATCGGCGACGACGAAACAAATGCGCATGGACGTCCGGCTAACGCGAATCTCGCGCCCGCTCCAGGATCGGGATCAGGCGGTCGAGCGGCAACGCCGGCGCGACGTGCCCGGCCGGCCCCGTCATCTCGTCGGCCATGCACAGCGAGTTGACGATCGCCTCTTCCGTGCATTCGACGATCGCCTCGTACAGGCCGTCGCACGCCTCGTCGAGCAGCACCTCGATCGATGCGGTCATGCGCGAGGTGACGCGGGGGACCTTGTTCGCGGTCGAGAACCCCACGATGATCTCGCCCGATCCGTGCGCCGCGAACGAGCCCACCCGGCCGATCCCCAGCGCCGCGCGCTTGCACAAGCGCACGAGCTGGGACGAGAGCAGGGGCGCGTCGGTGGCCACGATGACGATGATCGACCCCGCGTTCTTCAGGCGCCGGTTCTGCGTGAGGTCGGGCTCCAGCATCTCGCCGACCGGCACGCCGTCGACGCGCAGCGAGCGCATCACACCGAAGTTCGATTGCACCAGGATCCCGAGCGTGTACTCGCCGGCGGCGGCGTTTTGTCCCAGGGTCACGCGGCGGGAGCTCGTGCCGATGCCCGCCTTGAAGTCACAGGTGATGAGGCCGGTGCCCGCGCCGACGGAGCCCTCCGCGACGGGGCCGTCCGTCGCCTGCTCGATCGCCCGGTAGACGTGCTCGGATCTCACGTGGCGCCCCACCGTGTCGTTGAGCCACGAATCGTCGCACTCGCCCACGAGGGGGATGATGACATCGTAGTCCGTGCCGATGCCGGGAAAATGTCGGGTCATCCACTTGACGGCGGCGTCGGAGACCTTCCCCACGGCCAGCGTGTTCGTCAGCAGGATGGGCGTTTCCAGCAGGCCCCATTCGGCCACCTGGGTCAGCCCCGACACCTCGCCCGCGCCGTTGAGCACGAACGAGCCGGCGATGACGCGGTTGTAGAAGATGTCGTCGTGCGGAAGCACGGCGGTGACGCCCGTCCGCACGGGGCCGTCGCCCACGACCAGGGGGCCGTCGCCCTTGACGAGCGTCGTGTGTCCCACCCGGACGCCCGGCACGTCCGTGATGGCGTTGTACGGCCCCGTGGGAATGTGCCCGATTGAGAAACCGAGCTCACGCAGGCGCTGCCTCATTCAAGCGTCGGCGCGGGGGAGGCTACCAGGGCAGCCGCGGGGGGGCTGACCGCGGGGGCAGCCGCCGGCGTCCCCGCGGCCGGTGTCACCGGGGTGGGCAGCGGTGTCGGTAGCCCGTTGACGGTCGACGAGGAGGCCATGCGCGGGATGGCGAGCTGGCGGTCGTCGCTCTTGGCGTCCGCGCGCGAATCAGAGCGGGATGACCCTTGCGATTCCGCGTTCTTCGCGGCGTCGGCGCGGCGCTTTTCGCGCAGGCGTTTCAGGCCTCCCGCCAGGATCTCGCCGATCAGCGTGCGGTAGTCGATGCCCGCGGCGGTGGCGATCAGGCACAGATCGGAGTAGCCGGGCGTGAGGCCGGGCAGCGGGTTGACCTCGATGACGTAGATCTCGCCCTTGGCGTCCACGCGGAGATCGACCCGCGCGACGTCGCGGCAGTCGAGGGCCTCGAATGTATCGCGCGCCACTCGTTCGATCGCCTTCAACTCGGCGGGGGCGAGGTCGGCCGGGCATTGGTAGCTGACGTGCTTCTCCCACTCCTGCTTGATCTGGTAGTCGTAGACGGGCCGGGGGTTGGCCTTGTCCTTGAAGATGATCTCCATCGGCGGCAACACGCGCGGGCGCCGATCGCCGAGCAGACCGACGGTGAACTCGCGCCCCGAGATGTACGCCTCGATCAGCGCCGGCTGCTCGTAGCGCTCGATCAGCTCGCGCACGACGGTCCGCAGAGACGCCTCGTCGTCGACGACCGAGGCGTGCGCGCTGACGCCCTTCGAGGACCCTTCCTGGTTGGGCTTGATGATGAGCGGGAACTTCAGCTTGGGGGACAGGCGCTCGCGCCCCGTCTCCATGACCTGAAACTCGGCGGTCAAGATCCCGTGCTGCAACAGCACGCGCTTCGACAGCGCCTTGTCGAGGGCGATCGACAGCGTGGCGGCATCGGAGCCGGTGTAGGGCAGACCCATCAGCTCGCACAGCGCCGGCACCGCGGCCTCGCGGTTCCGCCCGGCGACGCCCTCGGCGATGTTGAACACCAGGTCGACCGGCGTCTCCATCAGCTG
>CAYUFS010000088.1:0-16244 GCA_964443975.1 uncultured Myxococcales bacterium | reverse complement strand
ACGAAGCGGCGCACCTTGACGTTCTCGCCCGTCTTCGCGATCAGATCCGTCAGCAGCGACCGGATGTCCTTCTTGCCTTCGGCGTCCTTCACCCAGATCTGATCGAGCAGACAGACCTCCTTCGCCCACTTGGCGAGCTGCCCTTCCACGATCTTGGGGATCACCGCCTCGGGCTTCCCGGATTGCTTCGCGAGCTCCATGCGGATGCCCTTCTCCTTCTCGACGATCGCCGCCGGGATCTCGTCCTGCGACACGTACTGCGGGCTCATCGCCGCGACCTGCATCGCGACCTCCTTGGCGAACGTCACGAAGTCGGGGTTGCGCGCCACGAAGTCCGTCTCGCAGTTGACCTCGACCATCACGCCGATGCGGCTGCCGTGCAGGTAGCTGACGACGGTGCCCTCGGAGGCGATGCGCGTGGCCTTCTTGGCCGCCGACGCGATCCCCTTCTTGCGAAGGTACTCGATCGCCTTCTCCATGTCAGCGCTCGTCTCCGTCAGCGCCTTCTTGCAATCGGCCATCCCCGCCCCCGTCCGCTCCCGCAAGTCCTTGATCATCTGGGTCGTCACATCAGCCATCGTAGTTCCTCGTTGTTCGTCAGTTCCTAACCTAAACAGATCGGCAGCCGCTGCCTGGCCGCGCGTGCGCCGACCGGGCAGGGGACTCGTTGCGAGGGGACGGCGTCGCCCCCTGCTGGGTTTACGACGCCTCGTCTTCCGGAGTCGCGGCCGCCTCGGGCTCAGGCAGGTCGCTGCGACGGCGCGACACCACCTCGACGCGCGGGCCTTCGCCACCCGACGACACGCGGATCGTCTGGCTCTCGGTCTCGGCCTCGCTGCTCCGGTTGCGGGCCTGGGTCGCCCGCTCGCGGCCGAAGCGCTGGCCGAGGATGCACGCGTCCGCCACCTTCGAGGCGAACAGCTTGATCGAGCGGAGCGCGTCGTCGTTCCCAGGGATGGGATAGTCGATGACGTCGGGATCGCAGTTGGTGTCGACGACGGCGACGATCGGGATCTCCAGGCGGCGCGCCTCCGTCACCGCGATGTGCTCCTTGACCACGTCCACCATGAACACGGCGCCCGGCAGCTCGCTCATGTCCTTGATGCCGCCAAGCGCCTTCTCCAGCTTCTCGCGCTCGCGGGTGATGCCGAGGACCTCTTTCTTGGTCATGCGATCGAACGTGCCGTCGGTCGCCATCTTCTCGATGCTGTGGAGGCGATCGATCGATCCCTTCACGGTATGAAAGTTCGTCAGCGTGCCACCCAGCCATCGGTTGGTGACGCAAAACTGCCCCGAGCGGGCGGCCTCTTCACGGATGATCTCCTGGGCCTGCTTCTTGGTGCCAACGAACAGCACCGGGCGACCCGCGGCCACCGTCTGCACGATGAAGTTGAACGCGCGGGTGAAGGCGCGCACCGTCTGCTGCAGGTCGATGATGTGAATGCCATTGCGGGCGCCGAAGATGAAGCTCTTCATCTTCGGGTTCCATCGCTTGGTCTGGTGACCGAAGTGGACACCCGCCTCCATCATCTCGCGGATGGTGATGGGCGTGTCGAAGGCGGCTTGCTCGTTCGACGGGGGGGGAAGGGTCGGGACAGACGGGACGCTCTGCTGGGCTTCTGATTCCATGTTCATTTCCTCGCGTTGGTTTCCTCCGCCTGCTTCAGCGGGGGTCGAAACCCGGCCCAGCGAACCTCGCCAGTCCGAGCACGCACGACCCCCTCGACGGGCGTGTGGTGTTTGAAGGGTGGGATTCCTACCACTTTCGAACGCCCCCTGCCACGCAAATTCGCTGGGTTACGGGGGCCACGCCGTCCTGGGCGCCAGGCATCCGGGTTGCAGTCGCCCAGACTTTTTGTTCGCCGGACGGCGCGCGCGCGTTTGCAGCCAGCCCGCCCTCGGCTATAGAAGGAGCCCTCATGTCACAGAACACCTCAGGAACCGCCGGAAAAGTCGTCGATATTCGCCCCGCGAACGGGAAGCTCGGGATCTTGCTCCCCGGCATGGGCGCGGTGGCGACCACCTTCATCGCCGGCGTCGAGGCCATTCGCCGTGGGCTGTCGAAGCCCATCGGGTCGCTCACCCAGATGGGGACGATCCGTCTCGGCAAGCGTACGGAGGGCCGATCACCCCTCATCAAGGAATTTGTCCCGCTGGCGAAGCTGGAAGACATCGTGTTCGGCGGCTGGGATCTGTTTCCCGACGACGCCTATCAGGCCGCCGCGAAGGCGGGCGTCCTGTCGAAGGAACACCTGACCGAGCTGAAGGACTTCCTGTCCACGGTTGTTCCAATGACCGCCGTCTTCGATCAGACGTACGTCAAGAAGCTGACGGCGACGCACGCGAAGACGGGCAAGTCGAAGCGCGATCTCGCCGATCAGGTGATCGAGGACATCAAGAGCTTCAAGAAGCGGAACGGGTGCGACCGCCTGGTGATGATCTGGTGCGGGTCGACCGAGGTCTACCGCAGCCCGAGCGCGGTGCACGCGACGCTGGCGGCCTTCGAGAAGGGCCTGGAGGAGAGCGACCCCGAGATCGCGCCGTCGCAGATCTACGCCTATGCGGCGCTGAAGAGCGGCGTGCCCTACGGCAACGGCGCGCCGAACCTGACCGTGGACACCCCCGCCCTGCAGGAGCTCGCGAAGAAGAACGGCGTGCCCATCGGCGGCAAGGACTTCAAGACCGGCCAGACGCTGATGAAGACCATCCTGGCGCCCGGCTTCAAGGCGCGCTTGCTGGGCGTCGAGGGCTGGTACTCGACGAACATCCTCGGCAACCGCGACGGCGAGGTGCTGGACGATCCCGAGTCGTTCAAGAGCAAGGAGGTCTCGAAGCTGGGCGTGCTCGAGCACATCCTGCAGCCGCACCTGTACCCCGATCTGTACGGGAACATGTGCCACGTCGTGCGCATCAACTACTACCCCCCGCGCGGCGACAACAAAGAGGGCTGGGACAACATCGACATCTTCGGGTGGATGGGCTACCCGATGCAGATCAAGATCGACTTCCTGTGCCGCGACTCGATCCTCGCGGCGCCGATCGTGCTCGATCTGGCGCTGTTCATGGATCTGGCCCAGCGCTGCAACATGAGCGGGATCCAGGAGTGGCTGTCGTTCTACTGGAAGAGCCCGATGACCGCGCCCGGCCTCTATCCCGAGCACGACCTCTTCATCCAGCTGATGAAGCTGAAGAACACGCTCCGCCACCTCCGCGGCGAAGAGCTGATCACCCACCTCGGCGCCGAATACTACGACTGAGCTCGAGCTCGCGTTGTGGTGGCCGCGCGCGACCAAATCGCGCGCGGCGTGAGGGCGGCGGGGCCACCGATCACCCGCCGACTGACCGCGGCAAAGTCATCGGGTGGCGACCTGAGCGCAGTCACTCATGGCCCTGGCCAAGTCATATGACCAGGCCCCAGGCACGCGGCGTTAGTTAAATGATTTTAGATACTTGGACTGTGGCACGGGGGGTGCTGAGGTGTTGATACGTCCGACACCCAAACCACAGGAAAACAAGATGAAACTCACCGCTCTCTCGCTCAAGTTCGTTGCCTTCTCGGTCCTCACCTTCGCGGTGGTCTCTGCTTCCGCCCCAGCGGCCCACGCGGGTCTCAACGCAGTCAACGGCCTCAACGCAGTCAACGGCCTCAACGCCGTCAACGGCCTCAACGCCGTCAACGGCCTCAACGCCGTCAACGGCCTCGCCTCCACGCCGGCTCCTTCCTTGTGGATCGCCAACGGTATCGATCCCAGCAAGTCGCTCGCCTCGGCGCCGACGCGGTAGCGCCAGTCGCTCGCGGCCTCGGCCGCGCGTAAGCGCAACGACAACGGCCCCCGACGCCAGGTGCTCGGGGGTCGTTCCCGTTTTTGAGGCATGAAGGAGTCCACATGTTTCGTTTCTCGGATCGCGCGCCCCGCCTTCGCTGGCCCCGGGCCATCGCAGCTTCACTGGTCGCGGTCGCGTCCCTGCTGATCTCGTCGTCCCCGGCGTCGGGAGCCGACAGCGCCCGCCAGCTCAGCGACGCCGGTCCCATGACCGAGCTGAAGGCGATGTTGCTGAAGTACGTCGCCCGGTGCGCGCTGAACCCGTCACAACATCTGTCAGCGGGCCCCACGGCCCCCGCCACGCAGTTCCCTGGATCGCTGGGGCTGGCGCCCGAATGGCTATCGGGAACCTGCTCGAGCGACTGCCAGGAACGCGTGTCGGCGTGCCTGATCTCGCTGGTCAACCGCACGGGCAAACATGTCGACCTCAGCATGACCAGCGCGGCGCCGAGCATGCTGGCGCGCCTGGCACCGAACGCGAACGATCTGGATTATCCGCACCAGGAAGGCGCCTTCTTCGGCAACGTCTGGAAGGACCAGACGTTCACCTGCCAGGGCACCGGGGTCCGCAAGGCCCCCCAAAGCAAACGGTTCTGCGCTTCCCAGCCGGCCACCTGTTCGGCCGGCGGCGCGCCTATCGTCGACGTCGGGGCGTGCGCCAACGCGTGCGAGATGAAGTGCTTTTCGATAGGTCCGGGTGCCGAGGACCAGCGCTGCGCGGCCGTATCCTGCCGCGATCCGGGTGGTCATGTCTGGCCACACCCGATCACGATTCTGCTGAAGGGCCAGCTGGCCGCCGCGAACGCGGATCGCGTCAGCGCGATGGACATCGCCGAAGACGGCCTGATTCCGCGCGCCGCCAGCGCCAGCGCGACGTTCGATCTCGTCGACTTCGGTCCCACGCCCGGCGCGATCACCCGCATGAGGGTCGGCCTTGGTGGCAGCATGCCCGGAGCCCGCATCGAAGCCTGGCTTGGCGAATCCCAACGAATAGGCACTGCGGTGGTCAAGGCCGGGGCGCCTGAGCCATCGCGCATCGAGATTCCCCTGTCAGCAGCCAAACTGGCCGGCCCGAACCCTGTGGTGCTACGCGTCCACGATGGCCGACGCACCGGGAAGATCACCAACATCGAGCTTCGCTGATCAGGCGGGACGCGAAGCCGCGCTAAAGAAACGTGTAGATCAGGGTCGCTTCGGTCAACGTGTCGACCTTGTCGGCGAACGGCAGGAAGTTTGCCTCGAAGGGCGGCGCGCCTGATGGCAGCGGCCAGGGCGCGGGGTTCTGGTCGTACTTGATGGTGAAGCCGATCGCCATGCTCAGGCGCTTGCGCAGGATGGTGTTGATGCCGAGCTTGCCGACGAGGCGAGTGTCCTTGAAGGCGTCCACGCCCTTCGAGCTTCCGGTCAGGTCGTTCGCATTGAGGGCGTCTTCCTTGTTCAGGTTGAACATGGCCTCGAAGCTGCCGGAGAAGCCGGTCTCCTTCGTCAGCGAGAACAGCTCGCCCGCGAACAAGCGCGCCGAGTGGATGGAGACGCCTCCGATGGTCTTGCCTGGAGAAGGCACGTAGCTCTCGTACGAGAAATCGTAGCCGAGCTCGACGACCAGCGTGTGCTGCTCGTTCTTCAGCAACTGGCGACTGTACCCGAGCTGGCCACCGCCATAGAGGCGCTTGCCGGCGATGCGATCCGCGCCGATCTGGGCCATCGCGTACGCGGCGTTGTTCGGGGTGACGAAACGATCGTAGCGGCCTCGCGTCTTCCACTCGTTCGTCGTGGTGCGCGCGTCGCGGCCCAGGCCCACCGTGCTGGCTCCGCTCGGGTCGGTGATGGGCACCAGCACCCGCGAGCGACCGTAGGCCGCGCCGCCGTTCAGCGACAGCTTGTTCTGTCCCGATTGGCGCGAGCTGTCGAGCGTCAGTATCCCGGAACCGGTCTGCGAGTTGCCGGAGGTGAGCAAGAATCCCCCCTTCGCCTGTACCTTCCACTCGACCGCGGGCTTCTCCGGGGGCTTCTGGAACTCGTAGGCGGGTGGCATGAGGTTCTGGGCTCGCGCGACGCCCGTGGACGCCACCAGCCCCGCGAGGACGAGCCAGCCGCACCGCCGAGAAACAATCTTCGGAATCGTCATGGGCGGCGAAGATACCCAAACGCGGATCGGGCGCAAGGCCGAGCCGCCTCCGTCAGGGCGCTGCCGGATCGCCGTCCCGCCCGGGCCCCTCGGGGCGCACCATCACGCATACCTCCCTGCCCGCCACGGAGCCCGCGCCGGCGGCGGGCGGCGGTCCGGACCCGAGGTGGCCGTGGTCCACCGGATCGCCGCCGAGCACGACGCACAGGCGCTTGCTCTCTGCGCCCGTCAGCGCGAATGCGCCCGGCAGCGCCACGCGGTTGCCGCAGGCGATCGGCGCGGATGGCGACAAGGGAAAGGTCGATCGCCCCGCTTCACGAACGGCCAGGTCCCAGAACAGCACGCGCTCGGCGGGGCACGTCACCAGCACCTTCCACCGATCGCCGGGACGAAACGTCCGCGCGCCATGTTCAATCGCGCCCCCGCGCTCGCGGACGAGCTCGATGGCCAGGTCGCCACCCTTGCTGCCGCGCAGGGTCTCCCCCGAGTCGAGCTCCCCTTCACCGAGGCGCGATCGCGGCCCCGGCGCGACCCGCGTCTCGACGAGGAGCGCGATCGTCAGCGCGGCGGCGACGCCGCCCGCCACCGACAGACCCGCGCGCCATCCCCGCAGCCATGAACGGTCAGACGCGCGCCCGCGCGGCCGGCCCCCGGGCGGCCGGGTGACGGAGTCGGGCAACGAGAACGTGAGGGGCATGGCAGCCTCCGCCGCGCAGGCGGCGCACGCCGGACACGCCGCAAGATGGTCCTCCACCGCCGACGCCTCCGGTGTCGCGAGCTCCCGCAGCCAGTACCGCTCGAGCCGCAGCCACGACACCGGCTCACCGATACATGGGCCGTCGGTGCGCGGCGCGGCGTGGCCGGTCATCGGCCCTCCTCACGCGCGGCGGCGCCACCTTCTTCGGCGCCGCCTTCGCCGAGATCTCGAACGGCCTGCCGAACGCGCTGCAGCCGCGCGGCCACCGTCTTGCGGCTGACGTCTTGCAGCTCCGCGATCTCGTCCTGGGTCAGGTCGTCGAAGTAGCGGTAGATCAGCACCTCGGCCGACGCCGGATCCAGTCGGTCGACGAGCTTCAGCATGAGGTCCGTCCCGATGACCTCGTCGTCGCAACGGGTACGCACGGGGCCGCGCAGCGCGGGCGCCTGGCGATCGATGAGTCGCCGGCGGTTGCCTTGATCGCGAACCAGGTTGAGGCACCGCGACGTGACGGCACGAAACAGATACGGCAGATCGGCGGTGACGCGGCCGCGCTGCACGAGATCGGCGAAGACGGTCTGCACGACGTCCTCGGCATCGGCCGCGCTCCCGAGCATGCGCCGCGCCTTGCGGCAAAGCGCGGGACCGTAGCGAGCGAGAGCTTCCATGGCGTCCTTACTGGCATCTTCCACCCGCGACGCCGATGGCGATGCACGAGCTTCCGGCCGGGCCGGGGCAATCGGCGGACGCGGCGCAGCGGCGGCCGTCGACGGCGCAGACGCGCAACGACGCGTCGCCAGCGCAATACCCGCTGGCGCAGTCGGCGTCGGAGAGGCACGCCGCCGAGGCGACACCCGCCGACGCGCCGGGCGCGCATTGAAACGCTGCCCGAAGCGGCGCGCCCGAGGCGTCTCGCCCTCGCTCGAGGCAGAGCTGGCCCGGATCGCAGGCGGGGCCGGACGCGCAGCAGGTCGAGCACACGCCCGCGCAGCAAACCCCAGCTCTGCACTCCCCGTCCGCCAGACAACGATCGCCAAGGACCAGCCCAGGCGGCGGCAGGCACGCGGGGAACGGCTCCGCGAACGCGGGGCTCCAGCCGAGGCCGCAGACGTCGCCGGCGGGGCAGTCGGCGTCGCCCGCGCAGGCCGTGCACACGCCGCGCGCGTCGCCGGGATCGAGGATCAGCTCCGTGGCGGCGGGACGCGCGGCGCAGCGTCCGCCCGCGCACTGCGCGACGGCCTCGCAGGTCGCGCCGAGGGGGCGGCCGGTCGCGCCGGCGGGGGGCGTTCCAGCGCACGCCGACGACGACTTCGAAGCCTGTATCTTCGCGAGGACCGCTCGACCCACCCCGTCCTTGCGGATCGAGACCCGCACTGCCTGGAAGTACGTGGGCGTCACCAGGTGGTAGTCGACTGGCACCCAGGCGCCGCTCGACAGCACCTGCGACACGGGCGCCGCGCCGTCACCGAAGTCGAGCTCGAGCACCACGTTCGCCGACGATTCGATGTCGGCCAGCAGCTCGAAGTGGATACACGTCACGTCCCCGCTTCCATACGGCAGAAGCTGCGAGATCGTGGTCCCGGGCGCGACCAGGTCGGCGCCGTAGTCGCGCGCGTGCCAAGTCGGCACCTTCGTGACGGTGCCCGCGTCGATCTGCCACGCGCACAGCGCCTCGCCGCACCACAGGTCGAAGCCGGAGTCCGTCACCAGCGGCTCCTCGCACTCGCCCGCCATCAGCAAGGGCATCGCCAGCACCAAGAGCAGCGGGCGGAGAGCACGCCCCCGATTCACGGCTGCCGGTCGCGACGCTCGCCTCACAGCGACCCTCGCAAGCCGAACAGGCCCCCCAGGCCCCCGCTGTCGTGAACATCGCCGACGAGGTTGTCGATGGTGGGCGCGTAGGTCGCGGTGGCCTCGCCGTAGAAGCCGAAGTGGCGCCACGGCATGATCCCGACGCCGGCGGCCGCCCGCAGCGCGTAGCCGAAGTCCGAGGCGGTGGCGTCGCTCGACACCGCGTGGGTGGTCGCGTCGCTCTCCTCGTAGCTCGTCCTGGCGAACGTCAGGCTCACGCCGCCGCGGACGTAGGGAATCAAGTGATCGCGCCAGAGCGGATAGTCGCAGGCGACGAACGCCCCGAGCGCGTACGTAGCCCACCAGAACCGCTCGTCCTGCCCCGACAGCGTCGTCGACGAGCGCCGGCGAAACACGCGCTCGTCGAGGCTCGCCAGCTCGACCCCGATGGCCAGGTGGCGGCGCAGCGCCCGCGCCGCGCCGAGCGAGAACCGCGGCACGCCGAAATACAGCTGATCCTCGAACCCGAAATCGCCGAGACGGCTGACGAAGCGATCGTTGCGCGCCGCGGCTCCGCCGAGGGCGGCGAGAAACGTCCAGCGCGCGCGCGCCGGAAGCGCGAGGTCGCCGTCCGGGTCGCCGCCGGCACCGCCGCCCTTGACCGCGACGGCGGCCGGGGCGACGTCGGCGCAGGAGGCGACATCGAGGGTCTCGATCCGGCCGTCGGCGAGCGCCAGCTCGCAGCGGCGAACGCGGCCGCCTGACCGGTGGAGCGCCACGTAGCGGCCCGGCGGGAACGCGAGACGCACGACGTGCCCTGACCCCTTGTGCAGCTCGGCCATCACGGTCTGCCCCGGCTCCGTGCGCACCAACAGGTCACCCGCCAGCGCCGCCGGCAGCTCCATCCGCGCGCTGGCCGCGGCGGGATACGAGAGCACGACCTCGCCCTTGCCTCGCAACCCCGTCTCCAGCGTCGCGTGCTGGCTTCCCACCGCCGTCGCCGCCGTGGCGACGAGCGTCTGGTTGTAGGCGTAGCGATAGGCCTCGCCCAGCGTCACGCGGCCGTCGCCGTCCTCGTCGCCCGCGCCCCGCATCCCCACCAGGAGATGATGGGTGAAGTACGAGCCGCGCAAGGTCTCCGATTCCTGACTGAGCTCGCTCCCCGTCGACGACGCCATCACCGCGATTCCAGCCGTATCCAGCCGGCTCACCGAATTGAAGGAAAAATCAGCCGTCGGCTCCGCGCCCTTCACGCGCGAGATCGCGCCGCTCTGACAGGCGTCGAGGAGCACGATGGTGACGGTGGCGGGGAGCGACAGCAGTCGCGCCCTCAGGTCACCGAGGGGAAGCTCTTCATCGCCGAGGTTCAGGGCGCTCGCCCGCGCGTGCCCGGAGTAATAGAACAGCACCTGGATCTGGTCTCCCTGACGCCGCGCCTCGGCCGCGCGAGCCGCGAGCCCGTCCAGGGCCTGGGCGACGTCCTTCGAGGTGGGACGGATCAGCAACTGAACCCTGCCCGGCGGGTAGCCGCCGAGGGTCCCGAGGACCGCCGCCACCGCGCGCGCGTCGTCCTCCGCAAAGCGCAGCTCCGTCTGGCCGGGGCCGCCCCGGTTCGTCCCGATGATCAGCGCCAGCGACGGCGTGGACTCGCTTGGCGTCGGCGCGAGAGCGGGCAGCCCGGCGCCGGCCGCGCCCACCCCAGGGAGCAGGACGGCCATCGTCGCGAGGATCCCCATGCGTTTTCCGCTGGCTGCGTTCATTCGAGCACCCTGCCGTAAACACGCAACTCGGAGACCGCGGGAAGGACCGCGGGAGTTATTGGGCGCTGACGGGGAACACGGGCTCGGCGGCGGCCGCGGTGGCGTCGCCGTCCTTCCTCTTCTTGAGGACCATCCGGCGCTTCACCGGCTTTCGCGCGTTCGCGGCTCCCCGGTCGTCACCCGGATCGGCCGCCACTGGCCCGGGGCCAGCCTCAGGGCCCACGCTCGCGGGGGTGGGCGTGGCGTTCGTGTCGACGAGCTCGATCACCGGGGGATGATCCACCTCGATGGCGACGGCCTTGTCGAGGAACCCGGGCTTGCGAATCATCACGCGCGCCGGATTCTGCTGGTCCAGCTCCAGATTCAGCCACACGGGCGTCGTTCCCACCGATTCGAGCTTCCCGGACACGTAGACCTCCGCGCCCTCGGGGGAGCTCTGCACGAGCACGGGCACCCGCTTGATCTTCTTGGGCGGCGCGGGCGCCGGGGCCACCCCGCTCGCTTGCGGCAGGGTACCCAGACCATGGGGCACGACCCCTTTCACGACGCCGAACCCGACCCCGCCGACACACGCCAGCGCGACCACCCAGAACGACGCCCGCTTCCAGACGGGCCGCGCCAGCACCGTCCCCGCGGCGGCGGCGCTGTCCGCGTCCGCGAGCGCATGCTGCCCGGTCGTGCGCGGCCGCGAGATCGCGATCGGCGGGACGGTTCCCGAGCGGCCACTCGACACCGATCCGGACGCGGGCATGTTGGTGAGCGTCGATCGCGGCGCCGCGGGGTAAGATCCCGTGCCGCTGTCCCCGCCAAAGGTCTCGCGCAAGATGGCGCCGAGGTGCGCCGGCGTGAAGTGCCAGGCGTGCACGATCTCGTCGAGCGCTTCCGCCATTTCGCTCGCGTCCTGGTAGCGGTCGTCGCGATCCCGCGACAAGGCCTTCAGCAGGATGGCGTCCATCTCGGGCGGACAGGCGGGGTTGAGCCGCGAGGGGGGCCGCACCTCGCAGCGGCGCACGCGCTCGATGGTCTGCAGATCGTCCGCTCCCTTGAACAGCCGCCGCCCGGTCAGCACCTCGTGAAGCACGATGCCGGCCGCGAAGATGTCGATGCGGTGATCGATGTCCTCGCCTTCGGTCTGCTCGGGCGCCATGTACGCGTACTTGCCCTTCAGCGACCCGCTCTTCGTCGTCTCCTCCGTGTCGCCCAGCGCCTTGGCGATCCCGAAGTCGAGCAGCTTCACGGCGCCCTCGTTCGACAACATCACGTTCGAGGGGGAGACGTCGCGGTGGATCATGCCGAGCGGCTGGCCATGATCGTCGGTCAGCCCGTGCGCATAGCTGAGGGCGCGGCAAATTTCGCGGCCCACGTACGCGACCATGTCGACGCGCGGGGCGCCCGTCTTCTTCCAGATGGCACGCATGGTCTCGGCGAGATCGTGCCCGGAGACGTGCTCCATCGAGATGAAGTACTCGCCCTCCACCGCGCCGAGCTCGAAGATCTGAACGATGTTCGGATGGCTGAGGCGCGCGGAGAGCTTGGCCTCGTCCACGAACATCTTGATGAACGCCGGATCGTCCGACAGGTGCGGAAGGATCCGCTTGACCACGAACACCCGCTCGAACCCCTCGGGCCCCTGGATGCGGCCCTTGAACACGTCGGCCATACCGCCGCGTCCAATGCGCTCGTAGAGCGTGTACTTGCCGAATTGAATCGGCGGTTGGAGTGGCTGACTCACGTTTAAGGGGGCAGCGAGCGCCGGCGAGCGCGCACGGTGGAGGCCACCGAAGGCGACTCGCGGGGCCCGAGTCTCCTCGCCAAAATTCGCTGTTTTCCCACGCTATGATACCGACGCCGACTTCCCGTCGCAACGTTGGTCGCGAAATTCATGCAGGATTTGCCCCTAAACGCCGCGTCCATTTCGGGTTCTGACCCGCCGCCCGGGGGGCGCGAGCGTGTCGTCATCGTGGCGATTGGTGGCTTCGACCCAACCGGAGGGGCGGGGCTGGTGCGCGATCTTCTTACAGGGCGCACCTTGGGCGCACGCGTGTGCTTGGTGCCGACGGCGTGGACGGACCAGGCGGCCAGGACTGGGGTGGTATCGATCGAGCCGCGGGAGCCCCGGGCCCTCGCCGCGGCCGTCGCGGGCGCCATCGCCGCCGCCGCGGCGGCCGGCGGTTCTGTCGCCGTCAAGCTGGGTATGATGCCGAACGGCGTAACGGCCGAGGCGATCCGGGAGGCGCTCGCGGGCTTCGTCGGGCCTGTCGTCTTCGATCCGGTGCTTGGCGCCAGCAGCGGTGGCGCGCTGTACGTCGGCGATCCGGGCGCGCTCCTGGGGCTCGCGTCGCGAGCGACGGTCGTCACCCCCAACGCGATCGAGGCCGCGCTGCTGTCCGGGCAGGCCATCATCGACGACGCGGAGGCGGCCACGGAGGCGGGACGACGGCTGGTCGCCGCGGGCGCCCGCGCGGTGCTGGTCAAGGGCGGACACCTGACGGGCGCGACGGCCGTCGATGTGCTCGTCACCCCGACCGGCGTCAACCTGTTTGCAGCTGACCGCCT
The DNA here is from genome assembly GCA_964443975.1 of uncultured Myxococcales bacterium. Taxonomy (GTDB): domain Bacteria; phylum Myxococcota_A; class Polyangia; order Fen-1088; family Fen-1088; genus DASYCK01. Next base: position 3,488 of record CAYUFS010000088.1, on the reverse strand, counting down.
GTCGGGCCCTCCCGTCCGCGGGACCGGCTGCGCCCTCGCCACCGCGATCGCGGTCGCGTTGGGCCGTGGCCGGGCGCTCGTGGACGCGGTCTCCGAGGCCAAGCTCTGGCTGCACCAGGCCCTCGGCCGCGCGCTGCCGGTCGGCGACGAATGGCACCTCGACTGACGCGCCTAGTGCACCGCCGTCGAAATAGGGGCAATGATCGGCTGACAAGCCTGCGGTGCTGCGAGCCGCGACGACGAGGCATACCCGTAGGTATGGTCAGAAGGAGCAACGAAGCGGGGGCGCAGGATCGTCGGCCCAGCGTTGCGCCTATTTCGCGAACGGTGCACTAGGGCGCGCAGACACCCGGGGTGCACGTGATCCCGGTGCCCGAGGCGCCGCCCGCGCCCATGCCGGTGCAATCCCCGGCGTTGGTGATGTCGTACGTCTTTCCGCCGCACGTCACGGTCGTCGTTCCGGTGTCCGTGGTCATCAAGGTCGCGACGGCGACGCCTGCGCCGTTCTTGATCGTGATCGGGGGAGTGGTCAGCGAACCGGCGCCGCCCGCGCCGCCTGCCCCCTGGGAGATCTCGTACGAGAAGCAGGTCACGCCATTCTTGCTGAGCTTGAAGGTGGTCGTGACCGCGGAGGTCGTGAAATCTATGGCCGAGCTCACCGCCTCCTTGACGCCGTTGCTGTAGCAAGAAGCGCTGACGAGGTCGCCGGTGAGGACCGTCCCGGTTCGCTGGCTCATGCAGGTGCCGCCGGGGACGCAGTTGGTAGTCAGGTCCGTCAAACAGGCCGGGACCTGCGAGCACGCGCCCGTCGCGCCACCACCTCCGACAGTGCCGGTGCTGCCGCCGGCCGCACCCGTCGTCCCGCCGACGGCGCCGGTGCTACCCCCGGCCGCGCCCGTGGTCCCGCCGGCCGAACCGCTCTTGCCGCCGCTCGTGCCCGTGGAGCCCCCGAGGTGCCCCGAGGCGCCGCCCCCCCCGGTGGAGCTGCTGCTTCCGCAGGCGCCGAGCGCGATGGAGAAGGCGAAGACCAGCGAACGCGAGGCGGCCGAGCTGCGGATAGTCATTGCTTTGATGCCCTCAAGGTAAAATGGTTGGAAACACACGGAATTTCGCAGTTTGACGGCGGCCCGTCAAGCGAATCGGCCGCGACCGGCGTCAAGCAGGAAAAGAGCGATTCACACTTCGTCCCAGCCCTGACGGCGACCGCGACGTCGGGCTGACACATTTGTGCGCGCGGGCGCGAAACCGCCGCGACGGGCGCGCGATAACGCGTGCATGAGTCTCGGAAATGCGCTCGTCACTTCGTGTCTCCAGTTGTTCTGGCCGGCCCGCTGCGTTGGTTGCGATGTCGTGCTCGCCAGCGATGACGCCGTCTTTTGCGGCAGGTGCGCGCAGGCCACGCTGCCCATCGGGAACGCCTGCGCCGGGTGCGCGTTGCCGCAGTTCGGGCCGCCAGCGCGCCTGCGCTGCCCGGGGTGCGCGCGCCTCGACTTCGCGTTCTCGCGCGCGTTCGCCGCGTTCGAGTACGGCGGCCCGCTGGCGGACGCGATCGTGCGCATGAAGCACGGCGACCGGCCCGAGCTGGCGCGGCGGCTCGGGCGCCTGTTGACCGACGCGCTGGGGCGAGCGCTCGCGCCCTCCGCCGGTCCGCCCATCGACGCGATCCTTCCAGTGCCGCTGCATCCGCGAAAACTTCGGCGGCGCGGCTTCAACCAGGCCCTCGAGCTGGCGGTCGTAGCGCTGTCCCGTGGACCATCGCTGCCCCTGCTCGCGGCGCCGCGCATCGAGCGGTCCTTGCTCCAGCGGGTGAGGGACACGCGCGAGCTGGGGCGCGCCGGGCCGAGCGCGCGGCGGGTCGCGCTGTTCGGGGCATTCGCGGTGGCGGATCCAGCGCGGGTGCGCGGCAGGCGCTTCGTGATCGTCGACGACGTGATGACGACGGGCGCGACTTTCAACGAATGCGCCGAGGTGCTGGGGCGTGCGGGCGCCGAGGAGGTCCGGGTGGTGGCGCTGGCCCGGGCGCTCCGCTGAACCGAACGGCTGTCGGAGCGAAGCCGCGCGCGCTTGCTTCGGGAGGCGGGCCACCGCAACCTACTCCCGGACGCCGTGACCAAGACAGCCAATCCCGCCACCGACGCGCCGAAGGTGCTCGCGCGCAACCGGCGCGCCCGGCACGAGTATCACGTCGACGAGGTGATCGAGGCGGGGCTGGTGCTGGCGGGCTCGGAGGTGAAGTCGATCCGCGACGGCAAGGTGACGCTGGTCGATGCGTTCGCGGACATCGACAAGGGCGAGGCCTGGCTGCACCAGATGGACGTCGGCGTGTACGCGTTCGCGCATCAGCGCAACCACGATCCACGACGCCGCCGCAAGCTGCTGCTGCACCGGCGCGAGATCGATCGGCTATCGGGCAAGATTCGCGAGAAGGGCTTCACGCTGGTTCCGCTGTCGCTCTACGAGAAGCAGGGTCGGGTGAAGGCCGAGCTGGCGCTCGTGCACGGCAAGCAGCAGTGGGACAAGCGCGAGGACTCGAAGAAGCGCGAGAGTCAGCGCGAGATGGACCGCGCGATGTCGGTGCGGCGGCGCTGACATGCTAGAAAAGTGATCTTGAAGGCGGCGCGCGCACCAGGCCCCGAGCTTCGTCGGATCCGAAGCTTGATCATCTCGATGATCGCCGTCGGCGCGTGCGGCGTGGGTGGGTGCGACAAGGGCACATCGTCGGCTTCCGGCTCAGGTGGCGGCGCAGGGAGGGCCGCGGGGGGAGGCGGCGGGCTTTCGAGCAATGGCGGGGGCGGGGCGGGAGCGGGTGACAGCGCCGGCGCGTCCGGATTGGGCGGCGGAAACGGCGGCGTGTCCGCGACGGGTGGCGGCGGCGGAACGTCGGCAACCGGTGGCGGCGGTGGCTCGAACGACCAGGGCGGCGTGTCGGGAGGGGGCGTCGGGGGCGCGACGGGGCCCGGCGGTCAAGGCGGCGATGCGTGTCTTCTCACTGGGCCCTTCGGGCCGCCGGGGTGCCTGGAGGTGTCGGGGGCGCCGCTCGGCGTGGCGTCACACCCGAACGAGGGCGCGAATCACGTCGTCATCTGCTCCACCGCCTGTTACGGGACCAATCCCCCGTCGTCGGGAAACCACTACCCCGAGTGGCCCGTTTACAAGACCTACGCGGCCCCGGTTCCCTGGGGTTTCCTGGTTCACGGGCTCGAGCACGGCGCCATCATCGTCAGCTACAACTGTCCGTGCGGCTGCGCCGACGAGGTGGCAGCGGCCCAGGCGTGGATCGACGCGCTTCCGATGGACGATGTCTGTGGCACACCGCCGCGTGTCGTCCTGGCGCCGGACCCGACCCTCGATGTTCACTGGGCAGCGTCGGCGTGGACCTGGACCCTGCGGGCCCAGACATTCGATCCCGCGGCGTTCCAGGCGTTCTTCACCGATCACTACGATCACGGCAGCGAGGTCGTGTGCAGCGGCGCGGCCGACGGCTCCGC
>CAYUFS010000087.1:0-16499 GCA_964443975.1 uncultured Myxococcales bacterium | reverse complement strand
CGCGCGAGGTCGGCACCGAGGGCAAGCTCGGCGGCCAGGCCCAGGTCCCGGGCGTTGCCGGCACCTGGAAGGACCTGACGGACAACGTGAACGCGATGGCGTCGAACCTGACCGGCCAGGTGCGCAACATCGCCGACGTCGCCACCGCGATCGCCAACGGGGATCTGTCGCGGAAGATCACCGTCGACGTCAAGGGCGAGATCCTGGAGCTGAAGAACACCATCAACACCATGGTCGACCAGCTGAACGCGTTCGCGTCCGAGGTGACGCGCGTGGCGCGCGAGGTCGGCAGCGACGGCAAGCTGGGCGGCCAGGCCGAGGTGGAGGGCGTCGCGGGCGTGTGGAAGAACCTGACCGACAACGTGAACTCGATGGCGTCGAACCTGACGGGACAGGTGCGCAACATCGCCGAGGTCGCGACGGCGGTCGCGCGCGGGGACCTGTCGCGGAAGATCACCGTGGACGTGCGCGGCGAGATCCTGCAGCTGAAGAACACCATCAACACCATGGTCGACCAGCTGAACGGGTTCGCCTCCGAGGTGAGCCGCGTCGCGCGCGAGGTCGGCACCGACGGCAAGCTGGGCGGCCAGGCCGAGGTCCCGGGCGTCGCGGGCGTCTGGAAGGATCTCACCGACAACGTGAACTCGATGGCGTCGAACCTGACCGATCAGGTGCGCAACATCGCCGAGGTCACCACCGCGGTGGCGAACGGCGACCTGTCGAAGAAGATCACGGTCGACGTCAAGGGCGAGATCCTGGAGCTGAAGAACACCATCAACACCATGGTCGACCAGCTGAACGGGTTCGCGTCCGAGGTGAGCCGCGTCGCGCGCGAGGTGGGCACCGACGGGAAGCTGGGCGGCCAGGCCCAGGTCCTCGGGGTCGCGGGCGTGTGGAAGGACCTGACCGACAACGTGAACTCGATGGCGTCGAATTTGACCAATCAGGTGCGCAACATCGCCGACGTCACGATCGCGGTCGCGAAGGGGGACCTTTCGCGCAAGATCACGGTCGACGTCCGTGGCGAAATCCTGCAGCTGAAGGACACCATCAACACGATGGTCGATCAGCTGAACGCGTTCGCCTCCGAGGTGAGCCGCGTCGCGCGCGAGGTCGGCACCGAGGGCAAGCTGGGCGGCCAGGCTCAAGTGCCCGGCGTCGCCGGGACCTGGAAGGACCTGACCGACAACGTGAACTCGATGGCGTCGAACTTGACCGGCCAGGTGCGCAACATCGCCGACGTGGCGACCGCGATCGCGCGCGGCGATCTGTCGCGCAAGATCACCGTCGACGTGAAGGGCGAGATCCTGGAGCTGAAGAATACGCTGAACACGATGGTGGACCAGCTGAACGGGTTCGCGTCCGAGGTGAGCCGGGTCGCGCGCGAGGTGGGCACCGAGGGCAAGCTGGGCGGCCAGGCGCAGGTGCCCGGCGTGGGCGGGACCTGGAAGGACCTGACCGACAACGTGAACTCGATGGCGTCGAACCTGACCAACCAGGTGCGCAACATCGCCGAGGTGACGATCGCGGTCGCCAACGGGGATCTGTCGCGCAAGATCACGGTCGACGTCCGCGGCGAGATCCTGCAGCTGAAGGAGGCCATCAACACCATGGTCGAGCAGCTGCGCTCGTTCGCGAGCGAGGTGACCCGCGTGGCGCGCGAAGTCGGCACCGAGGGCCGGCTGGGCGTGCAGGCCGTCGTCCCCGGCGTGGCCGGCACCTGGAAGGATCTCACCGACTCGGTCAACGCGATGGGGACCAACCTGACCGCGCAGGTGCGCAACATCGCCGAGGTCACCACCGCGGTCGCGCGCGGTGACCTGTCCCGCAAGATCACCGTCGACGTCAAGGGGGAGATCCTGGAGCTGAAGAACACCATCAACACCATGGTGGACCAGCTGCGCGCCTTCGCGTCCGAGGTGACGCGGGTGGCGCGCGACGTCGGCACCGAGGGAAAGCTCGGCGGTCAGGCCGACGTCCCTGGCGTGGCCGGCACCTGGAAGGATCTCACCGACTCGGTCAACGTCATGGGCGCCAACCTGACCAACCAGGTGCGCGGCATCGTCAAGGTCGTCACCGCCGTCGCCAACGGCAACCTGCGCCAGAAGCTGACCGTCGAGGCCAAGGGCGAGGTCGCCGCGCTGGCCGAGACCATCAACAACATGACCGATACCCTGGCGACCTTCGCCGAGCAGGTCACCAACGTCGCCCGCGAGGTCGGGGTCGAGGGGCGCCTGGGCGGTCAGGCCAACGTGCCGGGGGCCGCCGGCACGTGGAAGGACCTCACCGGCAACGTCAACCTGCTGGCGGCGAACCTGACCACGCAGGTGCGCGCGATCGCCGAGGTCGCCACCGCCGTCACCAAGGGCGATCTCACCCGGTCGATCCAGGTCGACGCGCGCGGCGAGGTGGCCGAGCTGAAGGACAACATCAACACCATGATCGACAACCTGCGCGCGACCACCGATCGCAACCAAGAGCAGGACTGGCTGAAGACCAACCTGGCCAAGTTCACCAGCATGCTGCAGGGCCAGCGCGACCTGGTCACGGTCGGCAAGACGCTGCTGTCCGAGCTGTCGCCGCTCGTCGAGGCCCAGCAGGGCGTGATCTATCAGATGGACCGTGGCGAGCCCGGCGAGGTGGGCGACGTCCGCGCGCCGAAGATGCTGCGCCTGCTGGCCGGGTACGCGCAGCGGCCGGATCAGCCGGAGACCGTTCGCTCCGGGGTCGGGCTGGTCGGGCAAGCGGCGGCGGAGAAACAACGCATCCTGCTGAACGACGTCCCATCCAACTACACGCAGATCCATTCGAGCCTGGGCGGCGCGCCGCCCAAGAGCATCCTGGTGCTGCCGGTGATGTTCGAGGGTGAGACGATGGCGGTCATCGAGCTGGCGGCGCTGCGGCCGTTCACCGACACGCATCTCGTGTTCCTCGACCAGCTCACCCAGTCAATCGGCGTCGTCCTCAACACCATCGAAGCGACGATGCGGACCGAGAACCTGCTCCTCCAATCGCAGCAGCTGACCGCCGAGCTGCAGACCCGCCAGATCGAGCTGCAGCAGACCAACGAGGAGCTGGCGTCGAAGGCCAAGCAGCTCGCCGAGCAGAACGCCGAGGTTGAGCGCAAGAACAAGGAGGTCGAGCAGGCGCGGCGCGCGCTGGAGGAGAAGGCCGCCGAGCTCGCGCTCACCAGCAAGTACAAGTCCGAGTTCCTGGCGAACATGTCGCACGAGCTGCGCACGCCGCTCAACTCGATCTTGATCCTCGGCCAGCAGCTCGCCGAGAACGTCGGCGGGAACCTGACGGCCAAGCAGACCGACTTCGCCCGGAACATCCACTCGGCGGGGACGGACCTGCTGACCCTCATCAACGACATCCTCGATCTGTCGAAGATCGAGTCGGGCACCGTCACCGTCGAGCCGGAGGACATCACGTTCGGCTCCCTGCGCGACAGCATCCACCGCACGTTCCACCACATCTCCGAGACCAAGGGCCTGGCGTTCAACATCGACATCGACGTCGCGCTGCCGCGGACGTTCCAGACCGATTCGAAGCGGCTGCAGCAAATCCTGAAGAACCTGTTGTCGAACGCCTTCAAGTTCACGGCGCACGGCATGGTGTCGATGAGCGTCCGGCACGTGACCTCGGGCTGGTCGCCGGATCACCCGCTGCTGTCGGCGACCGGGATGGTCGTCGCGTTCATGGTCGCCGACACCGGGATCGGGATCGCGCCCGAGAAGCAGAAGTTGATCTTCGAGGCCTTCCAGCAGGCCGACGCCGGCACCAGCCGCAAGTACGGCGGCACCGGCCTCGGCCTCGCCATCAGCCGCGAGCTCGCCAACCTCCTGGGCGGCGAGATCCGCCTGGCCAGCAAGCCGGGCGAGGGCAGCACCTTCACCCTTTACCTGCCGATCACGTACGTCGGTCCGACGCGCGGCGGCCTGATCGCCTCGTCGACGTCAACCCCGGCCGGGGCGACCACGCCGACGGCGCTGGTGCCGGGGTCGATCACGCCGACGATCATGCCGATCCTGGCGATCGCCAAGGCGGAGGACACGGTCCCCGATGACCGCGGCGACATCAAGGAGGGCGATTCGGTCCTGTTGGTCGTCGAGGACGATCCCCACTACGCGCGCATCCTGCTCGGGATCGCGCGCGGGAAGGGCTTCAAGGGGATCGTCGCCCAACGCGGCCAGATGGCGCTGACCCTGGCGCGCGAGTACCACCCCACGGCGATCACGCTCGACGTGTTCCTGCCGGACATGCTGGGATGGACGGTGCTCAGCAACCTGAAGCTGGACCCGGGGACGCGCCACATTCCGGTTCAGATGCTGTCGGTGGAGGAGGAGCGCCAGCACGGGCTTTCTCACGGCGCGTTCTCGTACCTGGCCAAGCCGGCGACGGTCCACGAGCTGGAGAGCGCGATGGATCGCCTGAAGACCTATGTTATCCCGCACAAGAAGCGCCTGCTGGTGATCGAGGACAACGACCGCGAGCGCGCCAGCATCGTGGAGCTGCTGGCGCACGACGACATCGAGATCGAGGCGGTGGCGACCGGGCGCGCGGCCCTGGAGATCCTGGAGAAGGGACTGGTCGACTGCTGCGTCGTCGACCTGCGCTTGCCGGACATGAGCGGGTTCGAGCTGCTGGAGCGCCTGCAGTCCGCGTCGTCGATGCGCGACATCCCGATCGTCGTGTTCACCGGCAAGGAGCTGGATTCGAAGGAGGAGGCGCGCCTGCGCGCGGTTGCGAAGAGCATCGTGCTGAAGGACGTGCAGTCTCCCGAGCGGCTGCTCGATGAGACCGCGCTGTTCCTTCACCGCGTGATCACCGATCTGCCCGAGGAGAAGCGCCGGATGATCGAGCGCCTCCACCGCTCGACCGAGGCGTTGAAGGGCCGGAAGGTGCTCGTGGTCGACGACGACGCGCGGAACATCTTCGCGCTGACCAGCGTCCTGGAGGGCCAGGAGATGGAGGTGCTCTCCGCTACCAACGGGCGGCAGGCGATCGAGCTCATCAATCGCATCCCCGACCTCGGGGTGGTGCTGATGGACATCATGATGCCCGAGATGGACGGGTACGAGACGATGCGACGGATCCGGAAGGACCCGAAGTTCGCCACGCTGCCCATCCTGGCGCTCACCGCCAAGGCGATGAAGGGGGACCGGGAGAAGTGCCTGGAGGCGGGCGCCTCCGACTACATCGCCAAGCCCGTCAACACCGACCAGCTGCTCGCGTTGCTCCGGGTCTGGCTTTATCGTTAGATGTCAGTGCCCATCGACATCTTGCTCGTTGACGACGAGGCTCGGAACCTCGACTCGCTCGAGGCGATCCTCGCGGATCCGGCCTACCGGCTTCTCCGCGCGTCCGACGCGGACCGCGCCTTGCGTCTGCTGCTCGAGAACGACGTGGCGGCGATCGTGCTCGACATCAAGATGCCTGGCGTCAGCGGGCTCGATCTGGCGCACATGATCAAGAGCACCAAGCGGTTTCGCGAGACGCCGATCGTGTTCCTGACGGCCTACCTGCTCGATGACCAGCACGTGATCGCCGGCTACGACGCGGGGGCCGTCGACTACCTGACGAAGCCGGTAAACCCTCGGATCCTCCGCCACAAGATCGCCGTGTTCGCCGAGCTGTTCCGCAAGACGCGCGAGCTGGCGGAGCTCAACGAGCGTCTGGAGGAGCGGGTGAAGGAGCGCACGCTGGAGCTCGAGGCGTCGGAGGCCGCGCTGCGTTCCGCCGCCAGCCAGAAGGACGAGTTCCTGGCGGTCCTGGCGCATGAGCTGCGCAATCCGCTCGCGCCGCTTCGCAACGGCCTCGATCTACTGCTCCAACGCAAGAGCGCCGACCCCGCCACGGCGAAGACCCTCGCGGCGATGGACCGACAGCTCGACCACATGGTCCGGCTGATCGACGACCTGCTGGACATCTCGCGGATCAGCCGCGGCACGCTCGAGCTGAAGAAGGAGGCGGTCGATCTGAGCGCGGTCGTTGCGCCGACGATCGAGTCTGCGCGCCCGCTGTTCGAGCGCCGGCGGCAGCAGCTGAACGTCAAGCTCGCGTCGGGGGTGCGCGTTCACGCGGATCCGATCCGGGTGGCCCAGATCGTGACGAACCTGCTGACCAACGCGGCGAAGTTCACGCCCGTCGGCGGGCAGATCAACGTTGGGTTGACCGTCGAGAGCAGCAGCGCGGTGGTCCGGGTTGCCGACTCCGGTGCCGGCGTCCCCTCCGACAAGATCGAGCACATCTTTGGAATGTTCGCCCGCGTCGAGCGGCCGGGACAGGCGTCGGAGGCGGGGCTCGGCATCGGGCTCGCGCTCGGACGGAAGCTGGCGGAGCTGCACGGCGGCACCCTGCATGCGTCGAGCGGGGGCGAGGGTCAGGGCACGACGTTCGCGCTATCGCTGCCGGAGGCGGAGTTGCTGCCCCAGCCGGCGCACCCGAAGGTCGCGGAGGGCTCGCCGGGCGACCCGGCGGCGGCGTCCCTCAAGATCTTGATCATTGAGGACAACGCTGACGTTGGGGACACGATGACGTCGCTCCTCGAGGAGATGGGCCACAGGGTCTGGCTCGTGCGCGGCGGCCTCGCCGGGATTGACCTGATCCAGGCCAAGCGCCCTGACGTGGTCCTGTGCGACCTCGGCCTCCCCGAGCTCGGGGGCGAGGAGGTGTGTCGTCGCGTCCGTGCGCTCGACGGCCAGATTCAGCCCGTCATGGTAGCCATCACCGGCTGGGGACGCGACGAGGACCGGTGCCGGACCCGCGAGGCTGGCTTCGACCACCATCTGGTCAAGCCGGTGGCCCTAGACAAGCTGGACACGGTGCTGCGGACGGTGACGCCCGAAACCGGCCGCTCCCTGGCCGACTAGTGCACCGCCGTCGAAATTGCGTCGACGCCGGGGCCGACAAGCCGCGCCGGACGCGAGGCGCGACGACCCGGGGGGCCGCTACGAGATCAGGCGCTCGGGAACCGCCTTGCCGACCGTGTGCTTGAGCAGGCCGATCTTGTTGCGCGCGGAGAGGAGTTGCTGGCGCAGGGATTCGGTCTCCCGGGACAGCTCCTCGAAGCCGGCGGCGCGCGCTTCGGACGCCAGCCCGTCGCCCGTCAGGGCCACCGCCGTCATCCGTTCCTGAAGCTCGTCGAGCTGCGACAACAAGCCCGGCAGATCGCCCTCGCGCAGGGATTGATCCGCGATCCGCCGCTGCCCGAGCAGCGCCTGCGCCATCGCGTTCAGACCGGTCGCGTCCTCGCCCATCGCCTCGAAGCGGGCGAGGAACGCCGCGTAAGCTTCGCCGCGCTGCTTGATCTCGAGCGCGCGCAGGCGCACGAGCTCGGCCTGACGCTGTTGCGTGTCGCGAGCAGCGCCGAGCGCCGCCATCAGACCCTGGGCCGCCTGCTGCAGCTCCTCCTCGCAGGTGGCGATGTCCTGCAGCGTCTCGGACGCCCGCTGGAGCGCGTGCCGTGACTCGAGCGGACGTTTCCGAAGCGCCTCGGTCAGCGTCGCGAAGCGTTCGAGGGTTTCATCGAAGGACTTCGCCGCAGCGACGAGCGGCGAAGGTTCGATTGGTTTCCTGGTCGGCATGACGACGGTGTCGCTTCGCTGGCGCCCTCGGGCGCCTCCGACTCTAGTGCACCGTCGTCGAAATAGCATCACGTTCGGCCGACGATCCGCGCCGGCCGCTTCGTTGCTTCTCCTCGCCATACCTACGGGTATGCCTCGTCGTCGCGCCTCGCGTCCGGCGCGGCTTGTCGGCCTCGGCATTGACGCTATTTCGACGGCGGTGCACTAGCGCGGGACGGGGCGAATGTCCGCGCGCTCCGGATGTGGTCGAGCGCTAGTGGCGCGCCTTCTCCGCGGACTGCTCCGCCCGAGCGGCGCCGATCGCCGTCTTCACGTGCTGTCGCTCTTCGGGCGGCGGCAGTACCGCGGTCAGGCCGAGTGACTGAATCCAGAGCTCACGACACCAGCCCTTGGTGTGATAGAGGTGCTCGTCTTCCTGGTCCTCGATCTCATCGTAGGCGCTCTTGATCGCCTTCGCCTCCGCGCCCTTCAGGTGCTCGGCGCACTTGCCCAGCAATTCCCAGTCGAGGTGGTCCTTGGTCTCGGCGAGCACCACGCACTCGCACGCCACGAGCTCCGCCGCCGAACGGTCGCCACCCGAGAGCGCCATCTTCATTGCGCCCACGAGGGCCTCGCCCACATGCCTCACCACCCGGCGTCCCGGCGCGTCCTGCTTCGGGTCGAGGCCGAGGGCGGCGCAGATCTGCTCCATCGCCGCCACATGCGTCCGCGTCTGTTCGAGGTACTTCTCCCATTCCTTGCGGAGGTCCGCGTTCACCACGCATGACAGCGCGGCCGTGTAGACTTGCACGCCCCCCAGCTCATGCTCGAGGGACTGCAAGACCAGCTCTTCCACCTGTTTCGTCTTCATGGTTTGTCCTTGTTTTTGATGTGAGGTGACATCGTCGTGACAAGTCCCCGAGGACTGCTACACCTCGGGGGGATCCATCTCCCGCTCGTGATGGCGGTGCCGCGCGATGGCCTTGATGAAAGCGGTCAGGGCCTGTGCGGCTACCGCGTTCTTCAGCACAATGACTCCCGGATCGGCCGCGCCCGACGGCAGCGCCCCGGCCACGCCAGCGCTCTCTGCAAGGTTGGCGCCGGCGCCGAGCGCAAGGATGGTCTTCGCGTGACGGTACTGGTCCTTCAAGAACTCCAGCGCGTGACCGACGGTGGCGAGCTGCTTGACCGCCGCCTCGCCGTCACAAACCGCCACCGCGTCGAACAACACGGACGGCATCGTCTCGAAGGTCGCGTCCACCGCGAGCGGGTCGCCCTGCTCGGTCTGCACGGTGCCGAGACGCGCGCCGATGAACCGAGGAACGGCGCCGCGCTCGGCGAGGCCGGTGTGGAGCGCGCGCGCCGCCACCCCGTCGACGCCGTCCGCGACGAAGATGGCGACCCGCCGCGTGCGGATTCCTCCCTGCCCCGGTTGCGAGAACAGCGACAGCGCCGGCGACACCTCGACCTCGGGCTTCGGCGTCTTCTTCAGCGCCTTCGGCAGCGGCTTTGGTAACGGCATGCCCAGCTCGGCGGCCAGTCTCGTGGCCAGGCCGTTGTCGACGTTGGCCAACATTGCCACGACCCGCGCTCTCACCGCCGGGACCTGGACCTTGGTCAACTCGAAGCGAAAGCCGCGGACGATGTGGGCCTTCTCGACCAGCGTCTGGCTGTTCCAGAACAGCGTCGCCTGAGTGTAGTGGTCCGCGAAGCGCTCGGGCTTCCCACGCACCTTGTCCCCATCGATGCTCTCCCGGAACGAGGTGAAGCCAGCGGCGCCCGCCTGGAAAGGACATCCGCCCGCGAGCGAGTTCGGCTCGTAGGCCACCTTTCCACGATGTATCGCCTGCCGGTGCATACCGTCGCGGGTGTTGTTGTGGGCCTGGGCCACGGGGGCGTTGATGGGGATCTCGTGGAAGTTCGGCCCGCCGAGGCGCGATATCTGGGTGTCCTGATAGGAATGAATTCGGCCGGCCAGGAGCGGGTCGTTCGAGAACTCCAGGCCCGGGACGATGTGAGCGGCGCAGAACGCCACCTGCTCCGTCTCTGCAAAGAAGTTGTCCGGGTTGCGATTCAAGATCATCTTGCCGACCGGGCGAAGGGGCACCAGCTCCTCCGGCACCAGCTTGGTCGCGTCGAGAACATCGAAGCTGAAGCCCTCGGCCTGGCGCTCCGATATGAGCTGGAAGCTCAGCTCCCACTCGGGATACGCCCCCGCTTCGATCGCCTCCCACAGATCGCGACGATGGAAGTCAGGGTCGGCGCCCGAAAGCTTGACCGCCTCGTCCCAGTCGAGCGAATGGGTTCCTTCGATCGGCCGCCAATGAAACTTCACGAAGGTGGACCTGCCGGCGGCGTTGACCAGGCGGAACGTATGCACGCCAAAGCCCTGCATCATCCGGTAGCTGCGCGGCAGCGCCCGATCCGACATGGCCCACATCAACATGTGCGTCGACTCGGGCATCAGCGACACGAAATCCCAGAACGTGTCGTGGGCGGTCGCTGCTTGCGGGACGCCCATGTGGGGCTCGGGCTTGGCCGCGTGGATCAGGTCGGGAAACTTCATGGCGTCCTGGATGAAGAACACCGGGATGTTGTTTCCTACGAGATCCCAGTTTCCCTCGTCCGTGTAGAACTTCACCGCGAAGCCGCGCACGTCCCGAGCGGTATCGGCGGAGCCGCGTTCGCCGATGACCGTGGAGAACCGAACGAACACCGGCGTACGCTTTCCGGCCTCGGCGAGCAGGGAGGCGCGGGTGACCTCGGTCATCGGCCGGTAGCACTCGAAGTAGCCGTGCGCGGCAGAGCCGCGCGCGTGGACGATGCGCTCCGGGATGCGCTCGTGATCGAAGTGAGTGATCTTCTCCCGCAGGATGAAGTCCTCGAGCACCGCAGGGCCGCGCAGGCCCACCTTCAGCGAGCTCTGGTTGTCGGCGACGGGGACGCCCTGATTGGTGGTCAGGACGCGCTCCGAAGAATCCACGCGGAACCGATCGAGAGGGGCGTTGCCAGGATTGAGCCCGAGCTTCGGCTGGCCGGCGCCGGCCTTGGGCGACGACGCACCCTCGGTGAGCGTGCTCCCCAGGGCGCGCGGATCGGAGGCCTTCACCGTCGAGCCAGGCCGCGGCGCCCCCGGGGCCCGACCATACTCACCGGCCTTGTTCGAATTGAAAGGCATCGCGGCCGCCAGCGCCTCGGCTCGGGCCGCTTGCTTCGCCAGCACGTCTCCCGGGCGGCTCCGACGATTGGAGGTCTTTTCGGAGGCGGACTTCTTGTCGGGCATGTTGTGTGGGGCTCCAGGGGGTTGATGGGGTGGCATAGGCCGCGCGGCGCCGTGCGGAAGGTAAGTTCGCAGCTAACGAAGGAAAGCGGTCCTGCGGTCGGCGACCCAGCGATGTCACACCTTGATGAAAACCTTCAGCTCGCTCGGCCCGAGTTGGTCCTTGAGGCTTCCTTCCGCGACTTCGCAGTCGTAGTCGGAGGTGTATTCGTGCCACCGCCCGTCCTCGAGGCCGCAATCCGATATGACGACCTCGCCGGTCGGCTCGTGCTTCAGGTTCGCCGCGACGATCATGACGCCGCCTTCCGCGTTCCATCGCTTGAAGGCGAAGACTCGCCTGGCCGGATCCTTGAAGCAGACCTCGAACGCGTCGCTGCGCAGGGCCGGTGAGCTGTTGCGAAGCTGGAAGAGACCCTTCACGTGGGCGCGCAACCCTGCGTTGCGCTCGTTCTTCAACAACGACCAGTCGAGCGGCCGCGGATCGAGGCTCTTCTCCGACGCGGCCCCAAACTCCTGGCCCATCCAGATCATCGGCACGCCCGGGATGGTCGCCAGCAGACCGAGGCCAAGCCTCACCCGGGCGAAGGCGACGTCGTCGAACATGTGCCCCTTGTCGCCCAGTTGCTGCATCAGGCGATCATGGTCATGGCTGACGATGTAGTTCACGCAGTGCGCGCCGGTGCCGTAGCCATTCTTGGCCGGATCCAGCGCCGCCAGCAGGCCTTCGAAGTCATCGGGTGACTCGCCATCGTTCGTCTGCCCGGTCAGCACCGCGCGGAAGTGGGCCCCCAGCGAGAAGCGCCAGGCCGCCACCATGGGACCGTCGGGGAAGCCCGTGATGGCGGGATCCTCGGGGACGTGCTCGGCCACGGTCATGAACGGCTTGCGGCCCCCTGCCTGGTCGAACCCCGCGGCCGTTAGCTCGTGAAGCGCGTCGAAGTTGGCGATGGCGCGCGTGGCATCGAAGCGAATACCGTCGATGTGGAACTTCTCGACCCAGAAGCGAATTGATTCGATCACGTACTTGCGGGCGGGGAATATCTTCAGATTGTCGTCGTAGTGCCCGTAGTTGAACTTCGGCCCCCACTGCATCTCGGTCGGATCGGGATTCTTCTCGTAGTACCAGTAGCCGTAGGCGATCTTCGCGAGCGGCGAATCCGCGTCCGCGTGGTTGTAGACGCCGTCGATGATGACCCGGATGCCGCGCGCGTGGCACTCGTCGACCAGGCGGCACAGATCATCGGCGCTGCCGTAGGCGCTCGCCACTCCGAACAGGCTGCGCAGGTTGTAGCCCCAGCCCTTGCCCTGAAAGAACTTCACGGGCATCAGCTCGAGGCAGTTGATCCCCAGATCTTTCAGATCGTCCAGCTTTGCGATCACGTCCTCGAAGCGGCCACGCTGCCCGGCCGTTCCCGCGAAGTCCGCCACGAGGAGCTCATAGATGATCAGATCGGCGTTCTGCGGAAGTGGGACATCGTCGTGGCGCCACTCGTACTCGGTCCAGATGCGCTTTCCGCCCTTGACCCGCACGATCGAGTTCTCGTGCTCGTCGTTGCTCAGGTGAAGCGCGTAGGGATCGAACACGTCCAGCGTCTCACCGAGGGCGAAGTAGCTGAGCGACTTCACCCTGAACTTGTAGAGGTGATCGCCGTCGGCAAGCGGCAGACTGGTCCGCCACCACCCGTCGTTGCCCTTCACCATGGGCAGGGGCTCCCAGTCCGAGAAGTCGCCGACGAGCTCGACCACTTCGTTGTATGGAGCGAACAGGTCGAGCTCGATCGCCGCCTCCGTCGGTGCCGTGCGTTTCACCAGTTCACCCGCTTTGCCCCGTCGGGAGGAGAGGCCCGTTTGTGCTTGTGCCACGTCGCGCATAGTCGTCGCATTGCTAGCGAAAGGCGTGCCGCGCCAGCTCCTCAGCCCGCCTGCAGGCCGGCTCCCGCCTGGACGTCCCGCTATCGCTACGACGCCCCGCCCTGCGCCACGCTCAGGTAACGACGGCAAACCAGCGCGCGTCAGCGACCGACGAGCGCGGCCACCGTGGACACCAGCAGGTCGGGATCGATGGGCTTCGCGGCGTGCTCCTGGAACCCCGCGCTCGTGGCCCGGTGCCGGTCCTCGGCGCGCGCGTAGGCCGTGAGGGCGAGCGCGGGGATCTGCCTCACCGGCACGGGCGCCTCGGCGCGCAGCCGTCGAAGAATCGTGTAGCCATCTTCTACGGGCATCCCGACGTCCGAGACGATGACTGAGACGGCGGTCTTCGCGAGGACCTCCCCTGCGCGCGCTGGCCCATCGCGGCGGGATGCTTCTCGCCGAGGAGCGGAATGAAGCCGTCGTTGTGGATGTTGATGAGCTCTGGCCCCCAGAACAGGCACGTCGCCTGCCGCGTGCTCTGCATGGCTCGCACGATCGCCTGCAAAGACAACGGCCATTGCGCGATGGGGCCGAGCGGATTTCGCGACCAGTCCATCGCGCGCAGCACGTCGCCTGCGGCACCGCCACCACCAAGCGAGTCCAGCTTGCCGCCGTTCACCGCTCTCCCGCCACAATCGTTACGTCCGGGCCCCGAGCCACCTCGGCTGCCGGATTCTCCACCATTGAACGGAAAGCTAGGCGCGCTCCGTAGCTTTGACAACGGCTGGTGGCTTGACCCCGGGCATTCCCTTCTTACGTTGGGGCCTGCTCCCTCACCGACGTCACGGGTACTCATCCTTGGAAGAGTAGTCCCCTCTGAAACCCGGAGATTTACCAATGGCAACAGAATTCGAGAAGTCGCGCGCGCCCGATGGCAACAACTGGATACCGCCCGAGGCGGCACCGAACACGGAAGCCTGGAAGGGAGCTCCTTCGCGGGAGTCCACGTCCGCCGAACCCGGTTCGGAGAACGTCCGCCTCGCAAAACAGGGAATGGCGGCGCAGAATGCGCCACTCCTCGCGACGGAGGACCCAACGCCCACCAGCGACACGGTGACATCGTTGACGTTGATCGCGCCGAGCTTCGAGGATGGTTCGCCCATGCCCGACGTCCACGCGGCGATGGGTGGCAACCTGTCTCCGCCGCTTCGCTGGACGGGTGTACCGGCGCGTGCGCGGAGCTTGGCCCTGCTCGTGGAGGATCCCGACGCCCCCGATCCGAAGGCGCCGAAGCGAATCTTCACGCACTGGATCGTCGTGAACCTTCCGCCGTCGACGAGCGCTCTCGACGCGGGAGCTTCCCGTGGTCAGCTTCCCGACGGGGCCCGCGAGGGGCGAAACGACACTGGAACCTCGGGGTACACGGGACCTGCCCCGCCGATCGGCCGCCACAGATATTTCTTCCGGCTCTACGCGCTCGACTTGGTGTTACCAGAGCCGGCAGCGGGTCTCGACCGGCCCTCGCTCCTGGAGGCGATCCGGGGCCATGTGCTCGGCGAGACGCACACCGTCGGCACCTACGAGAAGCCACGTAACCCGACCTCGTGAGGTCATCGAGGCCTCGCCTCTGGCCACTGGCAGTGCTCGCGCTGCCGGCGTTTGCAGTCGCTGCGGCGGACCTTCCCGGAACGCCGGCTGCCGCCGCACCTGCGAGCGTTGCGCCGCCCAGCGCCGAGCCCGAGGTCCTGTTCCATGCAATCTGTCCGGACGTTTCGCGACGCCGGCCTGTGGCAAGCCGGGCAAGGCGTCCCCCGACTACGCGGCGCTGGTGGCCATCAACCGCTTTGACGGCGGGCCCCTGGGATCGTTTGTGGAACGGCCGTTGCTTCTCGTCGACGTGTGCATTCAGCTCATCCTGGTATGTCGCCCGTGTCCTTGGCGGCTCCCCATGACGTCGTTTCGTTGGAGAGACCGCCCGCCCTGAAATCGGTTCGCTGCGGGAACACGTCACCTCATCGCGAGATCCGCGCGGGCCGAGGCCGGAGCAGGAGAGCAAACAGCAATTGAAGCGGGAGCTCGAAGTCCTGTTGCGGCGGGGCGCGGCCCGCACCGGGGTCATCGGCCTGGCGGGCGGCTTGCCGTCGGTCGCACAGTTTCCGCGGCGAGCCCTGGCGCTGTCCTTCCTTCGGGTCATGCGGCAAGCGGGCACGCCCGCGCTGCAATACGGTTGGGCCGAGGGCTCGGGTCGGCTGCGCGGCTATCTCGCCCAACGCTTGAACGCCCGGGGCGTCGAGGTCCGCCCCGACGATGTCATCGTCACCAGTGGCGCCCAGCAGGGAATCGCCATGGCGCTCGAGCTCGCGACCCGACCGACGGACGTGGTCGGCTTCGATCTCGAAACCTATCCCGCTGCGCTCGAGCTGGCCCGCTGTCGTGGGCTCGTTCCGGCTGGTCGCCTCCGCGATGTCTCGTGCGCCTACGTCATGCCCGCGGTCTCGAACCCGCGCGGACGCGCGCTCTCGGATCTGAAGCGAACGTCTTTGCTCGGGGAGCGAGTGGCGATCATCGAAGATGACGCCTATGCCGAGCTGCGCTTCGCCGACGGCCCCGCCCCGCGTCCGCTCCTCGCCGACGCGACCGACCGAGTCTTTCATGTCGGGACCTTCTCGAAGATCCTCTGTCCTGGCCTACGGGTGGGATGGTTGGTGGTCCCCAGGCATTTACGCCGGCGGGCGCTGGAGCTGAAACAGGGGATCGATCTGCAGTCGAGCACGCTGGCGCAGGCCATCGTGGAGGACTATCTGCTGGGCGATGGGCACCGCCCGGGGGTCGATCTCGACGACCGACTGCTTCGCTTGCGCCGGTTCTACGCCGGGCGCGCCGCCCGGCTGGCAACCGCGCTCCGCAAGCACCTGCCCGGCTGGAGCTTCGACTTTCCCGAGGGAGGGTTCGCCATCTGGGTCGAGACCGACACGTCGCAGCCCGAGGAGCCCTTCTTGAAGGCGGCGCTTGATGAGGGCGTGACCTTCGACCCGGGCAGTCAGTTTCGCCCTGATGCGGGCGGCGCGGAGCCCCTGGCGCTGCGCCTGTGCTTCTCCTCGGCGCGCGCGGATTCCCTCGAGCTGGCCATTCAAAGGCTGGCCCGGGCCTGGACTGTTTGCCAGCCGACGGTCGTCGCCTGCCCCGGATTGTCCACCGCCGGCCCGCCGTCTCGGCCGCGCCGTGCGAGGCGTGACCAGGCCGTGACGACCCGGCTCAGGACATGAGCTCGGACGCCCCGACAGCCTCGGCGGGGGCTGCGCGGTCGTCCATGCCCTGCGCGCGCTGACGGTAGCCGTTCAAGAGCGCGAGCAGCGCCTCGGGTTGGACCGGCTTCACGACGTGGGCGTCGAAGCCTGCTTCGAGCGCCATTGCTCGGTCCGCGGGCTGTCCATACCCGGTGAGCGCGATGAGGCACATTTGACCGGGTGGATGCACCCTGCGTATCCGTTGAGCCAGCTCGAAGCCATTCATTTCGGGCAGCCCCACGTCGAGGATGGCCATGTCGGGACGAACCTCGTCGATGATCCGCAAGGCCGCCGAGCCGTTGTCGGCCGATCGGCAGGTGAAGCCGGACATCTCGAGCAACACGCTCAGCATCTCCCGGCTGTCTGCGTTGTCCTCGACGATGACCACGGTGCCGCCTCGCGAAAGGACACAGGGGACGGCCGCGGAGACCGTCGACTGCAACCGGTCGCCGGACGCCACCTCGGCGGCACGGGCGTCGTCGAGCAGAGGCATGCGCAACACGAACTCGCTGC
>CAYUFS010000086.1:0-16500 GCA_964443975.1 uncultured Myxococcales bacterium | reverse complement strand
GCAACGAAGACGCCATCTTCGTCGCTCCACTCGGTCACGATTCGATATCGAAACGCTTCCTGCATCACTGCACCTCCAGGTCGTTTTCGTCGAAGAGACGCAGCACTTGCCGGACCTGGTAGGGCTTGGCGTTCCCCGCGTCGGATTGCAGGTTCACCAGCGGCACCTCGGGCCGCGCTGCGTGCGTGAACACGTGGTGCGATCCCTTCTGCCGCCGGAGAACGTACCCGGCTGCCTCCACCAGCCTGCGAAGGTCTCCAAGTCTGACGTTCGCCTGGCTCCGCCTCGCCTGTTCCAGTATCTCGGCCCCCGTGCGCCCCATCGGGACTATGGTACCGGATACGGGACCAGCTACCAGCGGTTTTCGCCCACGTCGGGCCATGCATTGCGCGAGCCCCATCCACCCCCCTGGCGTGCCCCAAGGCCCGGAGCCATGCGGGCTTCGGCGCCGCGCCTTCAGTCCCGGCGGCTCCCGTCGATGGCCCGGGTAAGGACCCCACGATGATAGAAATCGTCTATGCCAGTGCCGAGGCGAAGCCATTTTCCGCGAACGCGCTCGCCGACCTGCTCGAGAAGGCCCGGGTAAACAACCGCGCGCTGGGCGTGACCGGCGTGCTCCTTTACCACAACGGCTCGTTCCTGCAGGTGCTGGAGGGGCCGGAGTCCGTGGTGGATGGGCTCTTCCAGAAGATCGCCAAGGACCCGCGGCACACCCGCATGATGACCATCAAACGCGGCCCAATTTCGCAGCGCGCGTTCTCCGAGTGGAGCATGGGGTTCGTGGTCCCCACCCCGGCCATGCTCAAGAAGCTGGAGGGCTTCAATCGGTTCTTGCAGAGCGGCGTCTTGCCGACCACCGGGGCCGCGGAGGGTCTGTGCAATATCCTGTACGGCTTCCGCACGGGCAAGTGGCACCAGCGCGTGGCCTGACCGCGGGGCGCGCGCGCGCCGCTGCTCAGGCCGCCTTGGTCACGAAGCCCAGGATCCGCCCCGGCTTGTAGATGAACTTCGCCACCGCGCGGCCCTCGAGGTGCCTGGCGACGTTGGCGACGGCCTCCGCCGCCGCGCGCGCGTCGGCCTCGCTGGCGTCGCGCGCCAGCACCACCGTGCCACGCACCTTGCCGTCGACCTGCACGGCCATCGTCGCCATGGTGTCCTCGGTCAGGGCGTTGTCGTAGGTCGGCCACGCCGCCTCGACGATGAACCCCGCGTTGCCCAGGCGCTCCCAGGCCTCGTCGCCGACGTGCGGCGCGAAGGGCGCCATCAGCTTCACCAGGGTCTCCAGGTCCTCGCGCGAGCCGCCGCCGACGCCGAGCTCGTTCAGGAACTCCATCATGGCGGCGATCGCGGTGTTGAACTGCATGCGTTCCAGGTCGTGGGTGACGCGCTTGATGGTCCGGTGGCGCAGGGCCTTGTGCGGATCGTCGGCGGGCGCGCGCGCAGGGTCGTGCTCCTCGACCAGGCGAAACACCCGCTTCAGGAAGCGGTTGCAGCCCTCGATGGCGCGCGCGTCCCACGGCTTCGGCAGCTCGAACTCGCCCATGAACAGCTCGTACAGCCGCATCACGTCCGCGCCGTACTCGGCGATGACGTCGTCGGGGTTGACGCCGTTCAGCTTGGACTTTGCCATCTTCTCCACGGACTGCTTCAGCGCCTCGCCCGTAGCCGCCAGCACGGGCGTCGTGCCGCGCCACTCGAGCTCGGCCGGCTCGTGATAGCGGCCGAGCGCGTCCTGGTACGAATACGCGAGCACGGTCCCCTGGTGGCGCAGCTTCTTGAACGGCTCCTTGGTCGTGACGGCGCCCAGATCGAACAGCACCTTGTGCCAGAACCGCGCATAGAGCAGGTGCAGCACGGCGTGCTCCGCGCCGCCGACGTAGAGGTCCACCGGCATCCACTGCTTCTCCACCGCGGGATCGAAGATGCGATCGGGGTTCTTCGGATCGAGGTAGCGCAGGTAGTACCAGCACGAGCCCGCCCACTGGGGCATGGTGTTCGTCTCGCGCTTCGCCGGGCCGCCGCAGGTGGGACACGTCGTGGTCACCCAGTCGTCGATGGCGGCCAGCGGCGACTCGCCGGTCCCCGTCGGGGCGTAGCGCTCCACCTCGGGCAGCCTGACGGGCAGGTCCGCCTCGGGCACGGGCACGGCGCCGTGGATTGGGCAGTGAATGATGGGGATGGGCTCGCCCCAGTAGCGCTGCCGCGAGAACACCCAGTCGCGCAGGCGGTAGCTGACGGTGCCCTTGCCGGTGCCGGCGGCCTCCAGCGCGGCGACGATCTTCAACTTCGCGGCGGCGGTCGTCAGGCCGTCGAGGTCGCCCGAGCTCTTGGCGATGCCCTCGCCGGTGAAAGGCAAAGGCGAGGGCAAGGGCGCGCCGGCGGGCGCGGTCGGACCCGGGGGCGGCGCGACGACCTCCACGATGGGGATCCCGAACTTGCGCGCGAACGCGAAGTCGCGCTCGTCGTGCGCGGGGACCGCCATGATGGCCCCGGTGCCGTAGTTGGAGAGGACGTAGTCCGCGATCCAGATCGGCACCTCACCGCCCGTGGCCGGGTTCACGGCGGTCGCGCCGATGGCGACGCCGGTCTTGTCCTTGGCGAGGTCGGTCCGTTCGAGATCGCTCTTGAAGCGGGCTTGGCGCTGATAGGCCTCCACCTCGTCGCGGCGCTCGGGCGCGGTCAACTCGGCGACGAGCGGGTGCTCCGGGGACAGCACCACGTACGTGGCGCCGAACAGGGTGTCCGGCCGAGTCGTGAAGACATGGATGGGGCGTCCCGCCACCGGCCGCTGGCTCTTGAAGACGACCTCGGCCCCCTCGCTGCGGCCGATCCAGTTGCGCTGCATCGCCAGCGTGGACTCGGGCCAGTCGACCTCGGCCAGATCCTCGAGCAGGCGATCGGCGTAGCGCGTGATGCGCAGCAGCCACTGGCGCATGTCCTTGCGTTCGACCAGCGAGCCACAGCGCTCGCAGCGCCCCTGGCTCACCTCTTCGTTCGCGAGCCCCGTCTTGCAGGACGGGCACCAGTTGATGGCGATCGTTCCCTCGTAGGCGAGATCGCGCTTCCACAGCTGCAGGAAGATCCACTGCGTCCACTTCACGTACCCGGGGTCGGTCGTGTTCAGCTCGCGCGTCCAGTCGTACGCGAACCCGACGGAGTCGATCTGCCGGCGAAAATTTGCGATGGCCTGCTCGGTGGTCACACGGGGGTGCACCCCATGCTTGATGGCGTAATTCTCGGCGGGCAGGCCGAAGGCATCCCAGCCCATGGGGTGCAGCACGTTGAAGCCCTGCATCCGCTTCCAGCGCGTGATGACGTCGGTGGCCGTGTAGCCTTCGCAGTGGCCGACGTGAAGCCCCGAGCCCGACGGGTACGGGAACATGTCGAGGGCGTAGTACTTGGGCCGCTTCGGGTCGAACGTGGTGCGGTGAATGCCGGCGTCGCGCCAGCGCGCTTGCCATTTGGTTTCGAGGGAGCGGTGGTCGAAAGCCATCGAAGAGTCCGTTCTCGGGGCCGAGCGTGCGAGGTGACGAAGTGGGTTACGGGGTGGCGGAAGGGGCGGGGACCGGGGCGGGAGCAGGGACGGGCGCCGCGGCGTCCACGGGCGCGCCCGCGTCCGACCCGGGCGCGAGCGCCAGCGAGTGGGCCGTCGACTGCGGCACCAACCCCAGCAGGTCGCGTCGCTGCCGGTAGAGCGGCTCGCCAAACAGAAGCTCGGACAAGCAGACATGATACGGCAACGGCGTCGCGACGCCATCGACCACCAGCTCGGGGTTCGAGTTGCTGGCCACCCGGTGCAGGCCGGCGCGCTCGGACCAGTTGACGTTGATCTCGATCCGGCGCGCCGTGGGGAGCCCCTCGGGCAGACGCTTCCAGTTCTCGACGAGCACCCGTCGGACGGCCGTCAGCTGAAACTCCGTCTCGAAGGCGAAGCGCGCCCGTCCCCCGCGCGAGGTGCTCGACTCGGAGACCCGCTCGATGTCGGCGCCGTCCACCATCGCGGGCGGGGTTCCCTGCTTCACCTCGATGGCGTCGAAGTAACCCTGCACCCCGCACATGTCATCGAAGCCGACCTGCCCGGCCGGGATGCCCGAGAAGTCGCGTTTGACCGCCGTCCCGCAGCCGGCGGCGGCGAGGCCGAGAAGTGCGACGGAGATCACACTTTGCCATCTACCGTTTACTCCCATCATGCGTTGGCCTCCGTTGAAGGCGAGATTCGACTTCCGTTCCTGACGCTTGCCCATCGCGCGACCCACCATACTTTCACCCTCCCGAGGTTGTAAATATCGCGAAGATTTCGCCACCGTGAGCACGATCGCTCTCGTTCGAAGACACTACGAAAATCATCAAAGAAAATCGACATTGTGCGATTGCTATTGATGTTGCAATCATTCGCCGACTGGATTAACTCGCACTGGCATGAGATCCGCGAGGAATTTGCCCCGTCACGCGCCGTCGGGTGCGCTGTGGAAGTTTTGTATGGATCGGCTTCGGGAGCTTCGCGGCGCTGACACGCGCGAACGAGATCTCGCGAACATCCTCGGGTTCGAGCACTCGCGCGCCGTGCGCTGGAAGGAAGGGCAGATGTACGTCGATCGCGCCGAGTATCTGGTGCGGTTGGCGGACGTGCTCGAGGTCGACACGATGCTGCTGGTGCAGCTGGTCTCAGGGAGCGTGACGGTCGAGCAGGCGCAGAAGCAGGTTCAACGTGCGGCGCGCTCTGGCGGCGACGACGGGGGCAAGCCCGACGGCAAGAAGAAGAAGCCCGGCGCGGCGGCGGCGCCGATGTCGCCGAAGATCACCGACGCCGATCTGGCCGCGGACGCCGCCCAGTTCGCCACCAACCCCGCGGGGCTCGGCAGCGCCGGGCGGGGCGTCGTGCTCCTCGTCGCGTCGAACGGCGAGGGCCGCGCCGACTTTTCCGAGGCGATCGCACGGCACCCCGACATGGCCGGGCTCATCTCCAGCGGGTTCGCGACGGGGCTCTCGCTGGCGGAGCGGTACCGCCCGGAGCTGGTGTTCCTGGACCTGGGTCTGGCGAGCGTTCACGCGTTCGACGCGATCAGATCGCTGTCATCGCTGTCGTCGCGCGCGGGGCGGCGGTGCCGGGTCATCGCCGGCACCTCGAGCGTGACCGACGGGATCGAGAAGTCCGGCGTCATGTCCGGGGCCGCGAACGTGGCGCTGTTTCCGTTCCCCGCGCACCTGTTCCAGGGCGAGCTCGATCGCCTCGAAGAGCGCCTCGGCCCGCGCAAGGCGGCTCGCAAGTAGTAGACGCGTTGGCGCGTGCGAGCTTTGCTCGCCCGCGCCGTCCCGCGGCACCTGGGCTCTGGATTCTGCCCAGCCCATCCTGTAAGGAGTGCGTCCATGCGTCGGGAAGTGTTGTCTTACTTGGCCTGTCCCAACTGCGCCTCGGCGCTGCAGCTGGTCACCGTCACCCATGAAGAGGAGGACGGGCACGTCATCGCCGGCGCGCTGCTGTGCGATGCCGGCACCTGCCGGTTCGACGTGACCGACGGGGTCCCCGTGTTGATTCGCGGGCACGTGGATCCGCTGAAGACGGAGACCGCCGCCCGATTCGCCGAGGAGTGGACGCGATGGACGGACCTGCGTGAATACTACGAGCGGCAGTTCCTGGGTTGGGTCGGCCCGGTGTCACGGCAAGATTTCGCCGGCAAGCTGGTGTTCGAGGGCGGCTGCGGCAAGGGTCGCCACACGGATCTGGTGGCGCGCTTCGGGGCCAAGGCCGTCGTCGCCATCGATCTGGGCGAGAGCGCGCTGATTGCATTTCGCAACACACGCCAGCTTCCGAACGCGCACGTGGTGATCGGCGATCTCATGCACCCGCCCGTGCGCCCGGTCTTCGATCTCGCGTTCTCGGTCGGTGTCCTGCACCACCTGCCCGACCCGGGCGACGCGGCGGCGGCGGTGGCCAGCGTCGTCCACGAGGACGGCCGGGTCGTGTACTGGGTTTACGGCCGCGAGAACAACGAGTGGATCACGCGCTTCGTCGATCCCGTCCGCAAGGCATTGACGTCGAAGATCCCCTACGCCCCTTTGCGCGCGCTGTCCGCGATCCCCGCCGCGGGGATATGGGCGGCGATCAAGCTGCTGTACGCGCCCGGAGCGGACGGAAAGGGTCCCAAGAACCTGCCCTACGGCGAGTACTTCTCGTCGATGTACGACTTCCCGTTCGACGAGCTGCACTGGATCGTCTTCGATCAGCTGGTGACGCCGGTGGCGTTCTACCTGTCGCGCGCCGAGGTCGAGTCGTGGTTCAAGGGCCCCCAGTTCAAGGACGCGGCGCTCCGCTGGCACAACCGGATGAGCTGGACGGCGACGGCGACGGTGACGCGCGCCGGGCAGAAGCAGGCCGCGTCGGTTCAGTCAGCGGGCTGAGCCGCTCACGGGCGCCGCGCTGGTCGGCGGGGGGGGATCCCAGAGCGCGCGCACGACGGTGGTCGCGTGGTCCTCGGCCGCGGAGGGGCGTCGCCCGTAACAGGCGAGCGCGGAGAGCAGCGCCGCGCCGATCAGCGACGCGGCCGCCAGGCGCGCGACCACCTGCCACGGGCGTCGCGCGCCGGTGGTCAGCGCGACGGCGACGGCCGCCGCCCAGGCCAGCGCGACGGGAAGCAGGGCGAGCCGCCCGGCCAGACCGAGCGCGTGCCCGAGGCCGGAGGGCGCGTACCCAGCCCGCCACAGCGGCAGCGCGAGATCGAACACGGGGTTGTCGTAGACCTCGGGGTAGTGAGGGTAGAGGGCGGCGGACACGCCGTTCAGGAATACCGACACGATGATCAACCCCCCGAGCAGCGCTCGGACGTGGTGTCCGTGGCGCTCGCGGGACCAGGCTCCCCAGGCGAGCACGAGACCGCCCGCCAGAAACGGGGCGACGCCGGCGATGTAGCGCGGGCCCACGCACCACCCGGCGCGCCAGTGGGTCATGCCCGCCAGGAACAACGACAGCGTAGCCGTCGCCGCCAGACACGCGAGCGCCTCCGCGCGCTGGCGCCCGAGCCCGCGCCACACCGCTGCCGCCAGGCCGAGCAGCAGGAACGGCGAGAACGCGAACAGCCCGTAGCTGACCGAGAACAGCGACGCCGCGAGGGCGTCGAGCCGCGGCCACGCCAGCCCGAAGAAGCCGCGCGCGTGATCGACGCGGGCGTAGGTCTGGTTCTCGAGGTGTCCGTAGGGGAACTGCCAGGGGCGCCCGAACAGGGCCGTGTGATACGCGCCGAGGGCGAGCGCGAACGGCATCGCGCCGACCACGAACCACACCGTGGCGGCGCGATGTCGCCATGCCACGTAGGCGCCCAGCACGAGCGCCACCAGCACGAGCTGGTACTCGAACAGGACGGACGCGCCCGCCAGCGCGCCGGCCGCCGCCAGCCGAACCGGCGACGGGGTGGCCGCCGCCGCGCCCGCGTCCTCGCCGGCCGCGCCGGCGGGGGGCCAGGTCAACGCCATGAACGCGCCGAACGCGGCCATCGCCCCCTGCGCATGCCCGACGAAGAGGATGCCGTACGGATACAGCATCGTCCCCAGGCCCAGCCCGCAGACCAGAAGATCGCGGGCGGCCGGAGAGCGCGTGCGCCGCTCCACCCATCGCGCGAAAGCGAACAGAAACGCGAGCGCGCCGGGCACCACCGAGAACAGCCGCAGCCCGAACGTCGTCGCCGCCTTGCTGGGGGAGGGCCAGCCTGTCAGGTGCCAGAGCCGCGTCTCGAGCCAGAGCACGGGCACGCCGAGCAGCGACGTGCCCGGCGCCTTGCTCGAATAGAGGTGGCCGTGGCTGATCGCCTTGTCGTCGACGTAGCCCCAGTCGGCGACCACGCGATCGATGGCGAGAGTGTGATGCTCGACGATGGCGCGGGTCATCCACACCCGCACGTTCTCGTTGGGATTGTTGAGGCGCGGGAAATAGGGCGAGGCCGCCAGGTATGCGAGCGACACGAGCGCCCACACGAGGTGGCGGCGGGCCGCGCGCTCCCCCACGGGAGCCGGGGTGTCGTCGACCATTGGAGGGCGGGGGATGTTCACGAAAGGCTCGTTGATGAAAGCGGCTAGAAGGCGGGCAAGAACGACACCTGGATGACGAAGGGGGGGCGACGAATGCTCACCTGACCATCCTGGGGCGAGCCGAGCGAGTGCTGGCCGAGACAGACGCGATCGTGCCGGTTCAAGGGAACGGCGACGTCGATGGAGAGGAGCTGTTGATAGACCCCGAACGCGTCGTGCAGGACCCGGAAGCTGTACCCCACGTCGTAGAAGAAGTCGTTCCTTCCAAAGCTGAAATCGTCGCACGACGAGATCGCGCCCGCCTCGACGAAGAGGTTGCCCCCGAACCCGCGCACCGAGGTGAAGTGGGCGATGTTCCAGTCGAGGTCGGACACGTAGCGATCGCGCAGCTCGACGCGCGCCACGCCCCGCGACCGCCCGAGCAGCTCGTTGACCCCGTAGCCGCGCAGGCCGGTCGCCCCCCCCAGGTGAAAGAGCTGCGACCGCTTCCGGATGTCGCCCAGCGTTCCGCCGCCCTGCAGATCGAGCGCGAGCACGTGCCCGGGCCGCAGCTCGAGCAAGCGCAGGAACTCGGCGCCGCCGAACACCTGCGAGAAGCGCTCGCCGCTCTCGAGCGCGGTGATCGTGTAGCCGACGTCGGCCTCGACGCCGACGGCGCGCCACGGATCGATGAAGTAGTCGCGATCGTCGTCCCTGAACAGGGCGCTGCCGGTGAAGCGCCAGCCCGGCTCGGGGGGCGCCCCGGCGGCGACGCCGAACGTGGGGTTGGGGCGCTCGACGCTGATCCCCACGCCCGCGCCGCTGGTGAGGCGGTTCGTGTCGGCCTGGGGGCCGAAGCGCCGCTCGTACGAGGCGCTGAGGCCGGCGTCGATCGCCGCCGTGTGACTGACGAACAGGTCGAAGGCGTTTCGCAGATCGTGCTGCGGCTTCAGCGTCACCGCGGCGGCGAAGGACGCCTGCAGCGCCGACAAGTCCAGCAAGGCGCCAAAGCCGCTGTAGATGAGGCGCCAGCGCTTGGGAACGCGGTTGTCGAACAAGGGATCGTCCGACGGAGCCAGCGTGCCCACCGCGCTCTCGGTCAGCCGGTGGCGCGGATCGACCTCGACCGAGGACAGCCCCGCGGGGAGGTCCAGCTCGAAGCGGTGGCGCGTTCCCCGCTCTCTCCACACGAGCTCGTGCGCGACGTCGTCGCGATCGGTGACGCGCACCTCGACGGGCTCCAGCAGGTCCGCGCCCTGTCGCTCCACGTCGATGGCGACGTGCACCCCCGCCGGCGCGAGCGGCGTTCGTTGAATCGAGGCGACGCGGTAGTTCACGTGCGGCGGCGGGGCCGACAGCCACTGGGCCCAGAACCAGCCGAGCGGGGCGGCGAAGACGCGCGCGGCGGCCTGGCGGAGCGGGACGCGCTCGGCCACCACCAGGCGGGCCACCTCGGCCACGCCCGCGTTGCCAAGCAGGTCCAGCAGCTTCGCATAGACGAAGCGGTCGCCGGGGCGGCGGTGCGAGAACCGGCGCACGTCGTCGCGCAGCAGGTCGCGATCGTCGGCGTCGCCGAAGTAGCTGGAGGATGACGCCACCAGCGGCGCGTAGATCAGCTGATCGACGGCGGGGAGAAACGCCAGCGGTCGCAGCAGATCGCGCGCGAACTCCAGGCGGCGAAACCGCCCCAGCGCGAAGTTGTCGGCGACGTAGGACGAGATCACGCCCTTCGACAGCTCGACGTCGGGGTCTGGCTCGACGCGGCGGAGGGGACCGTCGAGCGCGGCGGCGATGACCGCGCGGACGAGCTCGAGGCGGTGATACTTGCGGACACGCTCGAGCGGAAAGATCTCGAACAGTCGATCGGACACCAGGATGACGCGTCCGTGGACCGTGACCAGCTCGTTGCGCAGGGGCGCCTCGATGATCGTCAGCGGCGTGCCGCCCGCGGCGTCGCCGCCGAGCCCCTGCGCCGCGAGAAAGGCCAGGCCATCGCGCACGGCCTCGAGGACCAGCCCGACCCTGTCCTCGCGCACGTAGGGCAGCACCTCGCCCTCGGAGGGCGGCGGTCGCGTGCCCTTGTGCAGGTAGCGGGCGGTGAAGCCGCCGGCGCCGATCTCCTCGGCGCCGAGCTCCCGATCGGTCACGAGCGTCACGTAGACGGCGTCGGTCCCCTCCGCCGCGATCGGGCGACCGTCCGAGCGCGCGACGCTGTCGCCGAGCACGACGTCGCTCCCGGGCGGCGCCACCACGCTCGCCTGGAAGTCGACGCGATCCGGGGGAGCGTCCGGCTCGAAGCCGTTCGGGCCGAGCGCGACCGGGAAGGGATAGAAGCCGCCCATCAGGCGGCACTGCGAGCCAGCGCAACCGAAGCCGCCGAGGCGCACCGGGAGCTCGGTCGTGAAGTCGAGCGTCAGGCGCACGGTGGCGCCCGGCGCGACCGGGGCGGGCAGCCGCACGCGCAGCAACGTGTCCGCGCCGGCGGCGGAGGGCTCGGGACGGAACGGACCGAGCGACCCTCCGGCTGCGTCCCGGACGGCCTCTATTTTGATGGACGCGGGCGAGAACCCCCGCGGGTAGAGCCAGTGGAAGCTCACGTCGCCAAGGACGGCCGGGCGGGTGCCGAGGTGGTCGGGATACAGCCAGAACAGCACCTCCGCTAGCGGCTTCGCCCCGGTGTTCGCGATCGTCCACGTGGCGGTGCCGCGCACGCGGCGCTCGCCGGGATCGATCGTGGCCGCGAGCTCAAGGCTAGGTCGCACGGTGAGAGGGGGCAGCCCGGGGGCCACCACCGGGGCGACCGCGGGCGGCGCGGCGGCGGTTGCGCCGGAGGTCGCGGCGTCGGGCGGCGCCGCGGCGGTCCCCTGCGCCCGCGCCGTCGCCTGCGACGCAAGCAGCGCCGCCAAGAGCATCGACAAGGACGGGAGCGCGCGCGCAGCGGACATCGTCACGGGCCGAGCGTGGAGGAAGGGGGTGGGGCGGCCTCGTCGCCTGGCGTCGCCGTCACCTCGCTGCCGCCGATCGCCGCGGCGGTCGCCGCCGTGTCGGGGCTGCTGGGATCGGCGGCGCGCCGCCTGACCGACGCCTTGCGGGCCATCGCCGGCGGGGCTTCTCCCTCGGCGCCGGCATCCTCGACGTCCTCGTAGTCGACGCCGGCCTTGCGGACGTAGTCGGCGATGGGCTTCTTCAGCTTCCCCATGATCCGGCCCTCGGTGACGGTCACGGGAAGCGGCTTCGCCAGCTCGTAATAGTAGCCCCGGGTGGCCAGCGCGTAGCTGTAGTCGACGCCGTCCACGGCGAAGTTGCGCTTCATGTGCAGCGGCACGTCGCCGATCCGGTGAAACGCGCGGCGACGCAGGATGAAGTCGAACAGGCGCACGGCGCGATCGTTCACCAGGCGGTGGCAGCCGTGCGAGAAGCGGCGCGCGATCGAGGTGTAGTCGACCGAGCCGTGCGTGCGAATCTGGTTGTCGAACCCGCCCCGATCAACGTGGATGGCCATCACGAGGCCATAGGCCGACTGGAAGCCTGGCCCCATCACGTCGGTGTTGACGACGGTCTGGGGGCCCTTGTCGCGCTCGCGCACCTTGCGGGTCAACAGATCCTTCACCGGGGTGCTGTCCGGAGGAATCCAGACCGGTCCTGCCACGATGTCCTTCCACACGCGGTTGCCGACGTCGCTGTTCTTGTACTTGTAGTAGATCTTTCCGTTCGCGTGCAGCTCGCTGCGCCACGATCCGATGGTGGTCCGCCACGACAGCAGCGGAATTCGCTGCCCTCGCCAGGTCACGAACAAGGTCAGGTGCGGATAGCGCGCACGGTGCTGCTCGATGGGGCGGCCCTTGGCGTCGAACGGGAAGTCGTACCAGACGTCGCCGCGATCGATCTCGGCCGAGAGCTCCATCGCCTCGTGGCCGCCCGCTTCGTAGTAGGGGGGCAAGGGCGGCGCGCGGAACGCGACGCGCAGCGAGGCCAGGCCCGCGTCGCCGTGCTGGCGAAGGAACGCAATCATGTCTCCGGGTCCCGTCACCTGGATGGCGTCCAGCAGCGCGCGCACGTGGTCCTCGATCACGTTGGGCACGGGCTGGGTGTGGCCCTCGGCATCGACGAACGTCGCGGGCCCGTCGTGCCCCGTGGCCGAGCCGTCCTCGACGATCCCCGCCGCGTCGGCGACGCGCTCGGCGAGCACCCGCCGGAACGTCTCGTAGTCGAGCTCCAGCGTCGGCCGCGACAGGGCGCTCTGGGTCTCGCCGCCGAGGAGCCCCCAGCCGAAGATGTCGTTGCGTCGCTCCCAGGCGGCCAGCGCCTCGTGCGTGGGAAGATCGAAGCTGCCCGGCGTGGTCTTGGCCCTCGGCGACAGCAGGCCTTCGCACTGGAGAAACGCTTGCACGGCGCGAACGGCGCGTACGCGCTCCTGTCCGCGGAGGGTGCGCGCGACCCGGCGGCTGACCTTCGCGTCGGCGTCGTGCTGCAGCGCCGCGATCGCCGCCGCCCGATCGCCCGGCTTCCACGTCGCGGGCGGCGCCGCGTCGCGGGGGGACGGGACAATCGCCGCGTCGGCGTCGGCGCCGGCGTCGTGCCGAGCGCCCGCGTCGGCCGCCGCCGCGGCCACGCGCGCGGACTCCTCGCGCCGGGCGATCTCCTTCTGCAGCCAGTCCGCGTCCCGGCCGGCCTCGGCGTGCTCGCGCCGGGCGTGCTCGCGATCGATGTAGCCGGTGGACCCGGTGAACGCGCGCACGCCGTCCCAGTCCACATCGGCTTCGCACGCCCGCCGTGCGGGGGCACGGTCCGCCTCGACGCGCGCGCGCAGCGCCGACAGTGTTGGCGGGATGCCGAACGCCTCCAGGAAGTTGGCCTCACCGGCGCCGAGCGGCCTGCCGTCGGCGTCGATGCGATCGTTCGCGAGCGCGACGAACGTGCGGCGGTACCCGTTCGGCTTCGCGGGGTCGCGCTGATCGCTGCCGCCGTCCTGAAAGATGAACGGCGCCCACGCGTCGCTGAGATCCACGACCAGCAGCCCGCGCGCGGCGGCTTCGGCGAACGTGGTCTTCGCCGCAGCTCCGGACGTCGTCGCCCCCGGCGCCGTCGCCCCTGGCGCCGCGCGACCTTCGTAGACGTAGACCTCGCCGTCGCCGAGCGCCGCCAGCGCCGGCCGCGTCGGGATGGGGATCTCGGGCGGCGGTTCAGACCGGGCGCGGCTCGCCACGCCGGCCGCGTCGCCGGCGCCGTCGCGCGGTGGGCCGTCGCCGCGCGGTGGGTGCCCGCGGCCACAGCCGAGCGTGCCCGCAAAAAGCGCCAGTGCCAACACGCCGCCGAGACGCACGTGGGTTGGCTTCACCGCCCCAGCATAACCAAACCGACGCCGACCCGCCCCGGGGGCCCCCGGTCAATCGCGGAAATTCACGAACTGCAGGTCGATTCCGAAGTCGTTGCCGCGAATCAGCTGGATCGCCGACTGCAGATCGTCGCGGTTCTTGCCGGTCACCCGCAGCTCGTCTCCCTGGATCTGCGCCTGGACCTTCACCTTCGCGTCCTTGATGGACTTGACGATCTTCTTCGCGGTCTCGGCCTCGATCCCTTGCTTGATCTTCACGAGCTGCCGGACGGTCTGGCCGCCCGCGACCTCGACGTCGCCCGCATCGAGGCACCGCTGCGAGACGCCGCGCTTCGACATGCGCTCGCGCAGCACCGTCAGCGTGGCGGCCGCGTGCTGCTCGTCCGACGTGCGGATCGTGATGCCCTCGGGCGTGCGCTCGATGGCGCTGTTCGTGCCGCGAAAGTCGTAGCGCTGGCCGATCTCCTTCTGCGCCGTGTGCAGCGCATTGTCGAGCTCCATGAGATCGACCTTGGAGACGACGTCGAATGACGGCATGGGAACGGGTTCCTTTTTTCCGTGTGGCGCCCGGTCGAGAAGTCAGGGGGCGGGCGATCGCTCGGACGTGGAGGCGGCGACGGCCTGGGCGGCCGCCGCGGCCCGCGCCGCCGCGAAGCGCGTGCGCTCCTCGATGTGCAGCCACGTCGGCCGCACCCGCGCGATGAGCCATTCGAGCGTGCGGAAGAAACGCACGCGGTTCAGCACGGGATTCATCCAGCCCACCGTGATGCAGTAGTGTCTGTCGTGGGGGGCCGCGTGGTGAATCTCGTGATGCCGCGGCGAGAGGATCAGCCCCCAGCGCTGCAGCGGCCGCGCGATAGAGGGCGCGTCGTCGTCGTGCGCCCACTTGTGGAACTGGTTCGTGGCCACCACGAACAGCCCCAGAAAGGCGACGAACGTGGCGGCGAAGAAGCCGAAGCCGACCCGGGGCGAGAGCAAAAAGGCCACCACCAGCGGACCGAGCACCACGATGCAGTTGTTTCCGTTGGTCTCGATGAAATCGTGCCGCGTGATGTCCTTTTGATCGGTGTGATGTTCCCGAAACGGACGGATGAAGTTCGGTCCCAGGAACGGCACCTGCTCGTTCCCGATGGTGTCGCCGGCCCAGTGCACGACGCCCGAGATCACGTCGGACGCGACGTACGCCACCAGCAAGGTTGCCAGCAGTTCCAGCCAGCCTCCCGGAGTGTCGACCGTTCGCCCGACCCGGATCCCGAAGCCGATCAGGAGGCCGAAGACTGCTGCTATCGACACCACCTCCACCGCCCGGTGCCGCCGCGAGTAACCGTATTTCGTTTCCGCCTTGCTCAAAGTGCTGCTCGCCGTCTTGCTCATTGTACCCGTGCTCCCCCTCCCAACCGGCGGTTTTTACCACACCCCGCCCCGCATGGTGCTCGGACCAAATGGGCCACCGGACCGGTTCGGGCGGGCGACGCCGTGCGGCGCATGGTACCCTAGATCATGAACAGGGCGGAGCGGATCCCCGCCGGCTTCTCGGCCCGCGCGCAGATCGCGCGGACGGCGGCGCTCGCGACCGTGATGCTGGTCATCGCCGTCGCCGTGGGGCGTCACGCGAGCGCCCGTTCCTGGCTGCTGCTACCGGCGTTCTGGGTGTTCGCGAACTTCTTCGAGTGGACCGTCCACCGCTTCCCCATGCACCGCCCGCTGGCGCCGCGGATCATGTACCGCAACCACGCCCAGCTGCATCACCTCGCCTTCGCCGACGGCGAGATGGCCATCGACAACCCCCGCGAGCTTTGGCTGATCATGATGCCCTGGTACACCATCGTCATGCTGCTGGTGGCGGCGTCGCCGGTGGCCATCGCGGTGGCGCTCCTCGGCGGCTGGCCGCTCGCCGGAATCTTCTACGTGGGGGCCCTGAGCTACTTCGTTTTCTACGAGACGTTGCACGCCCTGTATCACCTGCAGCCGGCGACCCTGGCGCGGCTCGGGCTGAAGCCGGGGGGCCTGTTCGCGCGGCTGCAGGCGCACCACGCCCACCACCACATGCTGCGGCGAATGGCGCACGTCAACTTCAACGTCACGATTCCCCTCGCCGACACCGTCCTCGGCACCCGCGAGCGCCCGCCCCGCCGCCCGTAGGCGTTTGCGAGACCCCATATCCGGTCCCCTCTCCCACGAATGTGGGAGAGGGTTAGGGAGAGGGAACCGACCAAGCAGAAAGAAGCCCCTGAACCGGGATTCGCCTGCTCTCTCCCTGTCCGTCGATCACTTGATCGCGGGCGCGAGCTTCGCCGCCTCGGCCTTCGAGCAGACCTTCGTCGACGCGTTCACGCTGACGAAGTAGCCCTTGCCGGGCAACCACAGCCCCGTCGAGCTCGCCAGCATGGGCGCCGCCTTCGGTGACTTGGCCTTCTCCGTCAGGTACGCCTTGCCCACCTTCTTCCACGCGAAGAAGGGGTCGTTCGGCGTCGACGGGACCTCTTTTTGCGCCGGCACGTACACCTGCACGAACGTGTCCTCCGGCTTTTCACCTTCGACCTTGAACACGTACTTGCAGGTCTCCTTCGATCCCACCTCGCCGAGGTAGGTGGCGTCCGACTCGCCACAGGCCTTGAAGACCGCCGCCTTCGTCAGGTGCTCCATCACGGCCGGGTCGCAGCACTTGCCGCCGCCGAACGCCTTGCAGTTGGTCGGCGCCGCGCCCCCCGCGCCCCCCGCGCCCGCCGCGGCGGCCGGCTTCTCGGCCAGCGCCCGCCGCGCGTAGCCCGCGCCGAAGGCGACCATCGCGGTCAAGGTCAGGGACAGGGAAAGCAGCTTGCGGGTCGTCATCGGGAGCCTCCTGGGGACGTGAGCGGCTGAAGCTAACAAAAAATGGAACCGGGGCGATAGGGGCGGGAGGCGGGGCCGTCGGCGCGAGCGTCAATGCGGCCCGGTTGCCGAAGCCGCATTCGAAATGTTGCGAGACGGTTGACACCTCCGAGCCTCGCGGGTAGATCCAGCCCCGCGAAACGAGGCCGGGCTCGCCCCCGACCAACCTTCGCCCGACAGAACATCGCCGGTGACAATCTGGGGTGGTAGTTAAGTCGGTTATAACGCCGCCCTGTCACGGCGGAGGCCGCGGGTTCAAGTCCCGTCCACCCCGCAGAAGCAAGCTCCGAAGATGA
>CAYUFS010000085.1:0-17028 GCA_964443975.1 uncultured Myxococcales bacterium | reverse complement strand
GCGCCTGCTCGACGGCCTGCGCCCACATGTGGATGCCGATGTACGTGGCCTCCATGGGATCGTTGGTGACGCGCTTGTCGCCGCCCGGGAGGTTGTTCTTCTTGACGTAGGCCATCCACTTGTCGATGAACGCCTTGTTGCCGGGGTTGTCGATCGATTCGAAGTAGTTCCACGCGGCCAACTGACCCACGAGCGGCTTCGTGTCGACGCCGCGGAGCTCCTCCTCGCCGACCGAGAAGGCCACGACCGGGATATCGGTTGCCTTGATTCCCTGGTTCCCGAGCTCCTTGTAGAAGGGAACGTTCGAGTCGCCGTTGATGGTGGACACCACCGCTGTGCGCTTGCCAGCGGCGAACTTCTTCACGTCGGCGACGATCGTCTGGTAGTCGCTGTGGCCGAATGGAGTGTACTTCTCCATGATGTCTTCGTCGGCCACTCCCTTCGAGTGCAGGAAGTAGCGCAAGATCTTGTTCGTCGTACGTGGGTACACGTAGTCGGTGCCCAGCAACACCCACCGCTTGGCGTTGCCGCCCTTCTTGCTCATCAGGTACTCGACGGCGGGAATGGCCTGCTGATTCGGCGCGGCCCCGGTGTAGAAGACGTTCCACGATGACTCCTCGCCCTCGTATTGAACGGGGTAGAAGAGCAGGCCGTTCAACTCCTCGAAGACGGGAAGGACGGACTTTCGCGAGACGGACGTCCAGCAGCCGAAGGTGACGGCCACCTTCTGGTTCTGGATGAGGTCGCGGGCCTTCTCGGCGAACAGCGGCCAGTTCGAAGCGGGATCGACGACGACGGGCTCGAGCTTTCGGCCGAGGACTCCGCCAGCGTCGTTGATCTCCTCGATGGTCATCAGCGCCACGTCCTTCAGCGACGTCTCGCTGATCGCCATGGTGCCCGACAACGAGTGCAGGATGCCCACCTTGATGGGGCCCTTGTCGTCCGCTGGCGCCGGGGCAGGAGCCGCGGGAGCGGCGGGCGCGGCCGGCGCCGCGGGAGCGGCTGCCGGCTTCGGCTCGTCCTTCTCGCAACCGGCGAGCGTGGACCCTCCCAACGCCAGCAAGCCCCAGAGCGCGTATCGACGCATCATCGTGTTCCCACCGCCTCGCGCGTTGCCTCTCGTCCTCTTGTCCTGCATGCTCGTCCTAGTCTGGTGATCACTGGTATGGCCGGGCCGCGCGGACGCACGGCAATCGTGCTCCGCTCCGTCGGCACTATCGGTTCGATGGGATCACGCATTCACCGAACCGCTGTCGACTGGCAACGGAGCCGACATTACCGAGCCGACGTGAACGGCATGTTTCGCGGGCGTAAGTCTTGCGTTAATTCGACGGGCCGCGACACCCGTCCGAGTCAGACGCGAGAGCGCTGAAACGCGCGCCAGCCGCCAAATGAGGAAATGTCGACGGCCCCCACGGTGGCGTGGAACTCACACAGGAAGCCGCTGACCACCTGGCCGTCCTCGAGCTGCACTTTGCCGACTCCCAGCGGGGCGGGAATCGCGGCAACGAACGCGCCGAACGCGGCGGGGCTCATCCGCCAGACCTCCACCTCGATTGACGCGCCCACACCGTCCCCGTCGCCAATCCGAATCAAACCTGGTTTGGGAGGAACCGTGCCTGGAATCGCAAACAACCGGTAATGGGGGGCCGTCCGGCATTCCCGTACGATCGTTGCGCCCAGCGACGTGAGCTGGTGATTCAACGGCTCCCCCGACAGGTGGGCCCCGGCGACCGCGATCTCGATCGGCGGAGATGACGTCGTCGACGCCGGCGCCGGGCCGCCCTTCGGTGCCGGCAGCGGCGGCGGCAGGGCCAGCGACGTCGCGCCCACGTGAGAGGCCATGTCTCGGTGAATCCGGGTGCCGT
Source organism: uncultured Myxococcales bacterium (assembly GCA_964443975.1). GTDB lineage: Bacteria > Myxococcota_A > Polyangia > Fen-1088 > Fen-1088 > DASYCK01. The sequence continues at coordinate 15,160 of CAYUFS010000085.1, read as the reverse complement.
ACGCGGCGAGGCGCGCGTCACTGCCCCACGGCCCCATCAGCGTCACCCCGGCCGGTAGCCGGTCGTCGCGCAGCCCCGTCGGGACCGCGAGCGCCGCGAGGTCCAGCAGGTTCACGAACGTGGTGTACCGCCCCAGCGCCGTGTTGAGGTGCAGGGGATCCTGCTGAACAGCGTCGATGCGGGGGATCGTGGGCGCGGTCGGCATGAGGATGAAATCGACGGTTGGCCACAGCGAGGATATCTGGCGGCGCAGCAACACCAGTTGAGCCTCCGCGTCGAAGGCGGCCTGCGCCGTGCAGCGGGTGGCTCCTTCCAGGATGGTTCGGATGGGCGGCAACAGCGACTCCGGCCGCTCCGCCAGCAGGCGCCCTGCGGCTTGCAGGCGCTGGGCGACGAACGGACCGTCGTAGAGCAAGCGCCCCGTCTCGAGGAACGGCGCCAGGTCCACCTCGACGACGGCCCCGCCCAGCCCCAGGCAACACTCGACCGCCCTCTCGAACGCGACAGCCGCCCGCGCGTCTCCCAGAAAGTCTCGATCGACAGGGCGAGGAACACCAAAGCGAAACGGCTCCAGCGACGCCGGCGCGCGGGCTCCAGCCCCGAGCGCCGGGACGAAGGCCACGGAATCGGCGGTGGGGCGAGAGAACGGATCCGCCGGATTGAAACCGCGCATCAACTCGGCGACCGCGGCCGCGTCCTCGCATGTCGAAGCGAACACCGAGATACAGTCCAAGGAGCGGCACGCTGGGACCACCCCCGCCGTGCTGATGACCCCTGGGCTTGGCTTCAGTCCCACGACGTTGTTGAAGGCGGCTGGGACGCGCCCCGAGCCCGCCGTATCCGTCCCCAATGTGAACGCGACCTCTCCCAGCGCCACCGCGAGCGCAGAGCCGGAGCTGGACCCACCCGCCACGTAGTCGGCGTTGAACGCGTTTCGCGGAAGCCCAAAGGGCGATCGCACCCCGACCAATCCCGTCGCGAACTGATCGAGGTTCGTCTTGCCGATGACGAGCCCGCCCGCGGCCTCGAGCCGCTCCACGGCGAACGCCGATGCCGGCGGCGCGTAGCTGAACGCAGGGCACGCCGCCGTGGTGGGGAGGCCCGCCACGTCGATGTTGTCCTTGACCCCGAACGGGATCCCGTAAAGCGGCAGTCGCTCGCCTGCCAACCGCCGCGCCTCGAGGTTGCGCGCGGCGACCAACAGCCGCTCCTCGGAGGCGAGAGATATCCAAACGCCATCGTCACCCCGTTGGCGAACGCGGGCGAGCACGGCCCTCACCACATCGGTGGGGACAATCTCGGCCGACTCGTAGCGCCGGGCAAGGGTCCCCAGATCGAGCCCACGTTCCACGATGTCATGGTGATCGCCTGCGTGCGGGTCGGTCGTCATCGCGGACAGGATGCCGGAGGCTTGGGAGCTTCACAAGGGATCGCCGCGAACAGTCGCCCGGCTTCCGTCGATTTCCGCGCCGCTTCGTCGCCGCCACCCGCAAGTTACGAGGAATTGCGTTGTCGGAAAACTGCCGGAAACCCGCCGCATTCTAAGAACGTTCCCATGATGACACTCCCCTTTGTTCCGTTTACCAGACGTTCGTTGCTCCTCGCTGCCGTTGCCATTGCTTTGCCTGCTGCCGTCGGCTCCTCGACGGCCCGCGCCGCCGATCCGTTGACGGTCGGCTTCATCTACGTTGGTCCCAAGACCGACTATGGGTACAACCAGTCGCATGCCCAGGGCGCCGCCAGCATCGCCAAGTTGCCTGGCGTCAAGATTCGCGAAGAGGAGATGGTTCCCGAGACGGTCGCCGTGCAGAAGACCATGGAGAGCATGATCAATCTCGACGGCGCGAAGCTGCTGTTCCCGACGTCGTTCGGCTACTTCGATCCCCACATCCTGAAGATGGCCGTCAAGTACCCGAACGTGACGTTCCTTCACTGCGGTGGCCTGTACACCGAAGGGAAGCACCCCAAGAACGTCGGCAGCTACTTCGGCTACATCGACGAGGCCCAGTACGTCGCCGGCATCGTGGCCGGCATGACGACGAAGAGCAACAAGCTGGGATTCATCGCGGCGAAGCCGATTCCGCAGGTCCTCCGCAACATCAACTCCTATACCTTGGGCGCCCGGTCGGTGAATCCCAAGGTCACGACCACCGTCATCTTCACGGGGGATTGGTCGATGCCGGTGAAAGAAGCGGAGGCCACGAACAGCCTCATCGATCAGGGCATCGACGTCCTTTCGTATCACGTCGACTCGCCCAAGGTCATCGCCGAGCTTGCCGAGCGTCGTGGGGCGATGGTGACCGGCTACCATGCGAGCCAGGCGGCCCTGGCGCCGAAGGGCTACCTGACAGGCGCCGAATGGAACTGGGGCAAGGTCTACGGGGACTACATCAAGATGATCCAGGCAGGAAAGCCCTATCCGCACTTGCTGCGCGGCGGCCTCAAAGAAGGGTTCGTGAAGGTCTCGCCTTACGGCAAGCTGGTCTCCGCCGAGGCGAAGAAGAAGGCGGACGCGGCCAAGGCCAAGTTCATGGCGGGCACCATGGTCATCTACAAAGGTCCGCTCAAGGACAACACGGGCAAGGAAGTGATCGCGGCTGGCACCGAGCACAAGCAGACCGACATCGCGCTCGAGAGCATGGACTACCTGGTCGAGGGCGTGGTCGGGAAGACGCACTGACCGCGATGGCCGTCGGGGTGGACATTCATTCAGCGCAAGCCGCTCCGCCCATGCGGAGCGGCGCCGCCAAGGTCGATTCCGACGCCAAGCCGGCGATGGCAGACGCGATTCGCCGCGCGTTCGGCGCCGTCAGGGCGCCGGCCGCGGCGTTCGCGGGCACGATCGTCGTGTTCGGGCTGTTCATGGTGATCATCGGGCGAAACCCCGTCAGCATCTATCAGCAAATGTTCCGCGGATCGTTCGGGACGTGGTTCTCCTTCCAGAACACGCTGCTGCGCGCCGCGCCGCTGATGTTGACCGCCCTGGCCACCGCGCTCCCGGGGCGCCTCGGCCTGGTCGTGCTCGGCGGCGAGGGGGCGATGGTGCTGGGTGGCCTCGTGGCGGCGGTGGCGGGCCTGGCGGCCAAGAATCACGGACACGGACCGCTGGCGGTCGCCGCCTGGATGTTGATCGCGGGCGGGCTGACGGGGGGGGGCTGGATCGCGATCGCGGGCGTGCTGCGCGCCTACCGGGGCGTGAACGAGACCATCGCGTCGCTGCTGTTGAACTACATCGCGATCGCGCTGCTCAACCACTTCGTCGAGGGCGTGCTGCGTGATCCTGCCAGCCTCAACAAGCCGTCGACTACGCCCATCGGCGACGAGAACATGATCGGCAACATGCCGGGCCTCGACGTCCACTGGGGCCTGGCCTGGGGGCTTGGCGCGTGTCTGGTCGGCTGGTTCCTCATGAATCGAACGTTGTTCGGATTCTCAGCGCGCATGATCGGCGGGAACGTACGGACCGCCCTGTTGAACGGCCTGCCGGTCGCGCGGCTGATCGTCATCGCGACCTTCCTGGCCGGAGCGTGCGCGGGGCTGGCAGGCTCGCTGGAGGTCGCCGCCATCCACGGCACGGCGAACGCGTCGTTGGTGACGGGCTACGGTTACACCGGCGTCCTGGTCGCGTTCATCGCCCGCCAGAACCCGCTGGCCGTGATCCCCGTGTCGATCATCATCGGCGGCATCAGCGCCAGCGGAGGATTGCTGCAACGCGGGTTCGACCTTCCAGACGCCACCGTCAACGTCCTGCAGGGGATCTTGTTCATTTCGATCCTTCTCTCGGAGACCCTGCACGGCCGGGGCGGATCGAAGCGCAAGAAGACGGTCGGGCCCTCGGCGCCCACGGGTAACGCCCCCGCCGTGCTGGCTTCGGGGGCTGCGACAAAATGAGCGCCGGAACCACAGGAGTCGGTTTGGCCGTGTTAGGTGGGGCCATTCGCGTCAGCACCCCCTTCCTGTTCGTCAGCCTGGGTGAATGCTTGACCGAGAAGAGCGGTCGCGTGAACCTCGGCCTCGAGGGCACCTTGGTCATGGGCGCGATGAGCGGTTACGGCATCGCCTACCTGACCCACTCGCCGTGGGTGGGAATCCTCGCCGCTGGCGTGGTGGGCAGCATCCTGGGCGCGGTGCACGCGCTCCTCTGCGCCCGCCCGCGCGTCAACGACGTGGCGGTCGGCATCGCCATGATGCTCTTCGGCGTGGGCTTGGCCTTCTTCATCGGCAAGCCTTTGATCGATGCGCAGGCACCCCACCTGCCAGCGCTGTCGCTCGGCTGGTGGAGCGATTCGCCGGCGTTGAAGTCGGCGCTGCAGATCAATGCGCTGTTCGTGCTCGGGCTCGTGGCCACCGCCGCCGTGGTGGTCCTGCTCAAGCGCACGCGCTGGGGCCTCGTGCTGCGCACCGTGGGCGAGAGCGCGGATTCGGCCCGCGCGATGGGCTACGACGTGAACCGCGTCCGCCTGCTGGCCACCGTGGCGGGCGGCTTTCTGGGTGGCGTAGGAGGCTCGTTCCTGTCGCTGTATTACCCGGGGGGTTGGGGGGAAGGTCTCTCGAGCGGCCAGGGCCTGATGGCGGTGGCGCTCGTGATCTTCGCGCGCTGGGATCCCGTCCGCTGTCTGCTGGCGTCGTTGCTGTTTGGTGGCGCGAGCGCGCTCGGCCCGGCGCTCCAGTCGGTCGGCGTGACGTCTGGCTACTACCTGTTCAACGCCGCACCGTACGTGCTGACGCTGATCATCATCGTGGCCACCAGCTCCGCCGACCGGGCGCTGGCGGGCCAACCCGCCGAGCTGAGGGTCGCGCGATGATTAGCGGCGCGGGCAAGGCACGGACGATCTACCTGAACCCCTGGAGGACGTCATGAGCAAGGGCACCTTCGTTCCCGCCGAACCTTACGCCTGGCCCTGGAACGGCGCGCTTGCCCCGGACAACACGGCCCTCGTCGTCATCGACATGCAGACCGACTTCTGCGGCAAGGGCGGCTACATCGATCTGCTGGGCTACGACATCAGCTTGACGCGCGCGTGCATCGAGCCCATCAAGCGGGTGCTCGGTCGCATGCGCGCCTCGGGCTATCCAATCTTCCACACGCGCGAGGGACACCGCCCCGATCTGGCGGATCTGCCGGCGAACAAGCGATGGCGGTCCCGGCAAACCCCCGGGAACCCGGGCGTGGGCATCGGCGATCCCGGTCCCTGCGGCCGCATCCTGGTGCGCGGCGAGCCCGGCTGGGACATCATCCCGGAGCTCGCGCCGCTGCCGGGCGAGACCATCATCGACAAGCCGGGCAAGGGAACCTTCTGCGCGACCGACTTCGACCTGATCCTCCGGCAGCGCGGCATCGCCAACCTCATCCTCACCGGCATCACCACCGACGTGTGCGTCCACACGACGATGCGCGAGGGGAACGATCGCGGCTACGAGTGCCTGCTGGTCGAGGATTGTTGCGCGGCGACGGACCCGGGAAATCACGCGGCCGCGGTCAAGATGGTGAAGATGCAGAACGGCGTCTTCGGCGCCATCTCGACCTCCGGCCGCTTGATCGAGGCCTTGCCATGACGGCAGTCCCTGCCGGCGAGGTCTCGTCGCTCGCCGCGCAGGAGATTCCGCACGCTGCGGCGCCCGGCACCGCGGAGCCGATCCTGGAGGCCGTCGGCCTCACGAAGGTCTTCGGGGGCATCGCGGTGCTCGAGGACGTCTCGATGCGGCTCCCCGTGGGATCGTTCCACGCGCTGCTCGGCGAGAACGGCGCCGGCAAGAGCACCCTCGTGAAGTGCATCATGGGCTATTACCGCGCCGACGCCGGCCGGGTGCTGGTGCGCGGCGCGGAGGCGAAGATCAAGAACCCCCGCGACGCCGCCGCGCTGGGGATCGGCATGGTGTACCAGCACTTCACGCTCGTCGACAACATGACCGTGGCGGAGAACCTGGTGCTCTCGCGCCGCCAGCATCCGTTCTTCTTCGACTGGACGGCAGAGCGGCGCGACGTCTCCGCGTTCATGGAGAAGATGCCGTTCCGCCTCGACCCGAACAAGCCGGTGCGCATGCTGGCCGCGGGCGAGAAGCAGAAGCTCGAGATCCTGAAGCAGCTCTACCTCGGCAGCGCCATCGTGATTCTCGACGAGCCGACGTCGGTGCTGACGCCGGACGAGGCGGACGAGGTGCTGGGCCTGCTGCAAACGATGACCCGCAGCGGCCGCCTCACGGTGCTCATGATCAGCCACAAGTTCCGCGAGGTGACGAAGTTCGCGGACGAGGTGACCATCCTGCGGCGCGGGAAGCTGGTCGGGCAGGGCCGCGTCGGTGAGCTGTCGACGGACGAGATGGCGCGCCTGATGGTCGGTGACGAGCCGCCCAAGAGCGATCGCGTGCGCGTGGAGGTGGCCTCGAAGGGCGTGGTGCTCGACATCCGGGGGCTTCACGCCGACGACGACCTGGGCGCGCCCGCCGTGTGCAACCTGTCGCTGAACGTGCGCGGGGGCGAGATCGTCGGCATCGCCGGAGTCTCCGGCAACGGTCAGGAGGAGCTGGTCGAAGTGCTGGCCGGTCAGCGGCTCGCACGCACGGGCGAGGTTCAGGTGGGCGGCGCCGTCTTTCGGGCGCGGCGCCACGAGATGCGGTCCCAGAAGGTGCGCTGCTTGCCTGACGAGCCCCTGAAGAACGCGTGCGTTTCGGCGATGTCGGTGGCGGAGAACATCGGGTTCCGCAGCTACGATCGCCACCCCTTCGCGCGGGTGCGAGCGCTCGTCAGCCGGCGCGCGCTGCGCAAGCACGCGCGCAACATGATCCTCGAATACGGGATCCGGGCCTCCGGCCCGGACGCGCCGATCGGCAGCCTCTCGGGGGGGAATGTTCAGCGCGCCGTCCTGGCGCGCGAGCTGCACGACGACGTCGCGCTGCTCATCGCGGCGAACCCTTGCTTCGGCCTCGACTTCGCCGCGGTCGCCGAGATTCGCGGCCGCATCATGGACGCCCGCAACCGCGGCACGGCCGTGTTGCTGATCAGCGCCGACCTCGATGAGATCTTCACGCTGGCCGACCGCGTGCTGGTGATCAGCGAGGGGAAGATCGTCCACGAAGCGACCGCCGCCGAGGCGGACATCCGGGTCATCGGCCGTCACATGGCGGGCCATGCGTGAAAGCTCGCCGGACGCCGGAGGCAAGTTATGATGTCTGCATGCGTAACCGCCCCGCGTCCCCCCGAAGTCCGCTCGCGGCCAGGCCGCCGGCCCCTCGTCACGTCTTCGTCGGTGGCCTCGAGTGTGGTCAGTGAGTGGCGGTGGCGCGCCCGGACCCGCCTCGTCCTGGGTGCTGACCGATCTCCTCGCCCAGACCCTCAAGCCGGAGTTCACGTGGCGCGAGCTTCGTCCCGGTGTGGATGAGCATCGGCTCTACGGAAGCAACGACGGCGACGGACCCACGGCGTCGATTCTTCGTTACGCGCCCGGCGCCAACGTCCCGTATCATCGCCACGGTGGTCATGAGCACGTCTTCGTCCTTGCCGGATCTCAGCGCGACGAGCGCGGCACCTACCGTGCCGGGACGCTCGTCATCAATCCGCCCGGCACCCGACACGATGTCGTCAGCGACGAAGGCTGCACGGTCCTTCTCATCTGGGAGCGCCCCGTCACGTTCGTCGACCGCTGAGCAAGCGCCCGGATGGCGCGCCGAGCTGGCGGTGCGATTCTCCGCGGATGGAGCCGGGGGCGTCTGCCTGGGCGCTCGCGCGCATCGCGGCCCGCTGGTGGTGCAGCGGCCGTTCTACCCGGAAGGCCGCGATCTCCCGCACCTGTACCTGCTGCACCCGCCGGGCGGGCTGGTGGGAGGCGACCAACTGCGCGTCGAGGTGGTCGTCGACGCGAACGTCCGCGCCCTCGTCACGACGCCGGCCGCCACCAAGGTCTATCGGACCCGAGGGCCGACCGCCTCGCAGACGCAACGCCTCGTCGTAAGCGCCGGGGCCGCGCTCGAATGGCTGCCGCAGGAGACCATCCTGCACGATGGGTGCGCCGTCGACCTGACGACCGACGTCAAGCTGGCAGCGGGCGCGCGCTTCATCGGCGTCGACATCCTGTGCTTCGGCCTCCCAGCGCGCGGCGAGACATTCCTGACCGGACGCTGCCGGCAGCGGCTCGAGCTCTGGCGCGACGACCACGGCGGTGAGGCGGGCGCGCGGCCGGTCGTCATCGAGCGCGGGCGCTTCGACGCCGGCGAGGCCGTTCACGTGGCCCCCTGGGGACTGGGCGGCTCGCGCGTGCACGCGTTGATCGTCGCCTCCCCTGCCCCGCCGCCGGCCGACTTGGCGACGCTGCTGCCCCAGATGCGGGAGGTCGCCGCGCGCGTGCCGTCACAGGAACGAGCGGGCGTCACCGTCGTCGCGGACGGCGACGCGCTGGTCGGCCGCTACGTGGGGGCGAGCACCGAGCGCGCGCGCCGCTTCGTGCAGGAGATCTGGACCCTGCTGCGCCCCAGCCTGATGCGCCGCCCGGCCGTTCCTCCGCGCATCTGGGCGACGTGAGCTCGCTCCCGCATCGCCGTCGAACAAGAACGAGGACCATCCGATGGAACTGAGCCCAAGAGAGAAGGACAAGTTGCTGCTCTTCACCGCCGCGCTGCTCGCCGAACGGCGCAAGGCGCGCGGGCTGAAGCTGAACTATCCCGAGGCGGTCGCGTACATCTCGGCCGCGATCCTGGAGGGCGCGCGTGACGGGCGCACCGTCGCCGACCTGATGTCGGAGGGGACGCGGTTGCTGTCGGCCGACGACGTGATGGAGGGCATCCCCGAGCTCATCACCGAGGTGCAGGTGGAGGCGACCTTCCCGGACGGCACGAAGCTCGTCACGGTCCATCAGCCCATCCCCCCGAAGGGCATCCTGGGCATCGGCGCCGTCCAGCCCGCTCCTGGCGCGCTGACGCTGAACGAGGGTCGCGCCACGGTTCGCGTCGAGGTCGCCAACACCGGAGACCGACCCATCCAGGTGGGATCGCACTACCACTTCGCGGAGACGAACCCGGCGCTGGCGTTCGACCGCGCCCGCGCCCGCGGCTTCCGTCTCGACATCGCGGCGGGCACGGCGGTGCGGTTCGAGCCCGGGCAGACCCGCACCGTCGACCTGGTCGCGTACGCGGGCGACCGCGTGGTGCAGGGATTTCGCGGCGAGGTCATGGGCCCGCTCGACGCCGCGAGCGCCCCCACGCCCGCCGGCAGCCGAGGCGGCGCGCCATGAGCCGTTCCATCGACCGCCACGCGTACGCCGAGATGTACGGCCCGACGACAGGCGATCGCGTGCGCCTCGGCGATACGGATCTGGTCATCGAGGTCGAGCGCGATCACACGATCTACGGCGAGGAGGTGAAGTTCGGCGGCGGCAAGGTCATCCGCGACGGCATGGGCCAGAGCCAGCGCGCGGGCGCGGGCGTCGCCGACACGGTGATCACGAACGCGCTGATCCTCGACGTCACCGGGATCGTGAAGGCCGACATCGCCATCTCAGCGGGGCGAATCACGGGCATCGGCAAGGCGGGCAACCCCGACGTCCAGCCGGGGATCGACATCGTCATCGGCCCCGGGACCGAGATCATCGCCGGCGAAGGGTGCATCGCCACGGCCGGCGGGATCGATTCCCACATTCATTTCATCTCGCCGCAGCAGTGCGAGGACGCGCTGATGTCGGGCGTGACGACGATGATCGGCGGCGGGACGGGCCCGGCGGCGGGGACGAACGCCACCACGTGCACCCCCGGGATCTGGAACATCTCGCGCATGTTGCAGGCCGCGGAGGGGATCCCCATGAACCTCGGCTTCCTGGGCAAAGGCAACGCCAGCCGCCCGGAGGCCCTGGACGAACAGATCGTCGCCGGGTGCATCGGCCTCAAGCTGCACGAGGACTGGGGGACCACGCCCGCCGCCATCGACTGCTGCCTGTCGGTGGCCGAGACCCACGATGTCCAGGTCGCGATCCACACCGACACGCTCAACGAGTCCGGCTTTGTCGAGGACACGCTGGCTGCCTTTCGCGGACGCGCCATCCACACGTACCACACCGAGGGCGCGGGCGGCGGCCACGCGCCCGACATCATCAAGGCCTGTGGCGTTCCGCACGTGCTGCCCTCGTCGACGAACCCGACGCGGCCGTACACCGTCAACACCGTCGACGAGCACCTCGACATGCTGATGGTGTGCCACCACCTCGACGCGGGGATCCCCGAGGACGTGGCTTTCGCCGAGTCGCGCATCCGCCGCGAGACCATCGCCGCCGAGGACATCCTCCACGATCTCGGCGCGATCAGCATGATGTCGAGCGACTCGCAGGCCATGGGGCGCGTGGGCGAGGTCATCACGCGCACCTGGCAGACCGCGCACAAGATGAAGCAGCAACGGGGCGCGTTGCCCGCCGACGCCGCCGCCGGCGGACGCGCCGACAACTTCCGCGCCAAGCGCTACGTGGCGAAGTACACCATCAACCCGGCCATCACCCACGGCATCTCGCACGAGGTCGGGTCGATCGCGGTGGGGAAGCTGGCGGACATCGTGCTGTGGAAGCCGGCGTTCTTCGGGGCGAAGCCGGCGGTCATCATCAAGGGCGGGCTCATCGCGGCGGCGCCCATGGGCGATCCCAACGCGTCGATCCCCACGCCGCAGCCTGTGCACTACCGGCCGATGTTCGGCACGCTGGGCGGCGCGCTGGCGGCGACGAACGTGACGTTCGTGTCGGCGGCCGCGCTGGTCGCGGGCGTCGGCCAGAAGCTGGGATTGCGCCGTCACCTGAGCGCGGTCAGGAACACACGCGACGTGCGCAAGACGGATCTGCTGTTCAACGACGCGCTGCCTGTCATCGACGTGGACCCACAGACCTACGAGGTGCGCGCCGACGGACAGCTTCTGGTGTGCGAGCCGGCCACGGTCCTGCCTCTCGCGCAGAGGTACTTCCTGTTTTGAGCGCGTCGATGCCATTCGCGACGCGCGCCAGTGCAGGTGGAGCTCCATGCTGCGCCTGACGCGCGTCTTGCCGCCGCCCCGGCCCTTCCTCGCCGCGACGTCCATCGCGCCAGCCGCGGCGGAGGCGTCGGCGCCGGTGGCCGCCGGCGTCGCGGTGCTGAGCCTCGGCTTCGAGGATCGGCGGCGCAGCCGCCAGCTCGCGCGGCTCGACGACGGGCGCGAGGCGGCGCTGACGCTTCCGCGCGGGACCGTGCTGCGCGACGGAGACCGGCTGGCGGGCGAGCCGGCCGGGCAGACGGTCGTGGTCCGCGCCGCCCCAGAGACCCTGTCCGTCGCGCGCACGACGGACGCGCACTTGCTCGCGCGGGCGGCGTACCACCTCGGCAATCGTCACGTTCCGCTGCAGGTCGCGCCGGGGCGACTCGCGTATCAACACGATCACGTCCTCGACGGGCTGGTGCGGGAGCTGGGCCTGCCGGTGACGACGGAGCGCGCGCCGTTCGAGCCGGAAGCGGGCGGGTACCGCCACGACGGCTCGGGCCGCCACACGCACGGCCACGGACCCGCGCATGACCACGGCCACGACCATGATCACGACCAAGGTCCACCCCCACGACGCCTCCCATGATCCCTGACGCATCCGACGATCTCTCGAAGCGCCTGGCGCTCCTGCGGCTGTTGCAGCTCGCCAGCCCGGCGCTCCCCATCGGCGCGTTCGCCTACTCGCAGGGGCTCGAGCCGGCCGTCGCCGCCGCCATCGTGCACGACGAAGCGACGGCGTCGGCCTGGCTCACGGGGCTCCTCGAAGGGCCGCTCGCGCGCCAGGATCTGCCCGTCTTCGCCCGCATCCACCTGGCCCATGCCGCCGGGGACGACGCCAACGCTCGCCGGTGGAACGCGTTTCTACTGGCGTCGCGCCCGACGGCGGAGCTCCAGACCGAGGATAGACACCTCGGGACCTCGCTCGCGCGGGTCCTCGCGACGATGCACGTACCCGATGTGTGCCACGCCTCCGCGGCGCCGAGCGCGCGCCAGGACCGGGCGCGTTTCCCGTCCACGCTGGCGGGCGAGTTCGCCCGCGCGACGGCGCATTTCGGCATCGACGTTCGCACGGCGGCCGAGACGTTCGCCTTCACGTGGGCCGAGGCGCAGACCAGCGCCGCCGTGCGCCTGATCCCGCTCGGCCAGAGCGCGGGCGTGCGGATCCTGGCGCGCGCCGGACGCTCGATCCCCGCCGCCGTCGACGGCGCGCTCGCGCTCGATGACGACGATCTTGGGGGCGCCGCCCCTGGCCTCGCGCTGCTGTCGGCCGCTCACGAGACGCAGTACTCCCGCCTGTTCCGATCCTGATTCAGAAGGAGACACTCCATGAAAAGCACATCCTCCAGTCCTTTGCGCGTCGGTGTCGCGGGCCCCGTGGGCTCGGGGAAGACCGCCCTGGTCGACGCCCTGTGCAAGGCGCTGCGCGACCGGTTCGACATCGCCGTCGTCACGAACGACATCTACACCAAGGAGGACGCCCAGTTCTTGATCCGCAGCGGCGCGCTGCCCGAGGAGCGCATCGTGGGCGTCGAGACGGGCGGCTGCCCGCACACGGCCATCCGCGAGGACGCGTCGATCAACCTCGAGGCGATCGACGGCCTCGGCCGGCGCTTCCCCCACCTGGACGTGATCCTGGTGGAGAGCGGCGGAGACAACCTGGCGGCGACGTTCAGCCCGGAGCTCGCGGATCTCACCCTCTACGTCATCGACGTCGCGGGGGGGGACAAGATCCCCCGCAAGGGCGGCCCCGGGATCACGAAGTCCGACTTGCTGGTCATCAACAAGACCGACCTCGCCCCCCACGTCGGCGCCTCCCTGGAGGTCATGGACCGTGACGCCCGCCGGATGCGCGGCGACAAGCCGTTCGTGTTCACCAGCGTCCGCCACGGCGAAGGCCTGCAGCCCGTCGTCGACTTCGTCATCAAGCACGGCCTCCTCGGCGACGCGCCGGCCCCTTGAATCAGCCCGCGCCGTCTCCGCGCGAGATCATCTGCAGCAGCCGGCTCGCGATCACCTCGAGCGCTGGCGCGTTCTCGCCGCCCTCGGGGACGATGAGGTGGGCGTGGCGCCGGCTCGGAACCACGTGCAGATGGTGCATCGGGCGCACGCTGCCATAGTACTGCGCCTCGATCGAGTCCACGTCACGGCCCCGCTCCTTGAGGTCGCGCTTCAGGCGTCGCATCAGGCGGATGTCATCGTCGGTATCCACGAAGATGCGCAGATCGAAGACCTCGCGTAGATCCGGCACCGCGAACAGCAGGATGCCCTCCACCACCACGACGGGGCGAGGCTCCACCTGACGGCGCACCGCCCGGCGCGTGTGCGAGCCGAAGTCGTACTGAGGGCAGGACACGGCCTGCCCCGCCTTCAACGCCCGCAGGTCAGACAGCAGGAGGTCATTCTCCAGCGCCTCCGGCTCGTCGAAGTTAACCGCGCTGCGCTCCGCCGGCGTGAGGTGGCTGCGATCCCGGTAGTACCAGTCGTGCTCGATCAGCGCGGCCCGATGCGCCGGCAGAGCGTCGATGAGCTTTCGGGCGAGCGTGGTCTTGCCGCTCCCCGTGCCCCCCGCGATACCAATGATGGACGGGGGCACGAAGTTGTTCACGAATCGATGGCACCGCCCGCTCCGCCGACGCTCACGCGCGGGGAGCGAGCGGTGTCCGGAGATCTAGAAGAAGATGGCCTGCGCCCCGAGCTGAATCGAGTTGGAGCTGTAGTCCCCAAACTTAGTATGGCTGTAGTTGCCGACGAGGCGAAGCGCCGGACCCTTGATCAGGTACGCCAATCCGACGTCCAGGTCCCAAGCCTTCGAGAACCCATCGCCCTTCGGCTTTGCCCACTGGTAGCGCACGGAGGGTTGGATGTTACCAACGCCAACGGTGGGCGTGGCGTATGCCGCGAGCACGTAGAACGCGTCGCTGATGTTGATGGCGGCGGGGATGTTGATGGCGGCGGGTGTGCTGTCATTGACGCCGTAGTGGTAATAGGCCGCCTCGCCGGTGACGAAGCTGCCGCCCCCCAGCTTCTTCTCGAGCAGCACGTCGGCGTTGATGTCGGTCCAGGCCTTGTCGGGGCCGCTTCCCTTCTTCTGGTACTGCCCGCCCACGCCGATGGTGAGCAGATCCTTGTCGCCGAAGTAGCTCCCATTGCCCCAGAACCCCGGCTCCTCGTCCCACAGCGCCAGCCGCAAGCGCCCCGAGTACAGCGGGCTCGTGGTCACGTCGCCCTGATCGAAGACGCCGGCGAGGTAGGTGAGCTTGCCCCCCTGGATATCCCCCCACACCACGACACCGTTGTTTCGTCCCGACGGCCCTTCCTTCGGCGCCGCGACGATGGTGGCGAAGAAGCCTGGGTAGTTCCAGGGAATCATGAAGAACGGACCGGACGCGTTCGATCGGTCGACCGGGACCAGCAGGTGGCCGGCCCAGACATGGAGCTCGTCCTGCAAGTCGAACGAAATGATGGCGTCCATGACCGCGACGAGCGGGTTCCCGTTCCCGATCGGCTTCGCGACGCCCGAGGCGGAGTAATCCGTCATGTTGGCGTTGAGGTTCAAGGTGACGCCGACCTTCTTGTGAACCTTGCCGCCGGCGTGGAGCTCGACGTAGGCGTTGTCCAGGTGAAAGTCGTTGAGCTTCTTTGGGTCGTACGCGTTCTGAAAGATCCCGCCCACGCGCGTCCAGGCGCCGACATCGATCGGGGGAAGCGCGTCGGGTCGTGTCGCCGCCATCGTCTCGGTTGCCGTCGGCGGCTTCGGCGCGGCCTCGACCGCGGACGGTGTCGCGGGCGGCGGCACGGGAGCGGGCGGGGGCATCATCGGCGGGGGCGGCGCAGCCAGCTCGGTGCCCGGGGCGGGAGGCGGCGCGGGCGGGGGTGGCTCCTGGGCATTCGCACTGCCGGACCAGGCCAAGCTCATCGTCGACAGCATCCCCACGGCCCACGCGCCCACTGCAAGCCTCGTTCGTCTCGTATCCGTCATGCTGGTCCTAGTCTCGTGATCGCGTCGCGAAGTAGTACGGGGATAGATACACGTGCCCTTCGGGCCGGCCCCCGGGCGGACGATCCCCCCGGTGGGATCACGCGTTCACCGGAGTCTCGTCAGCTCGTCGTGCGTGAGCGACCATACTTATCCGAGATGAACAACATGTTTCGCGAACGTAAGTCTTCCGTTAATTCGGTCGA
>CAYUFS010000084.1:0-18125 GCA_964443975.1 uncultured Myxococcales bacterium | reverse complement strand
CCGACGAGGCGCAGGAGATCTTCGCCAAGCACTTCTACCGGCCCAGCAACGAGGCCATCCTGAAGAAGCACCTCGACGTGTTCAGCCCTTCCTTGAAGCTGTTTCCCATCACGGCGATCGCCAAGGACTGGCCGGACGCCCACAAGCAGTTCGTCGGGGACGGCAGCGTCTTCGACAGCATCTACAAGCCGAAATGATGGCCGCTCCGCCGAATCGGAGGTAGCTCATGGCGAACGTCAATCGGCGCATCCTGCCGGGCTTCTCGCTCACCCTGGGATACACGGTCTTCTATCTCAGCGTCCTGGTGTTGATCCCGATCGCGGCCTGCTTTCTGAAGGCCAGCACCCTCTCGGGACACGACTTCTGGCACGCGGTGTGGACAGAGCGGTCGCGCGCAGCCTACCTGCTCACCTTCGGGTGCGCCTTCGCGGCGGCGGTCGTGAATCTGGTGCTGGGCCTGCTGCTCGCCTGGGTCCTGGTTCGCTACGACTTTCCGGGGAGGCGGGTGATTGATTCGCTGGTGGACCTGCCCCTCGCGTTGCCCACCGCCGTGGGCGGGCTCGTGTACGCGAGCCTCTATGTCGAGAAGGGATGGTTGGGGCGCTTCCTGGTGCCGCTTGGTGTCCATGGCGCTTACACCCGGTTCGCGATCGTGCTGGTGCTGGTCTTCGTCGGTCTTCCGTTCGTGGTGAGGACCGTTCAGCCGCTGCTTGAAGACCTGGATCCCGAGTACGAGGACGCGGGAGCCTCGCTAGGGGGAACGCGCTGGCAGACGTTCAAGAACATCATCTTTCCCACGATCAAGCCTGCGTTGATCACAGGGTTCGCGCTGGCCTTCGCCCGAGGCGTGGGAGAGTACGGCTCCGTGGTCTTCGTCTCGGGCAACATGCCCTACAAGACGGAAATCGCGCCCATCTTGATCGTCGCTCGGCTGGAGGAGTTCGCCTACGGCGAGGCGACCGCCATTGCGGTGGTCCTGCTGATCATCTCCTTCGCCATGCTGGTGCTGATCAACCTGCTCGAACGCCGGAGCATGCGCCATGCCCGCTGAAGCGGCTGTTGGACAGCTCGACGGAGACGTCGTCGCCCCGGCGTTGGCGATTCCCACCGGCCGCTCTACCAAGGCGCCGCCCGGGACCCGACGACGGTCGCAAGAAGACCCCGCCTGGGTCAGGTGGAGCCTCACCGGAATCGCCCTGCTGGCCGTGGGCCTGCTCGTGGGGGTTCCGCTCGTCAATGTCTTCTACGAGGCCCTGCAAGACGGCGTCGGCGCCTATTTCAACAACCTGTTCGGAGATCCCGACACACGAAGCTCGATCTTCCTGACGGCGACGGTTGTTCCCATCGCCGTGGTGGCCAACATCGTGTTCGGCGTCGCCGCCGCTTGGGCCATCGCGCGCTTCTCGTTCCCGGGACGCACGTTGTTGACGGCGTTGATCGATTTGCCCTTCTCCGTCTCGCCCGTGGTGGCAGGTCTGATGTTCGTGCTCATCTTCGGGCTTCAGGGTTATCTCGGAGCCTTCCTGCGGCGCGACGGCTACTCGATCATGCCCTACCTGATCTCCTTCGTCGCCGTGACCATCGCAGCGGCAATCTATCTGCTGCTGAGGCCCAGCAGTCCGAAGGCACGGCACGGTCACTGGAAGCACTCGACGTGGGTGATCGTCGGAGGGGGCCTGGTGTTGTTCGCGGTCCTCGTGCTGGTCCAGCAGCGCCTCGGCATCTGGCCGCGCAACGCCAGCCTCAAGATCATCTTCAACACCCCCGGCCTGGTCCTGGCCACGGCGTTCGTGACGTTTCCGTTCGTGGCCAGGGAGCTGATTCCCGTCATGGAGTCGGTCGGACCCGACGAGGAGCTGGCGGCGATCAGCCTGGGCGCGAGCGGTTGGCGGATGTTCTGGACGGTCACCGTGCCGAACGTGAAGTGGAGCCTGGTCTACGGAATCATTCTGTGCAACGCGCGCGCGATCGGCGAGTTCGGCGCGGTGTACGTCGTCTCCGGCCACATCGCGGGCCAGACCGACACCATGCCCCTGCGCATAGAGAAGCTGTTCCAGGAGTACAACCTGCCCGGATCCTTCGCCGTGTCGTCGGTGCTGATGATGATGGCGTTGGTGACGCTGGTCGCCAAGAGCAAGCTGGAGACAAAGGTTCCGTCCGCGCGCGCGCGTTGAAGACCGCCGCGGCACCACACATCGGCCCTGGGAAAACTCATGAGCATATCGATCAAGAACGTGTCGAAGACCTATGGGAGCTTCAAGGCGCTCGACGACGTCAGCCTCGAAGTTCCGGATGGAAAGTTGCTTGCCCTCCTGGGTCCATCGGGCTCCGGAAAGACCACGCTGTTGCGCGTGATCGCGGGCCTGGAGGTCGCGGATTCGGGGACCGTCCTGCACGATGGCGAGGACATCACCGACCAGTCGGCGCGCGACCGGAAAGTGGGCTTCGTCTTCCAGCACTACGCGCTCTTCCGGCACATGACGGTCGCGGAGAACATCGGATATGGCCTGCGCGTGCGGAAGGCGCCCAAGGAGAAGATTCAAAAGCGTGTCGACGAGCTCTTGAAGCTGATTCGTCTGGACAGCCTGGGCACGCGCTACCCCGCCCAGCTCTCCGGTGGCCAGCGCCAGCGGGTCGCGCTGGCCCGGGCGCTGGCGTCCGAGCCCAAGGTGCTGCTCCTCGATGAACCGTTCGGCGCCCTCGACGCCAAGGTCCGGGCCGAGCTGCGGCAGTGGCTGCGCAAGCTTCACGAAGAGATCCAGGTGACGAGCGTGTTCGTCACCCACGATCAGGAAGAGGCGTTCGAGGTGGCCGACCAGGTCGTCGTCATGAACCGCGGCAAGATCGAACAGGTGGGAACGCCGGCGGAGGTGTTCGAGCATCCGGCGAATCCTTTCGTCATCGATTTCCTCGGAAACGTCAACGTGTTCCACGGCCGCGTCGAGAGCGGCAAGGCGGTGGTGTCGGGGCTGGAAGTCCCCTACCCGAACTACACGCAGGAGGAGAGCCAGAGCGCTTCGGTTTATGTCCGCCCGCACGAGCTCCTGATTCGCCATCAACGAAACGGCGACACCAGCATCGGAGCCAAGGTGCTGCACGTCAACCCGGCGGGGTCGCGCATCAAGGTCGAGCTGCAGACCGTGGACTCCGAGCAGTTGATCAACGCCGAGCTGACGACGGAGAAGTTCGACGAGCTCTCCCTCAAGCCGGGAGAGCTCGTCTATGTCTCGGCCAGTCGCGTCCGCGTGTTTCCCGACGGGGCGGTTTGATCTCACAGGAGCACCACCGTGGCCATCAAGGTGAAATCGACGACAGGCGCGCTCAACCTCCTCGCGGTGGTGCTGGTGGGGCTCGCGGTGCTGTCCATCGGAGCGAAGAACTATCAGCGGAACGCGGACGTCAAGCTGCTGAATGTCTCCTATGATCCGACGCGCGAGCTTTACCAGAAGCTGAACCCGCGCTTCGGCGCAGCATATGCCAAGGAGACGGGGCGGAAGGTGCTGGTCACGCAATCACACGCCGGCTCGTCGCGCCAGGCGCGCACCGTCATCGACGACGAACAGCCGGCCGACGTGGTGACGCTGGGTCTCCCTTCCGACATCGGCGCGCTCCAGAAGCGCGGGCTCGTCCCGGACGGCTGGGCGGCGCGGCTGCCCAATCGCTCCCAGCCCTACTATTCGACCATCGTCTTCGTGGTCCGCCATGGCAATCCCTTCGGGATCCATGACTGGCCCGACCTCGTGCGCTCGAACCTCGAGATCATCACGCCCGATCCCAAGACCTCCGGCAACGGCAAGCTGAGCGCGCTCGCCGCCTGGGGGGCCGTCGTCACCCGTGGGGGCAGCGAGGCCGAGGCGCGCGCCTACCTCAAGGCCTTCTACGATCGGGCCCCATTCCTCGAGAACGGCGCGCGGGCCACCAGCATCGCCTTCGCGGTGGAGAAGCAGGGAGATGTCAACGTCATCTGGGAAAACGAGGCGTTGCGCGAGGTCGCGGAGTCCAAGGGTGAGCTGGAGCTCGTTTACCCGAAGGTCAGCATCCTGGCCGAGCCGGTGGTGACCTGGGTGGACACGAACGTGGCGAAGCACGGCACCGAGGAGGCGGCGCGAGCCTACCTGAGCTTCCTGTTCACCGACGAGGCGCAGGAGCTGATCGCCGAGACCGGCTATCGCCCGTTCAAGGCGGAGGTGTTGAAGAAACATCGTGAGAGCTTCCCCGACATCCAGCTGTTCCCGGTGACCGCGATCGCCCGGGACTGGGAGGATGCTCAGCAACGCTTCTTCGCCGAGAACGGCCTCATCGAGACGGTGTATCGACCAAAGCCCCGTTAGGACGACGCGATCGTGAGCACAGCCCAACGCGCTGGATATGGATGGTCAGGACTGCGCAGCGACCTGCAGGCGGCCATCACGGTCGCGGCGATCTCGTTGCCGCAGAGCATGGCCTACGCGTTGATCGCCGGCGTCGATCCCCGCTTCGGCCTGTACACGGCCATCGTGTTCACGGCGATCGCCGGGCTGCTGGGGTCGTCCTCGCACCTCATCAACGGACCGACCGGGGCGGTCTCGCTGGTGACGTTCAGCGCGCTGGCCTTCATCGATCCCGAGGCCCGGCTCAGCGCGTTCGAGGCGATGTTCCTGCTGACCGCGATGGTGGGCGTGGTGCAGATCGCGATCGCCGTCTTCAAGCTCGGCGATCTGACCCGCTACATCTCCGAGTCGGTTGTCACCGGGTTCATGGTGGGCGCGGCGATCTTGACCATGGTTGGGCAGGTGGGGAATGCGCTCGGGCTCAAGAACCTGGGCAGCGGACACCAGCACGTGTTCTATCGACTGTGGTTGACCCTGACGCAGCCCGCGCACGTGAACCTCAAGGCGGTGGCCATCAGCGGCGGCGCCCTGGTGCTGGCGGTGCTGGCGCGCCGGCTGGTCCGCCGCTACCGGCTTCCCCAGATCGACATGTTCACCGTGCTGCTGCTGGTGGCCGTGCCGGCGTTCCTGCTGGGCTGGTCACGCGCCACCGGCACCGCCAAGACGGCGGTGTCGCTGATCGAGCCCGTGCCGGCCAGCTTGCCCGGGTTTCACATTCCCTCGATCCGGTGGGGCTGGATCAGTCAGATGTCCTCCAGCGCGCTCGCCATCGGGTTCCTGGGCCTGCTGGAGGCGCTCGCCATCGCCAAGGCCATCGCCTACAAGACGCGCCAGAAGCTGGACTTCAACCGGCAATGCCTGGCCGAGGGCGTTGGCAACCTGGTCGGCGCCTTCTTCCGCGGCATGCCGGGCTCGGGATCGCTGTCGCGCTCGGCGATCAACTACCAGGCGGGCGCGGCTTCCAAGCTGTCCGGGGTGTTCACCGCCGTCGTGGTGGCGGTGATGGTGCTGCTGCTCGCTCCGTTCACCCGATACATTCCTAAGGCGGCGCTGGCCGGCCTGCTGATCCTGGCGGCCGCGCGCCTCATCGACATCGAACGGCTGCGTTACATCGTGCGCGCCTCCAAGTACGACACCGTGCTGCTGGTGGGTACGGGCCTGGCCGCCTTGGTGGTCGGCGTCGAGTTCGCCATCCTGGTCGGCGTCGCCATCTCCATCGCGCTCTACGTGCCGCGGGCGGCGCGCATGCGGATCTCGAAGCTGGCGGTCACCGAGGAGGGCTTCGTCCGGGAGCGATTGCCGAGCGACCCCGCTTGCACGGCCGTCGCGATCTTCGATCTCGAAGGGGAGCTGTTCTTCGGATCGGCCGCGACCCTGGAGACGGAGCTCGAGAAGGCCGCGCATCAGGTCCACACCGACGGGGGCCGACACCTGGTGCTTCGCGTGAAGCGGCTGCGCAACCCGGATGCCGTCTGCCTAGAGAAGCTCGAGGTCTTCCTGCGCGACGCAGGAAAGGCGGGGCTGGTGGTGATCCTGGCCGGTGTCCGCCCCGACCTCTTGGCGGGCATCCAGCGCCTGCGATTCGCCGAGTGGTTGCCCGCCGACCGGATCTTCGTCCAGGAGGAAGACGAGGCCGACTCCGCGACCTTGAAGGCGGTACGGCGGGCCTATCAGCTCCTCGGCGACGACAACCGCTGCGCCCACTGCGCGACCCACATCCCGGTCTCCGGACCGCAGCGCAACGCTGCCGTCTACGTGGTTTGAACGCGCTGGCCTCCGACCCCTCAGTACTCGATGTGAGCGCGGACGCCGAACACCGAGACGGGGCCGCGATCCCGGTTGTAAGCCGGGTGATTGACGAACTGGTAGTCCACCGTGATCGTGGCAAATTCCCGCGGGACGATCTTGTAATAGAGCTCGGCGATTTCTTCTAAGCCGTAGCTCAGCGCGCCGTCGCCGATGATGATCCCCGTTCCACCCGCCGCCAGATAGGCCCTCTCCTTCGCGAAGATGCCGTTGGCGACCAGCCCCAGGCCGACCACGTCGTCGTGGCGGCCCCAGCTCGCGCCGCTCGACGCCAGGCCCGCCGAGGCGGACTCCTCGACCTGGGTGAACGAGAATTCCTCGTCGTCGCCGGTCTGCAGGCTGGCCCGTGCGAACAGGCCGAGGGTGGCGGTGAGCTGCTGCTCCAGATTGACGCCGGCCCCGTACCCCCAGACCGGACCATCGCGGACCAGGGCGGTGTCGGGTCTCGCGCCCGTCGTCTCGGACAGCGCCACCGCTCGATCGAAGCTCCCCGCGCGAACCCGCTTGCCGAACACCAGCACCTTGAGCTTGCCCGGCTTGCCCTGAAGCGCGTGGCGCTCCTCCAGCTCGACGAGCGGCTGAAACTGGTGAAGCTTCGTGTCGACGTCCAGGCTGTTCGGATGGGTCGGTTCGAGAAAGAAGCCCGCGCGCACCGTCCACCACGCTTGATACCACTCGAGGGCGGCACCGTAGGTGTAGTTGAACGCGGGCGAGGCCATGTCGAACGCGCCCAGCTCGTTGATGGTCCAGTTCAGGAAGCCCCCGCGTGAATCGTGCGCGAAGCGGTTGTCGTCGAAGATGTCGACGACCCCGTACTTTCCCACCGTCAAGGTCAGGCGATTGACCGGTCGGCCGCCGGCGAGCTGGTTCGCGCCCGCCCCCAGGGTCTCGGTCGCGCCGCCGAGCGGCCAGGTCTGGCGGAGAAAGACGCGACTGAGCTTGCCGAGGAAGTCGTTGCTGCCGACCTTGAAGGCCTCGCCGTTGGTGAAGCCCGCCACGCCGGTCGAGTTGGACAGGCCGAAGCCCTGCAGCAGCTCGGGATTCACGTAAAACTCTGCCCCTGGCCAAAGGCGGCCGCCGATGTACAGCGACAGCGACAAGGTCTGCTCGGCATTGCTGGCCGGGTCGAGGCTCAACGGGCCGGTGTACGGTGAATGGAAAGCCGGGTGGTATTGCTCGATGAACGTCGACTGGCCGTGGATGCTGAGCCGCTCCTCCGCCGGAGGGCCGGCTGGCGTGGCAGGCGGCGCCGCGGCGACCGTGGGCGAGGCGTCGGGCAGTTCCACCCGGGCGGCGTGGGCGGCGGCACCGCCGAACGCCAGCCAGGACAGCGCCGCGACCATCGTATGGGCGCGTGACCGCGGGCGCGCGCCGCTCGTGTGACTTTTCAGGTCCAATTTCGACGCGGCACGAGCCTTTGTCTGGTATACAAGACACACGCAGCGAGATCAAGCGATTCGCCTGTCTGCGAACGGCTCGTCACGCGGCACGTCCCATCAAGTTTCGCAACGATCAGGAGTTCGGTCATGCGCATAGCCCCAGGTTCCGACGGCATCTCCATCTGGAGCCCCGAGATCTTCGGGACCGCGGACGCAGCTCGAATCGAGGAGTTCGTGTCGCGTGCCTTCGCCGTCGGGGAGGTTCGCAGCGTCGAGCTGCGACCCCACACCCACTTCGGGCGAATTCGCTTCGGCGCGGTGACCAACCCCCGCCACATATGGAAGAAGTTGAGCCGAGCGCTCGGCGCGGCGACCGACGAACCGCCGCTGTCGGGAGGGGCGTCCGGGCCCGTCCGGCGCGTCGACGCTCGGTCGCTGTATCTAAAAGGAGCGGGCGCGAAGGCCATCCATATCAGCCGCGTCGGTGACGCGCTCTCCACCTGGCGCGTTCGCAAGGTCAGCCACGGTAGGCTGCAGCTTTCGCACCCCGTCTTGCGCAACCGTCGCGACGTGGTGTTTCGCCTGGAAGAGGAGCTGTCCGCCATCATCGGGGTCAAGGGCTTTCGCGTCAGCGCGCTCACCACCGACGTGACGATCCGCTTCGACAAGACGGCGCTGACGGCCGAGCATCTGACCCGGGAGCTCGAGAAGGCCTGGCCACGGCTGCTGGATGGTCTCGAAGGCCCGCCGTCGCGGACGCGCTTCGTCGCCGCGGGTGCCTTGCTGGTGCTCGCCTTCACGGGGCAGTACCTGGTGCCGGCCTTGCGTCGGGTCGCCGTCGTGGGCGTCCTGCTCTACAGCCTGCCCAACGTCGTCAACGGCGTGAAGCAGCTGTCCCGAGGAGAGGTCGGGGTGTACGCGCTCTATACCGCCGGCGTCGGCTTCCTGTTGCTGAGCGGCTTGCCCTTCGCGTCGACGGCGATCGCGGTGCTGATGCAGTTCTGGCCCCGGCTGACACGCCGCAAGTTCGTCAGCAGCCAGCGGCGGCTGTTCGCCCGGCAACGGCGCCGCGCGGTCTGGGCGCGCCTCTCGAAGGGGGAAGGCGTCGACATCGAGGTGAGCGTGGACGACCTGCGCAAGGACGATCTCATCGTCGTCCGCGGCGGCGAGACCGTCCCCGTCGATGGCTTCGTGCAGGAGGGCGCCGCCGCCGTCATCGAGGGGAGTGACCAGATCGCGCAGCGGGCACAGGGCGACTGGATCGGCACCGGCACGTTCGTCCGCGACGGCGCGCTGACGATCCGGGTCGAGCGGACCGGCGCGCAGACGTCCGCCAGCTACCTCGCCTCGCTGCTGCCCCATGCTCCCTTGAACGCGATGCCGTCGCTGCTGGAGGCCGAGCGGATCGCGAACCGCAACGCCAAGCCGACGCTCGCGCTGTCCGCGCTCAGCCTGGCTCTCACCCGGACCGTGCAACCGGCGCAGGCGGTGCTCCGGCCGGACTACGTCACTGCCCCCCGCCTCAGCGCCCAGCTTTCGGCGCTCCAGGGTCTCGGGCAAGGCGCCCAGGAGGGGATCTTCTTCCGGAACCCCGCGGCCCTCGATCTGCTTGCCCGCGCGGACGTCTATGTCATCGACGATACCGCTGGCCTGGATCGCCGACGCGTCGAGGTGGCGAACATTCAAACGGTCAACGACATCGCCGAAGCCGTGATCGCGGAGTACGCGCTGATTGCCCACGGCAACGTCCGGACGGACGAGAGCCTGGCGCTGGCCGCCACCGCCAGCGTCGTCGCCACGCCTCCGAGGCTCGAGTCGGTCCGTCATCATGCCGGGGTCACTCGGTTCAGGGACCATTCCGGAAGGACGATCGAGGTTGCGACCGCGCAGCACCTGGCGGCGTCGAAGCTCGAGGTTCCCCGCAGCCTTCGGCGGGCGCTTCCCCAGCACGGAAAGGCGTCGGATTCGCG
This sequence comes from uncultured Myxococcales bacterium, assembly GCA_964443975.1. Taxonomy (GTDB): domain Bacteria; phylum Myxococcota_A; class Polyangia; order Fen-1088; family Fen-1088; genus DASYCK01. The sequence continues at coordinate 8,600 of CAYUFS010000084.1, read as the reverse complement.
CGAGCGACTCTTGGTCCGTGACGAGGATCAGTCGCTCCGACCGCTCTGGGTCTTGCGAGATGGCCAGATCATCGGCGTGGTGTCGTTCGCACGGAATGGCGAGCTGGTCGGCCAGCGGGTGGTCACCGAGCTCAAGGCCAGGGCAAGGAACAAGCGCGCGCGGTTCGTCTACCTCTCGCGCGGTAAAGCCAAGGAGGCGGACTCGCTCGCGGGAGCGCTGGGCATCGAGCTGTCCCATGGCTCGCTCGACCAGCGAGCGAAGGCAAACCTCATTCGTGGCCTCGGGCGCCCCACGGTCTGGGTCGGGGATGGGACCGATCTGGAGCGCAAGGAGCCGATCGCGGCGAGCACCGTCAGCATCTCCGTGGCCCCCGTTCGGCACGCCCAGCAGGATGTCGCCGACATCCTGCTGACGGGGAAGGGGATTGACGGGCTGGCCACCGTGATCGCCATCGGTGAGGCCCACGCATCGCGACTGGCCCGCGACTACCGCACTGTGTACGCGGCGAATCTGCTGGGCGTGGGCGGCGCGCTGTTCGCCCGCTTCAACGCCTTGCGCTCAGGCCTAGTCTCGAATGTCGGTACCGGGATCGTCTATGCCCGTCAAGCGAGAGCGTTGGACAGGCTGGCGGCGATGGCCGACCGCGAGCGGGCCTCCTTGCTGACGCGTTCGCCGTCGCGCTGAGGTTGGGCGCCACGCCCCCGGGGGCCGCGGGCCCCGGTCCGCTTTTCCGGATCCCATTTGAGGAGCAGGGTCGACCAGGTCGCCGGGAGGCTGAGGAGCTTCGCCAGCCACGCGTGACCAAGCCTGTCGAGATATCTGGCCATCGCCAAGAATCCAAGCTTCGCGGAGACCTTCAACAACCACCTGGCGACCTTCGTGCGGGCGGCCCGGAAGGACAGCCCGGAGGCGATGATCGCGAGTGACAGCACGCCGGCGGCCACGCCAATCATCACGGCGAGCCCGTCCTTCTCGGCCATGCCGAGCGAGATGACGAAGATGGACGTCGCGTGAAGCGAGTTGAACCCGAACAGCGGGAAGGCGATGCCGATCACCATGAGGAGGACGAAGAGGCCGATCGCGCGGCGCCACATCGAGTGGTTGACCCAGCTCCACCGCGGCCGTACGACCTTCTCCGCTGCTTCGAGGACGGGCAAAATCGCGTGAATCGAAACCGCGAGCGCCCGTCGCGACACGGACTTATTCCGGATGAACCGGGGAAGTCGGATCTTCTCCTGACCCGCCGCCATCTGGCACGCGATCGCGCCCGTGGGCAGCGCCACCATGCCCATCGGTCGAGGGACGGGCACGATGGCGGGAAGCGAGAACATCATCAGCGAAGCCTCGAAGCCGTTGTCCCCGATGGAAGCGAGGATGCGCTCGACGCTGAACGTCTTCACGCCGGGATTGTCGCTGAGGATGCCGCGAAGAACCTGCGACAGCCGCATCAGGGAGGGTCCCGGAGCGCTTGCGGTGGTCGGATGGGGCCAGGGTTTCACGTTGTGATTCCTTTGGAGCCTGCCCCTCGAGGCGGCGGCTCGTGCGACGCGGGGCCGAGTATAGCCATCGCCTGTCCATCAGGCAAGCCCTTCGTCTGTTATTCGAGACATCGCTCATGGGAGCCCTTTGCGGCGCCACGGGCTCGGTTGGGTTCGCGATTCACACTTCCCTCGACTCTCCGGCTGATACCCCGCCGGTGCGTCGATCATGTGGCACTCCGGCGACGGCTGGACGACTTTCCGTTGACAAGTGAGGCGTCAGCCAATAGACAAAGCGGATGTCCATCAAATGATCACAATCGTCTACATACCAAGACACGCCCCGCGCGCGCGCGAGCGGCTCCGTCCCCGTAACCCCGGGCAAGCGCGGCGAACTCATGAGCTCTGCTCCGAGACCTGACGAAGCCCGGGCGGCATCGCCGCTCCAGCAGAGCGCGGGCACGACAGCCTCCGCGCTTGGCACCTCCTCGTCGCCGAAGTTGCGGCGAGCTTGCCTCTCCTATTCCGAGGTGCTTGCCCAATCGGTCTCGGTCATTGCACCGTCGACCGTGCCCGCGGCCGTGCTGGGGTTGATCTACGCCAAGTCCGGCCAGGCGACCTGGTTGAGCTTCGTCCTGGGCGTTTTCGGCCTCATCCTCGTCAGCCTCAACATCAACCAATTCGCGCGTCGCTCGGCGTCTCCCGGCTCTCTCTACAGTTACATCGTGACGGGTCTCGGTCCCACGGCCGGGGTGCTTGGCGGATGGGCGCTGCTGTTCGGCTACATGCTGACCGGCATGTCGACCCTCTGCGGCTTCGCCTTGATCGCGAACGTGCTCCTCACTCAGCTCGTGGGCGCGCACCTGTCCGTTCTGGGGCTGTTCGCGTTCGCCGTCCTCGGCACCTTCTACATCGCCTATCGCGACATCCGGCTGTCCGCGAGGACGATGCTGCTGTTCGAGGGGCTGTCACTGCTGCTCGTGCTGATTCTCGGCGCGAAGATCTGGTCGAGCACGGGGTTCGCCATCGACCGGTCGCAGCTCACGCTCGAACGGGCGACACCGAGCGGTACCCTCGCCGCCGTGGTCCTCGTCGTCTTCGGCTTCTCGGGGTTCGAGAGCTCCACCGCGCTCGGCGACGAGGCGAAGGAGCCGCTGCGGACCATTCCGTGCTCCGTGATCCAGAGCGTGGTCCTGGCGGGCCTGTTCTTCATCGTGATGTCCTACATCGTGGTGCTGGGCTTCGCGGGCATCGGAGGTTCGTCGCTCGCCCAGACCGAGGCGCCGCTGAACGTCCTCGCGAACGCTGCCGGTTGGCGCGGCCTCGGGGTGGCGATCAACGTGGGCATCCTGCTGAGCTTCTTCTCGTGCACGCTGGCGTCCATCAACTCGACGGCGCGCATCCTTTTTTCCATGGGCCGTCATGGCCTGGTCCCGGACGCGCTCGGTCACGCGCACGTCGAGAACAGGACCCCGCACGTCGCTGTGGCCGTGGCTTCGTTGATCACGTTCGGCGTGCCGGCGGCGCTCCATAGCACGGGTGTGAGCGCCTTCGACTGCCAAGGGATCTTCGGGACGCTCTGCAGCTTCGGCTTCATCGCCGTCTACATCCTGATCTCCATCGCGGCGCCGATCTATCTGTCGTCGATCGGCAAGCTGACACGGAAAGCGATTGCCTTTTCGGCAGGGGGCGTGGCCTTCATGCTGCTGCCGCTCATCGGGACCGTCGGCATCTCCCCGAACAACAAGCTGTTCCCCACCCCGGACAAGGCCGGTTTGCTGCTGATCGCGATCTTCGCGGTCTATCTGATGGCGGGCTTCGCCTGGCTTTACATCCAGCGGATGCGACGTCCCAAGATGATCGGCCTGATGAAGAGCGCGATCGTGAGCGTGGAGCTCGAATTCGCGCAGGTTCGGGAAGGCGAAGTTGCGTTGAGCGCAAGGCAAAGTCGAAACCCATGACGACGAAATCCGCGAAACCAAGACCTTCGAAGCGCAGAACAAAAGAAAGGCCAACAATGTCCACGAAGACAAAGCCATCAGTAGCTACCGAATCGAACCCATTTTCCGTGCTGGGCGAGGCGCTGGATGCGGCCTCCCAGTCGATCGGCGACGCCCGCGCCGACGCGACCGCCTCCGCGAAGGCGACGGCGCTGAAGGTAAAATCCAGCGTCGGCACGGGCGCCTACTACACAGCGTACGGCGTCTCGTACGGCGTGGTGTTCAGCGGTGTCTTCTTGAAGGAGCTGCTACCCGCGAACAACGCGATTCGCCGCGGCTTCGAGGACGGCGCCCAGGCCGCCATCAAGTCGGCGGTGAGCCTGCGTGGTGGTCTCGCCACGAAGGCCCTCGACGTCGGGGCCGCCGAGGACGCAGGCGAGGCTTGAGGAAGACCCGCGCCCACGGTCCGCGGGCGCAGTGCCCCGCGGTCGACGCGTGGGGCCCGATCGGCCGCTGAACCGCCCAAAGGGGGCATTGATGACCACCGCGCACAAGATCGCCGGAAAACGCCCGGCCACGAGACCGCAGGGATCGCTGAAGAAGCCCGACCTTCACCTGACGCGAGCGATCGACGCGCACTACGAAGTCGTGCGCGAGGATCGATCGCCTGAGCAGCGCGGGCTCTCCAGCCTGCTCGTCGGTCTGACGTCGCTGAGCGAACGGGCCGGCTCCGTGGTGGGCGACGTGTACGCGTCGGCGGCGAGTCGCATCCAGGGGGTGAAGGAGCGGCTCCAGGATCAGAACGCCGAGCGGAGGCTTCACCAGCGGTCAAGGGCAAATGGAGGCGCCTCGAGCCACGCCCTGGCGATCCGTCCGCCCGGGGGGACCTCGGGTCGCTTGCGGGCGCTCGCCGCCCGGTCGGCGAGCGGCCAGTCCGACCGGACGGTCTCGTTTCCGGCGGCGAACACGGTCCGGTTCTCGAATTCGACGCTGTTCGGGGACGCCGCTGGCCCACGTGCGCGGGAGTTCTTCGCGCGCGCGTTCCAATCTCCCGACGTCGACCAGGTCGCGGTCGACTCCGAGAGTCACACGGGCGAGATAGTCCTCAAGGCACCGCTTCGCCCCGGGGACCCCAGGCTTGCGGCTCTGTCCCGGCTGCTTTGTGCCCCGCTGGCGCGGCAAAGCCCGGACGAGGCGCCGCATCAAGCGCCGGACCTGGCGCCGCTCTTGCCCGAGCAGCTCGCCAACTCCAGGTCGAGGTCAGTGCGCCTGCAACGGCATGGGAGCAGGCTGTCGACCTGGACGGTCAGGCACGAGCTGGCAGGACGCATTCGCCTTCACAACCCGGCGCTCTATCGTTGCAGGGAGCTGTGCCAGGCCATCGAGCGAGAGTTCATGAACACCTTCGGCATCGACCGCTACTCGACCGACGAGCTCACGGCGACGGTGCTGATCCATTTCGATCCGAAGCAGATCAACAGGCATCAGCTCGTCGAGCTCCTCGATGCGACGCTGGCGAGATCGTTCGACTTTCCGATCGCCAGCATCGACCTCGATCTGCCGATTTGCACCACCTCGGTCGCGCTGGCGATCGCGAGCCGGGTGGTGGTTCCCACCCTGGCGCCGCTGAGCGCGGCGTTGTTCCTGTACTCGGTAATTCCGACCTTCAAGAACGCCTACCGTGTGCTCGCCAAGGAGAAGCGCCTCGGCGTGGACGTCCTGGACGCCATCGTGGTTCTGAGCTGCCTCGCCACCAATCAGGTGCTCGCTGGAACGGTGCTGGGCTTCAGCCTCGGCGTGGCGCGCAAGCTGGTTCAGCGGACCCAGGACAACAGCAAGAAGATGCTGCTCAACGTCTTTGGAAAGCAACCGCGGTTCGTCTGGCAAGAGGTCGACGGCCTCGAGGTGGAGACACCGCTCGAGCGTCTCAAGGTCGGCGACGTCATCGTCGTCCACACCGGCGAGACCGTGCCGGTCGACGGCGAGGTGGTCGACGGCATGGCGATGATCGATCAGCACACGCTGACCGGCGAGTCCGCGCCGGCCGAGAAGCTCAAGGGCGACAAGGTGCTGGCCTCCACCACGCTGATCGCCGGGAAGGTACGGGTCAGCGTCGCGAGCGCCGGCGAGGACACGACCTCGGCCAAGCTCGCGCACATCCTCAACGAGACGGCTGGATACAAGCTGCGTTCGCAGTCGAAGGGCGAGGAGCTCGCTGACCGCGCGGTCGCGCCGACGCTGGCGCTCGGCGCGCTCGGGCTCGTAACGACGGGCGTCAACGGAGCGGCTGCGGTCGTCAACTGCGACCTCGGCACGGGCATTCGCATGGCGGCGCCGCTGGCGATGCTGGCGTCTCTGACCCTGAGCGCCGAGCACGGAATTCTCGTGAAAGATGGTCGGGCGCTGGAGAGCTTGCGAAACGTCGACACGTTCCTCTTCGACAAGACCGGCACCCTGACCCGGGAACGGCCCGAGGTCGGTCGCGTGTTCACCTATGGCGGCCACCCGGAGGCGCGGATCCTCCAGTGGGCGGCGGCCGCGGAGAACAAGTTCAGTCATCCGATCGCCAAGGCCATCCTGGACAAGTTCAAGACCTTGGGACTCGAGTTGCCGCAGATTGACGACTCCAAGTACCACGTGGGCTATGGCATCACCGTCGGCGTGGATGGACATACGGTTCGGGTCGGCAGCGCACGCTTCATGAAGCACGAGGGCATTGCGCTCCCTCCCGCGTTGCTCCGCGAAATGGACGCGGCCCACGAAGACGGCAACTCTCTCGTCATGGTGGGCGTCGACGATGCGCTGGGCGGCGCGATCGAGCTGTGCGCGGCGGAGCGACCCGAGGCCGCCGCCGTCATCGCGGGGCTGCGAGCTCGCGGCGCGAAGCATCTGGCCATCATCTCGGGCGATCACGAGCAGCCCACGCGCCGACTGGCCCAGCGGCTCGGGATGGACCGGTATTTCGCCGAGGTCCTGCCCCAGGAGAAGGCAAAATACGTCGAGCTGCTGCAGAAGGAAGGCGCTACCGTCTGCTTCATCGGCGACGGTGTGAACGACTCGATCGCGTTGAAGAAGGCCAACGTATCGATATCTCTGCGTGGCGCATCCAGCGTCGCGACGGACACGGCCCAGGTCGTCTTCATGGAGGACAGCCTGGACAAGCTCCTCCAGCTCCACGATGTGTCCCGCGATCTCAACCGGAACATCAGGCGGAGCTGGGGGTTGATCGTCGTTCCCAATCTGATCTGTGTCGCCGGCGCCTTCCTGGCACGCTTTGGGGTGATGCACTCGATGGTGTTCAACCAAATTGGCGGCCTGCTCGCGCTCGGCAACGGCCTGCTGCCCTTGCGGAAGGCCGCCGAGGTGAGGGCAGCCAAAGAGCGGCGCTCAAAGGCAGGCGCGCGCGCGAGCTGAGCGGCCACTGGCAACCGCCTCGACAAGTGCGAGGCGATGCGCGGCGGGGCCCGCTGGGTGGGGGCGGGCCTCGACCGCATGGGGACAGTGCGTTCAAGCGCCCTTTCCACCCCGACATTTTTCGCCGATAAGAAATCTTACGTCCACTTTCGCGGCCTCGATCCGGCCCCTGCCCCTCCCCCCGCGCTTCGCGGGCAACCGAACCCGCCAGGGAGGCCCGGTGGGAGATTGTAGACCCAACATCGACCCAATCAGCGCCCGTCCAAGACAGGGGAATCGATAGCTTTTGCAGAGACGCTGGGAGATAGACGCCGTTAGCTGTATTTGCGGTCCCCCCCGTAAAGGTGTCGACAACAAACCATTGGCTGACACCGCTGACACGTCGATACGTGGCGGAAACGGTCTTGAAGTAGGTATCCAAGCTGGAGGAAGTGCCCAGCAGGGTAATGTTTCCTGTCGCGTCGATTGTAGTCTTTTGATCGACAAACACAGGGTTTGGAGCGTTTGCGGAAAGGTAGACTAAGATGCAGTTCCCGCTCGCGTCACACGCGAATGAAGGTGAGTCCACGGTCACAATATTCAGACTAGCCGCTGTCGACCACGTACCTAGGTTCGTCGCCAGAGCGCTTCTATACATTAGAACGTTGTCTTGGCCCGGAGTGCTTGAGTGTGCGACATACAGCAGAAAAAAACGATCATGTAGTCCGTCGTAAGCAAGCGCCGGATCATGGATGGTACAGTCGGTCAACAATGAGACGGTAATCGAGTTCGCGAACTCATTATTTGAATAGTGAATTTTAATACCGGGGCACGCCGAATTGTTCTGTTGCTTTAGAGCATATGCCAAGACTTCTTGGCTGACGCCAGCAGTCTTGACTACGTAGCGCATTGCAACGGATGGCGGGCGTATGGCCGCATTGGCACCACTTAAGAGAAATCCATTCCAAGTACCGACCGAAGAGACGGGATAGGCGCGATTGTCAACAGCGATTGCACCGGATGTGTCCAGCGAACCAACGAGAATTTTTACTGCGGTTGTTCCTGATCCATCTTTTCCAACTGCCGCGTTAACGTGCAGGTCGTTGGCAAATCCGATGCCAGACTCTTCGGGTCCCCATGTCGACGCGGTGGTAGCCATTTCCTTGACAAAATAGGACTGTGTCGCTGTTCCGTATAGGCTTCGAATTCCATCGAAGTCATCTCCGTAAGGATAGCGGGCTAGCGTGTTTCCCAGCGAGAAGGTGGGCGAGTCCATGACCGTAGCCGGAGTGTGATCTAGTCCCAGAGCATGCCCAAACTCATGAGTAAGAGTACCGACTAGATCCTTTGCACTTGCGGCCATGCCTTGTGCTTGGACTGACCACGAGGATGCCGACTGCCCAAAGACGCAAACGTCAGTCTCAACAACGCCTCCACTGCTCCCGGTATAGTAGACTGTAGACGCCCAGGTGAAGCAGAACGGCGGGGTTTCGGTCGGAGCGCAACCGTTCACTGCTTCAACTTCATTGACGCTGTTCTTGGCGTGGGTAGAGGTACACGAGGCCGATGCGACGCTGGTATGAGCATAGGAAATTCAACCTGGGTCCTCGCTCTCGAGCCTCCCAATTGATCGGCTGAAAGCGTCCGTTTGATGAAAACGCCCACTCAGAATATTACGTCAACTCTCCCGCCGTTTTGGTTGAATCCGGCCAGAAAGCTGGACCGATCTGGCGGGCAAGACCTTTCTCGCGAACGCGCTCGGACACCTGTGCTGCCGCGCCGGATTCA
>CAYUFS010000083.1:0-18146 GCA_964443975.1 uncultured Myxococcales bacterium | reverse complement strand
ACCTCGGCGGCACGGGCGTCGTCGAGCAGAGGCATGCGCAACACGAACTCGCTGCCCTTGCCTTCTCCCTCGCTGTGAGCGGTGACCGTCCCGCCATGGAGCCTGGTGAGCGCCCGCGCCAGGGTCAGCCCAACACCGAGGCCCCCGGCCGCCCGATCCAGGGTCCGCCGCGACTGCACGAAGAGGTCGAACACCGACTCGAGCATGTCGACCGGAATGCCGGCGCCATCGTCGGTCACGCGTACCACCGCCGCCCCGTCGTCCCGCTCCATCTTGACGTGCACATGGCCCCCGGGCGGGGTGTACTTGGCCGAGTTGCTGAGTAAATTGACCACGATCTGCTGTAACCGCGCCGGATCCCCGTCCATCAGCGCCGGACGGGGGTCGAGCTCGACGCTGAGCACGATGTCGCGCGCGTCGAGCTGCCCGCGCACCGCCTGGACCGCGTCCCGGATGACCTGGTCGAGCGCGACGACCTGCTTCTTCAGCTCGACGCGATCCTGAGTCACGCGGCTGGCCTCCAGCAGATCATCCAGCAAACGCGCCATTTGCTGTGACTGGCGCTCCAGAATGGCGAGGCATCGCGCGGTACGCGGCTCGGCGCCGGCCGCGCCGTCCTCCGCTCGAATCGGCGCCACGAGCCCAGGCTCTCCCCGCAGCAGCGCGGTGGCGCTGACGATGGCGCCGAGCGGGTTGCGCAGCTCGTGCGACAGCATGGCGAGGAACTGGTCGCGCCGCACCACCGCACGCCGAATGTCCTCCTCCGCGTTCTTCTGTTCGGTGACGTCGCGACGGATCGTGATGATGCCTACGATGCGCTCCTGCGCATCACGCAGGGGCAGCCGGGTCACGAGATCCCAGGCCGCGGTAGGCGACCAGCGAGGCCTGTGTTCAAGCAACTGCCCGACCGGATCGTGTTGTTCCGACGCCGGTGGGGCCGGCGAGCTCCCGCAGCCCACGCCGCGCCGCTCGAGCCTGTAATATTGAGCCTCGCCTGACCGGAGCACCGCCTCGTCGTCGTTGCGCATCGACAGCGCCAGCTCCCTATCGGCCAGCTCGAACGCTGTCTTGCCCTCGGCGTTCGCCGGATCCTCGACCCCGAGGCGGTCGGCCATGGCGCGGTTGACCCGAATGAACCGTCCGTTCAGATCCTTGAAGTCAATCGCATCGGGCACCGTGGCGAGCAGGCTGTTCAGCAAGTAGCGCTCGTGAAACAAGGCGTCCTCGGCGGCCTTGAGGCCGCTGACGTCGATGACGTTCAGCACCACCCCGTCGACCGTCCCCTTGGCCCGGTAGGGCAGGATACGCACGAACATCGATTTCCCGCGCACCCCGCGCAGCTCACGCTCGATAGGCTCCCCCTCCGACAGCACCCGCTTGAGATCCTCCACCAGTTCCGGGTGATCCATTTTGTGGGTGAACGTCTCGATGGGCCGGCCCACGTCGTGCGGCAGCAAGTTGAAGGTTTCGGCGATGCCGGGCGTGTACTTTCGAATCTTCAGCTGTCGATCGAGGAACACCGTCCCGATCTCGGTGCTGGCCAGCAGGTTGTCCATGTCGTTGGCGAGCTCGGTGAGCTCGCCGATCTTGCGCTGGTACTCCGCGTTGACCGTATAGAGCTCCTCGTTGACGCTCTGGAGCTCTTCGTTGGTGCTCTGCAATTCTTCGTTCGAGGACTGCAACTCTTCGTTCGAGGACTGCAGCTCCTCGTTGCTGGTCTCGAGCTCCTCGATGGCGGCCTGGAGGTTCTCTTTGGTGTAGCTGAGCTCGGCCTCGAGATCGCGCAGCTGTTCGCGCGAAACCTGGTCGAGGTCGACCTCCTTCGTCGAGCTGCTCGCCGCGCGGAGCGGCGTGTTTTCGGCGCATTCGAATGACACCAGCAGGTGGGGACCGCCGCCTCCCCGGGGGCGAATACGACGTATCGTGACCTTGTGGAGCTCTTGGTCCTTCGTGGCAGCGCCCGGGATGCGCACCCCGCGAAACACGATGGCGGTCGGCTCGTTGGTCGCGCGCTTCAGCCCGCCGACCAGCACCATCCGCAGCTCGCCGTCGACGATGTCGAGCACATTCAGATCCTGACGACCGTCGCGAAGTTGCAGAAATCGACTGCCGCCCGCGAACGCGTGCACCAGCTCGCCTCGCTCGCTGACGAGGAGGCTGGGAGGCATCACGTCGTCGAGGAGCGCGTCGTAGGTCCCGAGCAGCTGGGCCAGCGAGTAACGTGCCCCCGCCGAGCCACCCGTGCCCACGAACGGGTGCGGACCCGGGCGCGCATCGAACTGCATGAGCGCGGCGGGCGCGTTACGGACGTCCACTGGCAAGCGCGCGTCCGTCTGCTTGCGATACAGGCGCCAATGCTTGTCCACCACATCGAACTCGCGCGCGACGGCCCCGGCCGTCTCGCTCGGCCCGAGGAACAGGACGCCGCCGCGCCTGAGCGCGAAGTGAAACAGCGATAGCACCTTCTGCTGCACCGCCGGCTGCAGGTAGATGAGGAGATTTCGGCAGGTCACGAAGTCCACCCGGGTGAACGGGGCGTTCTTGATGACGTTGTGCTGGGCGAACACCACCATTTGACGAAGATCCGCCACCACCTGGTAGGCATCGCCCATGCGGAGGAAATAGCGGGTCACCCGCTCCTTCGAAACGTTCGCCAGCGCCTCCGCGTCGTAGATCCCACGCGAAGCCCGCTCGATGGATTCGCGGTGAACGTCCGTGGCGAAGATCTGAACACGCCGTTCGCCGAGCCTCGACATGAGCTCGCGCAGGACAATCGCCAGCGAGTAGGCCTCCTCCCCGGTGGCACAGCCCGCCACCCAGAACCGAAGCGGCTCGTCGCGCGGCTCCCGCCGGAGGAGCTCGGGGAGCACGACCCGCTCGAGCACGTCGAAGGCCAGAGGGTCACGAAAGAAGCGGGTGACGCCGATCAGGAGATCGCGGTACAACACATCGAGCTCGTCGCGCTCGTCGCGCAGGCGCGCCACGTATTCCTCGAGGTTGCTGGATCGCGCCAGGGTCACGCGGCGCTCGATGCGGCGGGTGACGGTGCTCGGTTTGTAGTGCGTGAAGTCGATGCCGAACTCGGCTTCGAGCATCCGGTACACGGCTTCCAGCCCCTTGGAGGGCTCCGCATTGGCTTGCGCGGTGGCATGACCGGTGCCGCGGTTGCGCGCATGTTCGAGGAGCATCCGCGGCATCTCTTCGGGGGCGCCAATCCAGGTTGCGACCCCGACCTCCCGGGCGGTCCGCGGCATCCCATCGAACTGGGCGGTAGCGGGATCTTGTACGATCACGACCCCGCCGGCCCGATCCACGTCGCGGATGCCCCGCGAGCCGTCGGTGCCGCCCCCCGACAGCACGATGGCCACTGCGCGCCGGCCAAAGTCCTGGGCGAGCGAACGGAAGAACAGGTCGATGGGCAAGGTCAATTCTTGCTGGCGCTCGCGATCGCTGAGCAAGAGCCGGCCGTCGGAGACGATCATCTCCTTCCGGGGCGGGATGAGGTAGATGCTGTCGGGCTCGACAGGCATGCCGTCCTCCACCGGGTGGATTGGAAGCTCGGTGTGGCGGGCCAGGAGCTCATCCATCAAGCTCTTGAAGTCGGGCGAGAGGTGCTGGATGACGACGAAGGCCATGCCCGTGTCCTTGGGCAGGTGGTCGAAGAAGCGCTCGAGGGCGTCGAGACCGCCCGCCGATGCGCCGATGCCAACGACGAATTGGGGAGTCTTGGTCGTGCTCATGAAGACATCCGGTTTGTCGATTCAGGAGACCCCCACGCAATTCAATCGACGTGCCATGCTCTGCCATCCGAGCCCGGTCGGCGTCAGAGCGGGGACGGTTGCCGCGGAGGGCACCCTCACGTTTCCGTGAGCTCCCATCGCGGCGCACACCTGTCACGCCGAAGAAACCGCCGGCCGCGGAAGTCCGCGTTCGCCCGCCGGCCCTCGGTCACAGCTTCAGGTTGCCCCCGTCATCGCCTCCGCCGAGCTTCTTGCGAAGCGCGGCGCCCTCGTCGGGAGGGGATGGAGCCGCCGAGAAGGACGCGCGCACCCACGACCCTTCCTTCGCATCGACAGGGAGCAGGCGCCGAGGGACGTCGAACGCCTCGACGCCCAGCAGCAGGCGCGCGCGATCCCCTTCGATGGCATCGACGAACAGCAGTGCGTCTCCCGCAGGTTCGCCCGGAGTGGCGGCCGACGCAGGCGCCGGGGGCCGGCTTGCCGGCGGTGCGCGTCTGCCCGTGCTCATGGCGTCGGGAACGTCTCCTTGCGACCGTGAGCGGTGCGAACCTGGATCGAGGTGCCGTCCGTTTCGATCGAGACTTCCCCCTCGGTGTCGGTTCGAAACACCGAGGCGCCGTGGGCGGAGAGCCGTGCCAGCGTCTCCTCCGCGGGATGCCCGTAGTCGTTCCGGCGCCCCACGCTGACGACCGCGATCTTGGCATCGACGGCGTCGAGGAACATCGCCCCGGACGAGTATTGACTCCCGTGGTGGGCGACCTTCAGCACCGACGCCCGCAAGGGCGTCCCCGACTGCAGCAGCCAGGTCTCGGTGGGCGCCTCGGCGTCGCCGGTGAACAGGGCCGCGAACGCACCGAAGGTCAGACGAATGATCACACTGTTCGCGTTCACGTCGGACCGCGAGCCGTGGATCGCCGGCTCGGGCGGCCCGATCAACGTCATCTGCGCGCCGCCGCCGAGATCGACGACGCGCCCGCGGGTGGCCCTTCGAGCGGTGATCCCACGCGCGTCGAGCTCGCGCATCAGCGCCGCGTAGGCGCCGCTTTGGTGGGGAACGACGGCGTCCATGAACTGACGGGCGCCGATCTCCCGCACGACCCGCGGCATCCCCCCGACGTGGTCCTCGTGACGATGCGAGAGCACGAGGAGATCGAGGGGAGCGTGAACATGGGCAGCGAGAAACGTCGTCACGGCCGCCGCCGCTCTGCGGGGACCTGCGTCGACGAGGACGGTCTTGCCCGCGGGGGACGTCACGAGCACGGCGTCGCCCTGCCCCACGTCGATGAAGTCGATGCGAAGCGGCTCGCTGGCGAGCGCGGACCCCGGCGTGGCCAGCGCCGCGGCGGCCAGCAGCGACAGCACCAACCCCCCGATGAGCAGCCGGCCCGCGCCCGATCGCGGCCGCGCGCAAGCCAACGCCTGCGTGGCGACGGGCGAACGACGGTGGACGAGCGTGCTCGGGCGGCTCGAAGGCGGCGGCCCGCGTCGCCAGCTCCGGCACCGAGACGTCAAGGCTCGCAACAAGCGCCACAATGACAGCAAACGCCCGCGAAGTCACGAATCGCTATCGGCGCCGCGCAGCGAAAGGTGCGCGTCCGTGACACCGAAATCAACATGGGAGCCTCGGCGCACCCGGAGCGCTGGGATGCGACATCGATGGTCAGAGCTTTGGTTCCGCCGCCTTTTTTGCCGCCTTCCGCTCCACCTGATTCTTGTGGACACTTTCCAGCATGATGAAGAGGTTTGGCTTTTTTGCGCGACCCATCACGGAGCCATAGTTCGCCGCAGCATTACCAAGTAAATTCCCACCGACATATTGAGTTGCTTGAGGTATCGATGACCGATCCTGGAACTGCACATAGAGTCCCGGCAATCGCCACTCCAGTATACCCTCGACAGATTGAGGCCTAGGTTTGCCGTATTTAGCGCGTAGAGCAGCGAGCTGATCCTTTTGATTTTCGTCCGTGGTGGCTACCGTCACGGCTATCACGACGCCACCCTTTATGAGCATTCCGGTAGAAGTCACCCATGGAGGACGTTTGGAAGCGGCGAGCGTGACTTCCGAATAGCCGGCCCCTTCCGGATCCAGAATCATCGCGGACGCAAAATTCCAAATTCCTTCGGTTGCGTCAACTCGGCAGGCAGCCATCGCGGCTTGGGCTGCCTGTGCCTCGACTACCTGCGCTGTGGTCATTGTGAACATATCTATTTTGGGACAATCGGGTATCGTGACCGGTTCACCAAGGGGAACGCCGAATACGCTCAAATTGACGCCGGCCGATCGAGCCTTCGCCAGGTCGCCAGCGGCGAAATTCATCGCTTCCGATTTCTCCGCGGCTGCACGCGTTTGGGCCTCACACTTGGCGCGCAGTTGTTCCGTGTCACTTGAACGAAGGATCTCGTGCCTCTTGTAGGTGGTACAGTCGTCAGATTTGGCGCCGCGCGCCACGGCGACCTCCTCGTCAATGGCGTTTTCTTCCTGGTACCAATGTTCGGCCTGCGTGAAGTAAGCATCACGGGACTGTCGAGAAACGAACCTGGAAAGCACCTCGGCGGCGAACTTCTTCGTCTTTCCGAGGCTCTCGGCCTCTACGTTTGCATAGAACTGCGCGTTACGGCCAGGAACAACGGGTTCTTGTGCCGCCATGTCCCTGATCACGATCCACTTTGCGGTCGAATACTCACTGTATAGTTTCCGGCCTTCTGGCCACGGGCAACCATGATAGTGGATATCGGGGGGAGGGCTCTCATTGCCGGAAAGAATGTCAATGAAATGCTCGAGAACTTCGAAAGAGGCGCCAAGTCGAATTGCCGCTTCATGGGGAGTTTTTCCGGAGAGAGTCGCCTTGACAGCGGAGACGGTCGGCAGCTCCCCGACCCAGGCCGGAGTAGGTCCGGCAGGTGGTGTATGGGCAGACGAGCCGTCTGGATTTCGGGCCGGCTGGGGGGCCGGGCCTCTTGGGTCTGGATCGCGCTCGACCGTGTCCGGGCGCGGTGGACTGGCGGCGACGGGGGCAGCCGCTGGCGGCGCGGCTGCCCGCGGACCCGCCTCCGCGAGCGCCACCAGTCGGGCTGATCCCTTCATGTGTTCGGCGACGCTGGCGGCGACCTTGTTCGGCGTCTCTGCTTCGCCGGGATCTCCAGATACCTCGAACGCATCGACGAGCGCGCCGTCCGGCGCGAGAACCCTCACCTCTACCAGGGCCGAGTTGGATTCCAGGGGCCTGCCGTTGATGATGATCAATTGACTCCGGGAAACCTCGAGGTTTGCCCGCAGCGCGATCCGAACGGAATTCTGACCGCGATCGGCAGTGACGACCTCGAAACCGTCCGCCCGAAGTTGGGACCCGATCGCTCGAGTCAGTGAGCTACCGAAGGTCGGGAACCGTCTCACGCCTTCGCCTGACAAGGCGACGCCCGGCCCTACGATGACATCGAGTCCCACGAGCGGCGTGGGCATGGCGGAGTGCGGGGGGCTTCCCGCACAGTCGAGTGAAAGCCCTACCACCACGACCAGAAGCCACGCTCCCAGCCTCCTGAACACTTCTCCTTGCGCCAGTGTGTCGAGAACGGCCCGCGCCGGCCGCCGTCTGTCAATCTTGGTCAGCATCGACGACACGGAATCACACTCCCAGGACGGCTGTCAACGGGAGCTGCCCGATGGCCCACGGGCATTGTTTCGCGGTGATTTCAGGCCTGACTCAAGATGGACAGCGGCCTCACGCTGCGCGCCCAGCTCGGCATCGCCGGCCTGAAGGCCGGCGCCGGCTGGCTGTTCTGACGATGACCGACGCTCGGACCTCTGACTTCAGCGCGGACGGGACGACATTTGACGGCGGTTGCTTCTCGGAGAAAGCAGCGGGCGCATCGCCCTCGCGAACGCCTTCTCCAGCTTGAGGTCAACCTTCGGAACCCATGTCTTTGCCATGGGAACAGGGTGCGCGGTCAGGAGAGACAACGCCACCTTTGCTTTTGGCAAACGACATCGGGAAGACTTGCCAGGGCCCTCCCTCGATTCGGATCAGAGCGCGCGCAGAAAGTTGAGGAGGTCCTGCTTCTGGGACTCGCCGAGGGCGTTGAAGCGGGTGACGACGCCGTTCGCCTCGGAGGCCACCCAGGTGGCGCTCGCGGCGCTGGAATGAGCCAGGATCGCGGCCTTCAGATCGGAGGTCCGCCCGTCATGAAGGAAGTAGTTGCGCTGGCCGAGTCCCCACAACGGCGCCGTGCGGAACTCGTCGGGGCCGGCGGTACCCTGGATGATGTCGTCGGCCAGACCCGGTCCCATGTGATGCACGAGGAGATCGGAGTAGAGGGGAACCGCCTTCGACGAGAGCGCCACAGTCGAGCTGGTCGGGGTCGTGAACGAGGGGGTGTGGCACAACGCGCAGCCGACGCTGCTGAAGATCGGCTTGCCGCTGGTGGCCGAGCTCGAGAGGGCGATGGGCGGTCGCGCCGCCGACAGGCGCATCCCGACCGCGACGAGGTCGGTCATCTTCATCGGGCCCGCCGGGGTGCTTACGACCTTGTCGTCGAGGCCGCTCTTGAAGTTGCAGGAGGCGGTGGGGTCGTTCGGAGTGGGGAAGGCCGCCGACGTGACGCCCATCTCGTGGACGAAGGCGTCGGTCGCGAACTGGTTGAGCGTTCGCGTCTGCGCCTTCCAGCCGAAGCGCCCGATGCTTCCGTCCGGCATGTGATTCTCATGGCCGGCTATGCCAAGGCCCGCCCGCGCGGTGCGGGTGGCGGCATCACCCTGCTTGCCGGACAGAATCGACGCATCCGTGATGGCTTCGATCAAACCCGCGCCGAACGTGGGCGTGGTGATCCGGACCGCGACGTTGTTGGCCGCGACCTGCGCGGCCCAGTTCTCCTGCGCGATGTTGCAGCCGGGGGCGTCGGCGCGACCGGCGATCGTGAACAGCTGATGAACCTGTCCATCGCGCGTGCCGTCGGGCTTGTACTTGATCCGGGCGGCGAGCGTGGAGCCGTTCGTCACGAGGAACGCTGGGGTCTGCTGACCCGGAGCCAGGATCCCGTAGTCGGTGCCGATGCCGGTGGTCAGGGCTGCCTGGCTGTTCGTGCGAGCGCTCACGCCCCCGATGAAGGGCGCGCCGTGACACTCTCGACAGGAGAAGCTGTTCCACCGGGGGCCGAGGCCCGCGCCCGTGAACGCGTGGGTCCCGTTCACGTGCGTGACGAGCTTGCCCGAGACCGAGAACCCGGTGTTGAACATCGCCATCGCCGAATTGAACAGAGCGACGTTCGCCGACGTCGCGCCCGGAAGGGCTGGGGGAGAGTTGGGATTCGCGGTCAAGGGCCGCGGCCCCGGATCGCTTGCGACCGTGCTCAGCACAGCCTCGGTCGTTGGAGCCTGGCCGCACCCCGCGGGGTCGTCGCAAGCGGGATCGGGGCCGCCGCAGCCAGCGGCCACCACCAACGAAAGGAAGGGCAGGACGGAGGAAAAGCGACCAAACAGAGGCATGCGATCTCCTTTAGACTTAATATTTTATGTATTCCATATTACGTGTCAAATACAAACTGTAATCCCGCGACCTTCCGCGGGCTTGGGATTCGAGACGCTGATCGGTCAAATCGGCGCTGGCGCCGTTGTGTCTGCGTGCTCTCTCCTTGGGTAAGGTAGTGGCCTTCATCACACGTCGTCGTCGCCGAGTCGATCCACACCACGCCGGCGTCACACCCTTCGCGAAGAGGCAGCACCCATGAAGCCATCTCCCGAGGCCACGAACACCGGTCGCGATCTGAATCCACAACGCGCCCATCTCGCGGCGGCCCCCCGGTTGGTGGCGCTCCTGGTGACAGCGCTCGGCCTCGGATCCTGCGGATCCCCGGCTGACAACGCTGGATCGCCAGGACAGGCGGGCACGGGCGGGAACGCCCCCAATGGTTCGGGCGGCGCGCCGAGCGGTGGAACGGGCGGCACGCCAGGGCCCCTCCCCGGCGGAGGCTCCGGCGGGTCCGTCGGCGCATCGGGAGGCGCGCAGGGCACGGGCGGTTCGCCACCTGTCGCGAGCGGTGGCGCCCCGGCGAGCACCGGAGGCGCGCCCGCCCAGGTCGGTAGCGGCGGCGTTGGCGTGGGTGGTGGCGGCGGCCCGGGTGCGGGGGGTGGCCAGGGGGGTGCGGGGGTCGGAACCGGCGCCGGCGGCAGCAGCGCAGGCACAGGTAACGCGGGCGGCGGTGCGGTCGTCGTCCCCGCTGGGCCCGTACCCATGCTCGATCCAGCGGCGTTCATGAAGTGCACCGGGAACAGCCCGATTCGCTGCTCCTTCGGCGGGCCAACCGGCAACTACGATGTCACGGTCGCCATCGGGGGCGCCGCCGCCGGCACCACCCTCGCGCAGGCCGAGCAAGGGCGGATCATGTTGCCGTCGGTCATGACCGCCGCCGGCGAGACGAAGACCTTCTCGTTCACCGTGAACGTGCGGCAGCCCGAGGGCGAGCCGGTCCAGATGCGCCCGAGCAACGGTACGCCCGGCCTCGACGTCTACTTCACGGGAGCCGCTCCGCAGCTGAAGGGGATCGGGTACGCCCCGGCGACGAAGCCGTTCATGATCTACATCGCCGGCGACTCCACGACGTGCGACCAGCCGGCCGGGCTCGGGGGATGGGGCCAATCGCTGCCGCAGTTCTTCGACTACCCCGTCTCTGTCGCGAACTATGCCGACTCGGGTGAAAGCTCGGGCAGCTTCCTCGGAAACGCGAAGCTGTTCGGAGCGATCAAGGCCGCCCTCAAGCCGGGCGACTGGGTGTTCGCGGTGTTTGGCCACAACGACAAGACGACCTCCGAGAAGGCCTTTCACGACAACATGACCGCGTACGTGACGCAGACCCGGGCCCTCGGTGGCTTCCCGTTGCTGCTCTCGCCGATCTCGCGGGCGCAGTTCAACGGCAACACGATCGGTCCCCAGCACATCAACTCGGCCGGAGTGAACCTACCGATGGTCGTGAAGCAGGTGGCGACCGAGACCGGTGCTCCGTTCATCGACCTGACAGCCTTGACGACGACCTGGCTGAACGGCGTGGGACCGAGCGCGGTGCAGACCTACTTCAACGGCCAGGTGACCCACACCAACGTGGCCGGCGCGAACGCCATCGCGACGATCGTGCGCGACGCGCTTCGCGACCTCGCCATCCCGGCCCTGACCGCCCACCTGCGCTGACGGAGGCGCCACCCAAACGAAATCGAGGTCCACCAAGCAAACGACGGTCGTCTGCTCGATGGACCTCGACGGGCCCCGCGGCCGCGCGAAGCCGCGGTAGCCCGCGCCTACCTCACTGCGTCCGCGCTGCCCGCGCGCTGCCGCGAACGGCGACGCGCAAGGGCGAACAGCCCCACCACCACGAGGACGCCCCACGGCGACTGCGCACCACCACCCGCGCCGATGGCGCAGGACGAGGAGCTCGAGTCGTTGTTGGTCGCTCCGCTGCTGTCCCCGCCCGAACCACTTCCGCTCGAATTCGAACCGCCGCTGCTGGCGACCGTTCCCCCCGAACCCGACGAGACGCCGCCCGTGCCCTGCAGCGCGCCACCTGTCGACGTCGGGACGGTGCCACCGGTGCTCACGACAACCGTGCCACCCGTTCCTGGCGTGACCGTGCCGCCCGTTCCGGTAGCGATGGTCCCGCCCCCGGTTCCGGTGGCCCCGGTGTCGCCGCCGCTGCCCGTCCCGGCCGCGCTGCCACCCTTGCCACCCGCTCCGTTCGTCCCACCAGTCGCCGAGGCGCTGCCGCCGTTCCCGGTGGACCCTCCCACGCTGCCGCTCTGTCCACCGGTGGGAACCGTGGTGCCCATCCCCATCAGGGCCGCCGCGTACATCATGGCAAGCTTGGTCGAGCCCGCGTCGCTGGTGTGCTCACCATCCGAATCTTTCGCGGGAGGCTGGATGAACCAGGGCTGGGCCGCCGCGCCCATGAAGGTGTTGAAGAGATCGACGACCGGAAGGTTGTACTTCGCCGCTAGCGCGAGGACCACGTCGTTTTGAGGGCTGGTCTTGTATCCGTTGTCCGGCCCATCCATTCCGAACGGAAGGGCGACCAGCGACGAGATGAAGATCTTGGGCTTGCTGGAAAGCGCCTGGAACTTGGTGATGAGGTCCTCGTAGCCGGTTTGAAACTTCGGAACCGTGAACGCCGCCAGGGCGGTCATCGCGGACTTTCCCCAATCGTGGCGGCCCCAGGGCCCGATGATCACGATGTCCGGAAGAAAGGCCACGGCATTCTTGTAGTTCCCCCCGCTGACATAAGGGTGGGTCTCCGACGACGCATATCCCGAGATGACCGAGGCGCAACAATCGCCAAAGTTGCGTACGTCGTATCCGGCCCCCATCAGATCCTGGAGCTTCCGCGGATACTCTTGCATCCCGGGGGGCTGCGTCTCCCGGCTGTTCGAGTACAGGTCGCTGTGGGTCATCTGGTCGCCAATACAGGCGACCTTGATGGGGGCGGCGACCGCTGCCCGGCCGCCGACCATTCCGAGGAGCAGGGCGCTCGCGACGAAAAACGGCTGTCCTTTCGAGGAGTTTCCGAGGGGGGGGCGGCGCGTTTTCATCGTGGTTGGTCCTCCATCGAGCGTCTTGTTGAGCTGCATCACCCGAAAATGGGGAGGCTGCGCTTCGAGTTAGAGGGAGGACCGGGTGGTTTTCCGGGTCCTAACCGCCCATGCGCAAAGTGCCGCATGTGGTCGATTCGAGGGCCACTTCGAGACCGCCGCTGTGGGGCGGATCGGCGCCTACTTGCAAGCGGCCAGGGTCGGAGCGGCGGCGGCCAGCTGCGTCAGCTCCTGCTGACAGACCTGACCCAGGGTGGCCTGCTCTGACGCGGTGGACTGATTGCAAGTCGGAGCCGTCGTGCAGCCGGTGGGCGACTGGCCGACCGACACGGCGAGTGCGCTACAGCACGCGTCGAACTTCGTGCAGCTCGCGCAACCAGCAGAGGTGCCGGAGCTGCCCCCCACGCCTCCGCCCTTGGCGCCGCCGGCTCCTCCCGTGCCAGTCGAGGCGCCGGCTTGGCAGTCAGGGATCGTCGTGAAGCAAGTCTCGAAGGCCGTGCAGTCGGTCATCGCCAGGCACGCGTTCGCCGCGCTGGCGATGGCGCTCGCGTTGGTGCAGGTCGTGGTGGACGTGCTTCCGACCTGACTCGCGCAGCCCGCCATGCACGACGCGGCGATGAGGGCACCCCCGTCAGGAGTGCATGCGGCGTACTTCTGGCAGACGCTGTTGCAGATGGCCTGGTTGCTGCTCGAGCTGCCGCCGCCGCCGCAGCTGAATGCTCCGACGATGCCCAAGACAAGGGCGGCCATCGGCACCAACGATGCGATCGAGATTCGTTTCGACATGATCTTGAGCTCCTAGGTTAGGGAAGGCGCCACATTATCACGAGCGGCGCTGGGCCCAGAAATCGGAGGCCCGCCCCCCAAGAATCTCACGCGACGCGGAGCTGGCAAACCTCCAAGTAGCGGGCGGCGGGCCAGCTCGCGGGGGTGGGATAATCGGGGGGCAGACCGCCTAGCTCGAGCACGTCCACCGTGCGTCCGCCGAGCGCCATGCCAGCCTCGACGTGCTTCAGGATGCCGGGGCCCCGATGCGTGTTCGAGGACACCCAGAGGTGACCGCCCTCGTCGGGCAGCAGCGCGCAGGCGGCCGCGATCAGCTCGGGATAGTCGCGCTTTTGCGCCCACGACCCGGCGCGGGCGCCCGACACCGTTGGCGGGTCCAGGATGATCGCGTCGTAGCGCGCTCCCCGCGCGCGCTCGACCTCGAGGAACCGAAAGACGTCCGAGACCTCCCACCGATACGCCGCAGCCCCGGGATCGAGGCCCGACAACCGAAAATTCTCCCGCGCCCAGGCGAGGGGTCCGGCCGCGAGATCCACGCTGGTGACCGCGGCCGCACCGGCCCGCGCCGCGGCCAGCGACAGCGCCCCCGTGTACGCGAACGTGTTGAGGACACGCGCGCCGCGCACGAAGCGGCCAAGCCCCGCCCGGTGGTCCCGCATGTCGGAGAACAGCCCGACGTTGATCCCGCCGCGCAGGTGCACCTCGTAAGGAACTCCCCGCTCCTGCACCACCAGCTTGGCCGGGGGCTCCTCGCCGATCACCTGATCCTTGACCTTCTCCGGCCCGGCTCCCTGCGCCTTCAATCGCGCCTTCAGGACAGCGCCGCGAACCGGCAAGCCCGCCTCCGTCAGCACCGCCATCACCGCCTCACCGAGCACGCGCGCGTGCCCGAGCAGCCCGCGCGAGAGCGCCGTCACGACGGCGAACGAACCATATATGTCCGCGGCCAGGCCGGACAGCCCATCGCCCTCTCCGTTGACCAATCGGTACGCGGACTCGCCATCGGCGAGGCCCAAGGTCTGACGCAGGGCCAGCGCCCGCCGCACGTGCCGTCGGAAAAACGCCGCGTCGAGCGCGCGCACCTCGATCCCGGTGTCGCCCGGAATCCGCCACACGCGCAGGAGCTCGTTCTCCGGGTCGGCGGCGCCGACGCCGACCGCCTCGCCCTTCGCCGTCGCGTAACGCAACGGACGGCCGGGCTCGATGGCGGCAGGGCTTTCGAGGTCGGACAGGGGAAGCTGTGGGTGGCCGGCGCGCGCGCGCTCCGCCCCCGCCAAGGTGATCGTGATGCCATGAAGGGACACGCCCCCAGTATGCCGCCATCGACGCGCCGGCGCGCGCGCCGAAGGGGCTCCACGCTCCTCCGGCACGCGCGTTGTCTCCATCCCCGCGATCAGTCCGTTCGGCCGCTTCCCTTCGAGATGAAGTCTGGCCGCGCGGTCACGGCCGCCGACTCATCGATGACCGCCCCGGCCGAGCTCGATGCCGCGGTCGCGGCACCGCCCTTGGCTCCCCCGGCCCCGCTCCTTCCCCCTGCCCCGCCGCCGCTGGCGCCCGCGATCCCGCTGCTTCCGCCGCTCCCGTTCATTCCCGGGAAACCGCCGCCGCCGAAGCTCCCGCCCCCGCCACCAAAGCGGCCCCCGAAGCCCCCGCCGGCGCCGCCCGTCCCAGGCAGCGGCGGCAACGGGTCGTCGGGGCAGATCAGCGCATGAAGATCCCGGTTGCGGCGCTTCAGATCATTGAAAGTCCGGAATTCGCCGGTGATGAAGTCGAACACCGTGGTCCCGGTGAGGAACCCCGACAGGAAGCTCTCCTGCCCGGGATCGCGGGGATTCACCTGCAAGAAGAAGGTGCCGGTCTCTCGCTGGGAGTGGCATCCATTGCACGTGTTGCGCGAGAATCGATGCCGCGCCTCGCTGTTGTTGACGCCCGGCGCGTCCCAGCCGTCGAGATCGTTGGTGACGGAGCCGACCTGGAACGGCTGGCCCTCGAAGCTGAGCGGCACCGTGTGTTGCTCGGCCAGGATGGCCGTTTCGTTCGTGTTGATGTAGTCGGCCAGCACGCTGGTGTTGTTGAACCCACGATCGGGGGTCAGCGCCAGCGTCGCCGGAACCAGCAGCCCGGTGGTGGGCGACAGGTGAAACTCGCGGAACTGCCACTCGAACGACAGAGCGATCTCGTTCGTGCGGAGCTGCGCGAGCGCGCTGCCGTTCGGGTTTGCCGGGACCGCGTTACGCCCCGAGAAGAGATCCGTGATCGCCTGCAGCGCAGTGTTGTAGGCGGCCGAGGGGAACGGCAACGTGTCGAGGTTGTGCCACCGGTTCGCCCAGTCGAGGACGTCCTGCGTGGTCTTGGCGGGCAGCTTGAACTCGAAGATCATCGTGAATTGCTGCTGGAACCCGCTCGGGTCGAGGACGCCGAACACGAAGCGGCCTTCGCCGGCGTTGCCGCTGGCGAGGTCGCGCAGATCGATGCGGTTGACGATCGCCAGCAGCCGGACCGGCGCCTTCGTCAGATCGAGCTGCCCGTCCGCGCGACGCGGGAACGAATTGAGCACGAGGTCGTTCATCGCCGGCCGCGCGGGGATCACGAAGGTGTTCACAGTCTGGTCGGTCAGCCAGGTCCGCAACATCCCCTCCACCATCGCCGGAGCGGCGGCCGCCGAGGGAGCGAGGTTCTCCATGAGGCGCGCGAAGGTCCACGGACCGTCGCCCACCGTGCGAACGGGATCCTCCACGACGCTGACGTCCTTGATCATCAACTCTGCCCGTGTGCGAACCGAGCAGGGCGTCCCCTGGACCGCGTACGACACCGAGCCGGTGGCGAAGTCCGAAGCGCTCGTGTTGGAGTCGAAGCTGGAGAACTGGAAGGGGACGCTGTAGGTGTCGGGCTCGATGTCCACCGTCGATGAGACGGTGAAAGCCAGATGGGCCGTTTGGCCGGGAGCGACGGGCTGGGTGAAGTCGAACTGCGGCGAGGGCAGGAGCTCGGCCACGTTCGACGAGGCGAAGAACTCGTAGCTCTTTGGGGCGCACGTCCTGGAATCGTGGTTCGTTAGCCGCAGGTCATAGCTCACCGGCGTGCCGGGAGGGACGAGAGGGCCGGCCGCGGGAACGGCCACCACCGTCGCCTGTCCGGGGATGCAGCCGAGGATACCGACCTGCTCGGCGCTGGCGGCAAAGGTATCGAAGAAGACGCCGTCGAGAGCACCGTCGAGACGCCGCCCGTCCGCGTCGTTCCCCATCAACAGCGGGCCAGCTCCCGAGCTGAGGCGGCCATACGCCCGCGTGTGCGCGGCGAGGACCCCGTTGAGGTAGAGGTTCAGATCGCTGCCGTCGTAGGTGGCGGCGACGTGGGTCCAGGCATTCAATGTCGCGTGGGCGCTGACGGCGACCGCGCGGCCGCTCGCGAGCCGCACGACCATCTGATAATCCTTGCCGTTCGCCAGCAAGACGAACGTGCTGGTGCCCCCTTCGCGCTTGCGAAACAACGTTCGAACGCCACCGAGCTTGGTTGGGTTCACCCACGCAGCGACCGTCACGCCGCTATCGAAGGTGAAGCTGGGCTGGTCGGGGACGTAGACGTAGTCGTCGGTCTCGTCGATGGCCACCCCCTGGTTTATGATCCCGGGTACGCACGCCGTGCTGACCGACCGAAACGCCGTGTGCGTGAAGAAGCTCGAATCGGAGAGCTCCGTGCGAACGGGGTTGCAGTCGTCGAACGTCCACAAGCCCTGAGCGGATTGTGGGAACGGACCATTGCCCCCTCCCCCCATCCCTCCGGCGAAGCCCCCGAATCCGCCAGGCCCCCCGAATCCGCCGGTCCCCGTGACCCCGCCATCGAACGAGCCCGCCGCGCCGGCGGTACCCCCATCGAACGAGCCCACCACGCCGGCCGTCCCCCCATCAACCGAGCCCACCACGCCGGCCGTCCCCGTGACGCCGCCGGTGCTCGTGAATCCACCTTTGCCGACCGGGCCCGCGTCCACTGCCGGAGCCTGGAGCCCGACCGTGAGGCCGTGCTTCGACATCAGGCTCAAGTCACCGTCATTCAGCAACGCCTCGAGCGTCGCCTGCTCGCTGTCGCCGGTCGAACAACCGACGATGAACCAGGCGGCGATCGTGAGGGCAACGAAGGTAACTGATCTGCGTAGGCCGATGTCGGCCCATTCACCAAGAAAAGGACCCTGACAGGGTCCTTTAGATCCCCCGCGGGACGGCACGTGCGGGCAAAGCTCGCGCGCGCCAACGCGGCCATCTCCCGGGCCTCGCAACGGTGGGTTCGAAACACGTGTGGTTCGCATCGGCGCTCCATTTCAGGCAGGACCGCCGTCCGAAATGGCCGGCGGATCGATCAGATCGCCCATCGAGAATCTCCTCGCCCGCACAGATTGTTCAGGTCCTTCGCGGTACGCTTGGTTCCCCGAGGTTCGATTTCAACGGGGGCCGGGGTCAGCAAGATACGTACCGGCCCCGATGCTTGGGCAAGCCGCGCCTACCCGGCGCGCGCAAGGTCCCGCCCCTCATTCCGGCTTCGGCACTGACGAGGCTGTCGCGATCTCGTCGCCGACGGCGGTGCACTAGTCAGATGAGGTTCGATCTGACCTTGGCGAGGCGAGCGCGGCGCGCATTTTCGGAATATCGAGGTCGCCCTCCCATCTGGCGATCGCCATCGTCGCGACGCCGTTGCCGATCAGATTGGTGATCGCCCGGGCCTCCGACATGAAACGATCCACGCCGAGCAGCAGCGCCAACCCAGCGACCGGGAGCTTACCGGTCGACGCCAGCGTCGCCGCCAGCGTGACGAAGCCCCCCCCGGTCACCGCGGCGGCGCCCTTCGAGGTCAGCAGCAACACCGCGAGCAGTCCCAGCTCGTCGGCGAGGGGAAGGTGGATGTCGAGCGCCTGCGCGATGAACAAGGTGGCCAGCGATAGATAGAGCGCCAGACCCCAGGTCGGCCGGACGAGCCCGATCAGGACGCCGACCGCCACGCCAATCAGGACCTGCGCGTAGAGGCTCTTCCGGAGCGCCGCGAGCTTCACGACGCGAACTTATCAG
>CAYUFS010000082.1:0-18483 GCA_964443975.1 uncultured Myxococcales bacterium | reverse complement strand
CGCCGAGCCACCAGCTGCCGAGGAGAATCGCCGCCAGCGCCAGCGTCGCCACCAGCGCCTTCTCGTTCGGCGGCTGCACGCCGATCCAGACGAGGACCGCGACCCCCAGCACGGAGACGACCGCCAGGCCTCGATAGACGGCGCCGCCGAGGTCGAACGGTCCCATCACCTTCCATGTCCGCCCAAACGCCAGCGCGCCGACCAGCGTCGGCATCACGTACGAGATGTAGAGAAAGACCACGCAGGCGGTCGTCAGGGTGGAGTAGACCGGCGCGTACAGGGTCGACGCGAGCGAGAGGCCTGCGGTGGTCCAGATCGCCGGGACGGGCGTCCTCCAGCGGGGCGACACCCGTCGTAGCGCCCGCGAGGCCGGCAGCCCTCCGTCGCGCGCGAACGCGTACACCATGCGCGACGTCGACGTCATGCACGCCAGCCCACAGAGATAATTCGCCACGACGATTCCCAACCACAGCGCCGAACCAAGCGGCCCGGGGACGCGCTCCTTCATCAACCAGGCGAAGACGTCACCGCCCTGTTTGGCCCCTTCGCCGACGCTGGGCATCGCGATCACGAAAGACGAGACCATCACCCAGCCGACCAGGCCGGACACGCCCACCGAGCGAAGCATTCCGCGCGGGACATTCCGCGCCGCTTGCACGGTCTCCTCGGAGGTGTGCGCGGAAGCGTCGAACCCGGTGATGGTGTAGATGGGCCACATCAACCCGAGCAGCGCCATCGCGAGGAGGCTCGAGCTCGCGGGCCAGACGGCCCCGCCCGCCGCGCCGCTCGTGTTGACGAACGCGCCGAGCCGACGCCATTCGATGCGGCCGGCGCCATGCCACATGGTCACCGTGAGGGCCAGCGCCACCACCAGGATGAGGTAGCCGCTGAAATCCGTCAGCACGGTCGTCAGCCGAATGCCGAAGTGGTTGAGGAGCGCGTGCGACAGGGAGATCAGCGCCACCCCGGCGGTCTGATGCGCGAACGTCAGCTTCGTCGGCTCGATCCCGACCACGGGACCGATGAAGTTCACGAACAGGCCGTAGGCCCCGACGTTCACCGCCGCGGTGACGAACACCAGCCCGGCCAGGTTGAACCAGGCCGTCGCCCAGCCCCAGCCCTTGCCGCCGAGGATCGCGCTCCAGTGGTACAGGCCCCCCGCGGTCGGAAACGCGGAGGCGACCTGCGCCATGCACAGCGCGACGATCAGCGCGAACGCCACGCCGATGGGCCAGACCACGCCGGCCGCCGCGCCCCCGACCGCGCTGACCCCGAGCTGAAGCGAGGTGATGCCGCCAGCCAGGATGCAGATCGTCGAGAACGAGATCGCGAAGTTCGAAAACGCGCTCATGCGCCGCCGCAGCTCCTGCGCGTAGCCGAGGCGGCCGAGCAGCTCGACGTCGCCCGCGGTGCCCTCGTCCTTCCCGTCCTTCACGTCGTTCCTGCGTTGCCCGTCTTGCCCGCCTGCCGATGGATTGGTCATCTCGTCGCTCCCAGCAGGACGTCCCATACGATGAGCTTCACAGCCAGCGCGGCGACGGTCCCGAGGAACAGCACCCGCACGAACCGATCCCCGCCCTTCAGCGCGGCGTGCGCCCCGAGCCAGCCTCCCACCAGGTTCGCCGCGGCGAGCGGCACCCCGATCCGCAGATCGATGATGCCGCCGGCGAAGAAGACGGCGGAGGCGGCCGCGCACGAAACCAGATTGATGGGCTTCGTGACGGCGACCGATTCCATCATCGTCAAGCTGAAGCAGACCGTGCAAAGGACCGTCATCAGCGTGGTGTACCCCCCGGAGAACAGCCCCCCATAGATCCCGAGGATCGCCGCGATCACGTAACCGACGGCGCGCCGGCGCGCCGTCGGCGGCGGTGGTTCCCCCCTCCGGTGCAGGGCGATGAAGACCACCAGCGCGGCCATCGAGATGCCGACCACGAGCTTGACGGTGGTCTCCGGCAGCTTGACGGCGACGAGCGCCCCCAGCGCCGAGGTGAGCATGGTGATGATCCCCAACGGGACCAGCAGGCGGCCCCGAAACATCCGGGCGCGCGCGAAGCGTGCCGTCGCCGAGATCGTCATGAACGTCACCGCGAACATGTTGGTCGCCACCGCCTGCCGCGGCGACATCCCCACCATGATCATGAGCGGGACGTTGATCAACGAGCTGCCGCCGGTGATCGCGCCGACCGCGCCGGTGATCAGCATCATCACCGTCAGCGAGGCGAGCTGGGCGGTCGTCATCATGAAAGTTGGAAGGAGACCATGCCGCCGCCAGCGTCCGCCGCGTTGAAGATAGACGTTGCCGTGCTCGGGCGAAAGTGGAGGTCCGATCCTCGGGGCCCTTTGCATTTCGGACGCTGCGCCTTAGGGTTGGGCCATGAGCGATCTCGGCGCAGCGACGACGTACTCCGGTGGGTGCCAATGCGGGCGCGTCCGATACCAGGTGACCGTGGACCTCGGCAAACCCGTGATGAGCTGCAACTGCTCGATGTGCGGGCGCGCCGGCACGCTCCTCACCTTCGTTCCGAAGGAGCAGTTCACCCTGCTGTCGGGCGAGGATGCCCTCACCGACTACCAGTTCAACAAGCAGGTCATCCACCATGTGTTCTGTGCCACCTGCGGGATCAAGTCGTTCGCCCGTGGCAAGGGAGCCGGCGGCGTCGAGATGGTGGCGATCAACGCCCGTTGCCTCGACGGCGTCGACCTGGACCTGCTCGCGGTCACGAAGACCGACGGCCGAAGCAAGTAGTCACCGCTGTGCAGCGCTGCGCGTCCGGTAGCTGTTCCATTCGTCGTGACCTCCCCCGGCGCCAGCGTGCTATGAAAACAGCTCCTTCCGGGTTCTTGACATGGTCGATGTCCCTGACTCGCTGATCGACCGCTTGAAGACGCGCGAAGCCGCGCTCGTCGCCGGGCTGGGGTGCGGCGAACTGGGCGGCGTGCCAGGCTGGTCGGCCGTCCTGACGAGCCTCGCCGCCAGGCTGCCGTTCCCTGACGAGCGCGCGCTGGTGACGAAGCTGATCGTGGCCGGTCGCGCCGTCGACGCGGTCGCGTTGGTGCGGGACCTGCTGGCACACGGCGTCCTCAGCGACGCCCTCCGCGCGGGGTTCCCCGAGGGCGCGGCGGTTCCGGAGACTCTGGCCCGCGCGGCAGGGTTGCCCTGGCGCGCGGTCGTCACCACGGCGTTCGACGATCTCTGGCAGCGTGCGCTCGCGGCCGGGCCTGGTGATCGTCAGGGGCTTCCCGTCGTCACGGGCATCGACACCGCGGCCCATCTGCGCTCCTTTGGACCCCGGCCCCTGTTGATGCACCTCTTCGGCGTGGCGCGAAGACCCGAGAGCTTGTGCCTCGGGCCCGGCGACGCGCGCGCCCGCCTGGTCTCCGCGGGCGGGCTGGCCTGGCTCGCGGAGCTATACCGCCGGCGCTCGCTGGTCCTCGTCGGGTTCCGCGCCCGCGATCCCGATCTTGCTTGGCTGTCGTCGTGGCTGTCGACCATCCCGGCAACCGCTCATCCCCACTTCATTTTTCTCGACGTTTCGGCGGAAGCCGACGCCGAGACGGAGGCACGCCTGCTGGCGTTGCGGACGAAGCTTCAGGTGATCGCCTGCCCGGGAGGCCACGCGCAAGCGCTCGAGCGCCTGGGCCAGCTGGCGTTGGAGATCGGGCCGAACCTGCCGCCGCTCGACGCCGACGTCGATCTGGACGCGTGGCTCCTGCGGTGGACGACGGTGCCGGCCGATCCCGAGCCGCGCGAGGTGCTGGCGCGCGCGGCCGTCGCACTGCGCGCCGAGGAGCGATGGGATCGGCTGACGGAGCTGTTGCTGCGGCGACTCCCCTTCCAGGACGAGCGAAGCGAGCAACGCGCGGCCCTCGACGAGGTCGCGAACATCTTTCGTGATCGGCTGGACTCGCCACATGGCGCCCTCCGCGCAGGGCTCGCCGCCCTTCGGCTCTCGCCTGGCGACGACGGGCTTTGGGAGCGCCTCGGCGCGGACGCGGGCGCGGCGGGCGCGTGGAGCGACCTCGTCGCGGGGGCCACCCAGGCGGCTGCGGCGGCCGAGGCGACGCCGGACGCCGCGCGGATCTGGCGCGGCATCGCGCGGGTCATTCGCCACCACCTCGGCGGTAAAGAGGACGCGATCGCCGCCTACCAGCAGGCGCTCGCCGCCGAGCCCGATCATAGGGAGACCCGCGACGAGCAGCTCCAGTTTCTGCGCGAGCTCGAACGCTGGGACGATCTCGTCGGGGCGTTCCGGGCCGGCGCCACCGAGACGCGCGAGCCGGCGCGCGCCTCCTCGTTGCTGCGCGAAGCGGCGACCGTGCTGGAACAGAAGCTCGGCGACAGGGCGGGCGCCATAGGCGCCCTCGAGAACGTGCTGGCGATTGATCCTGAGTCACCGGACGCGCGTTCCGCCACCGTCTCGCTGGAGCACCTCTACGAAGCCGAGCGGCGCTGGGCCGACGTGGCGATCACGCTCGAACGTCGCGCCCGCCGGTTGCCGCCTGCCGACGCGACCGTGGCTCGCCGCCGGCGCGCCGCGATCCTGGCCGAGCACCTCGACGACACCCGTGCTGCCGTCGCAGAGCTCGAGGAATTGCTCGCCACCAACGCGAACGACCTCGACACCCTGCGCTTGCTCGCGGACATCTGCGCGCGGGGGGCGCTGCACGAAGAGTACCTCCGGACGTTGCGCCGGATCGCCGACCTGGCGCCCGATCGCGAACAGCGTCTCGACCTCCTGCGCCGCCTGGCCAGCGAAGGGGACGCCCGGCCGGAGGGCGCCGACTGGGCGACCCGGGCGCGCGAGGACATCCTTCGGCTGGCTCCCCTCGATCCCGATGCGTTCGCGGCGCTCCTGGGGGACTTCCGGAGGGCCGGCAGGTTCACGGCGATCGCCGAGGCGCTCGTGCGACGCATCGAGGCCCTCTCCGCCGAGGGCGGGCCGGCAGGGGCGCCTGACGACGTCAAGGAGGTGGAGGCCCGCAGCCACGAGAAGCGTTCGTTGTTGGTGGCGCTCGGCGAGACCTACGAGCGCGATCTGTCCGACCCGCGAAGCGCGCTGGACGCCTATCTCGCGGCCGAGCGGGCGGGCGATCACCGCGAGGAGACGTACGAGGCCGTCGTCCGGCTGGCGACGTCGCTCGAAGTTTGGCCGGCCTGCGCCGACGCGCTCCGAAGATGGGCGGCGGTGGCCCCCGAACCCACGTCGCGGGCGGCCTTGCGGATCCGGGCGGCGCAGGTGCTCGCCGACACGATGAATGATCTTCCCGGCGCCGAGACGGAGCTGCGCCAGGTCCTCGATGACGCCCCCGCGCACGCGGCAGCCCTGGCGGCGTTGGCACGCGTCCGTCGGGACGGCGGCGACTTCGAAGGCGCGAGCCGGCTGTTTCTCGACGCCGCCGAGCAGGAGACAGAGCCCACGCTCAAGGCGGCGATACTGACGGAGACGGGCGTCGTCGTTCAAGAGAAGTTGCAGCAGGAGGACCTGGCCGTCGAGCTCTACGTACAGGCGATGGCGGCGGATCCGGAGAGCGCTCCCGCCGCCGAACGCCTCGCCGTGATCTATGCGCGCCACCAGCGGTGGGCGGCGCTCGAGCCGATTCTCGACGCCCTCGCCGCCGGGGACGCCCCCCCGACCGCCGCGTCCGTTGCCGGCGATCGGCAAGGCGCCCGGCAGGCCCTCGAACGAATCGTCGCGAGGCACCTGCAGCGCGCCGAGGTCGCCGTCACGCTGGGCAAGCCGGAGAAGGCGCTCGAATGCCTCGAGGAGGCGTATCGCCTCCAGCCAGCGTCGCTCGCCGTCTTGAACCGATACGCCGCATTTCGGTTGCAGCGCGGTGACTGGAAGGAAGCCGCGGATCTCTTCGTCGCCCTCAGCCGGTTGCACCGGGCGGGGCTGTCCGACGCTGACGTCCTGCAGATCACGATGGTGGTCGCCCACTGCCGGACCGAGGAGGGCGACGTCGCCGGGGCGATCGGCTGGTACGAGCGCGCCCTCGCCCTCGATCCCAAGCAGCGGCAGGCGCTCGAGGCGCTCGGCCGCCTGCACGCGCAACGGAAGGACTGGAAGGCGTGGGTCAAGGACCGGCGGGCCCTGGTCGCGCTCGCCGCCCCCGAGGAGCGGCCGGCGCTGCTGGAGGAGCTCGGGGACGCGTATCTCCAGCGGCTGGCCGCGCCCCGCGACGCCATCGCCGCGTACCGAGCCGCGGTGACGGCCGAGCCCGGCCGCCACGCGACGGTGCACAAGCTGCTGGACCTCTATACGCAGCACGGAGAGTGGGTCCCCGCGGCCGAGGCGCTGGTGTCGCTGGCGCTGGCCGAGGCCGATCCGCTCGCGCGGGCCAGGACGCTCCTCGCCGCGGCGCGGATCTGGGTGAACGAGCTCCACCGGCCCGACGAGGCGACGGCGCTGCTCGAACGTGCGCTCGACGAGGCGCCGGAGCTGAGCGATGCCTTCGACCTCCTCGTGAAGCTTCACCGGGAGGCGCAGGCCTGGCCGGAGCTCGCGCGGAGCTACAGCCGAATGATCAAGCGCCTCCCCGCGGAGGGGGCCGCGGAGCGGCGCGGGCCCCTGTGGGGACAGCTGGCAGACCTCGCGCTCGGCCATCTCCGCGACCCCGCGCTGGCCACCACAGCGCTCGAGGTCGCCGCGACCTTGGAGCCCGAGCGGGCACACTACCGGGAGGCCCTCGCCGATCTCTATCTGGCCGGCGGCGCGGACAGCCGCGACAAGGCCATCGCCGCTCATCAGCACCTGCTGGCTCGCGACCCGAATCGGATCGCCTCCTATCAAGCGCTGGTGAGGCTCTACGGCGAGGCCGGAGCCTTCGACAAGCGCTGGTGTGTCGCCGCGACCTTGTCGTTCCTGCGGCAGGCCGATGCCCCGACGGAGGCGCTCTTCGACCGGTTGCGCCCCCGCCAGGTCCGGTCCGCGACCCAGCCCTTCAACGATGAGACTTGGCAGCGGATCCTGCACCCGGACGAGGATCGCTCCATCGGAGCGCTGTTCGCGATGTGCGGCCCTCAGATCGCCACGCCGGCGGCCCAGCCGCTCGGCGCGTTCGGACTGAAGCGAGGTCAGCAGGTCGACCCGGAGACCGATCCGCGTCCCCTCGTGCGCGCCCTCATGCAGCTCGCGTCCACGTTGAACGTGGCGATGCCCGATCTGTTTCTTCTCGAGGCCGCCGACGCGGCCAGCACCATCCTGACCTTGAAGGGCAAGGGGGGACCGCGTGCGACGCTGGTGCTAGGACCGTCGATCTACCGGCGCGAGGATCCTTTCGAGCTGGCGTTCGCGGCCGGCAAATTGATGGCGTTCCTGCGACCCGAGCGCTTCCTGCGCTACGCGCTCGCCTCACGGGCGGCGCTGGAGTCCGCCCTGGAGGCCATCTTGACGGTGGCTGGCGCGCCCATGGCCGTGGGCGGCGGGGCGGCGGCGACGGCTGATGCTCGACTCCTCGCGGCCTCCTTGCGTCGCGCGATACCGGCCGGACTCGGCGAGCAACTCGGCTCCGTGGCGCGCCGCCTGCTCGAGACGCACGGCAGCGCCGTCGACGTCGGGAGGTGGCTCGCGGCGACCGAGCTGACCGGCGCGCGCGCGGCGCTCCTGATCAGCGGCGACCTGGCAGCGGCCGCGCGCGTGATCTGGAGCGAGACCGCCGAGACGTCCGGCGGAGCACCGCCCGCTGGAGCGCCCGCCGCGAAGGAGCGCGTGAAGGACTTGATCGCCTTCTCGATCACGGAAGACTACTTCGCCTGCCGGGTCCACCTGGGCATGACCGTCGCGTGAGATCGCGCGTGGGCTGCTACTGCAAGTCCACCTTTTGCACCCCCCAGTAACCACTCGACAGGTAGAGGGTGTTCCCCTGGCGAGAGACGCCGTTCGACCACCAGCCGAGGGTGCGGGTGAACTGGCGGAACTGCGGCGCCTTTCCGTCGGCGAGCTGGTAGATGTCCACGCCGTTCGGACCCCAGCCCGATGTCAGCACGGCCCGATCGCCTTGCACATCGAGGAGCCAGCCCCAGCCGTGGGCGCTCGTCGACACGCGATCGACCGGAGCACCCGGGTTCGTCAGATCGAGGGCGTGCAAGTTCACGCTCGCGCCGCTACCCAGCGAATTGGGGTCGCCGTATTGCTGCGCCGACAGGTAGGCGAGATTGCCGCGCACGAACGTCGAACCGACCCAGCCGTCGAGCGACGTCGACGACACCAGCTCGCCCCGGCCGCCGCTGACCCGGACGACGTTGAAGTCGTCATGGGCGACGTGGCTGGCGTCATCCCACCGGTAGTCGATGGTGTAGAGCAGGCTGGTATCCGTGGGGGAGCCCCCCACGAGCAGCCCGGGCAGGTTGATCTTCGCGCCGACCTTCGGGTGCGCTCGATCGGACAGATCGATCCGGTCGGCGAAGTAACGGACCGTCGCGTCTTGACCGCTCGCCGGCGTCCGGTCGAACCATTCGTAGTGCCCCGTGTAGAGGTCGTTCCCCACCACCTGCATGTTGCCCCACCACGCCTGGGGATCATCCACGATCGTGACCGACGCGGTGGCCGGGGCATCGGGCTTCTTCAGGTCGACCACCCACAAGGCGCTGTTCACGTCGACGAACATGCCGTTGTTGGCGTCGTAAATCGGCTCCCAGCGGCGAAACGCGAGCGCATCGCCGCCGACCTGCACCACCTCACCGCCCCAGAACCAGTCGTACGCGAAGCAGCCGGCGAACCCCCACCCGTACCAACCCCAAGGATCGAGGGGCAGCTGGATCTTCCCGCGAAGCTGCACCCCGCTCGACAGATCGACGACCTGAACCTGCTGGGCGCGCCCGACACAGGTGTTCGTCGCGCCCGACGGAGCGAGGGCGGTCGGCCGGCCGTTGCCGTCACACACCGCGGGAACTCGGACGTCGGTGACGACGTAGGCGAGACTCCCGTTCATGAACACCTGCGCGTTGACCCCCGCGACCCGGACGGTGGGCGCGTTGCTCGCGTCGCTGGTCTCCTCCGCGTTGGCGAGGGGGACGAGACGCACCTCCGACCACGACAGGTCGTTGTTCCACCAGTCGCTGGAGATCTCGGCGATGTTGCTCCCCTGGGGCTGCGCCGTGATGACGTTGCGGGCGAGCGTGAGCTCCGTGGTGACGACGGGCGCCGCGTGGTTGGTGTAGTCGACGACCGCAAGCGAGAGATCCGACAGCGACACCAACCGGTTCTTCACGAAGATCCCGCGCTCGACCCAACCGCGCGTCAGCGCGGCGCCGCCTGTGGTGATCGTTGATGCGGTGAAGTCGATCAGCTGAAGACCGTCGTTGTACTGCTGGACGTCGTTGCTCCATCCCGAGAACGGAAGCACCACGAGGCCCTGCGTCGCGTCCATGGTGAAGGCCTTGAAGGTCCCGGCCGCCGGAGTCCAGGCCCACCCGCTCCCGAACGTCGACGTCCCGAGGAGCTGCGGCGATGCCGGATTGGTGACGTCGAGGTACTTCAACGACACCGCCTCGCCGTTGGTCGCGGCCGCGAAGTCGTCGCCGAGCGCGAACAGGCGCGAGCCCGGGGCAGGGAGGATGTTCCAGACGCTGCCGGGCACCTCCAGTCGTCCAGCAAGCTTGGGTGCCTTCGCGTTCGTCAGATCGTAGACCAGGAACGGCGTCGAGAGATTCGTTCCATAGGCGTAGTAGCCCTGGGGCGACAGGTAGAGACGGTTCACGTCGAAGCGCGCCGCGGCCGCGCCCCAGCCCGGAGAGGGAATCGTGAGCTGCGCCGCCAGAGCCGGCGCGTCCGGGTTCGTGAAGTCCGCGATGGACAGCACGTAGCCGGACGTTCCATCGCAATAGCCGAAGCTCCCCGCCGCGCACCCGACCACGTGAGCGATCTTCCCGTCGGCGAAGTCCAGGTTCCACCGCCCGTTGTCCGCGCCCCAGCCCTGCACCTGGCCGTTCACGGTAAGGGCCCCGCGCTGCACGATTCGCCCCTCGGGATCGGAGATGTCGAGATACAGCAACTGGGTCTGGTTGCTCGGGACCCCGTTCGCGCCGGGGGGGCCGTCGTGGGCCAGCAGAATCGAGCTGGGCGTGACGTTGAAGATGCCGGTGTATCCGGGAAAGTCGACCCGGCCGACCGCCGCGATGGCGTTGTTCGCGAAGCTGACCGACGACACCACGACGCCGGGGGTGGTCTGCGCCGTCGAGACGGCGTCCCAGCCGTAGAACCAACCGTAGTCCTGGCTGACCGCGTAGATGACGTCGCCGACCACGCGATCGTCGAGGACCCAGCCGCCGAGCTTGGCCTCGCCTAGCACCGTTATGTTGGCGGGATCGGTCGCGTCGAGGCCGCGGACGATCGAGCCGTGGAACGGCGTCCCGTCGTCGAGCTGGCCATACCAGTCGGCCACCACGACGATCGCCACGCCGTTGCGGACGATCATGTCGACCGGCGAGCCGAAGATCGGCGACCGCCCCAGCATGACCGGATGATCGACGTCGCTGACGTCGAAGACCATCAATCCGCGGTATCCGTTCAAGTAGTAGAGGCGATCACCCTCCAGCCGGTAGAGATCCGTCTCTTCCACGGTGCGCGCCGGTGTGGCGGCGGGGGCCGGCGTACCGGCCTTGGGCGTGGCGTTGCCGGCGGCGTCGGTGGCACCGCCTCCCCGCGGGAACGACGCGACGCCGCTGCCCCCGGGAGGCGCGGAGACGAAGTCGGTTTGGCCGGCCACCCGGGCGGTAGGCGCCGAGCTGCAGGCGGTGACGGCCATCAGGGCCAGGGCGCTCCACTTCATCGGTGGGTCCTCTCGTGAAAAATGGGCGGCGGCGAACGCGACTGCGGACGCGGAGCCGTACGTCTCGCCCGGGCGAACGCAAGGCTGATGCCAGCCAAATCGCCGTCGCCTCCGGCGTTTGGTGCGGGGGCGCTCCACCCACGCGCTCCCGACTGCGGGTGTTTTGTGAGGACGCCCTCAAGTTTCCGATGGCGCTTTGTTTGAGCCAGGTCCCTCGCGGCGGCGAAGCCGCGCTATTGCCTGAGCGTCGGCTCGACCTGCAGGGTCTGGATCTTCAGATCGCGGATCACGGTCAACGTCGCCCCAAGCCCGGCTTGCTCCTCGGTGAGCAGGCGATGGAGGTCGTCGATACCTCCAATCGGTTTGTCCCCATAGGAGACGATCAGGTCACCGTCACGAAGACCGGCGCGCGCCGCGGGGCTGTTCGGCTCGACGCTCACCACCAGCACGCCGCTCTCGTTGGCGAGCCCGTGAAAACGAACGATCCGGCGGTGCAAGGGCACGGTCTGTCCCGCGACGCCCAGGTACGAGCGGCGCACGCGCCCCTCATGAATCAGCTTCGCCATCACGAAGCCGGCGGTGTTCGCGGCGATCGCGAAGCATATGCCCTGGGCAGGCATGATCATCGCCGTGTTCACTCCGATCACCAAGCCCTGGGAATCGACCAGCGGTCCCCCCGAGTTTCCCGGGTTCAGCGCGGCGTCGGTTTGGATGACGTCGTCGACGAGGTGACCGGTCTTCGTGCGCAACGACCGGCCGAGCGCGCTGACCACGCCCGCCGTGACGGTGCAGTCGAAGCCGTAGGGGTTCCCGACCGCGATCGCGATCTGTCCCACACGCAACCCGGTCGAATCCGCGAAGCGGAGCGCCACCAGGTGCGGAGCGTCGATGCGCACCAACGCGAGGTCGGTCTGGGGGTCGTCGCCCACCAGATGGGCGGTCACCCGTTCGCCGTCCTGAAAGACTGCGGTGAGCCGCTTCGCCCCCGACACGACGTGGCTGTTGGTCAGGACGTAGCCGTCCGGGGTCATCACGAATCCCGAGCCGCTCCCCGATGTCTCCCCCGGGTCGCCGGGCGAAGGCGAACCGGGGCGATCACTCCTGGCCCCGGCCTTCGCCCCGGCGCCCTTCGGGCCCACGACCTCGATCTTCACGACCGAGGGGCTGACCTTTTCGGCGACGGCCGTGACGGTCTGCGAGTACGCATCAAGCAGCTCGCGATCGCGAGCCATCGGGCGTTCGGCGGTTTGCACGCTTCATTCTCCTTCGCCGAGGCTGGTCGCTCCCGGCGGGCATCGTCCGTGGGCATCATGCCGCACGGAACATCGGTCAATCGTAAGCGCCAACCGCCGAGCGTCAAACGCCGTGGCGCCTCGTGGTCGGTCGACCGTCGACCGTCAGCGCAAGCTGGCTTGACGGGGCGTGGACGGGAGACCGTCTCCCGGCGCCGACCGACCATGCCAGGAGAACCGGGCCGGCCTTTCGGCGGCAACGCACACGAGCTCGTCCTTGGCCACCTCGACCTCGGACTGCCCGTCCCACGTCAGGGACGTCGCGTTTCGGCAGTCGTCCGCCCCGTCGCGCCGCCATGCCCGCGAGAAGCGCGGTGCCTCCCGGGAATCCGAGTTGATGTGCAGCAGGCGGATGGGCCCCGCCACCAGCGGTCGGGCCTCGTGCCCCGAAACCGCGGCGTTGCCACGGACATCGGCCGCTCGCGTGCCCGCCGTCGTCACCGGCCCCGCGCAGCCCGCGCATACGAGCCCGCCGACCGCCGCCCACCGAATCCAACCTCTAATATGCGCCGTTCCAGTTAGTGTAGTCATCTGTACCTCGGAGTAAACCTTGGACCGACATCAATCAAGAAACAATGAACCGACGAATGATTCCGTGTAACTTCTTGGCCGACCCCTTGATCCGGGGGAAATCGTCCGCCGGCGGGAGGGGCCGTGCCCGAAGCCTTGCCTAGGTCGTGAGCTTGCGACGGATGGATCGCAGCTCGCGTTGCCGTTGCTTCGACGGCGCGGGGTACTCCATCTTCAGCGCGGCCAGCGTCTCCACGATGATCCGCGAGACGAGGAGGCGGGCGTTCTGCTTGTCGTCGGCGGGAACGACGTACCAGGGCGCCGCCGAGGTGCTGGTCGCGCTCAGACACGCCTCGTACGCCTTCATGTACGGCTTCCAGAACTTCCGTTCCTCGATGTCGGCCTGGCTGAACTTCCAGCGCTTGTCCGGATCGTCGATGCGGTCGATGAATCGTTTTCGCTGTTCCTCTTTCGAGAGGTGCAGAAAGAATTTGACGATGCGCGTGCCGTTTCGATCGAGGTGACCCTCGAGGTTGACGATGGACTCGAACCGCGTCCGCCATATGTCGCCGTGCTTGCCGTGGTGCTTGCCCCGCGCGGCCGGGAGGCCCTCTCCGCGGAGGATCTCCGGGTGAACCCTGGCGATGAGCACCTCCTCGTAGTACGAGCGGTTGAAGATCCCGATCTGGCCACGCTCGGGGAGGCAGCGGGTGGTCCGCCACAGGAAGTCGTGCTCCAGCTCCTCGGCGCTCGGATGCTTGAAGCTGAACACCTGGCAACCCTGGGGATTGACCCCGGACATGACGTGCCGGATGGCGCCATCCTTCCCCGCGGCGTCCATGGCCTGAAAGATGATCAGCAACGCATACTGGTTCGACGCGTAGAGCAGCCGCTGCAGGTTGCTCAGCTCCTGAACGTGCTCGGCGAGAGACTTTTCATAGTCGCTGGCCGAGCGGTAAAGCGGCTTCACCGACGTCGGCCAATCCTTCAACCGCACCTCGTGCCCGTCGCGGACCCGAAACTCGTCGGCGGAATGCTTCATCGCTTCATCTCGCGCATCGCTCCCTCATTCAGGCCGGGCTCCGCCGGTCCCCGGGACGCATCCGGCCATCCTGCCATTTTTTGGCCGGCCGCCCACTCAAATCGGGCAAATTGGATCGTAGGATAAAGGATGGCCCTCGTGGCAACTGACCAAGCGACCGAGCAGTCCGAACAACGCGCCAAGAGCCTGATGATCGAGGCCTTGCGCGGGAGGGGGGCGCGGTTCACCCGCGCCGACGCCATCGTCGCCTCGGGTCTCCCCGACGCCCAGGCCGAGCGCGCGCTCACGCTCTTGTTGAAGGAGTACCGCAGTCACCTCAGCGCGACCGAGACCGGGGAGCTTCTCTATGAGTTCGATCCGGCTTTCGTTCGTCGGGACGCGCTGTCATGGCGCGAGCGGAGCGCCGCCCTCGGGCGCACGATGTGGAGGGCCTTCGCCTTCCTGTTCAAGGTGACGATCGTGGCCACGCTGGTCGGCTATTTCGCCCTCTTCGTCGCGATGATGGTCGCCTTCATCTTCGCGCGCAGCAACTCCTCCGACGACGACGACAGCGGCTTCGGGTTGGACGGCCTGCTGTGGTTCTGGGGCTGGGACACGGGGGCCAGCGCCTTCGGCCGGCGCCGCGCCCGCCTCGCCCCCCGGGCGCCGCGCGTGCCCTTCTACAAGCGCGTGTTCGCCTTCGTCTTCGGCCCGCAGCTGCCGCCGATCGATCCGCTGCACGACGAGAAGCAAATCGTCGCCTATATCCGCGCCCAGCGCGGGCGCATCGCGGCCGTCGATCTCGTCCGCCTGATGGGGTGGACGTTCCCGCGCGCGGATGAGGAGACCACCCGGTTGATGGCCCACTACGGCGGCGAGCCCGAGGTCACGGAGGACGGCGTCATCATCTATTCGTTCAAGGAGCTCCGGAAGACGGTGGGGGGCGGCGACGACCGCACACCGCCGTCGGTGTGGCAGCGCGTGGAGCCCCTCACGCCCCTGACCGGGAACGCGGCGGGGACGAACACCCTCATCGTGTTCTTCAACGGGTTCAATCTGCTCGCGCCGCTGTGGATCGTGCCGGCGTTCGAGATGAAGATGCACGTCTCCCTGGAGAGCTGGCAGTTCGCACTGACCGTCTTCCCCATGACCTTCTCTGCCTTGTTCTTCGCGATCCCGGCCGTCCGCTGGCTCAAGGCCCGCATGACCGACCGCCGACGCAGGTGGAAGGAGCATCGCCATCACCTGCTCCGTCGAATCTTCACCGGTGGCGGCGCGCGCGCGCGGGAGGATCTCGCCCCGACGCCCGAGCTGGGCAAGGTCCTCGACGGCGAGCTGGTCTCGCTCGGAGGAGATATCGCACCGGAACCGGACGAGCGGGGCCGGGTGCAGTATACGTTTCCGCGGATCGAACGCGAGACCGCCGCCGTCACCCACGCCCGCCAGCTCGCGCGGGGCACCGAGCGGGACGCGGGCGCGGTGGTGTTTTCGTCGGCCGAATGACAGATGAGGATCTCCATGAAACGACCCGTGCTCCATCTCGTGACAGTGACCGGACTGCTCCTGGCGCTCGCCGTGACCACCTCGGGGGGCCAGGCGGCGACTCCGGCCCCGTCAGCCGCCGAGCTGGCGACGCGCACGGAGTTCAGCATCACCCGGTTGACGACCAGCCTGCTCGAGCACTCGCAGTTCGCGCATCATCCGCTCGATCGCGACCTGGCCGGGACCTTCCTCGATCGGTACCTCGACTCCCTGGACGGGACGCGGTCGCTCTTCCTTCAATCGGACGTCGACGACTTCGCGGCGTTTCGCGTGACGCTGGCGCAGACCACGCGTGACGTTGGCGATACGCGCCCCGCGCATGCCATCTTTGCCCGTTACCTGCAGCGACTCGAGCAGAGCGTCGCGTACGCCACCACCTCGCTGCGCGCCGGCAAGTTCGACTTCACAGGGCACGACAGCTACTCGTTCGATCGGGCGCACGCCGAGCGGCCCCGCGATCTCGCGGCGGCGCGCGAGCTGTGGCACCAGCAACTGCGGGCCGAGTACCTGCAGGAGAAGCTGACGGACAAACCGGCCGCGAAGATCGTCGCCACCCTGCTCCGCCGCCACGACCAACAGCTGCACACCATGAAGACGCTCCGGGGCGACGAGCTGCTGGAGATCTATCTCAACGCCTTGGCGCACGTCTACGATCCCCACTCCGACTACCTCGGACACGAGCAGATGGAGAGCCTGTCGATCGCGATGAACCTGTCACTGTTCGGGATCGGGGCGTCGCTGCAGACCGAGGACGGGTACATCAAGATTCACGAGCTCTTGCCCGGTGGGCCGGCCGCCCGCAGTGGGCTCCTGAAGCCTGGGGATCGAATCATCGCCGTGGCGCAAGCTGGTCACGAGCCCGTCGACGTCGTCAACATGCCGCTGTCGCGGGCCGTCGAGCTGATTCGCGGCCCGAAGGGAACGTTGGTGAAGTTGACCGTCATCCCCGCCGGGGCCAGCGACGCTGCCCTGCCGAAGGTGACCTCCCTGGTCAGGGATGAGATCAAGCTGGAGGATCAGGAGGCCAAGGCGCGCATCGTCGACCTGCCCGGCAACCCTGCACCGTCGGCAGGCAAACCCGCGTCGCCACCCCTGCGGGTCGGCGTCATCGACCTGCCGTCATTTTACGCGGACATGGGCGAGGACAAGCGCAGCGTCCACCACAGCGCGACCGCCGACGTCGCGACGTTGTTGAAGCGACTGAAGGCCGAGCACGTGCGCGGCGTCGTCGTGGACCTCCGTCGGAACGGCGGCGGCTCGCTGGAGGAGGCGATCAGCATGACCGGGCTGTTCATTCGCAAAGGCCCCGTGGTGCAGACCCGCGACCCCGCCGGTCGCATCGAGGTCGACGCCGACGAGGATGCGACGCTCGCATACGACGGACCGCTGGTCTTGCTGACCAGCCGGTTCAGCGCCTCGGCCTCGGAGATCCTCGTCGGCGCCCTGCAGGACTACGGGCGGGCGGTGATCGTGGGCGATCCCTCGACCTTCGGGAAGGGCACCGTGCAGAACGTGTTGCCCCTCGCGCGGGTCATGGATCAGACGGGCCTACCGCATTCCTACGATCCCGGAGCGCTGAAGGTCACGATTCGCAAGTTCTACCGGCCGGACGGCGCCTCGACGCAGCTGCGCGGCGTGGCGTCGGACATCGTGCTGCCCTCGGCCAGCGACTTCAGCGACGTCAGCGAGTCGGCCCTCGACGATCCCCTCCCCTGGGACTCGGTGCCGGCTGCGACCCACGAGCGGTTCAACCTGGTGCAGCCGTACCTGACGGCGCTACGAAAGGACTCCGCCCAGCGGGTCGCCGGGGACAAGGCCTTCGCCGATCTGGCCGGCGACGTCGCGCGCCTGAAGAAGAACCTGGCGACGAAGGCCGTGTCGCTGAACGAGGCCGAGCGCCGACAAGAGATCGCCCAAACGAAGGCACGCAAGGCCGAGCGCGAGCACGAGCGCGAAGCACGCCGGGGGCCGATTCCGACGATGTACGAGATCACGACGGAGAATGCGTCCTCTCCGCGACTGCCGCCGCCGCTGGCGCCGAAGGAGAAGCCCTCGCCGACCGCCGTCACTGGATCGGAC
Organism: uncultured Myxococcales bacterium; assembly: GCA_964443975.1. Taxonomy (GTDB): domain Bacteria; phylum Myxococcota_A; class Polyangia; order Fen-1088; family Fen-1088; genus DASYCK01. The sequence continues at coordinate 1,266 of CAYUFS010000082.1, read as the reverse complement.
GACCCGGAGGACGAGGGCCCCACGGGCCGGGCGCCCGGCGACGATCTCATCTTGAACGAAGCCCAGCGCATTCTCGTCGACTACGTGGGGTTGCTGGCGCGCCGCCCGGCGGGGATCTGAGTACAACAGGTCCCCGTCACCCTAGGAAGATCTCGACGCATGACCTCGTCACGCTCCCACCCCGATCGGCGAAGGTATCAGCGATTTCCGCTGGGGCTTCCCGTCGAGCTCCGGATCGAGGGCCACGCGGACGCGCTGACGGTCGAGATTGTGGACATCGCGCCGCGCGGGGTCCGCTTTCGCGCGATGGGCGCGGCGATCGTCGTCGATCAGCGCGCCAGCTTTGGCTTCGTGGTCGCCGGTCACGACACGTGCACCGCCACGGGTCGCGTGGTGCGAACCGGCGACGGCGGCGAGTTCGTCCTGGCGGTGGAGCGGGCCAATCTCCCTTTTCTCCGGTTCGTGCGTTCGCTCGCGACCTGACGCCAGCTTGGCCATCCCGCCGGCCATGAAGGGGCGACGGTCATCACGCCTGGCGCCTGGTGAACGGCACGCGCCTGCGCGGAGCTGCCTCGGTGGAGCGGGCTGGCGGTACCTATGACCGACGCCGGTGAAGTCGTGGTCGGTTCGTGACAGCCGAATCGAAGGAAGAAGGATCACCACACGTGTCGAAAATGCTCTTGGCGGTCGCCGTCGTCGCTTGCGCCAGCTGCGGCGTCGTTGGGTCGAGCGGATCCGATGACGCCGGGTACGCCGTCGCGTCGGGTGGACAGACCGCGACGGGCACGGGCGGCGGAACAGGCAGCGGGGGCAGCGGAGGCACGGGCGGCGCGGGCAGCGTCTGCACCAGCATGCGGACCTGGACGGGAGTCGATGGTGCCAACATGGCGCCCGGGTACGCCTGCGTCTCCTGTCACTTTTTCAGCCTCGCCGGAACGATCTACCCGACCGCGCACGAGGCCAACAATTGCGACGGCGCCAGCGCGGGCGGAATCAGCGTGGTCATCACCGGAGCGGACGGACAAGCGTTGACTTTGACCCCCAACAGCGCCGGGAACTTCTATTCGACCCTTCAGGTCAGCCTGCCCTTCACCGCCAAGGTCGTCGGCGCAGGGGGAACGCGCGAGATGCTGACGGCACAGACCTCGGGCGACTGTAACTCCTGTCACACGGTCGCCGGGGCCAACGGCGCGCCCGGACGAATCATGATCCCCTAGTGCACCGCCGTCGAAATAGCGTCAACGCCGAGGCCGACAAGCCGCGCCG
>CAYUFS010000081.1:0-18577 GCA_964443975.1 uncultured Myxococcales bacterium | reverse complement strand
CAGGGGCGCGCCAGCGCTCGCCGAGGAGCTCGGGCGGCTGTTCGAGCGCGATCTGGCCGAGCAGCCGCCCATCATCATGAAGCAGGTCGCGGCCATGAGCCGCTATGACGCCTCGACGGGTCTGGCGAGGCTCGGATCGATCCCCACGCTCGTCATGAGCGCGCAGCTGGATCGTATCGCGCTGCCGCGCTTCGGGCGCGAGCTGTCGGCCGCGATCCCGGGTTCGCGATTTGTCGAGTTGCCGGGGCTCGCGCACAGCGCGCCCATCGACGCCGCTCACCTCGTCAACCGGCTTCTCGAAGAGCAGTTTCGCCGTGAGCCCTGAGCTCAGTCGGACCCGTCGGCGTCGTTGGCATCGGCGAGGCCGTACTTGCGAAGCTTGGCGTGCAGTGTCGCGCGGTTGATGCCGAGCGATCGCGCCGAGTGGCTCCGATTCTGTTTGTGCGCCTCGAGGGCTTCGACGATCAGTCCCCGCTCGTAGGCCTCGACCCGATCCTTGAGCTCGAGGTTTGGCTGGGAAGCCTGGGACGGGGCACCGGCGGCCGATTCCGCCCCCGGCCTACCAATGACGGGACGGGCGCGGCCTGCGCCGGGCAGCAGGTCGAGATCGAGCTCCTCGTGAGAGAGGGCCACCAGGCTCTCGATCGCGTTCTCGAGCTCGCGAACGTTTCCTGGCCACGCATAAGACGTCAGCCGGTCCATGAAGGCGGCGGTGAGATTGAAAGGGCCGACGCCGAAGCGCCTGGAATATTGTCGTAGAAAGTGGCGAGCCAGGACGGGAATGTCCTGCGGTCGCTCTCGCAGCGGCGGAATCTGCAGGTGAACCACCTTGAGGCGGTAGTAGAGATCCTCGCGGAATTTCCCCTCCGAGACCAGCTGGAGCAGGTCGCGGTGGGTCGCTGCGACGATGCGGACGTCGACCTTCACGGAACGATCCTCTCCTACGGGACGGATCTCGGCCTCCTGGAGCACGCGGAGCAGCTTGGCCTGGGTCACGAGCGCGAGCTCGCCGATCTCGTCGAGCAGGATGGTGCCACCGTTCGCCTCTCGAAACAGCCCCGGCCGCTCCTTGACGGCCGTAAAGGCGCCCTTCGTGTGTCCGAAGAGCTCGGCCTCGGCGAGCTCGGACGTCAGGGCCGCGCAGTTGAACCGGACGAACGGCTTCCCCGCGCGGGCCGATGCCCCGACGAGCGCCTCGGCCACCCGCTCCTTGCCGGTCCCGCTCTCGCCCGTGAGCAGCACGGTCACGTCGCGCGGGGCGACCCGCTGCACCAGCAGGGCTAGCCGGCTCATCGGCTGCGAGACGAAGATGAGCGAGCGGGAGAGGTGCAGCTCGCTCGAGAGCCGCTCGACCTCGGCGGTGAGACGAACCGATTCGAGGGCACGTCCAACGACGGCCATGAGCTCCTCCACCTCGAACGGCTTCTTGAAGTAGTCGTACGCGCCGCCCTTGATGGCCTCGACCGCCTCCCGCTCCGAACCCTGAGCGGTGACAAGGATCGTTCGAGGGGGGCGCGCCATCGTCGTCGCGCGCGCCTGGATCTCGCGAAGCAGCCCGAGCCCGTCCAGGCGGGGCATGCGCAAGTCGGTGATCACCAGATCGAGCTCGGCGGTGTTCAGCTTTTCGAGGGCCTCCACGCCGTCGCCGGCCTCTTCGATCTCCATGCCGGCGTGCTCCAGGAGACCCCGGAGGGTGTACCTGAGGGCACGATCGTCGTCCACGACAAGGACTCTGGGCTTCATCCGCGCTCCTGTCTTGCGTCACCCTCCGCGCCGCGAAGCTGCTCGAGCCCGCACGGCAGGACCGAACCTTGCATGGGCGCCAGCCTATCTCGACCCGCGAGGACCTGTCGACCCGGGTTCACCAATCGAGCCCCCGCGCCGTGTGCAGGGCCGCGAGCGCCCGCCCGAGGCCGGCCCGGGCTTGCTCGAGGCCGACCTCGGCCTGGGTCTCACGGTCGAGGGCGTCGATGACGTCAAGAGAGGTGCTGACCCCGGCCGCGAAGCCGCGACGGGCGGTCCCGGCCGTCTCCTCCGCGACGGCGGCCTGCTCGGTGGCGACGCGGAGGCGCTCGCGCGCGACGCCGACCTCGAGAGCCGAGTCTCGCACCTCCTTCGAGATGTCGACACGCGTCGCCTCCGCCTGGGCGCGTGCGGCCGCGACGAAGGCATCGGCCTCGCGGCGTTTTCCGTACCGGTATCCCCCGTCGTAGAGCGCCCATGCCAGATCGATGCTTGCCCGCCAGCCGTCCTTCTTGCCCGTCACGTACGGCTCGTCGGAGGCGAACCAGGAGAACGAGCCCGAGAGACCTGGCGCAAGGCGCATCCACGCCGAGGTCACGCCGCGCTCCGCCGCTCGTAACTCCAGGGCGCGCGCGGCGCGCTCGCGGCGCGCGTGGAGGGCGTCGTTGACCAGTTGCTCCTCGTCGCTCGACCCATCGTCGGTGACGGTCGGCATGACGACGCGGGTGGGCTCTGGACGTCCGAGCAGTGCACCGAGTTCGATGCGGGAGTGCCCGAGCGCTGAGCGCGCCTCCGTCAGGTCCTTCTCCCGGCGGGTGAGCTCGCTGCGCGCCTGCAGCACCGCCAGCTTCGTCGTCGTTCCGGCCTTCTCCGCGCGCTCCGCGCTCTCGGCGTGGTCCCGCGCCGACGCGAGACCGCGCTCGGCGACCGCGATGACGTTCTCGGCAGTCTGCTCCATCCAACACGCCTGCACGACGGCTCCGCGCAGTCTTTGTCGTTGCGCTTGAAACGACGCCCCCTCGGCCATCGTGAGATCACGCGCCTGGGCAAAGTCCCAATAGGCGTTCTGGGCGAACAACGGGACGTGGACGGTGCCCGCGACAGTCAGGGCTTGTTGCGGTTGAATGACGATGTCTCCCGTCGGGCCGGCAAAGCGCGCGTCGTCGCGATTTCGGGCGTACGATCCCATCGCGACGAGGCCGGGCAGCAGGGCCGACAGCGCCTCGCGCGCAACGCTCGCTACCGCGTCGACGTGCGCCCGGAGCTGCGCGAGGTCGGGGCTCTGCCGGTCGAGGGCGGCGAGCGCTTCGTCGAGGGTCAATGTGCGCGGCTCCGCGGCTCGGGCCGCGCTCGGAACGATCGGGCCGCTGGTGAGGAGGATGATGAAGAGAAGGTTCCGGGCTCGGCTCATGACGTGTCTCCGTGCGGGGTCTGGCGGCCCGTTGAGCAAGGGGGGTGCCAGCGCGGATCTCGCTGCGGGTCGGGAGATCGGGGAGCGGATGTCGTGGATCTCGGCAGTCAGCTGCCGAGACGCCCGACACCTCCCGACTCACCTCTAATGAGGGCGGCATTGTGGGCGGCTGGCATGGCCGTTGCTGCAACGGCCGCCGAACCCAATCACGGAGCCCGTCATGAAAAGCAAACGGAAGGTCGTCGTCGCAATCATCGTCCCGGTCACGCTGGTCGTTCTCCTCGGACTCAAGCTTCACGCGCAAGGACGCGTGCTTCACGAGCCCGCGAGCGGATCGGGGACAATCGAAGGAACCGATATTCATATGTCGTCGAAGGTCGCCGCGCGCGTGTTGCAGGTACAGGCTCGCCGTGGCCAGGCCGTCGAGGCGGGTGCGCTGCTGGTGACGCTCGATTGCACCGAGCCGCGCGCGGCTCTCGCCGAGGCCGAGGCGCGTGTTCGCGCGGCCCGCGCCCAAGCGGACGCCAGCCGGGCTCAGGCAGAAGCTGCCAAGCGCAATCAGGGTGCGGCCGCCGCGGCCGTCACGGCGGCGCGCGCCCAGGCCTCGTCGCTCGCTGACCGCCGCGACGCGGCCCTCCGACAGGCGAGCCGCCTCGAGCGGCTCGGCGACGACGCGACGTTGTCGAGCCGCGATCAGTCTCGCGCCGAGGCCGAAGGTCTGCGGCATCAGACGCAGTCGGCGGGTGCCCAGAGCGAATCGCTCGGCGCCCAGGCGCGCGCGGCCGTTTCCGCCTGGCACGCGGCGGACGCGCAAGCCGAGGCGGCCGCCAAGCTGGTGGCGGCGGCGGAGGCTGCCATCGCGCGCGCCAATCTGCTCGTGGGTGAGTGCGAGGTGCGCGCGCCCCGCGCGGCCATCGTCGACGACATCTTCGTCGAGGTCGGCGAGCAGTCCCTGCCGGGCCTCACCCTGGTGCGCCTCGTCGACCTCACGAACGTCAAGGCGACGTTCTATCTCCCCAACGCCGAGCTCTCGGCTGCGCGCCCTGCGGCGCCCGCGATCATCGACGCGGACGCGTGGCCGCAGGAACATTTCCTGGGAACCGTCGCGACCGTTTCGGCAACGGCGGAGTTCACCCCGCGCAACATCCAGACGCGCACCGATCGCGACCGCCTCGTGTACGCGATCGAGGTCCGCGTTTCCAATCCGGCGGCGCGGCTCCGTCCAGGGATGCCCGTGCAGGTCACCTTGCCGGGGACGGGGCGGTAATGACCGCCGCGGTCAATTGCCATCGCGTCTCGCGCGCGTTCGGCAGCACGGCGGCGGTGCGAGGGTTGACCATCGAGGTCCGGCCCGGGGAGCTGTACGGCCTTATCGGGCCGGACGGGGCCGGTAAGACCACGACGATCCGCATGGTCGCTGGTCTCATGGAGCCCGACGCAGGCTGCGTGTCGGTCCTCGGGAAGGATCCCGCCCGATCGGCCGACGTGCGGGAGTCGCTGGGTCTGCTGCCCCAGCAGTATAGCCTCTACGGCGACCTCACGGTGGGCGAGAACATGCGCTTCTTCGGCCAGCTGTTCTGCCTTTCGCGGGCCAGGTTCGAGGCCCGCTCGGAGCGCCTGCTCGCAATCACGCGGCTGCACCCGTTCATCGATCGTCGGGCCGAGGCGCTCTCGGGCGGCATGTACAAGAAGCTGGCGCTCGCCTGCGCGCTGTTGCACCAGCCGCGCGTCCTGTTGCTCGACGAGCCGACGAACGGCGTCGATCCGGTGAGCCGCCGCGAGCTCTGGGCGCTGCTCTACGAGTTTGCAGGGGAGGGAATGGCCGTCCTGCTCTCGACGCCCTACATGGATGAGGCCGCGCGTTGCCACCGCGTCGGGCTCGTGCACGCCGGCCGACTCCTCGCCGAGGGACGCCCCGACGAGCTGGTTCGCGCCTTCGACCACGCGACGCTCGAGATCGAGGGCGGAGACCGCTCCGGGGTCGACCGTCTGGTCGGAGAGACGCCCGACATCGTCGCGGCCTCGCCAGCAGGCGTCCGGCTGCGGGTCGTCGTGCGGCCCGGCGCCGAAGCGAAGGTGAAGGCAAGGCTCGCGGCCACCGGCGCGCTCTGTCGTCCGGTCGCCGCCGATTTCGAGGATCTGTTCCTCGCCAAGGTCGCGGAGCGCGCGCGAAGCGAGGAGGCCGCGTCATGAACGCCATCGAGGTGACAGGACTGTCGCGGCACTTCGGCGGCTTCAAGGCCGTCGACGACGTCAGCTTTCACGTCGGGCGGGGAGAGATCTTCGGGTACCTCGGCGCGAACGGCGCGGGAAAGTCGACAACGATCCGCATGCTATGCGGCCTCCTGACACCGTCGGCGGGGGACGCTGTCGTCGCCGGTCACTCGATCGCTCGCGCGCCCGAAGCCGTCAAGACCGCGATCGGCTACATGTCGCAGAGGTTTTCACTTTATCTGGACCTCACGGTCGAGGACAACCTGCGCTTCTTTGGCGGCGCGTACGGCGGCTCCGGCCGCGCCCTCGCGGTTCGGATCGACGAGATGCTCGAGCGGACGGAGCTCGGCGACCACCGGCGCGATGTGACCGGTGCGCTGCCAGGTGGAATCCGCCAGCGCGTCGCGCTCGCCTCCTCGCTGCTGCACCGCCCCGAGATCGTGTTCCTGGACGAGCCGACGGCCGGCGTCGACCCTACCTCGCGCCGGGCCTTCTGGCGCCTCATCCGCACGCTGGCCCAGGCGGGGACGACGGTGTTCGTGACGACCCACTACATGGACGAGGCAGAGTACTGCGCGCGCATCGGGCTGATGGTGGGCGGCCGGCTCGTCGCGCTCGACACGCCGGCGGCGCTCAAGTCCACCTGGGTGCCGGGGCGGATGTTCAACGTGCGCCTGCCCGGTCAGGCGGCCGTCGATCGCCTCGCCGCGCGCCCCGGTCTGCTCGGCCTCGAGGCGTTCGGCCTCGGGTATCACGTCCGTCTCGCATCGGGCGCCGACCCACGGACGTTCTTCCGTCCCGACGAGGTCGTCGAGACGGTCGAGGCAACGCTCGAGGACGTCTTCCTCGCCGCCGTCGCGACGCCGCCGGCAGCGTGCGCCACGAAAGGATGATGCCATGCGCTTCGGACGACCTCTGCAACGGGTTCTCGCGCTCGCCGCCAAGGAGACCACCCATGTTCGGCGAGATCCGCGCACGCTCTACATGGCGCTCGGCGTGCCCGCGATGATGATCCTGCTCTTCGGCTTCGGGGTCAGCTTCGACCGCGACGCGCTGCCGCTCGCAATCGTCGACCAGGACCACGGCGAGGCCTCGCGCCGGCTCGAGCGCGCGTTCGTGGGTGGCGGCGAGTTCGTCGTCGCCGCGCGGCCGGGCGATCCGAAGGACGTCGACGGCCTCTTTCGCAAGGGAGCGGCGTCGGCGGCGCTCGTTATCCCAGTGGGCTTCGCCCGCGACAGCGCCCGGCCCGGCGGCGCGAACGTCCAACTGCTCCTCGACGGGGCCGACGCGAACGGGGCGAACCTGGCCCTCGGCAAGGCGGACGCGCTGGCCCAGGCCGCCGGCGTCGGGCTCGAGCACCGGGAGGTCCGGGGCTCACCACCGGTCGAGGCGCGCATCTGGACACGCTTCAATCCGTCCAATCGATCGGCGCTATTCCTGGTGCCGGGGCTGGTCGCGCTCATCTTGTCGATGGTGACGGTCATGCTGACCGCGCTGACCGTGGCTCGCGAGTGGGAACGCGGCTCGATGGAGCAGCTCTTCGCGACACCGGTTGGCCGCAGCGAGATCATTCTGGGCAAGCTCCTTCCGTACCTCGCGCTTGGTGTGGTTCAGCTGCTGCTCGTCCTCGTCGCGGGGAGCTATGTCTTCGACGTCCCCATGCGTGGCAGCATCGGGTTGCTGGCCATGATGTCGGTGTTGTTCCTCCTCGGTATGCTGGGACAGGGTCTGCTGCTCTCGATCGTTACCCGGAACCAGATGGTCGCCACGCAGATTGGCACCATGAGCACCATGCTGCCTTCGATGCTGCTGTCGGGCTTCATGTACCCCGTCGAAAACATGCCGATCGTCCTGCGCGCCGTCAGCGCGGTGATCCCCGCGCGCTATTTCATCGACGGCCTGCGGGGCGTCCTCCTCAAAGGCAACGGCCTTGCCCAGCTCTGGCCGCAGGTCGTTGCGCTCACGATCTTCGCCGCCGCGATGCTGGTGGCGTCCACCGCGGCTTTCAAGCGCCGCCTTGCCTGATTGGAGACGACCATGTCCTCCTCACGAATCGCGGTTCAGTTCTGGGCAATGGCGCGCAAGGAGATCCGCCAGACGATGGCGGATCGCCGCATGATGGGTTTGCTGATCGTGGCGCCGCTCCTACAGCTCACGGTGTTCGGCTTCGCGGTCAACCTCGACGTCGATCGGCTTCCGACCGTCGTCGTCGACCAGGACCACACGCCGACGAGCCGCACCCACGTGGCGCGCCTGCTGGCCGACGGGACGCTTGTGCAGGCCGCGACAGCCGACAGCGTTGCCGGGGCCGAGGCGATGATCGACGGCGGCCAGGCGGCGATCGCGCTCGTCGTGCCGCGTGGCTTCGAGCGCGACCTCGGGCGCGGCGAACCGACCCGCGTGCAGGTCATCGTCGACGGCACGAACCCCAACAAGAGCGGCGTGGCGCAGGCCGCGGTCGCGCGATATTTCGGGGCTGTGGCGCAATCGGTCGCCGTCGAGCGCGCGGCGCGGCTGGGGACGCCCCCCGGAGCGCGACTGCTGACCCTGCGACCGCGGGTCCTTTACAACCCGCACCTCGCGACGCCACCTTTCATGCTCCCGGGCGTCATCGCCATCATGCTGCTCATCAACACGGCGCTGCTGACGGCGATCGGCCTCGCGCGCGAGAAGGAGACGGGCACGCTCGAGCAGGTCCTGGTGACGCCGATTTCGCCAGCCGTGCTGATGCTGGGCAAGATCTTCCCCTCGCTCGTGATCGGCGTCTTCGAGTTCTTCCTCGCGCTCATCGCGAGCGCGTGGATCTTCGACGTGCCGCTGGGGGGCAGCTTCGCCTTGCTCCTCGGCACGACGTTTCTGTTCCTGCTTTCGACCCTGGGGGTGGGCCTCTTCATCTCGACGTTCAGCCGGACACAGCAGCAGGCCTATATGGGCGGCTTTCTCTTCCTCATGCCCGCCAATTTGCTCTCGGGGATGCTCACGCCGATCAGCAGCATGCCGGTCTGGCTACAGCCGGTCACCTATCTCAACCCGCTACGCTACTATATCGAGATCCTACGAGCGACGCTGCTGAAGGGAGCAGGCCTCGGCGACCTATGGGCACAGGTGGTTGCGCTCGGCGCTTTCGGGGTGATCATCGTGGCGGCCTCGTCAGTGCGTTTCCGCACCCGCCTGGCGTAGTGTCCTCTCCCAGAAATCCGGTGCATATGCCGGGGGGACTGAAGCGTCGGCGACACATGTGGCGTATTTCTGGGACAGGACGCCAGTAACAAGCGAGGCGGACAGACGCGGACATTGGGTCTAGCAGCCCGTTTGACGCCAACAGCTTGCGGCTCCTATGCTGGATGCCCTCGCAAAATGCCGGACTCGGGACAAGTTGTTCGAGGCTCCACATCTGATGACAGCCGAGACGCCGAGCTTCGGGCGTTGAGGGAACAGAACCGACGGCTGCTCGCCATCATCGACTCGATTCCTGACTTTGTGTCGCTGCACCGTCCGAACGGCGAGCTGATGTTCCTGAACCGGGCCGCGGGCGACTTCATGGAGCACGCCATGAGCCTGCCGCGGGAGCAGGTCGTGGGCCGAACGTTCGAGGAGATGGGCTTCCCGGGCGAATTCGTCGAGGTGGTCATGGGACTCCTGCGCCGAGCGCTAACGGGCGAAGACGTTTCGGCTGAGATCGAGCGCCCCGCGCAGGGCGGTAAGCAGTGGCGCTGGGTGCAGCACAGCCCGGTGCGCGACGAGCGGGGGAACATCGAGGCGGTGGTGATCTCGACCCGCAACATTCACGACCGGAAGCTCGCCGAATTCGAGAACGCCCGCCTGACCGCGCAGCTCGAGAAAGCGGTCGTGTTCCGGGAGCAGCTGGTGGCCATCCTGGCTCACGATCTGCGCAACCCGCTGAGCGCGGTTCGGGGGCTGGTGGCGCTCGTGCTCCGGCGCGACGACACGAGCGAGGAAGCGCGCCGGGATCTGGCGCAGGTCGATCGCTCGGCGAAGCGCATGGTCGAAATGATCGGCGCGCTGCTCGACGTCGTGGACAGCCGCTTCCTGGGAAGGCTTGCCATTTCACGCGAGCCTGGGGATTTTCGCGAGATCGTCGGACACGCGATCGAGGAGCTCAGGGCGGCGCATCCCGAGCGAGCCATCGAGCTCGCCGCGCCGGCGCCCGTGCTCGGGTCCTGGGATGCGGCCCGCATCGCGCAGGTGGTGACGAACTTGGTCGGCAACGCGCTGGCGCACGGAGATCGCGCTGAAGCGGTTCGGGTGACGGTCACAGGGCTCGACGAGGGCGTGACGCTCGCCGTGCACAATCGCGGTCCAACGATCGCGGAGGAGGCGCTGCCCGGGCTCTTCGAACCCTTTCAGCGAGCTCGGGTGGAGGGCTCGGAGCATCGCGGGCTCGGCCTCGGTCTGTACATCGTGGCGCAGCTCGTGGCGGCGCACGCCGGCACGGTGTCCGTGGAGTCGGCGGCAGGCAGCACGACGTTCACCGTTCGCGTACCCCTCGACTAGGCGGCTCCACGGCTTCCTGAGGGCACCAGATGGCAATTCAAGGCAAGGCGGAGAGGAGCGGGGTCATACGGGCATGAAACAAATCGTTCCACAAACTCGGCGACCGCCATCCAGGAAGCAGGCGCCGCGGTCACGGCCGTTCGGCGGACATATCGAGTCTCCCTGGCACTGGTCGGCGGGGGTCTGGCACGTGTAGGTCGACGACAGCTCCGCCCCGAAGCCGTTGATGCAAGTTGCCACCGAGGCCGATGCCGCGGTGGCGCTGGCGCACCCAAACCCGACACCGCAATCGGCGTTCGTCGTGCACGTCGCGGCGACGCATCGCCCGACCACGACACCGCACTCGCAGATCGACCCGGCGCCACAGTCGGAGTCCTGTCGGCACCCGTAGTAACAACCGCAGTATCCCGTGAGCCTGTGAGCATCGGCGCAGTATCCATTCGGCTGCATCTTGCAATCCGAGTCTGCCTTGCAGGAGAGCAGGGGATCGGCGCCGCACGGGCTCGAAGCGCTGGTCTGCTCGGTGGGGCAGACGATGGCCGCGCGGCGACGCTTCGCACCGTCCGCGCAACTTTCGAATCCAGTGTCCATTCCCGCCTGGTTCAAGATTGGCTGGCAAGCGTCCGTGGTTCCGACACGCCCACCGCTGGCACTGCCCGCGTCGAGGCCGACCACATCAATACCGCCGTCGCGAGCTCCATTGCCGCCGGTGGCCCCCGCCGCGCCTCCGACCGCCCCGGCCGCGCCGCCGTCGCTACCGCCCAGGGCACCCGAGCCACCACCTCCCGTTCCAAGCTCCGGACGACCGCCGTGGCCAGCGCCACCGCCGCCGAGGTTGCCCCCCTGGCCCAGTCCCCCAGCGCCACCACTGCCGATACCGAAAGCGCCGGCGCCGGCGGCCCCCCCGCCGGCGGTCCCTCCGGATGCAGAATGGTTTGCACAGGACAACCCACCGATGGAAATCAAGGCAAACAGGACCCCATGAATCCAGGGCGGACTTGGAAGCGACTGCTCGGGGCGTGCCATGTCTCATCTCCCTCCCGCGCGGAACGAGGCGTCTCGACAGTCTAGCGCGCGGGTTCCGGCTCCTCCGCCGCAAAGCCGGTACCAAGGTGGCGACCGCTCAGCGGCCAGGTATCCCTTGCCGGAACCGCGACTCGCCTGCCAATTCGATGGGTGTTCGCGACATTCATGGCAGGTTTGCGGCGAACCGGCTTTCCCGTCCGACGGTTGCGTGTTGAAATCACCGACATGGCCGCCGCCCGCATTCGCAAGGTGCTGATCGCGAACCGGGGCGAGATCGCGTGCCGTGTGATCAGGGCGTGCCGCGAGGTCGGAATCAAGACGGTCGCCGTGTACTCGGACGCCGATCGCGAGGCGGTGCACGTGCGCATGGCGGACGAAGCGGTGGCGCTTGGTCCACCCCCCGCGCGCGAGAGCTACCTGGTCGCCGAGAAGCTGCTGGAGGCGGTGCGGGCGACGCGCGCGGATGCCGTTCACCCCGGTTACGGGTTTCTGTCCGAGAACGCCGACTTCGCAGCGGCGGTCGCGGCGGCCGGCGCGATCTTCATCGGCCCGCCTCCGGCGGCGATCCGCTCGATGGGCGGCAAGACGGCGGCGCGGGCGCTGATGCAGGCGGCCGGCGTGCCCGTGGTCCCCGGCGACAACGGCGTCGGAGGGGCTGGGTTCGCGAGCGCCGACGAGGCGAAGGCGGCGGCGGCCCGCATCGGTTACCCAGTGCTGCTGAAGGCGGCCGCGGGCGGGGGCGGGCGGGGCATGCGCCTCGTCGAGGCGGAGGACAAGCTGGAGGCCGCCCTCGCGAGCGCGCGCCGCGAGGCGAAGGCCGCGTTCGGCGACGACGCCGTTTACCTGGAGAAGGCCATCGTGCGGCCGCGCCACATCGAGGTGCAGGTGTTCGGGGACCACCACGGCAACGTCGTCCACCTGCACGAGCGCGATTGCTCGATCCAGCGCCGCAACCAGAAGGTCATCGAGGAAGCGTCGTCGCCGGTCATCGACGAGGAGCTGCGCGCGCGCATGGGCGCGGTCGCCGTGCGAGCGGCGCGGTCCGTCGGATACGTGGGGGCCGGGACGATCGAGATGCTGTTCGACAGCGCGTCGCGGAGCTTCTACTTCCTCGAGATGAACACCCGCCTGCAGGTCGAGCACCCCGTCACCGAGCTGCTGACGGGCGTCGATCTGGTGCGCTGGCAGCTCGCGGTGGCGGAGGGCGCCCCGCTGCCGCTCGCGCAGGACCAGATCCCGCGTCGCGGCGCCGCCATCGAGTGCCGCGTCTACGCCGAGGACCCGGTGAAGTTTCTTCCGTCGCCGGGCACCATCACGTCGCTCCGCGTGCCGGCCGGGCCCGGAATTCGCGACGACTCTGGCGTGGTCGCCGGCAGCGTGATCTCGGTTCACTACGACCCGATGATCTCGAAGCTGTGCGCGTTCGGCGCGACGCGCGCCGAGGCCATCGAGCGTATGCGCCGTGCGCTCGCCGAGTATCACGTCGGGGGGATTCGCACGAACCTCGCGTTCCACCGCCGCGTGCTGCGCCATCCGGCGTTCGTCGCCGGCGAATACGACACCGGCTTCATCGAGCGGCACAAGGCCGACCTCGTGCCCCCGGCGATGGACGACGATTCGGCCGTGTTCGCCGCCGTGGGGGCGGCGCTCGCGGCGCGGGCGTCGGGCGAGGGAGGCCCGCGTACCCTCGATACGTCCGCGGTTCAACCTTCGGCATGGCGGCGGTGGGTGGGATCGGCGAGGTATTGAGCGCCGCATGGCGTCGGCGTCGGTCACTAACCCGGAACCCGTTCGAACCCCGGCTCCGACCAGAGCTTCTTGTCGAAGGTGGCCACCGACGCGGCTCCGTCCGAGCGAGCGATCTCCCGAATGACATAGTCCGAGAAGTCGCCGCGCCCGGTCTCGAAGGCGGCCAGAGCTCGGCTCAGCTCGTCGGCACGTTGAAAGCGAAGCTGCTGCGATCGCAGCAGCGCGTGTAGCAGGTCCGCGATTTCCTTCTTCGAGAAGTCGTAGCCGGACTCGAGCACCCAAACCAGCTCGCAGGCGACCACGTCCGTGACCAGGAGTTGGGCATCGCGGATGGCTGTGCGGCGGATGAGCGCCTTGGCCCGGGCGGTCTGCGCTGCGTCGTCCGAAACCAGGAAGCGCACGAGGACGTTGGTGTCGAGCGCCGTCACCGACCGCGGGCCCGTGCCTGTACGATTTCGTTCATCGCCTCGACCGTGAGGCCGCGTTTGCGGGGTTTGAGCACGCCACAGAGCGACATGACATCAACGGTTTCAGCCTCGACGACGATGCGGCCTTCGGCATCCTCGCGGAACGCCACGCGGTCGCCTGGATTCACGCCAAGCTTGTCGCGAATCGCCTTGGGCAACGTAATCTGGCTCTTGGAAGTGATGGCCGCGCTGGGCATGCCTTACAAGAATGCCACATTCCTTACCAGTGAGCAATGCAGGCTGCTCGACGGCAAGGTGGCCGAGGGAGACTCCGAGACCAATACACGCTCGGCAATCTCTTCGGGCAGACGAGGACGAGCGAGGCTGGATAGGCATTTTGGGTCTGAGGCACTAGCATCTCGGTCAACCTCCCATTACGAAAGCGCGACGCGTCTTGCTGCTGTGCTGGCCCCTCTTCTCCGGTATTGCTTGCGGCGGAGGCGACAGCATTCCCATCGGCGATCTGGAAGCCAAAGCACGGGACGCGGTCTGCGGGTTCGAGGTCCGCTGCGGTCAGTACCCCGACAAGAACACCTGCGCGGGGGCCACGTTTACCCAGCTCCAAGGCCTTGCGGACGTGAGCTCGGGCAAGGTCAGGTACGACGGTCAGGCCGCGGCGGAGTGCCTGCACGCCTTCGGCTCAATGGGCTGCAACCTTTCCGATCAGACCAACAACGTCCTTCTGGCTCAATCATGCAAGGACATGTTCCAGGGCACAGTGGCCGGCGGAGGCGCGTGCCTGGTCAACGAAGAATGCACTTCGCAGAGCTGTGACCGCAGCGCGTGCGGCGGCGCCATGTGTTGCGAGGGGGCCTGCCAGCCGAAGCTGGCCACGGGCGGAGACTGTGCGCGCTTCGGTTCGACCTGCGTCGACGGCGCGTTCTGCAAAGAGATGCGACCGTGGCGACGGCCGTCTGCGTGGCCAGGGTCGCGGCCGGGCAAGCTTGCGACAGCTCCGACGTCTGCGTGCCAGGTCTGATCTGCAACTACGTCGCCGCGACCGGGATGGGCACCTGCGGCAACGCTCCCGCCGAGGGCGCGGCGTGTCCCGGGCGCCTGTGCGACGTCAGCGCCGACAGCCGGCCTCCCATGACGAGAGCGGCGCGCCCTCGAGCGCTGAGCTGGGCCGTCAACCGCGTCCGCGCGGCTTGTCGTCGCGATCGTCATGAATCAGCGCGACATCGGCGGTCGAGACGGCGGTGCCGCCAAAGCGATCCGCGATGCGGTCGAGCGCGATGTTGAGGCGGGTGGCGCGCGAGGGGGGAGCCGCGAACAGGCCCATCTGGCCAACGCGCGAGCCAAGCTCGTGCGCGGACACGCCCGTCAGGCGGACCCGCCCGGGAATCGTCACCCGCCCCAGCAACTCGAGCGCGGCGCGATAGATCGTCTGGCCGTCGTCGGTGGGCTCGTCGAGCGTCGTGCGGCGCGTGATGATGGTGAAGTCCGACAGCTTCACCTTCAGTTGCAGCACGCGCGCCTTCACCTCGGCGCGGCGCAGCCGGCGCGCCACCCGCTCGGCGTGGGCATGGATGTGCGGCGGCAACTCCTCGGGCTCGTGGTCTTCGTCGAAGGTGTCCTCGGCGCCGATGCTCTTGGCGGCGCGATCGGGGACGACCTCGCGCGAGTCGATCCCCTGGCTCAGCTCCCACCAGTGGCGAGCACCTGCAAAGCGTCGCTCCAGGCGGTCGGGATCCGCCACGGCCAGATCGCCGATGGTGTGCAGGCCCAGTTGCTTCAGCGCCCCTTCGGTCTTGCGTCCCACGCCCCATAGACGCCCGATGGGCAGCGGCGCTAGAAACGACACCGTGTCGGCAGCCGTCACCTCGCATTGACCATTCGGCTTCGCGACGTCGGAGGCGATCTTGGCGACGAACTTGACCGCGGCGATCCCGGCCGAGGCCGGCAGGTGTAGCCGCCTGGCGATCTCGGCCCGGATCGCCGTCGCGATGGCGGTGGCCTCGCCGAACAACCCGCGCGACGCGGTCACGTCGAGGAACGCCTCATCGAGGGACAGCGGCTCCACGAGGGGCGTGAATCGCGCGAAGATGGCGAACACCTCCTCGCTGGCGGCGAGGTAGGCGGAGAACCGCGGCGGCACGACGATCGCCGAGGGCGCGCGGCGCAACGCCTCGGCCATGGGCATGGCGCTGCGCACGCCGAACGGCCGCACCTCGTACGAGGCGGCGAGCACCACGCCTCGCCGTGGATGCCCCCCGACGATGACCGGCTTCCCCGCCAGCTCCGGCCGGTCCCGCTGTTCCACGGACGCATAGAACGCGTCCATGTCGACGTGAATGATGCCCCGGTCGGCCGCCACGCCCAAACGGTAGCGCACGGTGGCCACCCGCGGGCGCGTCATTGACAAGCGTCGAACGCGAGCGATAACCTGTCGGAATCGAAGGAGAAGTCATGGCTATCGTTCCCGCACAGAGTCCGGCGGCTGACAATGCCGGTGGCGCTCAGGTGACCACCTTGCTCGGGCGCGGCAGCGAGTTCGAGGGGAAGCTGTCGTTCGAGGGCACGGTGCGGGTCGACGGCAAGCTGTCGGGAGAGATCTTCACGGAGGACGTCCTCATCATCGGCGAGGGCGCCGAGGTGCGCGCGGAGATCAACGTCGGCGCGGTGGTGATCGAGGGCTCCGTGCAGGGGAACATTCACGCGAAGCGCTCCGTCGAGATTCACACCCCGGGGCGCGTGCGCGGCAACATCACCACGCCGTCGCTCTTCATCGAGAAGGGCGTCATGTTCGACGGCACCTGTCAGATGGAGCCGAGCGCGCAGCCGCCGCCGCGACCGACAGGCGGTCCCAGCCTGGCGGTCGCGAAGGCGAAGGACCGGGAATGAGTCGCGCTTCCTCGTGAGGCCGTCGTGACCGGGCACCGCCGCACCTCCGCCGCGCCGCGGACGCTTGACGGAACGCGCTGGATTTGATAGCGGACCGGCGGGTTTTAAACGCATGTCATCCCTGATTGTTCTCGCCGATTCGGCGCCGCCCGCCGAGGTGCATTCACCCCAGTTGATCGACGTCGACGGGACGGTGTTCGTCCAGCTCGGTCTGTTTCTGTTGCTGGCGTTCGTCCTGACGAAGTTGTTGTGGAAGCCGTACCTGCGCGTCCGCGCCGAGCGGGTGTCTCGCGTCGACGGCTACCGGAAGGAAGCCGTGCAGATGGAGGCCGACGCGGCGACCCGGCTCGAGCGCGCCGAGGCGCAGCTCGCGGAGGCGCGTCGGCTGGGCAGCGGCGAGCGCCTGACGGCCCGCGCCGAGGCGCAGGCCCGCGAACAGACGTTGCTGGCCGAGGCTCACGCCGACGCGCAGCGGTCGCTCGGCCAGGCGCGCGCGCGCCTCGACGCAGTGGTCGCGTCCGAGCGCGCGAAGATCGAGGCCGGGGCGCGTCAGCTCGGCGGACGCGCGGCCAATCGTATCCTCGGACGCGAAGTGACGCCGTGACGAGGGTGCGAAGGTCATCACCCGGGCTCGTTCGCGTGGCCGCCTGCGCCGCGGTGTTGGGCCTGGCGCTGTGGCTGGGCGGCTCGCGGGCGCTGGCCGAGGGTGGCGAGGAGACGGGGGAGGCGCACGCGGGCGAGGAGGCCCACGCCGAGGAGGCGCCCTCGATCGATCCCAAGAAGCTCGGCCTGCAGCTCCTCAATTTCGGCGTGCTCGTCTTCGTCCTGGTGAAGTTCGGGGGAGGTGCCGTCAACAAGGCGTTGCGGGGCCGGCACGAGCAGCTGAAGGCGGAGCTTGCCTCCGCCGCCGAGCTACGGACGGCGGCCCAGGCGAAGCTGGCGCGTCAGGAGGCGCGTCTCGGCTCGCTGGAGAACGAGATCGCGGAGCTGCGGCGCAACCTGAAGGTGGAGGCGGAGGGCGAGAAGGCGCGCCTCGTCGCCACGGCCGAGGAGCGCGCCACCCGCATCAAGGCCGAGACGGCCTTCCTGATCGAGCAGCAGGTGCGCGAGGCCGACCAGCGCCTGCGGAGGGAGTCGGCGGACGCCGCCTTGAAGATCGCCGAGGAGATCCTGCGGCGCTCGATCGGTTCGGCCGATCAGCAGCGGCTGCTGGACACGTTTGTCAGCGACGTCGAGCGGCGCCCCGACGCCGCCGGCGGCGGGAGGCCGGTCTGATGGCGGTCATGGGCGGTTCGATCGCGCGGCGTTACGCCAAGGCCCTGTTCGAGATCGGCGTCTCCGAGGGGAACTTCGAGCGCCTCGGGCAAGAGCTGGACGACCTGGCGCGCGCCTATACGGACTCCGCCGATCTGCGGCTGGCGCTGGAGAATCCGGTCATCAAGCCGTCGGAGAAGCAGGCCATCCTGAGGGCCTTGCTGCCGCGGGTGGCCCCGTCCCCGGCCGTGCAGCGGTTCGCGCAGCTCCTGCTGGATCGAGGACGCATCGGGCTCCTGCGCGGGGCCGCCCGCGCCTACCGCGAGCTGGCCGACGCTCGCGCGGGCCAGGTGCGGGCCACCGTCACGGCGGCGGTCGCGCTCGGCGCGGCGGAGCTCGATCGCGTGCGCCGGGCCCTCGAGGCGCGGACCGGTCGCAAGGTCATCATTCAAACCGCCGTCGATCCCAACCTGATCGGCGGCGTCGTCGCCCGGGTCGGAGATCTCGTGCTCGACGGCAGCGTCCGCACGCAGCTCGACGAAATGCGCCACCGCTTGCTCAACTAGGATCAGCCGGAAAGAGACCGACATGGAAATTCGCGCCGAAGAAATCAGCCAGATCATCCGCCGTGAAATAGAAGGCTTCGATCAGAAGGTCTCCGTGACCGAGACCGGGACCGTCTTGGAGGCCGGCGACGGCATCGCGCGCGTCTACGGCCTGGAGAAGGCGATGGCGGGCGAGCTGCTCGACTTCGGCAAGGATGTGGTCGGGCTGGTGTTGAACCTGGAAGAGGACAACGTCGGCGTGGCCCTCCTCGGCAACTTCGAGGCGGTGCGCGAGGGCGACGTCGTCAAGCGGACGGGCCGCATCGCCGAGGTCCCGGTGGGAGACGCCCTGGTCGGCCGTGTCGTCAACGCGCTCGGGCAGCCGGTCGACGGCAAGGGTCCCCTCGCGACGAAGGAGCGCCGCAAGATCGAGGTCAAGGCGCCGGGCATCATCGCCCGCAAGTCGGTTCACGAGCCCATGCAGACCGGCATCAAGGCCATCGACTCGATGATCCCCATCGGTCGTGGGCAGCGCGAGCTCATCATCGGCGACCGGCAGACCGGCAAGACGGCGGTGGCCGTGGACGCCATCATCAACCAGAAGGGGCAGAACATGTTCTGCTTCTACGTCGCCATCGGCCAGAAGCAGTCGACCGTCGCCGCGGTCGTCGAGAAGCTCCGCGAGCAAGGCGCCCTCGAGTACACCACCATCGTCGTCGCCACCGCGTCGGAGCCCGCGCCGCTGCAGTTCCTCGCGCCCTACACCGGCGTCACGATGGCCGAGTATTACCGTGACAGCGGCCGCCACG
>CAYUFS010000080.1:0-19143 GCA_964443975.1 uncultured Myxococcales bacterium | reverse complement strand
ATCAGCTACCAGAACTACTTCCGCCTCTACAAGAAGCTGGCCGGCATGACCGGTACGGCCGACACCGAGGCCGAGGAGTTCCACAAGATCTACAAGCTCGACGTGACGGTGGTACCCACGAACCGGCCCATGTCGCGCATCGATCACCACGACCTCGTCTACAAGAACGAGAAGGGCAAGTTCCGCGCCGTCGTCGCCGACATCGAGGAGTGCCACAAGAAGGGGCAGCCGGTCCTCGTCGGCACCGTCAGCGTCGAGAAGTCGGAGGTCGTCGCGTCGCTGCTGCGCAAGAAGGCGATTCCGCACAGCGTCCTCAACGCCAAGCAACACGAGAAGGAGGCGTTCATCGTGGCGCAGGCGGGCCGCAAGGGCTCCGTCACGATCTCGACGAACATGGCCGGCCGCGGGACCGACATCATCCTCGGCGGCAACGCCGAATTCATGGCGCGCGCCGAGGTGGACCCGGAGAACGCCGGCAAGCCCGGCCACGAGCTCGAGCCGTCCAAGCAGGCCGCCTACCAGGAGGCCTTCGCGCGTTACAAGGCGCAGTGTGATGCCGAGAAGCAGGAGGTGCTGACGGCGGGCGGCCTGCACATCCTCGGCACGGAGCGCCACGAATCGCGGCGCATCGACAACCAGCTCCGCGGCCGAGCGGGTCGCCAGGGCGACCCGGGCAGCTCGCGCTTCTTCCTGTCGCTGGAAGACGATCTGATGCGGATCTTCGGGGCGGAGCGCATCACCGGGTTGATGGAGACGCTCGGGATGGAGGAGGACGTCCCCATCGAGCATTCGCTCATCAACCGCGCCATCGAGAACGCGCAGAAGAAGGTCGAGGGGCACAACTTCGACATCCGGAAGAACCTGCTCGAGTACGACGACGTCATGAACCAGCAGCGCAAGACCATCTATGCGCTGCGCCGCCAGGTGCTGGAGGGCCGCTACGCGCCCGAGCCCACCGAGGCCGAGCGCAAGGCGGGCAAGACGTCGGCGGGCCCCGCCCCCACCGAGTCGGGCTCGCATACGATCGAATCGCTGACGCGCATGGTGCGACCGACGCTGGCGAAGATGGCCGAGGCGCTGTCGCAGGCGCCGGCCGAGAACACGGATCCGGCGTCCCCCGGGCCGGCTACGGTGACCGTCCCCGTGGATCCCTTCAAGATGCGCTCGCTGATCTACCGGCAGTTCGGGGCGTTCCCCGACTCGACGGGGATCGCCGAGGATCGCACGGCGACGCTCGACAGGCTGGCGGACGAGGTCGCCTCGTCGCTGGTTCAGCAGCGCGAGCGACTGCTCGATCTCTCCGAGGAGATGGTCGCCACGCTGATGGACGAGTTCTGTCCCGCGAACGCGCACGCGGAGGACTGGGACCTCGAGGCGCT
Source organism: uncultured Myxococcales bacterium (assembly GCA_964443975.1). GTDB lineage: Bacteria > Myxococcota_A > Polyangia > Fen-1088 > Fen-1088 > DASYCK01. The sequence goes on along the minus strand of CAYUFS010000080.1, from coordinate 17,764 downwards.
GGGGACCGCGGTCAAGGAGCGCTTCGGCTTCGAGCCCGAGATGACCCACAAGGGTTCCGTCCTCGAACGCGAGGCGATGACCGACTCGCTGTGGGCGCAGGTGGAGAAGGTCATCGAGGCGCGTGAATCCGAGTTCTCGCTGCCCGTCCTGATGTACTTCAGCCGCCACTTCTTCCTGGAAGAGATCGACCAGCGCTGGATCGATCACCTGAAGGCGATGGAGGCGTTGCGCGAGGGCATCGGCCTGCGCGGCTACGGTCAGAAGGACCCCAAGCAGGAATACAAGAAGGAAGGCTACGTGGTGTTCGGCGAGATGATGACGATCATCAGCCGCAACGTCTGCGAGAAGCTGTTCCACATGCAGCTGTCGCGAACCGAGCGCGGCAGCGAGGTCTCGGTCCCCCAGCCGCAGAATCGGCGCCCGCGCCGCACGGTGGAATCGGCGGGACCCGAGGGCGAAGCCGCCGCCGCCGGCCCGGCGAAGAACGGCGATCCGGCCGCCGAGCAGCCGGTCCGCCGCAACGAGCCCAAGGTGGGCCGCAACGATCCCTGTCCCTGCGGAAGCGGCAAGAAGTACAAGAAGTGCCACGGCGCGGTGGTCGCGGCCTAGTAGCACGTTAGTCAAGCAACGATGCCGTTCGGCCAGGCGGCATCGGGCCTTGGACTTCAAGACAAACTGCGCGCGCGATGCAATTCGGGACGTCCGAGGCCCGAGGTCCGAGGGCCTACGCCGACACCGCCGGCGCGGCGGCGCTGTCGCCGCGGGACGTCCGGGGGTAGATTACGAGTTTCACGGAGCCGCCCACTTATGTCTCATTGTTTCCGCATCTTGCTGGCCGGACTGACGTTGACTCCCGTGCTCGGCTGCAGCGGCGATTCACTTCCGGCGAGCTGCAGCCTGACGACGACGCCGCTCGGGGCGAACGCCCTGACGCTGCTGGGCGACGCACGGCTGGACAGGGCAGGCCCCGGGTTCGTCCTGCTCGGAACCGATGGGCAGAGCGTGTTCTGGCAGACCGTCGATGTCGCGGGCACCGCCGGCGCGTTGCAGTCGGTCGTGGTGCCCGCGCACACGGATGGCCCCTGGTTCGGCGTCGTGGGAACCGCGGCCGCGCCCGGCAATCAAGTGGTCGTCACCTTCGCGGCCAGCCCCACCGCTGGCATGGCGACCTTGCTGTCCTTCGCGGTCGGCATCGACGGCACCGGGGCCACCAGCCCCGCCGCCATCGGGACGATCCCCGATCGCGCTGCCACCGCGGCGGCCCTGCTCGTCAGCGCCGGAAGCGGCCAGGGCGGCCAGCACATGGGGCTCATGTGGGCCACGAAGGGCTCCTCCACGGTGTCGGCGAAGATCCTGGGGCCCGGCGGGGCCCAGGTGGGCGGCGACGTCTCCCTCGGGACCGTCGATGACATCGACTGCCCTCGCTTCGCTTCCGGGCGGGGCGATCTGACCGCAACGTTCGTGCGCACCTCGGGCACGCCGCCCATCCGGACGTTCGCGGCCCGGGAGTTCGACGCCGATGGGAAGCCCGCTCCAGGCCTCGATCTTCAGCTCCTCGACTGGTCGGCCGACGAGGCGATGGGCTGCGTGGCGGTGTCCCCCTCCACGAGCGGTTATGGGGTCGCGTGGCGGGCCAACAGCAGCAGCTTTTCGGGCGACTACTTCGCGCTCTACGACCCTGCTGCCGGGGTCTCGGTCCCCACGCAGATCCTGAGCGACGAGCGGGTGTCGGGGGGGCACGCGTCGCCCGTCGTGGCGCTCGGCAAGGTGGGGTCCGGCCTGGTGGACCGCTTCATCGTCGTGATCGCCCAGAACACCGGGGGGCAGGCCTGGGAGGTCGACTTCAGGGGCCATCCCATCGCACAGTCCGTCACCTTTCCCTCCACGCGAGGGAACACGGGCACCTTCTCGACCCAACCGCTCGGCGGCAGCCTGTTCGTCACCTACGCCGACTATTCGTCGGCTCTCGGTACCGACCATTCGCAGGGAAGCCGCTTGTTCGCCGAAGTCACCTGCAAGTAACCGGGGGCTGTGGAATAGTCTTCGGGGCGGGCGTGTTTAGGACCAAGAGCGATGTCACTCTTCAAGCGGCGGTCATCCCGGGCGGACTTCGAGCGCGAAGCGTTGCCCCACCTGCAGGCGCTGTATTCTGCCGCAGTGCGGCTGACCCGCAACGAACGAGACGCCGACGATCTGGTCCAGGACAGCCTGCTTCGGGCCTACCGATTCTTCGACTCGTTCGAGGCGGGCACCAACTGCAAGGCCTGGCTGTTCCGGATCATGACGAACGTCTTCTGTAACCGTTACCGCGAGCGCGAGCGCGAGCAGGAGATCTTGAGCGAGGCGAAGTCTTCAGACGCCAACCTCGAGCAGTTCTTCGGCGGCGTGGAGGGGGGCCGGGACGTCGAGACAGCGTTGCTCGGCCGGCTGGTGTCCGAGGACGTCGAGCGCGCCCTGGCCGAGGTCCCCGAGGACTTCCGGATCGCGGTGGTCCTCGCCGATCTCGAGGACTTCTCCTACAAGGAGATTGCCGAGATCATGGAGTGCCCGGCCGGGACGGTGATGAGCCGGTTGTATCGGGGGCGAAAGATCTTGCAGCGGCTGCTGTTCAAGTACGCCGTGGATCAAGGCGTGATCAGCGCCGATCGCGCGCTGCCCGACGGGGCAGGGCCCGCCGACGCCCCGCCCGCGGCGGTGGCGGGTGGCACCACCATCGACCTCGATTCGTTCAGGCGCAAGCGCGCGGGCGGCGGGGGGGGAACGGACCATGGCCAAGGCTGACCGTCTGGACAATATCGGTTGCGCGGACGTGGAGGCGTTCACGCAATCGTACGTCGACGGCGAGCTGGCCGGCCGCGATCGCGAGATTTACGAGCGGCATCTGGTCGGGTGCGGGCGCTGCCGGGACGCCGCGCGGTTCGCGGGCCGCATGAAGGCAGCCGTGAGGGGGTTGCTTCCCCGGCGTCAAGTTCCGTCGGCGTTCGAGCAGCGAATCCGGGTGGCGCTCTCCGCCCAGCCCGAGGCTCCGCCACGCTGGCCCTGGCTGACCTGGCCGCGGATGGTGCCGGCGCTGGCCGCGATGGGCGTGATGGTGGCGATCGTGGGCACCGTGCGGACCCGACACTCGATCGTGATGGACCAGGCGCGGCGGACCTACCAGGCCGAGTTGCCCCTCGATGTCGCGGGCCCAGGTTGCACTTCGGTGACGTCCTGGTTCAGGGGGCGGGTCGATTTTCCCGTGCATCCGCCGCGGCTTGCGGGGCAGATCACCTGTCAGGGGGGGCGGCTCGTGAATGTCGAGGACCGGCCCGCTGCTTACCTCGTTTATCAAGATCCGAAGGGGCACCGGGTGGCGGTGCTGGTGTTCGACGCCGAGTCTTCCCCCATCGAGGCCCCGCATCACCGGGTGGTGGATGGACGCGAGGTCTTCTATCGGGGGGGGCCCGGGATCTCGACGGCGGCCTATCACGATCACGGCCTTGGCTACGTCATGACGGCCGATCTCGACGAGGACGCGCTGACCCGGCTGCTGAGCGACAGCTTCACGGCGGCGTCGGCGCCCGGCGGCCTGCACTGAAGCGCGGGCCGGTCGCGGGGGCCCCGCCGCTGCGGATGACGCGGTTGAAAACGGTCCCGGTGCGTCTTGAGCACCCCGGGCGCGGTGTTAGGATGGCCGGCCTTGGGAGGACCGATGGCAGACCGCATTCTCTTATGCATAGATCCTGACGCGGCCACGGTTGCCGAGATTCGCCGGGTGTTTTCGCCCCACGGACTGCGCGTGGAGAGCATCTCGAACGGTGAGCAAGCCATCGAGTGGGCGCGGGCGAACAAGCCCGTGCTCATTATCCTTTCCGTCGAGCCGCGGAAGGTCGGCTACGCGATTTGCAACAAGCTGAAGCGCAGCCCCACGCTGCGCGAGGTCCCGCTCATCCTCATCTCGGGGGAAGAGACGATGGCGACGTTCGAGCAGCACAAGCGGCTGAAGTCGCGGGCGGAGGAGTACATGTTGAAGCCGCTCGATCGAGCGGCGCTGGTCGCCAAGGTGAACCGGCTGATTGATCTCGGACGTGGTGGGAACGCGTCCACCAACGCGGCCGACCAGGACATCGAGGAGATCGAGCTTGCCGACGACGAGCTCGCGGAGGTCTCCCTGGACGAGGAGGAGGGCTTGGTCGACGAGGGCTTCGGCGCCAACGACAACCGGACCATCGCCACCGACGGGGTAGCGCTTCCGGGAACCGACGTGGTCTCGGAGGGTGTCCCCAGCACCAATGATTCCCTCAAGATGCTCGGCGATCTCTCCCGGCCCACCGGGATGGACCCGAATGCGCCATCCCCGTTCCACGAGCTCGCGGGGGGCACGGCGGCCGCGGGGGCGCCCGTGCACTTCGACGCCGAGCAATTCGACCAGGAGACGCAGGCGGCCTTCGCGGCGCTCGAATCGGGGTCGGTCGAAGGCGGTACGCCCGCGCCGGACATGGGGGGCGTCGGCGGGGCGGGGCGCGCCGCCGTCAGGGCGCCGACGGGGGGGATGGAGGACCTTCGTTCCGTCTGGAGCGACGCCGACTTGCCCGCGCGAATGCCGTGGGAGGAACCCGCCGGCTCGGTGACCCGCAGCGCGGCGAACCGCGGTGGGTCCGCGGGCGCCCGCGATCTTTCGGGAGCCACGACCCCGCCCCCGCACGTCGCCGCAGCGGAGGCGGGCGACGACTCTCTTCTCGCCGGTATCGGCAGCGAGGTGCCGCCGCTGCCCGAGGAGGTGCTCTACGACGAGCGCCAGAGCGCCGACACCGCCGCCCGTGACCGTCGTATCGGCGAGCTCGAAGCCCACCTCGCCAAGCTGCAAGCGCGTGTCGAGGAAGCTGACACCGAGAAGCGCGGGTCCGAGGTGCGCGCGACCGAGCTGCAGGGACGAATCGCTTCGCTCGAGACCGAGCGCCAGACGCTGCGCAAGGAGCTCGACGAGCAACGCGACCACATGACCCAGGTGGCGAGCCAGGGCGCGTTCTCGAAAGAACGCGACCTCTTGAATCTGCGCGAGATCATCAACCGCAAGGAAAAGGACGTCCTCGATCTCCGCGACGGGTTGGACGCGAAGGAACGGCTGATCCTCGACCACAAGGACAAGATCCGCGAGCTCGAGCGGGCCCGCCGCGATCTCGAGGAGCGGACGCTCGGCTTCGAGAAGAGCCTGGTCGCAGCCAACGAGAAGGTCCAGGAGCTGACCCAGGACAAGGAGAAGTCGGTCGAGCGCGAGAAGGGCCTCAAGGCCCGGCTCGACGACGCGCACGAAGAGCTGCGCAAGGGGCAGGACGAGATCGAGGCGGTTCGCAAGCGCGGCGTACAGGAGGTCGAGCGGGCCCGGGCCGACGGCGAGAAGACGCGCGCCGAGCTCGAGGCCAAGATCGCCGACATCGAGGAGTCACGTCGCAGCAGCCTGGCGAAGGCGGCGGACGACTGGGCGACGGCGGAGGTCGCGGAGAAGGCGGCGCACGAGGCGGAGCTCGCGCGCCTGGAGACCGCCCACCGCCTGGAAGTGGACGGGTTGCAGAAGCGGCTCGTCGACGAGGCCGCGGCCGCGTCCGAACGCCTGCAGACGGAGCTCCTGAAGCTGCGTCGGGACAACGAGAAGGCCATCGCGGCCCTGAAGGAAGAGCAGGCGCTGCAGCTGGCTTCTGAGCGGCAGGCGTACGAGACGCAGACCGAGGCGAAGCACAGGGCCCACCGCGAGGAGGTGATGGCGCTGCGCCGGCGCCACGAGGAGGAGTTGACGGCCGCGGAGGATCGACGGCAGCGCGATATCCTGGAGCAGGAGCAGCGGCGGGTCGCGGAGCTGGAGATGGCGGAGAATCGTCGCCGCGTCGAGCTGCAGTCGCGCGACGAGGACCATCACCTCCGGGTGACGGAGGCCGAGCGCCGCCACCTGATCGAGAAGACCGAGATGGCGGAGCGGCACCGCACCGAGCACGATCAGGCGGTGGGGAGGGCCGCCCGTGCGGAGGGCGAGCTGGCCGCCCGGGCCCAGGAGATCGAGCAGGCGTACCGCCGGCTGGCGGGCTTCGAGGCCGACCTCGACGCCGCGCGGGCGGAGCTCGGAGACCGCGACGTACGGCTCGGGCAGGCGCGCGATCGATTGAGCGAGCTCGAGACGAAGGTCGGGGACTACGAGGATCAGATCGTGCGGGCGTTTCAGCGGCTACGCGCCGACGAGAAGACCACCGAGAAGATCCGACGCGCCCTGGGCGTCGCGCTCGCGCTGCTCGACGAACGCGCCGTCGCGGCGCAGTCCGGGCTGAAGCCGATCCCCGCCTCCGACGAGGCGGAAAAAAGCTGAGTCACCGGCGCTCCCTGGTTGCTGACGAGCACGGGCGGCGCCGCGGGGCGGCCCCGCGGTCGTGAGATGAAGACGGTCTCCGGCAACACGACGGGCCTGAAGCCGAGCCAGCTGCACGCCCTCGAGCGTGTCTATCGGCGGCGCCTCCGCCCCGAGGAGATAGTCTCCGCCGAGCTCGGGGCCTATCTGTGCGAGGTTTCACGCGAGATCGATCGGCAGGTGGGCGTCCTCGTCACGCGGCGGGGCGAGATCGAGCACGTCTTCGTGGGCGATGCCTCGCGGCTGATGTTGCCGGAGATTGGCCGGTTGCGCGCCGGGCGCGGTCGCTTTCGCGGGCTTCGTCTGGTGCACACGCATCTGCGGAACGAGCCGCTCACGCGCGACGATCTGGTGGATCTGGCGCTGCTGCGGCTGGACTTCGTCGCGGCGGTCGGCGTGACCTCGGACGGGCGACCGGCCGACGTGCACCTCGCCCACCTCTTGCCCGTGGCGGCGGGGGAGGGCGACGGGGCGTCGTCGAAGCCCTGGCGGATCCTGCCGCCCGAGCCGTTTCACCGCAGCCGCCTGGACGTGGCGGCTCTGGTCAGCGCGCTCGAGGAGGAGTTCGACCGGGCGGCGGAGCGCGGGGTCGCGACGGACGGGCAGGATCGGGCCCTGCTGGTGGTGGTGGACATCAAGCGCCGCGGCGGCGCGGGCGCGGCGACCACGCAGGGCTATCGCGTCGCGGAGCTGAAGGAGCTGTGCCGCACGGCGGGCGTTCGCGTGACCGCGGTCGTGGAACAGCGGCGCGCCGAGCCGGATCCGAAGACGCTGGTCGGGCGCGGCAAGCTGGAGGAGATCCTGATCCGCGCCATGCAGGTCGACGCCGAGGTGTTGATCTTCGATCCGGATCTGACGCCGGGGCAGGCCCACGCCATCGCCGACTTCACCGATCTCCGCGTCATCGATCGGACGATGCTGATCCTCGACATCTTCGCGCGACGCGCGAAGAGCCGCGACGGCAAGCTGCAGGTGGAGCTGGCCCAGCTTCGGTATCGTCTGCCGCGCCTGCACGAGAAGAACACGATGATGAGCCGGCTCACGGGCGGGATCGGGGGCAGGGGGCCGGGCGAGACCAAGCTGGAGGAGAATCGCCGGCGCGCCCGCGAGCGAATCAACCGGCTGGAGCGGGAGATCGAGCACTACAGCCGACAGCGCGCCGGGCGCCGCTCGCAGCGCGACGCGCGCGGGCTTCCGGTGGTGGCCATCGTGGGCTACACGAACGCTGGAAAGTCCACGCTGCTGAACACGCTGACCCGCAGCGAGGTCCTGGCTGAGGACAAGCTGTTCGCGACGCTGGATCCGACGACCCGTCGGCTCCGATTCCCGCGGGAGCGCGAGATCATCATCGCGGACACCGTCGGGTTCATTCGCGATCTACCGCCCGATCTCGCGCAGGCCTTCCGCGCTACGCTCGAGGAGCTGAACGAGGCGGACCTGTTCGTACACCTCGTCGACGCCTCCGATCCCGACTTCGAGGCGCAGCTCGCCGCGGTCGAGCGCATCCTGACCGAGCGGGGCCTCGCGGAGACGCCGCGGATCGTCGTAATGAACAAGATTGATCGTCTCGAGCCAGCAGAACGCCTTCGCCTGGTGGAGGGCCACGGCCGTCACGGGGCACTACCGGTGGTGGCCATCTCCGCGAACGATCGGGAGACCGCGAAGCCGCTGCTCGATTTGATTGAAGAGACGCTGTGGCACGAGGGCCGCCTGCCCATGCGAGTCGCCAGGGGGCCCGCGCCCGACGAGGCGCAGTCGCAAGAAGAAGCAGCCGCGGCCGGCCCGGACGCCTGATCACGCACCGGGTCTGCGGAACGTTGGAGGCCCGACGCCCGAGTAGAAGCGCCGTCCCGCGGGGATCCAAAGGATCCTCAGGGTGCCCTTCGATCGCGTTGGTTGGGGCGAGCTTTGCTCGAGCCAACCGTCGCGGGGGATTTAAAGGACCCTCGCAGGGTCCTTTTCTTAGTAGCTCGGCGGCGCCCAGTAGCCCTCCTGCCACACCCACTGCACCCCGTTCCAGCTCCACCGGGGGGCGATCCATGCCCAGCCTGCGGAAGGCGCCGCCATGTAGCCGCCATCGATCCAGATGCGCGCCCCGCCGCGCCATCCCCAGTAGCCGGGGACAAAGGTGCGGGCTCCCACTCCGTAGTAGCGCGGGCCGACCCCAAACCGTGCCCCGGACGGGGCGCGGTAACCGCCGCCGGCGAAGCCGCCGCCGTAGGCTCGGGGGGCGACGCCGTGGAACGCCACCCCGCCACGCACCGCGGGTGCCGCATGAAAGCCGCCTCCGCCGTGGAACGCGGGCGCGGCGTGGAAGCCGCCGCCGGCATGGAAGCCGCCGCCGCGGGCGAAGGCATTGCCGGGCGCCAGCGCGACGAGACCAACGACGGCAAGACCGAGGGCGAGAATCACTTGCTTGATGGGGTTCACGATTGGGCTCCTTTCCGGTTACGGGCCGGGAAGGAGCAGGAAGCGTGCCGGGGCGGGCGTGGAGCAGACCGCCGTGAAGGGCGCCGGCAACGCGCCGATCCGACCCGGTAATGGCCGTTGCTGGCGGCGAGCGGGGCTGTTTGGTGTCGCGGTCTCGCCATGCTGATGCTGACTGTCACAGCACACCTGACCGTTGCGTTGCAGGCGAGCCCGTCGCCGAGGACGCGCCGTGACGTATGATGGGGCCGGTGCCCACCCCTGCGCTAAGAAAGTCTGCCAGGGGGCACCTGTAGGGTGCGGGACCTCCTCGAGAAGTCGTTCTCGCTGCTCACGCCGTCGGAGCGCCGGCGCTGGCTGGCGCTGGGGCCGATGCTGGTCCTGACGGGGCTCATCGAGATGGGCGGGACGGGCCTGGTCTTCCTGCTGATCAAGGTCGCGGGCGATCCGGCCTCCGCCTGGCGGGTCCCGGGGTGGCGCCACGTGCTGACGTGGGTGTCGGCATCCAACGACCGCTCCACGGTCCTCGCGACTGGCGTGTTCGTGGCGTTGTTCTTCCTCGGGCGGAGCGTGGCGCTGCTGGCGGTCTCGCGGGCGCAGAGCCACGCCGTCGCCGAGACGATCGCGGGGTTGTCGACGAGAACGTTCACCTGCTACTTGCGGGCGGCTTATCCCGTCCACCTGCTGCACACGTCGTCGGAGTTGGCCCACGACACGACGGTGGCCGTCGAGCGCGCCGTCGAGAACGGCGTCGGCTCGCTCGCCCACGTGTTCGCCGAGGCGGTGGTCAGCGCTGGCCTGGTGGCGGTGCTGGTGTACGCCGCGCCCGTGGTGACGCTTGCGACCACCGCCGCGCTGAGCGTGCTGGTGATCACCGCCCTGCTCGTGACGAAGCGAAGCAGCGCCAAGTGGGGGCGCGAGCGCGAGCAACTCGGCCGTCAGGCGTTGAAGCAGTCGCAGGAGTCTCTCGGCGGGATTCGCGAGATCAAGATCCTCGGTCGCGAAGACTTCTTCGCGGACACCTTCGCTTCGACCGAGCGGGTGCTGGCGCGCGTGCGTCGCCGCCACGCCTGGTTGATCACGGTGCCGCGGATCGCGATCGAGACGATCTTCGTGGCGAGCGTGGTGCTGGTGATCGCGCTCGCGACGTTGCACGGCAGGTCCGCGCGGGACATCGTGCCGCTGCTGGGGCTCTTCGCCTACGCGGGCTTCCGCCTGATTCCCTCCGCGAACCGCTTTCTCGTCCACATGGACGCGATGCGCGGCGCCCGCGCCGCCATCGACCGCCTGAGCGCCCACCGCGACGAGTTCCAGGTCGCGCCGCCGCCGGCCACCGCGGCAGGCGCGGGGGATGCGAGCGAATCGGTGCATTTCCAGCACGCGCTGGTGATCGATGGGCTGTCCTTTCGTTACGCCGAGGATCAGCCGCTCGTGTTGACGAACGTCAGCCTGACGATCCGGAGCGGTCAATCAATCGGCGTGGTCGGGCCGAGCGGCGCCGGGAAGAGCACGCTCATCGATCTGATCTTCGGCCTGCTCGAGCCGACCGCGGGGCGAATCACCGTCGACGGCGTCGACATTCGCGCCGCGCGCCGGGCCTGGCAGCGGCGCGTTGGATACGTCCCCCAGTCGGCGTTCTTGTTCGCGGACAGCATCCGGCGCAACGTCGCGCTCGGCATCCCCACCGCGGCCATCGACGAGCGCCGCCTGCGCGAGGCCCTGGAGCTGGCGCAGCTCGGCGAGTTCGTCGCCGGGCTGCCGGCGGGGGTCGAGACCGTGATCGGCGAGCGCGGGATCAGGCTGTCCGGCGGCCAGCGGCAGCGCGTGGCGATCGCCCGCGCGCTGTATCACGATCCGGACCTGCTGGTGCTCGACGAGGCGACCGCCGCGCTCGACAACAAGACCGAGCGGGAGGTGACGACCGCCATCGAGCACCTTCGCGGTCGCAAGACCCTCATCGTCGTTGCACACCGCCTCAGCACCGTGCAGCGGTGCGACACGCTCGTCTTCTTGGCGGGGGGGCACATCGAGGCAATGGCGCCCTTCGAGCAGCTCATGCGCGAGAGCGCCGCGTTTCGCGCGGTCGCCAACGCCGGACACGACGAGCAACCCTCGCCCCAATCGACGCGCTGACGGCGCTCAGCGCCGGCCGGTTCGCCCGCGTTCGGCGAGGTGGCGCTCGGCCTTGAGGACGTCGCGTCGGTAGGTTCCGGCCTCGATCTCGCGCATGGTCCGACTCCAGTAGGCGCCGAGCAGGGTGAAGCGCTGCATGAGCGTCTGGAAGCGAAACCGCAGGGCGGTGTTCACGATTGTGGTCGCCTGGGTCTCGAGCAGGCGCCGGTGAAGCTGCTGCCGCGCCTGCTCGGGGGGGCGCCGCTCGAGGCCCAGAAAGTACGACTCGTAGAGGCCTCGCACCCGCTCGGTGGTTCGCTCCAGGTCGTCGATTCGCGAGGCGATCGATCCGGAGGTGGACGGACGCTCGGTGTTCTGGGGATTCTGGCGGGCGGCCGGCAAGCGCGCCCTGGGGCTGTCCGACGATCGCATGGCGCGGTCTCCTCGCCATCGGATCTCGGCCGGTCGGCCGAGCGGCTTGAGATCGGCGCCGCTGTCGGCGCCTGACGAGCCCGCGCCGGTGAGGTATGAAGGGGGTCCTCTCGACGCCCGACCGTTTCATGGGTCCGGACGTTCGGAGGTGCTGGCAATGAACCTCCTCGTCTGGGCCGCAGCCGTCGTCATCCTGCTCGGAGCCTTGATCTTGGTGCACGAGCTGGGCCATTTCGCGTGCGCCCGCCTGTTCCACGTCAAGGTCCTGCGGTTCTCGCTTGGCTTCGGGCCGCGGCTGTTCGGCTTCACGTGGGGCGAGACCGAATACCGGCTGTCGCTGATTCCGCTCGGCGGGTTCGTGCGCCTGCTTGGGGAGGATCCCGCGGAGGCGATCGCGCCGCGCGACCGCCCGCGGGCGCTCGTCGCGAAGCCCCTGTGGCAGCGCTACACGGTGGTGATCGCCGGACCGATGTTCAACCTGGTCCTACCGCTGTTGATCTACTTCGTGCACTACGCCGGGCAGCGAACGCTGTTGCCGCCGACCCTGGGGACGGTGCTGCCGGACTATCCTGCAGCGGCGGCCGGGTTGCTCCCGGGCGACAGCGTCGAGGCCATCGACGGCAAGCGGATCCGCTACTGGGAAGAGCTGGAGGACGTGATCGCAAAGGAGCCCGGTCGGACGCGTCGCTTCGAGATCCGCCGCGGCACCGATCTGGAGGAACGCGACGTCGTTCCGGTGAAGATCGAGCGCCCCGGCGCGCTGGGCATCCCGGAGTCGGTGGGATGGATCGGGGTGTCGCCGCGCTTCCACCTGCCGGAGATTGGCGTCATCGATCCGGGCGCCCCGGCGGCGCAGGCGGGGCTGAAGACCTTCGACTTCATCACCGCGGTGAACGGCAGCCCGGTGACGACCTGGACCGAGTTTCAGCGGGCCATCGATCGAATGGGAGCGTCCCCGCTGCGGGTGACGTACCTGCGCGGAGGATACTCGGCGATCCCGTTCGCCCACGTGGAGATCCAGCAGCCGGGTACGGCCGTGGTGATCCCGAATCCAGTGTTCGATCCCGCCGGCCACCGCAGCTACGAGACCGGCATCCTGTCGGCGGAGCTGTTCGTGTTCTCGGTCGAGCCGGGCAGCCCGGCTGATCTGATCGGGATTCGCCGGGGCGATCGCATCGTCGAGCTCGACGGCAAACCCATCGGGAGCTGGGACCTCTTGCGCCAGCAGCTGGCGGCGAACCCGGAGAAGCTGTTCCAGATCGCCTGGATCTCGCCGGGCGGCGCGCGCCGTGAGGAGAGCTTCCGGCAGGAGATCCGCTCGGAGATGGACGCTTACCGTCAGGAGGAACAGCGGCTCGTGTTCGGCGCGCTGAACCGGCTGGCGTGGCGGACGGACGCGCCCGTGCCGATTCAGAACCGCTTCGGGTACGCCGTGACCCACGCCTTCGAGCGCACCGGACACATCGTGGCGGCGATGGTGCAGGGCTTCGTCCAGATCGCGCGCGGGCGCGTGCCGCTGTCCACGCTGGGCGGGCCCATCATGATCGGCTACGTCGCTGGGGTCGCGGCCGAACAGGGCGTGGACCAGTACCTGTGGTTGATGGCGCTGCTCAGCATCAACCTGGCCCTGCTGAACTTCTTGCCGGTCCCTATCCTCGACGGGGGCCTGCTGGTGTTCTTCACGATCGAGCTGTTCAAGCGCCGGCCTCCGTCGGTGCGGGCGCGCGAGATCGCCTCCTACATCGGCCTCGTCATCGTCGCGGTGTTGATGTTGTTCGCGTTGCGCAACGACGTGGTCCGGTATTTACTCCCGCGATGAAAGCGCTGCTGGCCATCGAGACCTCGACCCCCGTCGCGCGCGTGGGCGTGTTCGACCTCGAGACGGGGGCGTGTCGCGCGGCCGCCTCCGCCACCAGCGAGCGGCATTCGTCGAACCTGCTGCGGCTTTGCGTCGAGGTGACGGCGCGCGCGGACGCCGACGTGGCTGGGCTGGCGGCCATCGCATGCGGCGCGGGGCCGGGAAGCTTCACCGGACTGCGGGTGGGGTTCGCGGTGGCCAAGGGCTTCGCGATGCCGTTCGGGACGCCCTTCATCGTGGTGTCCTCGCTGCAGGCGCTGGCGCGGGACATGATGGCGGTGGCCCGGCCGGGGGAGTGGCTGCTGCCGTGCCTCGACGCCGGCAAGGGCCAGGTGTACGCCGCCGCCTTCGCGTCGGTGGGGGCGGCCCCGGACATCGAACGGCAGACCGAGGACTGGGTGCTCGGGCCCGAGGACCTGGTGAAGGTGGCGCCGGGCCGCGGTCCCCTCGTGTTCGGGGGAACGGGCGCGGCTCGCTACCGGGACGCCCTGGAATCCGGGTTCGGCGGCCGGGGACGCTTCGCGGAGGTCGCGGGGCCGAGCGCCGACGCCGTCGCGGCGTACGCCGCCGAGCGGTTCGCGCGGGGCTTGTTCGAGAACCTGAACACCGTGGTGCCCGCGTACGGCCGAGCGCCCGACATCACGCGCCCGAAGGCGCCGTAGACGCGTCGGCGCGCGCGCTTTGCTTGCGGACACCCGACTTCATACTATTTCGTTTGTTCCGGCGGAGCTTCGCCGTCAGAGTTAGGCCGTGGCCGAGGTGACCGAAGCGCACGCGAGACGGCGACCCGGCCGCGCGCGCTTCGTGGCGTTCGCGCTCGTGATCGCGCTCGGCGTGCAGATCCCGCTCGTCCTCGCGCTCGGGCGCATCACCGGGCACCTCGGGCCCGGGATCGCGCTCGGGGCGGCGCTGACCGCGGGGTTCATCTCCAACCTGTTCGGCGCACGTTCGGTGTGGGGGGCGCCAGGGCGGCTGCGCCTCTACGGCACGCTGTGGCCGTTCTTCATCTGGTGGACCGTCGCCCTGCTCTTCCTGTTCATCGCTCCCGTGGCGCTCGTCGCGCATGCGGCCTTCGCTGTCGCGACCACGCAGGCGCTCGCGGCCGGGGTGCTGCTCGCGGCGCTGGGCGCGGCCGGAACGTTGTGGCAGCGCCCGCGCGTTCAGACGCGCGACATCTTCATCGACGACCTGCCGCAGGCGTTCGAGGGCTTTCGCGTGGTGCAGATCTCGGATCTTCACTGCGGCCCGTTCGCCAGCGGACCACGCGTGGCGGGCTGGATGACGGCGGTCAACCGCCTGCAGCCCGACCTTGTCGCGGTCACGGGAGACCTGATCGCCAGCGGCGCCTCCTTCGTGCCGGTCGTGGCGTCGGCGCTGGGGCGGCTGCGGGCGACCCACGGCGTGTTCGCCAGCATGGGGAACCACGACTACTTCACCGAGCCCGAGGCGCTGGCGCAGGCGCTCGAGGCGGCCGGGTTGAACCTGCTGCGCAACCGCGGCGTCGAGATCGAGCGCGACGGCGCCCGCATCTACGTGGCGGGCGTCGACGACACCTGGACGCGCCGGGACGACATCGCCCAGGCGCTGACGGCCCGGCCCGCGGGGATGGCGACGGTCCTGCTGGCCCACGATCCGGCGCTCTTTCCCGAGGCCGCGGCGCGGAATGTGGACCTGACCCTCTCGGGACACACGCACGGTGGCCAGCTGGGCCTGCCGTTCTTCGCGCGCAGGGTGAACCTGGCGCGCGTGATGACGCGTTTCACGAGCGGCTACTATCGGTCGGGCAGCTCGTCTCTGTACGTGAACCGGGGCCTCGGGACCACCGGGCCGCCGGTGCGCCTCGGTGTCTCGCCCGAGATCGGAGTGCTGGTGCTGAGGCGTGCGGTCGTGCCCGCGGCCGTGGCCGCGCGGCCCGAGGCGGCCGGACGAGCTTCTCCGCGGCGTGAGGCGACCACGCCCCCCACGGCGCCTTTGTCGCCTGCTTCCTCGCTACCGCGCGGCTCGCGCTGATCGCTGGGGCGGAGCGGGGGTCGACGCGCGCTTCGCCTCGTCGACGAGCTCGTCGATGAACCGGCGGACGGAGGCCGTTCGTTTCAGCGCGGGATACAACATCAAGCGGACCTCGACGTCGGGGACATCGGCGGGCTCGATCAACACGCGGGCGCGATCGACGCGGTTGACGGCCAGCGCGGGCGCCAATCCCACCCCGAGGCCGTGGCCCACGTAGGACAGCAGCAGCGACACGCTCGGCACGTCGATGGTCGACGAGGGGCGCAGGCCCGTGCGACCCAGGTATTCGTCGAGCAAGCGGCGGCCCTGGCTGCCGGCGCCGAGCCGCAAGAGCGGCTCGCGCGCGAGCAGGGTCGTGGGCGACTTGACGGGGCCGCGGCGCGGCCGTGGCGCCACCCAGCAGAACGACTGCCGGCAAAGCGCGACCTCGTCGGGGGCGAGCGCGCGATCCGTGCTGATCACCGCCGCGTCGACGTGGCCGCTGGCGACGAGGCGCCGCGCCTCGGGCGAGTTGATGGTGGTGATCTCGAACCGCAGCGGCACGTGGTCGTCGAACATGCGGCGCAGGATCGGCAGCAGGAACGCCTCGCCCAGGTAGTCGGCGGCCGCCACACGCAAGGTGGTGACCCGCGCCGAGGCGGCGAGCTCCTCGAGCAACGTCTCGACGGAGCTGGCCTCGGAGAACAGGCGGGTCAAGGCCCCGAGCAACGCCTCGCCCGAGGAGCTCGGCCGCAGGTGGCGGCCGACGCGGTCGAACAGCTTGAGCTCGAAGCGTTGCTCGACGCGGTGGATCTGCTGAGACACGGCCGACGAGGTCTTGTGTAGGCGCCGGGCCGCCTCGCCCACCGAGCCGGTCTGCGCCACGATCAGCACGTCGTGAAAGGCGGGGAGCAGCGCCGCGTCCATCGCCCAATGTTAAGCTACACTTAACGGTTGCGACAACCAGTTGTCACTGGACGGGCGCGCCCACCCCCGTCACATTGGTGCGATGACGCCACGCACGTTGTTCGACAAGCTCTGGGACAGCCACCTGGTGCGGCCACAGACCGCGGACACCCCGGCGGTGCTGTACGTCGACCTGCACCTGATCCACGAGGTGACGTCTCCCCAGGCGTTCACCTGGCTGCGCGAGCGCGGCCTTCAGGTCCGGCAGCCGGCGCGCACGGTGGCGACCATGGACCACTCGATCCCGACCACCCCGCGCGGCTCCGACGGCAAATTCAAGATCCTCGATCGCCAGGCGGAGGCGCAGATCGGCCAGCTCGAGACGAACTGTCGCGAGTTCGGCATCGAGCTGTTCGCGCTCGGCAGCGAGGGGCAGGGCATCGTGCACGTGATCGGCCCGGAGCTGGGGCTGACCCAGCCGGGGATGACGATAGTCTGCGGCGACAGCCACACGAGCACGCACGGCGCGTTCGGCGCGCTGGCGTTCGGGATCGGGACGAGCGAGGTGTCGCACGTGCTCGCCACGCAGTGCCTGCTGCAGAGCCGGCCGAAGACTCTGGCCATCACGGTGGAGGGTAAGCTCGGGCCCGGCGTGACCGCGAAGGACGTCATCCTGGCGGTGATCGCCCGCCTGGGCATCGGCGGGGGGACGGGGCACGTCATCGAGTACCGCGGCTCGGCGATCCGCGCGCTGTCGATGGAGCAGCGCATGACCGTCTGCAACATGTCGATCGAGGCGGGCGCGCGCGCCGGCATGATCGCGCCCGACGACCTCACGTTTCACTACCTGGCAGGCCGGCCGCGCGCCCCGTCGGGGGCCGCGTGGGACAAGGCGGTCGAGGCCTGGCGCAAGCTGCCCACCGACGACGGCGCGACGTTCGACCGCGAGGAGCGCTTCGACGCGGCCAAGCTCGAGCCCATGATCACCTACGGGACGAACCCAGGGATGGGCATCGCGATCGGGGCCGTGGTGCCGGCGCCCGAGAACGCCACCATGGCGAAGGCGCTCGGCTACATGGGCCTGGAGGCGGGCAAGCCGCTGCTCGGCCGGTCAGTCGACGTCGTGTTCATCGGCAGCTGCACGAACTCGCGCATCTCTGATCTGCGCGAGGCGGCCACTGTGTTCAAGGGCCGCAAGGTCCCCGCCGGCGTGCGGGCCATGGTGGTGCCGGGCTCGCAGCGCGTGAAGAAGCAGGCCGAGGCCGAGGGCCTCGATCGCATCTTTCTCGAGGCGGGCGCGGAGTGGCGCGAGGCCGGGTGCTCGATGTGCATCGCCATGAACGGCGACCAGCTGCGCCCGGGGCAATACGCCGTCAGCACCAGCAACCGGAACTTCGAGGGACGGCAGGGCTCGGGCGGCCGGACCTTCCTGGCGAGCCCGCTCACGGCGGCGGCGTCGGCGGTCACCGGCCGGATCACCGACGCGCGCCAGTTGCTCGGATAACAGGAACAGGGAGACGACACCATCATGGAACCCATCCGGACCTTTCAGACGAAGACCATCGTCCTTCCCATCGAGAACGTCGACACCGACCAGATCATCCCGGCGCGGTTCCTGAAGGTGACGAGCAAGATCGGCATCGGCGCCAACCTGTTCGCCGACTGG
>CAYUFS010000079.1:0-20267 GCA_964443975.1 uncultured Myxococcales bacterium | reverse complement strand
ATGCCGCCACCGGGTGGGCCACGTCCGGTATGGTGACAATCGAAAGATCGAAGGGTAGGGCGAGTGGAACCGCCGTCGTCCAACCTTACACCCTCTCCGCGACGTTTGAAGGCAAGTTCGGGGTGTCCTGCTGGGTGCCGCTATCTGCGGTTGGGGACGCAGGGGCGTCCAACTCTGGCGGAGATGTCGAGCCAGACGTCGAGGACACGGCGCTTTCAACGCCAGGGTGTTCAGCCTATCGAGCGTTGTTGCGGTAGGCGTCCCCCGCCTACGCGTCGCCCCAGCCCGCCGGCTGGCCGGTTGCCTCCAGCACCGACATCCAGAGCTCCTCGGCGACGTCGACCTGCTTGCGGAAGCGCGTGGCGAGGGGCATGGGGACGTGGACGAAGCGGCCGTGCCAGCGGCCCATCAGCATCTCGGTGTTGCCGGCCATGGCGGCGTGGACGGCGTTGCGGGCCATGTTCCAGCAGAACACGCTGTCGGAGGGCGACGCCGGCACGCTGCGAATTTGATAGCTCGGATCGATGTACTTCAACGTGATCTCGGTGCCGCGCCGGGCGAAGTGACCGTTGATGAGATCGCGCAGGACGAACCCGATGTCCCCGAGCCGCGCGTTGCCGCTCGCGTCCGTGGGGCGACTGTCGCCCGCCAGCTCTGCCGCCGAGCGCGCGGGTTTGCAGAGCTCTTGACCTGCCCCCTCCGCCACGACGATGACGGCGTGCCCGCGCTCGGCGAGCCGCTGCTCGAGCCGCTCGAGAAAGCCGCGGGCCCCGTGCAGGTGCAGCGGCACCTCGGGGATCAGCACGAAGTTCGCGTCGGTGGCGGCCAGCGCCGCGTGGCAGGCAATGAAGCCCGAGTGCCGGCCCATCAGCTTGACGAGGCCGATCCCGTTGCGCGCGCCGGTCGCCTCCACGTGCGCGCTGCGGATCACCTCGACGGCCGCCGCGAACGCGCTCTCGAAGCCGAAGCTGCGATCGATGAAGTGGATGTCGTTGTCGATAGTCTTGGGAATGCCGATGACGGCGACGTTGCGGCGGCGCCGCGCCAGCTCGGTCACGATGGTCTGCGCGCCGCGCAGGGTTCCGTCGCCGCCGATGACGAACAGCATGTCGATGCCCAGGCCTTCGAGCCCGTCCACCATCTCGCCGGCATCCTGGCTTCCGCGCGAGGTCCCGAGCATCGTCCCCCCTTGCTCGTGAATGCTGGCCACCATCTCGGGGAGCAGGCGGAGCGGCGCGTGTCCGAGCCGCGGGATCAGGCCCTCGTAGCCATAGCGAAACCCGAAGATCTCCTTCACGCCGTACGCGTGCGTCAGCTCGAGGACGAGGCCGCGCACGACGTTGTTGATACCCGGGCACAGGCCCCCGCAGGTCACGATCGCCGCACGCGTCGTGCTCGGGTCGAAGAAGATGCGGTCACGCGGCCCCGCCAGCTCGAACGTTGGTTGGTCGAACGGGGGCGTACCGGACACGCGCGAGAATCGATCGTCGAGCAGCACGCGATCGGCGCGTCCCACTCGATGAAACGCCTCTAGCCCCAGGCGGGCCATCAGCGGCGAATCGTAGCGGCAGACACCCAGGTTTCGGATGTGGAGGTCCGAGACCTCGACGCGCGCCGTGCGCTCCGGGACTGTGAGCTTTTCCGTCATCATGGTCGCATTTGGTCGCGCTGCGTCCGAACGATAGCCCTTTCGACGTTTCGCGAAAATGTCGTTTCGACAGGGCTGCGGTTAACGGTAAAGTATCAAGCGGAACCGCGGGTTTGGGTGTGTGGGCGGAAACCCCTTGACTTGCGGAGTCTCAAATTGCGCGAATCCACGTTCTCGCTGCTCGTGACGGCTACGCTCCTGGGCGCGATCGGTTGCGGCGGCGCGGAGACCCCGAGCGGTGAAACCGGCGGAACCCAGGGCCTGGACGCTTCCGCAGGGGGCGGCGGGACGCTCGGTAGCGGCGGTGCCTCAATTGGAACGACTGGTTCGGGAGGAGGCCATGGGAGTGGAGGCGCCACGAACACCGGAGGCGCCAACATGAGCTCTGGTGGAGCGGGCGGCATCGCCACCGGCGCCTCAGGTGGGATGGTGGGGCAGTCGGGGGGCGTTTCCGGAACGGGTGGCGTCCTGGGATCTGGTGGCGCCGGCGCCGCGGCTGGCGCGATGGGGTCGGGGGGCGTCTCGACGAGCGGCGGAGCATCGGGAACGGGCGGCGTCCCTGGCAGCGGTGGCGCGGGCGGTGGCGCCGGCGGGAAGGCTGGCGGTGGCGCTGGTCGCGGTGGCGGTGGTGTTGGCGGAAAGGCAGGAGCCGGTGGTGGCAACGGGGGTAAGGCAGGCGCGTCGGGCGGCTCCGGGGCCGTTGGTGGCGCGAGCGGAGGTTTGGGGGGAGTCGGGGGAGCGGCGGGACACGCTGGCGGCGGCGCTGGCGGCGCTGGCGGCGCTGGCGGCGCGGGTGGCGCTGGCGGCGCCAGTCCACAGCCGTTCAAGGGCATCGCTGGCGGGACCTGCGCGGACATGACCGCGATCCATGTCTCCTGGTACTACAACTGGGGCACGACGCCCGCGGGGAACTGCGCGGTCACGGGATTCGTGCCCATGGTCGCAGGTAAGTCCGAAAAGACCGCGGCGGCGGTGACGAACGCGGTCAACGGCATCGCGGCCTCGGGCTACAAGACCGTGCTCGGGTTCAACGAGCCGAACAAGACCGATCAATCCAACCTGACGGTCGCCGAGGCCGTGGCGCTGTGGCCCCAGCTCACGGCGAACGCCGGGCTCCGGGTCGGCAGCCCCGCCACCTCTGCGGACGCGGCGGGGCAGACCTGGTTCAACGACTTCATGACCCAGGCGTCATCGCTTGGCCTTCGCGTCGATTTCATCGCGTTGCACTGGTACGGCTGGAACGCTGGATCGTGCGACGCCCAGGCCGCCAACCTCGAGAGCTACATCAAGTGGGCCGAGGCGATTCCAGGGAACCGTCCCCTCTGGCTGACCGAGTGGGGTTGCCTGAATCTGAGCAACCCCGACGCGGCGACGGTGCAGGCGTTTTACGCTGGCGCCCTCACGATGTTCGCGAAGCACCCGCGCCTCCAGCGCTACGCCTGGTATCAGTGGACGCCGAACAACGAGATCGTCGACGCCTCGGACGCGCTGACCCCGCTCGGTGTCGCCATGAGCAACGCGCCGGCCGTGCACTGAGTACAGCGCCCCGGAAGTTCGTGCCCATCCCCAAAGATCCTTGCGTGGCCCTCATGCGGCGAACTCTTCGGTGGAGACTTACTTCCGGGCCGTTGTACTGAGGGACTGCCCTGGCCCTACGTCTGCGCTAATCCCTCAGGCGGGAGGTTTGCACCGCGCGGCGGCGCGCGCTACTGCCCGCCGGGCACGGAGGGGGGCGGCATGTTCGGCCCCTGCTGCGGGGCGGCCGCCGGGTTCATGATGATGGTCGGCTGCATCGGCTCGCCGCCGCCCTCCTTGGCCGCGAGGCTCTTGTTGTAGGAGCGGCTGATGGTCGTCGCCTCCTGCGAGTCGAGCCCCTGGATGGCGTGTCCGTCGCGATCGACGGGCTCGGGGTTCGCTTGCTGGCGGCCGAAGGCTTCGGCGTATGCCCGGCCGTGGGTCGGCGTCAGGTAGGTGCGCGACGCGCACGCGCCCAGCGACGACAACCCGAGGCACAGCCCCCACGTCGCGAGCGCTGCCCTCGTCCTCGATCGCGCCCGCCGTTGCGGCCTCATGGCTGCCGCTCCCCGGCGCGCTCGGCGCCGGCGCCCTCGTCGCGGCGGCCGCCTTGCTCCGTCGGCGTCACCGACGTTGCCGGCGTAGCATCCGGGAACGCGGGCGCCGGTCGACCCAGCAGCTCGGCCACATGGGTCAGGTTCGTCCGCGCACGTTGATTCTTCGGATCGATCCGCGTGGCCTCCGTGTACAGGTCGTAGGCGTTCGTCAGATCGCCGCCCCGCTCGTACGCGAAGCCCAGGTTGACCTTCGCTTCCACGGGCGTCCCTCCCATCTCGAACTCGTGCGCCGCGCGCCGCCACTCACCCTGGGCCGCGCACGCGAAGCCGAGGTTCGTGCGCGTGCGGTGGGCCATGGGGGCGAGGCGCGCCGCCAGCTCGTAGAAGTGAATCGCGTCCTTCGTCTTGCCGCGAAGAAACAGCGAGAACCCCAGGTTGTTCAGATACGCCGGGTTCTGGGGCTCGAGCTTCACGGCGAGGCGCAGCTGCTCCTCGGCTTCGACCGGCCGGCGCCGCATGTCGTCGAGGATCCCCAGCGCCGCCCGCACGCTGGCCAGCGTGGGCGCCAGGCGCGCTGCCTCTCGAAGGTCTGCCTCCGCCTCCTCGAAGAGGTTCTGCTCGCGGTAGATGGTCGCGCGCAGCACCAGCACGCCCGCGTCCGCGGCTTGCTCGCGGTGAAGCTGGTCGACGTAGGCGAACGCCGGCTGCCAGTCGGCGCGCGCGACCAGCTCGCTCGCCAGCCGCCGCCGCGCCTCGAACGTGGACGTGGACGTGGGCGCGGGCGCGGGCGCGACGTGCGCGCAGCCCACCGCGGCGCCGAAGACGGCGGTGACAATCAGGGCCGCGCGAGCCGCCCCTCGGGCTCCAGGATTTCGCATCGGTCGTCTCCTCAGAATTGTCATTGTCCCGAAAAATTTCTGACGATCATCGCCACGGCCGGTCCCATGACGATCGCGATCAGGGACGGCAGGATGCACATGATGAGCGGGATCGTCATCTTCACCGAAACCATCGCGGCCTTCTCCTCGGCGCGCTGCGACCGCCGGACCCGCATGCTCTCCCCGTGAACGCGCAACGCCTTCGCGATGCTCGTTCCGAACAGGTCGGTCTGGATCAACATCGCCGACAGCGCGCGCAGATCCTCCACGCCGGTGCGCTCGGCCAGCCGGCGGAACCCGTCGGCGCGCGCCACGCCCGCCTGGATCTCGAGCGCCGTGTGGCGCAGCTCCTCGGCCAGCAGCGGAGCCGCCAGGAACATCTCCTCCGCGACCCGCGAGATCGTCGCGTCCAGCCCCAGCCCCGCCTCGACGCAGGTCACGAGCAGGTCCATGGCGTCGGGGAGCGCGCGCTCGATGGCGGTCTGCCGGCCCCCGGCGCGGCTGCGCAGGTAGAGGTTGGGCACGAAGAACGTGATCGCGGCGATCACCATCGCGATGCCCAGGTCCAGCGGGAACGCGATCGGCTGCACGAACTGCGCGTTCACGAACAGGAACGCCATCGTCGTGATCGGCGTGACCGTCAGCTTGATCCCGAGGAAGATCTCCATGGCGTGCGGGCCGCGGTAGCCCGCGCGAATCAAGCTGCCCCGCAGCCGCGCCAGCTCCTCGGCGCCCGCGGGCCGGGCCAGCCACGCGAATGGGCGAAAGAAACGCGCCAGCGCGACGGACGTCGACTCGCCGGTCCCGTCCTCATCCATGCCCTGGTGCACCACGGAGTTATTGTTGGCCGCCACCGTTCGCTCGATGCGATCGACGATGGCATCGCGGCGGCCGAGCAGCGCGCGCACGCCTGCGGCCAGCGCCAATACGAACAGCATCCCCGCCCCCGCGGCGATGCCCAGCTCCCAGCGAACGGCCCCGAGCACGCCGGCCGGGTTCACGCGTCCACCTTCATCATGCTCCGCATCCACAGCAGCCCCACGAGCCACGTGACGGCCGCGTAGGCGACGGCCATGTGGCCGATGGGATCGGTGATGAGCAAGCGCGTGTACTCGGGATTGGTGAACGCGATGAAGATCGCCGTCAGGATGGGCAGGGCCGCCAGGATGTAGCTCGACATGCGCCCCTCCGCGGTCAGCGTGCGGAGCTTGCCGTAGAAGCGATACCGGGCGCGGATCGTCTCCGCGATCTTCTCGATGATCTCGACCAGGTTGCCGCCGGTCTCCTTCTGGACGATGACCGACACGGCGAAGATCTTCAGGTCGCGGTTCGCCGGCGCGCGCTTCGTCATCTGCGCGATGGCGCGCTCGAACGGCATGCCCAGGTTCTGCTCCTCGAAGGCGCGGGCGAACTCGGTGTTGATGGGCGACGGCATCTCGGCGGCGACCAGCTTGAACGAGCTCGACAGCGCGTGGCCGGCGCGCAGGGAGCGCGCCATCATGTCGAGCGCGTCCGGCAGCTGCTCGGACAGCTTGTGGTTGCGCCGATCGCGCATGAAGGCCACGTACATGAAGGGGACGACGGCGCCGAGCGGCCCGAGCACCAGGGCCAGGATGTAGCCCATGTTCGACATCAACCCGAGCACGGCGCCGACGAGCCCCGCGCCGCCCGCGATGGCGAACAGGCGCGCGACGGTGACCTGAACCTCCGCCTGCTCCAGCATCGCCTCGGTCCGCTCCGCGAGCGGGAACGCCCGCAGCACGGCGTCGATGGCCGGGTTCGCCGACAGGTTTCCCTTGCGCAGCAGCGACGTGGTCTCGGACGTGCCGGAGCCGAGCGACTGCAGTCGGCGCTTCAGCTCGTCTTGCCGGCGCTCGCGGAAATACCGCAGGGTGTGAAACAGCCCCTCGATCAGCGCGAAGGACGCGACCGCCATCAATCCGATCAGGACCGCGCGCATGGTGACGTCATCCCTCCATCAACGCCCGGACCACTTCGGCCGGGCTGATCCCGTAGCGCTCGATGCGCTCCATGGCCTTCGGGCGCAGGCCTGTGGACCGGTACTCGCCGATGATCTTCCCGTCCTTGTCCGTGCCGCGCTGGTCGAAGCGAAAGATCTCTTGCACCGTGAGCACGGGACCCTCCATGCCGGTGATCTCAGAGACGCTGGAGATGCGGCGGCGGCCGTCCGTGCCGCGGGTCAGCTGCACGATGATGTTGATGGCGCGCGAGATGGTCTGGCGCGTGAGCGTCTCGGACAGGCTGACGCTGCCCATGCCCACCATCGACTCGATCCGCGACAGGGCATCGCGGGCCGTGTTCGCGTGGACGGTGGTCATCGAGCCCTCGTGGCCGGTGTTCATGGCCTGCAACATGTCCAGGATCTCGCCGCCGCGGCACTCGCCGATGATGATGCGGTCGGGGCGCATTCGCAGCGCGTTCTTCACCAGATCGCGGGCCAGCACCTCGCCGCGCCCCTCGATGTTGGGGGGCCGCGTCTCGAGGCGGACGACGTGGCGTTGCTGCAGCTGCAGCTCGGCGGCGTCCTCGATGGTGACCACGCGCTCGCCCTCGGGGATGAACGACGACAGCGCGTTCAACATCGTGGTCTTGCCGGTGCCGGTGCCGCCGCTGATGAGGACGTTCAGCTTCGCCTGCACGGCGGCGCCCAGGAAGCCCACCATCTCCGGGGTGATGCTGCCGATGCTCAGCATGTCCTTGAATCGCAGCGGCTTGCCGCCGAAGCGGCGGATCGACATGACGGGGCCGTCGATCGACAGCGGGGGAATGATCGCGTTCACGCGCGACCCGTCGGCGAGGCGGGCGTCGGCCATCGGCGAGGCGTCGTCCACCCGGCGCCCCACGCGGGCCACGATGCGGTTGATGATCTGGGTCAGGTGCTCGTTGTCGCGAAACCGCACCCCGGTCAGCTCCAGCTTGCCGAAGCGCTCCACGTAGACCGTCGAGTACGTGTTGACCAGGATGTCGGACACCGTGGGGTCGCGCAGCAGCGGCTCGAGCGGGCCGAGGCCGGTGATCTCGTCGAGCAGCTCCTCGAACAGCAGCTCGCGCTCCGCGCGGTTGAGCGGCAGCTCGGTGCCGGCCAGGACCACGCCCAGGATCTGGCGCAGCTCCTCGCGAAGCTGCTCCCGTGAGAGCTGATCGATGGTGCGCAGGTCCAGCTTGTCGATGAGCCCCTTGTGCAGGTCGCCCTTCAGGCTCTGATAGGCGTCCGCGGAGACGGACTGCGAGGCCCCGGGGCCGGGGAGCACGGGGACCGGGAAGGTCCCGGTGTGCGAGCGCTGCAGGCGGTCACGTAGTCCCATCGGCAACCTTTCTGGACAGGAATCCACGCAGGAAGCCCTTCGGCGCTGCCTTCTCGATGAACAGCTCGCCGCCCGCGACGATCGGGACGAGATCGTTGATGTCCTGGGTCAGCTTCGAGCGCGGGGCGGCGTCCACCAGCAGCACGCCCCGGTTGATGCTGTCGATCAGCGACAGAAAGTCGTTGGCGAGCGTGTGGCTCACGGGAACCTTCAGCGTCTCCGCGATGACGTCCAGCGTGATTCGGGAGGCCTTCTGATACCGGTTGAGGATCAGCTTGACCTTCTGCTGGTCGTAGCCGAGGCGCCCGAACATCTCCAGGCAGCGTTGCCCGTTGCGAATCGCGGGCACGTCCTGGGTCATCACCATCAACAGCACCTGGCTCACGTCCAGGGCGGCAAGGGCCACCTCGTCGAAGCCCCTGACGCCGTCGATGATCACGCGGTCGTAGTGCTTCTTCAGCACCAGGAGCAGCTTCGACAGGTCCGCGGCGGTGATGTGCTCGCTGTCCTCCATGGAGCCGCTCTGGGCCAGGACGGCCACACCGGAGCTGTGCTTGGTGATCGACGTCTCCAGCAAGTCGCGGTCGAGCCGCGCCAGGTTGGACAGGATCTCGCTGATGGACGTGTTCGACGTGATGTCCATGAACGACGGGACGTCCCCGAGGTGCAGATCGAGGTCGATCAAGCAGACGCGCAGGCCCTTGCGCTGCATGGCCCCGGCCAGGTTCACGGCGATGCTGGTCGCGCCCATGCCGCCCTTCGCCGGGAAGACCGTGATGATGGCGCCCTCCTCGGAGGGCTCGGCGTTCTTCGCCTGCGCCCGCACCGCCATCTGAATCTCTTCGATGTCCGTGTCGACCACGAACTCGCGGGCGCCGGAGCGCATCGCCCGCAGGATCAGGTCGGAGTCCTTGCTCTGGCTGACCACCACCACGATGCCGCCCGCGGCGGTGACGTTGTAGATGTAGCCGAAGTTCTGGGGAAGCTGCGCTGAGACCGCGACGAGCACGACGCCCGGGCGCACGCGCCTCACCTCGTCCGCGACCTGCTCCGGCCTCACGGTGGAGGTGATGACCTGGGCCATCCCCTGGAGGGCCCGGCGCAGGTGGCCCTCGACGGTCGCGTCAGCGCCCACGATCAGGACTGTTGTTCTTTGCATGTTGGCTCGCTTTCAGCGAATGAATCCCAGCTCACCGGCGGGGCCGCGCGCGGGCGCGCCGACGGCGCGACCCGACTCCCGCTTCGGGGCGCCGCGCCCCTCGCCGCCCAGCAGGAAGAGCTCCAGGTCGTTCGGATCGTTTTGCTCGTCCTCAGTTGGCAGGCGCGGCACCTCGTGTGGCGCCATCGGGCGCGCCAGGTGCGCCGTGATCACCACCAGCAGCTCGGACTCGTCGCGGGTGTACAGGGTCGAGCGGAACAACGCGCCCAGGATCGGGAGATCGCCGAGGAACGGGATCTTGTCGACCTGCTCGCGCATGCGGCTCGACATGAGGCCGGCGATGGCGAAGCTCTGGCCGTCGGACAGACGCACGGTGGTCTCGCTCTGGCGCGACGTCACCCCAGGGATCGAGAAGCCGTTGATGGTGACCGAGCGGGAAGGATCCACGTCGCTCACCTCCGTGGCCAGCTTCAGGTTCATCATGCCGTCGCTGACCACGGTGGGCGTGAAGGCCAGCATGATGCCGAACTTCTTCCACTGCACCGTCACCGCGCCGAGGCCCGTCGAGTAGGGGATGGGGAACTCGCCGCCGGCGAGGAAGCGCGCCTCTTGCCCCGACATGGCAACCAGCGTCGGTTCCGCCAGCATCTTGGCGAGCCCCGTCGTCTCCAGCAAGCTGAGCATCGCGCTGAACGGGAAGTTCGGCAGCCCGGAGAAGAAGATGGAGAAGGCCCCACCGGGCGAGCCCGGGTAGACATCGGGGACGGCGGCGTTGCCCGTTCCCGGGATGGCCAGGAACGAGCCGGGGTTGGTGCCCGCGTTCGCCACGCCGCCCACGAAGCGGCCGGCCGCGTCGCGGTGAAACAGGTTGACGCCGATCTCGCGCAGGCCGTTGCGCGAGACCTCCGCGAACTTCACCTCGAGCTGCACCTGCTGGTTGCCAAAGACATGAATGAGGTTCGCGACCTTCTCGGCGTGCAGCTTGGCGACGTCCGCGGCGCGCTCGGGGATGCGGACGTCCGAGACCTCGCCCGACAGGATGACGAGATCGCCGCCCGCTGGGGTCACGGTCAGCTTCTCGTGCGGGAACAGCTCGGCGAGTTGCTGCCGGAGCGCGTCCAGGTTGCGGGTCACGCCCAGCGACAGCACCAGGGGCTCGTCGTGCTTGTTCCACAGCGTGAGGTCCGTGGTTCCCACGCCGCGCGCCGTCAGCAGCAGCTGAGTCTGGGTGATGACCTTCAGGTCAGCCACCTTGGGGTCGGCGACGGAGACACGCACGATCGCCTCCGAGATGATCAGCAGGCGGTTCTGCCCCATCTCCAGCGCGAACTTCTGCGCGGCGCCCACCTCGCGGTCGATGTGGATCTCCGAGGTGCCGGGCGACAGCGTCGAATCGCCGACTGGCTCCCCGGTCGCGGCGGAGGCCGTCCGCGACGAGATGTCCGAGCCAGCGGCCAGCGCCAAGGTCAGCGCCAGCGCCGACACCGTGGCGCTCAGGCGGCCCCGGAAGCACCCGCGGCTCGACGAAAGCAGCGAGGCGCTCACCGGGGTCCTTTGCGTTCGAACTTCCGCTCCTCGAAGCGATCGCCGCGCAAGATCTCGACCGTCTCCTTCTTGGCGGGCGGAGCCCCAGCCTCGGAGCCGCCGGCGACGCGGGCATGCTTGCGACCGCGCTCGCGCTTCCTGGCAGGCATGGGGCCCGGAGCCGCGTGCGCTTCCTCCTTCGAGTCGGCGGCCGGGGCCAACGCCGGCGGTGTCACGACGCCAGATTCGGCCAGCAGGGCCGAGGGATTCATGCCGACAGTGTCAACGGCCGCGCTGTCCGTCCAGCTTCGAAGCGTCAACACCAGCCGCCCTTCGTTGGCCGCGAGCGCCAGCTTCTCCGCCTGCGCGGGCCCGACCAGCAGCGTCGCCACGGTGGCGGGGCTGGCCTGGCGGCGGGCGGTGTCGGCGATCTCGATCTCCTTGCCGACGGCCAGGACCTTCACGTTCTGAAGAATCACCTTCGACGTGAACTCGGCGTCCGCCGGCTTGCTCGGGCGCAACGTCACGATGACGTCGACACGGTCGTCGGGGTGAATGAAGCCGGCGACGCCCACGACGTCGTCCACGCGCACCGCCATGGCGCGCATGTGCGCCGGGATCAGGGCAGCCAGCCCATTGCCCGCATCCTTCGCCGCAAGCTGCAGGGCACGAATCGGCTCGCCCGCGATCACGTGCGAGATGAGGACGCGATCGACGATCTCCTTCGATTCGCGGATGGCCCCCGGGGGCAGCGCCGATACGGGCCACTCGACCATCTTCAAATGCTCCGCCGTCAGCTTGGTCGCCATCGGCAGATCCATCGCCGCCACGACGATCTTCGCGATCGGCGCGGTGACCGTGACCGTCTTGCGATCGAGATAGCGCGCGATCATCAGCGCGGCGCCGAGGCCCGCGATGGCCGCGACGCCCCAGAACAAGACCGCCCGCGATCCGGCGCGGCGAGATCCGGTGGCGGCGCGCAACCGTGCCGTTCCGGCCATGACATCGTTAGCCATATTGCTGACTCATCTCGGTAGATTTCGCGGACTTCCTGAGTCCGGAACGCACAAGTCGTTGCTTTTTCGTCTACAGCCGCGGTCAGGGCGGACGATCGAGGTCCGAGGTCTGATGTCCGAGGCCCGTCGCGATCGGCGACGCCGCCCTAGCCCTGGCGATGCCAGCGGATGAAGGCGGCGCCCAGCGCGATCGCCACGCCATACGGAACCGAGACGCGGCCGTCGGCCGTCGTGGGGCTCACGCTGGGGATGATCTGATGGAGCGCGGCGATGGTCAGGTTCGCGCGGATCTCGAGGCGCGCGGGCCGTCGCGATGCAAGCAAACAAACGGCCGCCGTCGCGCCTCCCGCGACGGCGGTCGCCAGCCAAAATATAGGCAAACCGCTCAACCCCACCCACATGGCGACGGCGGCCGCGAACTTCACGTCGCCGCCACCGAGACCACCTCGACGCCAGAACGAAAAGAGCACGGCAACCGTGGCGCCACCGGCCGCCACCCCCGAAAGGACCCCCAATAGCCCACCATCCCACAGAGTGGCGCCCAGCCCGGCGACAGCGGCCGCGCCACTCAGAAGATTCGGTATGCGGCGCACGCGCAGGTCCCATACGACCGCCACGACCAGCGTCGCGGCCAAGGGGATCAAGTGCGGCGTCAGCAGCTTCAATGTCTTAGTCGCCGGAGCAAGACGCTCACCCGAGGCGGGCGAGCCGTTACGGCATCGCGGCGGCGACGTTGTTGAACGAGTTCTTGACCTTGTTACCGAGGACGAAGACGACGACGATGATCAATCCGGCGATCGCCGCGACGATCAGGCCGTACTCGACGGCGGTCGCGCCTTGCTCGTCCTTCCAAAGCTTCTTCAGATTTCGCAACATGGGTCTCTCCTTCAATCGGTGGTTGGGCATCGCGCCCGAGAATGGGCCGTGTTCCTATCCATCGGAGGGAGGCCATTCGGACTTGAGGCAGATCCGAAACACTAGCCCGGGCGCCGGGGGTGGGGCACGTCGCGGTCGAGGACGGTCTTGCGGCTGTCGCGCGCGGCGGCGCGGATCGCTTCGTCGCAGATCGAGCGGACGTGCTCGCCGAGGGCGTCGGCCACCGCGTCCGAGGTGTTCATGCCCGAACGGTCCTTGATGTACTTCTTCAGCTTGGAGACGACGATCAGCACGTCGCGATCGTATGCGGCGGAGAGGGTGGGGACGGGAGGCGCGGACGGGGGCGAGGTCGAGGACGAGGGGAGGGAGGACGACTGGGACGAAGACGAGGGCTGGGACGGGCCCGAGGAGAGGGAGGGGGACGGCCGGCGCATCGGGGACGTCGGCGCCTCCGTTCGCGGCGCGGGTGAGGCCGGGGGGGCCTCACCGCGCGCGGCGACCCACTCACTTCGGCTCGGGGCGCGTGCCTCGACCGCCCAGGCGTCGCGGTGGCGGAGTGTCGCCACGTGCGAGTCCCAGCAGGGCACGGAACAGAACACGAGCTGGGTGCGGGCGCGGTTGCAGGTCGAAACGCTGCAGACCCAGTGGATGGCGCCGTACCGAATGTCCTTTCGGCATGCGCTGCAATGCAGCCACACGTCGCCCGACGGCTCGCTCATGCGGGCAAGTCTAACAGCCCGTGGACAAAGTCTCCGGTCGCCGAAACGGGCGGGGCGCCTCGACGGCAGTCATCCGAGGCAGTAGCTGCCTTTCCCATAGATCGAGGCCCACCCACCCGCGAACGGGCCACACGGCCCGCGGCGCATGTGCCGCAGGGATCGCCCGAGCTTGAATCCGCGCTTCAGCAGCAGGTCCCCTCCGGCGGTGTTGGCCTCCGGCATCTGCAGCCGCACGCGGTGGTGGCCGACCAGCGCGAGCGCTCGGTGCAGCAGGGCGTCCGCGACCTCGGGCGCGCGGGCGCCGAACGGACCGAGCAGGGGGTCCTGGGCGCACAGGTAACCAACCAACCGGCCGACCGTGTCGTGGGCCAGCAAGGTCCGCCCCGGGTGGGCCGTCAGCAACCACGCCCATAGTCGCGGGCGCTCGACGCCGAAGAGCTCGCCGTCGAGTCGGATCACGTCAGCCAGCTCCGCCGCAGTCACCGCCGCGGTCACCGTGAGCGTCGCCGGGCCTCCACCGTCGGTCGCCGCCCCGGACGCGTCGGTGGCCCAAAATTCGTGGCTCAACCCCACGTCCACGAAGCCCATGCGCTCGTAGAGCGGAGCGCCCGCCGCACTGGCGTCGAGGACCGCGCACGTCGTGGAGCGCCCGGCCAGCGATGCGAGGGTTGTTTCGAGCAGGCGGCGGCCAAGTCGCCGTCCCTGCCAATCGGGGCGCACCGCCATCAGGCCGATGTACGCGACCGAACCATAGTCGATCGCGCCCCCGATCCCGACGATCGCGCCGCCGCCGTCTTCCGCCACCCACCAGCCATCGGGTTGCAGCGCAAGGTACCGGCGCAATCTCGGCTGGAAGCTGACGTCCGCCTCGAACGCTGCCCGCAACACCTCGTCGGCGGCCGCGACGTCCTCGCCGAGCAGTGACCGAATTCGCAACATCGCCCGAGTCTATGATGCCCACCCGCGGAGTCGAAGGCGCGCCGCGCTTCCGCAGCGGATCGCTCGTCGCCACCGCCACCCTGCTATCCTCACCGCCCTGCATGTCCGCCGTCACCGTCGAGCGGTTGAAGAAGCTGTTCGGTCAGCGCACCGCCGTCGCGGGGCTGTCGTTCTCGGTCTCCGCCGGGGAGATCTACGGATTGCTGGGGCCGAACGGCGCCGGCAAGACCACGACGCTGCGAATCCTGGCGGGGCTCCTGCGCCCCACGGAGGGTGTGGCGGAGATCGCCGGCGTCGACGTTGGCCGCGATCCGCGCGAGGCACAGCGACGACTGGGGTTCATGACCGGCACGACCGGTCTCTACGGACGCCTCACCGGCCGCGAGGTGCTGGCGTACTTCGGCGCGCTCGAGGGGATGTCGCCCCGAGACGTCGTCGCGCGCACCGCGGAGCTCGCGGCCGTCCTCGACCTCGGCGAGATCCTCGATCGCCGCTGCGAGGCCCTCTCGTCAGGACAGAAGCAGCGCATCTCGGTCGCGCGCGCGGTCCTGCACGATCCGCCCGTGCTGATCCTCGACGAGCCGACGGTGGGCCTCGACGTCCTGGCCAGCCGCTTCCTGCGCGAATACATCGGCGCCGAGCGCGCGCGCGGCAAGGCCGTCATCTTCTCGACGCACTATCTCGCCGAGGCGGAGCTGCTGTGCGATCGCGTGGGCCTCCTCTATGAAGGGAAGCTGCTGGCCGAGGGCCGACCCCCGGAGCTGCGAGCGCTGGCCGGCGACGCGACCAGCCTGGAGGAAGCCTTCTTGCGCCTGGTGACCCACCTGGTGGCTGCTTGAACCTGCCGCACGTCGGGGTGGTCTTTCGCAAGGAGCTGCGGGAGACGCTGCGCGATCGCCGGACGCTGGCGGTCATGTTCCTGTTCCCGCTGGTCGTCTACCCGCTGGTGTCGTTGCTGATGGCCGAGGTCATGGCGGGCAAGCAGGCGACCGATGACGCGCGCACCTCGCACGTCGCCCTGGTCGATTCCGATCCGACGACGCGCCGGGCGCTGCACGCTCACCTGACGGCCAAGGGCGGCGGCATCGACGTCGCGACCGAAGGCAAAGGCGAGGCCGAGGGCGCCCATGCCCCCGCTGCTGGTGGGACCGCCGCGGCCGACGTGCTCGCGGGAACGTTCGATGCCGTCGTCGAGGTCACCCATACCCCGGCGGCCGCGGCCGCGGCGCCGCTCGCGGTGCGGGTGATCTACGACGAGACGCGCCCGGCGTCGGATCAGGCCAACGATCGCGTCAATCGCGCGCTCGGGGGCGTGCTGCCGCGCGGGTGTTTTCGCACGTACGCGCTGACGGGCGTCAGCCTGGCCACGAAGTCGAAGATCGGCGGCTACGTGCTGTCCAAGATCTTGCCGCTCATCGTCGTCGTCATGACCATGCTCGGCGCCTTCTATCCTGCGATCGACATCACGGCGGGCGAGCGCGAGCGCGGCACGCTGGAGACCTTGCTCTCGTCGCCCGTGCGGCGGTTCGACCTGATGACCGGCAAGGTGCTGGCGGTGGGGACGCTGGCGCTGCTGACCGGGGTGCTCAACATCGTATCGATGTCGCTGACGGTGGCCGAGGGCGCCCGCCTGGCCGCCGGGAGTCCCATCCTGGCGATCCCGTGGCCGCGCGCCGCCGCGACGTTGGTGATCGTCGTACCCGCGGCGTTCCTGTTCGGCAGCGTGATGGTGGCGATCGGCGCCATGGCGCGCAGCTTCAAGGAGGCGCAGACGCTGCTCATGCCCGTGTACTTGTTGTGCTTCACGCCGTCGCTGGTGGCAGGCATGGCGGACTTCCGGCTGACGGGGATCGCGCTCATCGTACCGGGCACGAACCTGACCTTGCTGGCGCGCGATCTCATGCTGGGCAACGCCCACGTGGTCCCGGCGATCGTCGTGCTGGCGTCGACGATCGGGTTCGGCGCGCTGGCGCTGGCGTTCGCGGCGCGCCTGTACGACTCCGAGCGCCTGCTGGCCTCGACCGACGCCGATCTCGTCGGGCTCGGGGCCTGGCTGCGCTACCTCGTGGGTCGGGCCGCGCCGGGGCGGCCGGCGATCGCGCCGACGGCTGGCCAGGCCGTGTCGCTGTTCGGCGTCGCGTTCATCCTGTGGTTCTTCGCGTTCACCTGGCTGCAGCGCTGGCGACTGATTCCAGGGCTGATGATCTCGCAGTGGGCCGGCTTCCTGGGCCTCGTCTGGATCTACGCGCGGCTGGCGCGGCGGCCCCTCGTCGACGTGCTCGTGGTCAGGCGGCCGCGGGGCTGGGCCATCCTCGGCGCCGGCTGCCTCGGGCTCTCCGGGTGGATCATCCTCGGCATCCTGGCGGACCGCCTGATGCCGCCGCCGCGCGAGGTCGTCGAAAGCATCCGGAACCTCATCCGCCCGCCAGGCGAGTCGCGTTCCCTGGCGCTGTCGCTGTTCGCGCTGGCGGTGACGCCCGCGATCTGCGAGGAGGCGCTGTTCCGCGGCGCGATCCTGCAGGGTCTACGCCGCCAGTTCTCGCTGCCGGTGTCGTGCGTGTTGACCGGGATCCTGTTCGGCATCATGCACGGCGACGTGTGGCGCTTCATTCCCACGGCGCTGCTGGGGACGCTGCTCTCGTGGGTGGCGCTCACCAGCGGCTCGATCGTTCCTTCCATGCTGGTGCACGTCCTCAACAACGGCGTGTTGATCGTGCTCGGCTACTTCGGCCTGGATCAGGCCGGCGAAAAGCTGCCCCTGCGGGCGGACATGGTGATCCTCGCCGGGGCGACGATGCTTCTGGTGGCCGGGCTCACGATGGTTCGCCGGGGCGCTGGTTCGTTAGCTCGATGACGAAAAAAATCTTGTATGACGCCCGGGTCCTTGCTACAAACCAAAGAGAAAGTACCAGATGCCGACGGCAGAGGAAAAGCGAACAGCTGGATTGTTGAAGAAGTGTGACGTGCTGGCGCGCGTGCCCGGCGACGTCATCTTGAGGCTCGTCGCCGGAGCCCGGTCGACGGGATTTCGCGCGCGCCAGGTCATTTATCT
Source organism: uncultured Myxococcales bacterium (assembly GCA_964443975.1). Lineage (GTDB taxonomy): Bacteria > Myxococcota_A > Polyangia > Fen-1088 > Fen-1088 > DASYCK01. The sequence goes on along the minus strand of CAYUFS010000079.1, from coordinate 3,058 downwards.
GCCGGGCGATCGAGCCCAGGGCGTGTTCTTCCTGGCGCAAGGCCGCGTGAAGATCTCCAAGGTCACGCGCGACGGCAAGGAGCTGACGCTCGCATACCGCACCACCGGCGACTTCTTCGGCGAGCCGTGCCTGCTCGAGGGGGGACCGCGCGAGGAGATGGCCGAGGCGATGGAGGCGACCCTCGCGATCGAGGTGGATCGCGAGACCCTCGACCAGGTGCTGTCCTCGAGCGGCCAGGCCGCGTACTGGTTCACGCGCGCGCTCATCGCGCGCCGCAAGGATCTCGAGTCGCGCGTCGAGCAGCTCATCTTCAAGGACGTCGGCGCGAAGCTGGCGGAGCTGCTGCTCGAGCTCGGGCTGCAGCACGGCGTCGAGGACGGCCGCGGGATCGTGATCGCGTTGAAGATCACCCATCAGGAGATGGCGAACCTCATCGGCTCCACGCGCGAGACGGTCTCGCTGACGCTGTCGCAGTTCAAGCGCAAGGGCCTGATCCAGAACGAAGGCCGCCGCGTCATCCTCGCCGATCGCGAAGGCCTGAAGGCCCTCGCGTGACGCCGGTCGGGGCAGGGCAGTAGAGCTCAGGCAGGCGCCGCGCCGGCGGAAGCCCCGTGCCGCTCGCCGGCCAGCAACAGGACGCCCGTCAACATGTGCACCTGTGGCCGGCCGCAGGTCGGCGCGATCTCGAACGCGCTCTCGATGCCCACGAGCGGCATGTTACCGAAGCGCCGCTGGATCAGGTCGGAATCGAGGCCGCTGCGTCCGTACAGGGCGCTGCCGCGCCCCGCGCAATTGAAGTAGAGGCCGAACGCTGGCAGCCCCGTCGCGTGAAGGTGGGACTGCTCGGTGAGCATGGCCTTCATGTCATCGCGCGCGCCGATCGCGTCGCGCAACGTGAAGCGGATGGTCTGGCCCGTACGCACGGGCTCCGGTACCGCGAGGCTGCGGGGATCGTCGTCCGGCACGACGAAAGGCCGGACAATGTAGTCCGAGCGCTCGTTGCACATGCGGTCGCCGATGCCCGCCAGCAGCGGAATCGACAGCTTCTCGAGCGGGCGGTTGGCGGGAAGCTGCAGGACCTCCTTCAAGACATCCACCGCTGGGCGGCCGTCGATCTCCAGGATGACGTTGTGCTCGACCGCGGTGATGGGGAGCGGATCGGATACCCCCTGACAGCCGTGCGTCATCCCGATCGTCGGCAGCAGTCGCGCCGGGATCAGGAAGGCCACCGCCGCGTCCAGCACCGCCTTCCCGTCAGTGAACACGCGCGCGTCGCCGTCCTCGCGGCCCGAAGCCCCGGCGCCGACGACGCTGAGCCCCGGGGCCCCTTCGGCGATTCCCGCGACGAACGCCGTCGCGTCGAGGTGATGCGGATCGACCAGCACCACCAGCGTGGCACCCTCGCTCTCGTCGCCGAGCCGGGCGCGCGCCGCCCGACCGAGCCGCACGCCCGCGTCGCGTGGGTCCGCGCGCACCGGCGAAGCGAGCAAGAGCGGGATCGCCTCGCCCCCCCCGAACAGCAAGACCGCGACCGCGCTGGCGTTCTCGATCTCGTTCGCCATGGTGATGATGCCGGTCGTCGAGCACCCCATGATCGCGGAGGCGCCCGAGGTCTCGCGGACCGCGGCCAGCACCGCTCGAAATTCATCCGAGCCGTGGCGCGCGCCCGCGAAGACCATCGCCAGATGGGCCGACGGAAGCCCCGCGTCAGCGAGCGCCAGCTTCGTTGCCAGGCGGCCGGCGGCGAAGCCGTCGTCAGTCACCGCGGAGCCCGACCCAGCGCGAAGCACGAGGCCCTCATACTCCGCCCGTTGACCGCGTGAAAGCGTTTTCTCGGCGGGCACCCGGCGCGGGTCGGCTATAGTTGGTGAAATCGAAAAGGGGGCGAAACGGTTTCGACGAGGGTAAGCAAAGTTCGTGTCGCGTGCCGAGGCGCCCGAGGCCTCGTAAAAACGGGCAAAAAAAACAACTGCGAACGACAACGCGTTCGCCCTGGCCGCCTAAAGAACGGACCAGGCCGCGACCCGAGGAGGTGTCTGCGACCTCGGCGAGCGGTCATTCAGCAGGCTGGTGATCGCGCAGCGCCATCCGGCGCGATCATGAGACACAGGAAGACTAAGCATTGGGACGCCCCGCCGGTGGGCCACCCCGACGACGAAAACCAAATCGCCGGACACGCACGTAGTGGCATAAGCAAAGCACCTTCGGACCCGGGTTCGACTCCCGGCGCCTCCACAATAATTCCAGGTAGTTAGGTACTAAAAAGGGCCTTGTCGCCCAGCTGTCGCCCAGACGAATTCGTCACGCGGTCGAGGCCATCGAGCAGCTTCACCGCGTGACGAGGCACCTCCGGGCTGAGGTGCGAGTAGCGATTCGTCATCTCCATCGTCGCGTGACCGAGTAGCTCCTGAACCGCCTTCATCGCCGCCCCTCGCATCACGAGGTGAGACGCGAAGGTGTGCCGAAGGGCGTGCCACCCGATCTGACGAAGCCCCGCTCTCTTGCACGCGCGCCAGAGCGGATGCTTCACCTCGTTCTTCTTGAGCATCCGCCCGTCCGCCGTGCAGAAGACCAGCGGACCCCGCAAGTGCCGCTCTGCTTTCAGCGACGATAGAACTTCGTCGCCGAGCGGCACCTCCCTCCCTTTCCCGCTCTTCGGCACCGTCACCACGCCACGCGTGACAGAGCGTCGGACGCGGAGTTGCCCCGCCACCAGGTCGACGTCTTCCCAGCGCAGGGCGAGCAGCTCGCCCTGTCGCAGCCCGGTCTTCATGGCGACGATCACCATGCAGCGCCAGTCGGGATCGGTTGCCGCCGTGAGCCGCCCCGCTTCCTCGAACGTCAGGAAGTCGAAGTCGGGCCGCGGAACCTTGAGCCACTCGAACTCGGGGACGGCTTCGATGAGACCGCGTTTCTTCGCCACGACGAGCAGGCGACGGAGCACGGTCAGGTGGTTGTTCACGCTCTTGGGCTTGAGCCGAGCCGCCTTCCGAGCCGTGTAGTCCTGGACCTCGGCGTACCGAATCTGGTCCAGGCGGCGCTTCCCGAAAGCCGGCG
>CAYUFS010000078.1:0-20673 GCA_964443975.1 uncultured Myxococcales bacterium | reverse complement strand
GTGTACTCCGGTACACGAGCACCGGAGCGCAGCGCCGGCGCAGCCAGCGGGTCGGCTTGTCGGCCGTCGGTAGAACGAGAAGGAGCCTCACTCCCAGCCGTGGGAGCTTTGTCATTCGGCAAACATGGGGTAGACCTCGCCTCCCTTGAGTTCCTTTGCCGAGCTGAATCTGCCCGAATCCGTGGCGCGCGCCCTCGCCGACCGCAAATACGAGACCGCCATGCCGGTTCAGGCGGCCGTGCTCGAGGCCCGCTGCGCCGGCCGCGATCTGCTGGTGTCGTCCCAGACGGGCTCGGGCAAGACGATCGCCTTCGGGGTGGCACTCGCCCAGACGCTGCTCGGACCTGATGGCGCCACGAAGTTCACGCGAAAGCCACAGCCGTCTGCGCTGGTCATCGTCCCGACGCGCGAGCTGGCGGCGCAGGTTCGCGAGGAGCTCGGGTGGCTGCTGCGCCACACGGGAATGCGGCTGGCGTCGTTCACCGGGGGCACGTCCGTGGGCGGCGACCTCGGCGCCCTCAAGCACGGGGTCGACGTGGCCATCGGCACCCCGGGCAGGCTGGTCGATCTGGCGGAGCGGGGGCGGCTCGACCTCGCGCAGATCGCGGTCCTCGTCCTCGACGAGGCCGACGAGATGCTGGATCTGGGATTTCGCGACGATCTCGAGACGCTGCTGAAGGCCGCGCCCGCCGAGCGGCGCACGTTGCTGCTGTCCGCGACACTTCCACCGGCCATCAGAGACCTGGCGCGAAAGTTTCAGCGCGACGCCCTGCCCGTCGATCCGCGCGGCGAATCGGGCGGCTCCTCGCGAACGACGGCCCACGAGGACATCGCGTATGTCGCGCACCTCGTGGCGAGCAGCGATCGGCGCGCCGCCGTCGTGAACGTGCTTCGCGCGTCCGACGCCGAGCGCGTGATCGTCTTTTGCACCACCCGCGAGGGCGTCGGCGAGCTGCACCGCGGGCTCGTGGCGCGCGGCTTCACGGCGACGGCGATCTCGGGCGACCGGGCCCAGGCCGAGCGGGATCGCGCGCTCGATCAGGTGCGCCGGGGCGAGGCGCGCGTGCTGGTGGCGACGAACGTCGCGGCGCGCGGCCTTCACCTCCCCGACGTGGATCTCATCATTCATGCGGATCTGCCGCTCAACGCCGAGTCGCTCACCCACCGCAGCGGCCGCACCGGACGCGCCGGGCGCAAGGGGACCGCTGTGCTGCTCGCCACCGCGACGGATCGACGAAAGGCCGAGCGCTTGCTGGCGGCGGCGCACGTGAAGGCGGTGTGGACGCCGCCGCCGTCGGCCGAGGCGATCGCGACGCTGGCGGGAGAGCGCCTCGTCGAACAATTGACCGACGACGCGGCGAAGGTGTCCGAGCCGCAGGATGCCCGCGTGCGGGAGCTGTTGAAGCACCTGGGAGACAAGGTCGACGAGGCCGAGCTGCTGCGCCGGTTGCTGGCTCGCGAGCTCGGTCGCTTGCCGGCGGGCGAGCCGCTGCGGCAGGTGGCGGTGCCGACCGACGGGGGCGGCTACGGTGGGGGGGCGCCGGATCGCCGGCCGCGGAGCTCGGCCGACTTCGCTGCCAGCAGCGTGCTGTTCCGCGTGAACATGGGCGCAAACGACAAGGCGGACCCACGCTGGATGCTGCCCCTCATCTGCCGGCGCGGCGGCGTGACCAACCGGGAGGTCGGCGCGATCCGCATCGGCCCGCGCGAGACGTTGTTCGAGATCGCGGCGGCGGCCGCCGCCGACTTCGCCCGAGCGGCGAGCGAGACCGACCCGCGCGCGACGCACGTCCGCATCGAGCGCGCGGACAGCGAGGGCCGTGCGCCCTACGGCAGCCGCCAGACGCCAGCGCGCCCCCCCCGCGCGCACACGCCTGCGCGACCGGGGCCGCGCGTCGAGCGAAGTGCGCCAGACGCCGACCGAGCGCGACCCGACCGAGCGCGACTGGACGAGCCGAGATCCGAGCTGGCCAAGGCAGGGCCAGTCAAGGTGGAGGCGGCCAAGGTGGAGGCACAAAAACCAGCCCCCGTGAAGGCGGAGCCGACCAAGAGGGCAGCCGGCGAGGAGCCGACTGCCGGGTTCGAAGCCCCGCGGCCCGCGCAGGCGAAGCGGGCGCCGGTCGCGACGCCGCCGGAGCCTGAACGACCGCGGCCCGCGCACGCGGGAAAGCCGCGGGCGCCGCACGCACGCGACGAGCGCCACCGCCCCTTCGCGCCGTCACCGCCCCGAAAGCCTTACGGGCGAAAACCCGACGAGGCTCAATTCAACGGACCGCCTCGCTTCGGGGGAGCGAGGCCGCCTCACCCACGGGCCGAGCGTGCGCCCTCAGGTGGACCTAGCCCTGCTCCGCACGCACGCGCCGAGCGCGGCCACCCCGCCGGTCGACCGCAGGGCCCACCCACGCCACGCGCGCCGGGGACCTTCTTCGGGGGCCGACCCGTCGCCGGCACTGGCGCCCCACCGGTCGCGCCCCATCGTCCTCCGGTCGCTCCGGCACGTCGCCCTCCGCTGATCGCCGCCGACCGACCCGCGACGGAGTCGCCGCGCGGGCAACAAGGGAATGCGCCCGGGTTTCGCGCGCGTGTGCAGGCGAAGATCGAGATCGCGCACAAGGTTCATCCGCCGTCGCGCATGCGGCCGCAGCCTCAGCTCGACGCCAAGCCAAAACGCAAGTGACACCGCGGCGCCGAAGCCTCTCGGGCGGCCGCCTCCCCACCGACGTCGTTTTGACCGCTGGCTGCTGGCGCATCACGGCAACAGCTTGTTAAGCTGGCGGGCCATGGCGCCGCGCCTACGAGATGATCTTGTCGCCGCGACGGTGGAGGAAGGCGACGTTGCGTATGTCGACCTTACCGATCCGGCGACAGGGGTCAGTTTCCGCTTCTACGACTTCGAGTACGACCTGGCCAAGCAGCTGACCGGCCAGCCGCTCGAAGACGTCGTCGCGTGGGCGAGCGCAACGTATCAGCTCGACCTGACCAACGAGGCGCTCGATCAGTTCATCGAGAAGCTGGCGGGTCTCGGGTTTCTGGCGGGCGCGGGCGCCGGGGCGCAACCGGTGACGCTGGCGCCGCTGTCGCCCTCGCCGGGATCGGGTCCGTTTGGCGAGTTGCCCGGGGCGGTGCTGCAGACGGACGCCCTCGCTGACGCCGAGCCCGTCGAGCTGGTGTCGTCGCCGATGTTCGGAGACGACAGCGGCGAAGGGCCAGAGGAGATCTTCAGCGAGCTGTCGTCGTCGGCTTTGACGGAGGCGCCCGAGCCTCCTCGGCCCGCGCCGACCCCCGCCGCCACGCCCGCGGCGCTGACCGAGGGCGACGCCACTGAATACCGTCTCAAGGAAGCGAAGAGTGGGGCTTGGGCGAGGGGCCGGACGCTCCACGGGATCAGCTTGGCGCCGCTCACGCCGATGACGCCGCTGGCACCGGCGCCGCCGCTCGAGCCCGGCACGCCGGCGCCCTTGCTGCCGCGCCTGCAGGTGCTGGCCGCGCCCCTGCCGCCGTTGACGAGCGAAGGCATCGCCGGCCCGCCGGGCCGACGTCAAACCGGGTCCGCGCTGCCGGTGATCAAGGAAAGCGGGACCTCCCGTCCTGGCGACGACACGCCGCTCGGTTCGATCGCCCATGCGATCGTCGCCGAGGCGAGCGGCGCAGCGGCCAGCCCGTCACCAGCGGGAGCGCTCGACGTCCCGGCCGCGTCGGGGGTGATTCGGCCTCAAGACGAGACGCCCAAGAACAGCGCGGCCTGGGCCGCCGCCCTGACCGACGAGGTCGAGAAGCCCGCGCAGGACCGCCGCCAGCCCCCTCCCCCCGAGGTGGTTGTCATGCCCCCGGTGGCGGAGGCAGCGGCCGCCGGACCGTTGCCGCGACGGAAGGCACCGCTCGTGCTCGGGGCGCTGCTGGTCGGCGGGATCGCGATCGCCGCCGCATTCGCGCTTCGCCCCGACTCTCGTCCGCGCACCACGACCGTCGCCGCGCTTCCCGTTCATGTGGTCGTCCCGCAGCCGACGACGTACTACCGGTGGTTCGCCCCGAGCGGCACGGTGGTCGCGGGAAAGGACGAGGAGCTGGGTTTCCAAACCATGGGCAAGGTCCAGGACGTGATGCCGCCGGGCACCACGTTCTCCGCCGGTGAGCCGGTCGCGCGCCTGCAGGGGGTGGCGGCGCGCGAGCTGAACGTCAACCGTGTGCGCGCGCGCGTGGCGTTCTTCGAACAGCTGCGCGACGCGAGCCGCGCCGCCGGCAACGAGGCCGCCGCCCGTCAGGCCGAAGCCAACATCGCGGCGCGGACGCGGGAGCTGACCGACGCGCAGGCCAAGCTGGCCGAGATGGAGATTCGCCCAACCGCCGCTGGCCAGATTGGGCAGGTTCTGGTCGAGCGCGGCGCCCTGGTCAAGCCGGGTGCGCCCGTGTTTCGGATTCGCGCCGCTGGACCCCGCGCCACGTTTTCGCTGCCAGCCGACGACCAGGCGAAGGCACGGGCGTTGGGCTTTTGCCGCATCGAAACGGTTCCGGGGACGGGCGCCACGGACGGCGGGCCGACCGAGAAGGCGGCGCGCGCCATCGACTGCGCCTTCGCTGGACCGCCCGGCGCCCCGGACGCCGCCCTCACCGTGGATTTGCTGGGCGTGCCCGACATCGCGCCGGGCACCGCCGTCCACCTGGCGAGCGCGCGCTTCGACGGCGTGTTCCCGGTGCCGCGCGCTGCGCTGGTCCACGAAGACCCGCCAGGCAAGGGCGGCGCACGGGTGTGGGTCGTGGGGCCGAACGGCGACACCGTCGAGGGCCGCGCCGTCGAAGTCGCGGCCACCGTCGACGAGCTAGCCCTGGTCGCGCACGGCCTGGCCGCTGGGGACGCGGTCGTCGTCGATCCGCCGGCCAGCCTCTCGAACGGCGCCGCGGTCACGGTCACGCGTTAGCGCGTGCGAGCTTGCTCGCGCTTGCCCGGTCAAATACCGACGCGCGATAGCTGGAGGATGGGCGCGTCGTCGAGCCCGGCGCGGTCACCGGCCGGGTGCCCGGCCAGATCGACGCGCCCTTCGACCGCCCAGTCGTCGTCGCCGGCCGGGTCGAGCAGCCGCTGCGTGACCCACCAGGCGCCGTCGCCGTCGGGGCGGATCGTCGTCAGGTGCGGGCGCCGTGACTCGGGCGTGACCAGGATCGAAGCGTGGTCCTTCCAGTACGGCTCGAGGTCTTGCGCAAGGCGCGCCGCCGACCAGAGCTTGTCGGGGTCGTGCAGGGCCGCGACCGCGTCCTCGTACCGGCGCGCCGCCAGCAGCTTCACCAGGCGATGCAACTCCATTCGCGCGCGGCCGGCCAGGGCAGCAGGATCCTCGCGCAGCGGCTGCAGCGTCGCGCGGCCGCGAGCAGGATCCTCGCGCGCCGGCCGCGCTTGCGCCTCGGGATCGCGCAGGCTCTCCCACTCCTCGAGCAGGCTCGAGTCGGTCTGCCGCAACATCGCGCGCAGGTGCGACGCGATGTCGTCCACCTCCGGCGTGCGGAACGCGGGCGGCACGGTCTGCTCCAGCGTCCGGTACGCGTCGGCGAGGTATCGCAGCAGCACCCCTTCGCTGCGCTCGAGCCGGAGATCGCGCACGTACTCCGAGAACGTCGCCAGCGACTCGTACATCTCGCGCGCGACCGACTTGGGGCGAATGTTCTCGGTGCCCACCCACGGGTGCTTCTCGCTGAACGCGTTGAAGGTCTCGTAGATGAATTCGCGACAGGGCTTGGGCCACTCCAGCGTCTCGAGCTCGGCCATGCGCTGCTCGTACTCGACCCCGTCCGCCTTCATCTGGGCCATACGCTCGTCCTTCACGCGATCGAGCTGCTTGCGCAGGACGGCCTCGGGGTTCTCGAGGATCGACTCGACCAGCGTCAACACGTCGCGCGCGTAGGTCGGGCTGTCCCGATCGAGGGCGGGCAACGTGTCGAGCAGGTAAAGGGACAGCGTCTGGTTCAGCGAGAAGTCGCGCTGCAGGTCGGCGCTCACCTCGACCACGCGCCCCGCCACCGCCTCGGTCGTCACGACATCGATGATGCCGGCGCGGCGCAAGGTTCGAAAATAGAGCGCCGCGCGCCGCCGGTGCTCGCGCTTCTTCCGATCGCTCTCGTGGCAATCGCGGATCAGCTCGACGAGTCCCCGGTAGCCGCCCCCGCGCTCCTGCCGCCGCCCCGACAGCAGGTTGATCAGCATCCCGAAGGTCACCGAAAATCGTGACTCCAGCGCCTCGGGCGTCCCCTTGACCAGTCGATCGAAGGTGCCCTTGTCCCAGGGTACGTAGCCCTTCTGCGGCGGTTTGCGCGGGACGAACTTCTTCCCCCCCTTCTGCGCGAGCCGCTTGTTCTCGATCACGTGCGCCGGAGCCTGGACCGCCACCGTGCCGCGCGTGTCGAAGCCCTTGCGCCCGGCGCGACCGGCCACCTGCTGGAAATCGCGCACACCCAGGATCGCCGTCTTCTCGCCGTCGAACTTGCAGAGCTGCGTGAACAGCACCGTGCGCAGGGGGATGTTCACGCCGACGCCCAGCGTGTCCGTGCCGCTGACCACCTTCAACATCCCGGCCTGCGCCAGCTTCTCCACCAGCAATCGGTACCGCGGCAGCAGCCCGGCGTGATGAATGCCAACGCCGTGACGAAGGAACTTCTGCAGATCCTTGCCGAACGGTGTGGTGAACGGAACGTCGCGCAGCGCCTCCTTCAAGGCCTCCTTCTCGGCCTTGTCGCAGACCTCGACGCTCATCAGGTTCTGCGCCTCCTCGGCCGCCCCGCGCTGGGTGAAGTTCACCAGGTAGATCGGCGCGCGCGCCGACGACACCAGCTCGGAGATGGTCTCGTGCAACGGCGTCTCGCGGTACTCGTAGTCGAGCGGCACCGGCCGCAGGCTCCCGCGCACCTCGGCGAACGGACGCCCGGTGCGCTCCTCGACGTGGCGCTCGATGGTGCGGGTGTCCCCCAGCGTCGCCGACATCAGCAAGAACGTGCTGTCTTTCAGAGCGAGCAACGGAATCTGCCAGGCCACGCCCCGATCCCGATCGGCGTAGTAGTGGAACTCGTCCATCACCACGTAGTCCGCCCGGCGGCCGCGGTCGCGCAGCGCCAGGTTGGCCAGGATCTCGGCGGTGCAGCAGATCAGGCTCGCCTCGCGGTTGATGGTCGCGTCCCCGGTCATCAACCCCACGCCGTGAGCGCCGAACAGATCGCAGAAGTCGAAGAACTTCTCGTTGACCAGCGCCTTGATGGGGCACGTGTAGAACGCCGTCTTGCCCTCGCTCAGCGCCTTGAAGAACATTCCCATCGCCACGAGCGACTTCCCCGAGCCCGTGGGCGTCGACAGCACCACGTGCTTACCGCCCCAGATCTCGAGCAGCGCCTCCTCTTGCGCTGGGTACAGCGTCAATCCCGTCGACGCCACGTGGCCGAGGAACCGGCTCAGCGATTCGTCCGCCGAGACGTCGCCGATGGGCTCGGCCAGGCGGCCGAGCGGCGCGCTGGCGCGAGACGGAACGGCCGCGGTCGTCATGCGACTGGAGGCATACCACGCGGCCTCCGGCGGCGTGCGCGGCGTCCGCGCGAATCGACGACCCGCGCCGGCCGCCGACGACATCATTGCGGACACGGTGGGTTCGTGGCGCCGGGTGTCCCGAAGCTGCCCGCGTCGCCGAACGGCGTGGTCGCCGGACACGCGTGGCCGGCGTCGTCGATCGACAGGGCGTGGTCGTCGTAGGCCGGGCCTGGGCTCGTGTCCCAGCTGAAGCGATCGATGGTGGTGCCCGCCCCGCAAGGGCCGGCGCAGATCGCGATGCTGTCGGCGTCGTTGTTCAACGAGACACGCGTGCCGAAGCTGCCGCCGAACGTCGCGGCGCCGAGCGCCACGCCACCGTTCTTGGTGGCGTCGGCCGATTGAATCAGCACCGCCCGGCCTCCCACGGGCAACGTCGTGCGGCCCGCAACGCTGAAGTCGATCGGCGCGTCGTTCGCGCCATCGGCGATGTGCAAGCCGCCGAGCTCGAGCGCGCGCGGCGAACGATTCACGAGCTCGATCCACTCCCGGCCCGTGTCCGTCCCCGCGGGATTGATGAGCAACTCGACGATCGACAGATCTCCTGGCTCGGGAACGGCGGCGGCAGGATCCGACACCCGCCCGCCACCGCCACCGGCACCACCGCCGCCGCCCTGGCCCTGGTCGCCGCCCTGGCCTGAGGCGCCTCCACCACCACCGCCCGGGCCGCCACCGGGCGGTTGTCCCTGGCCACCGACGGAGCCCCCGGCCCCGCCAAGCGATGCCTTCGCTCTCTTCCCACCGGCCCCACCGCCGTCGGGCGCGCCGGCCGCACCCGCGCCGCCGAGGATGATCCTTCCCGCGTCGACCGGCGCGACGTCGACGCCGGCGTCGAGCGGGCTCGCGCCGCCAGCACCCGGAGCGCCACCACGACCGGCAGCTTCCGTCGCCCCGGTTCCCCCGTCCCCACCCGCGCCGTGTCCGACGGCCGCGCACGCCGGACCGCCCCCGGAGCTGGTCATCAAGAAGATCCGATCGGCCGCGGCATCGACCGAACCGGACCTCTCCGCCCCGGGGTGCGGGCTCGACGGATCGCACGCGCCTGACAGAGCAAGAACGAGCGGGACCGCCACCTTTACGCACGCTCGGGCTGCCCTCTCCCTGAATCTGGCGATAGGCCTCACGTCGGAGAGACCGGGTCGCGGAACGGATCGATCGCGCATTCCCGGTCATCGGCGCCGGCGCGCGGGAGTTTCGCGCCGCCGCGCAGATGGCGGCGCGCGCCGGCCGCTGTTAGCGTGGGGTGGCGGCACGAGCCCCGACATGGAATCGCCTGCGGCCCCAGCGCGAACGTCGTCCCAGCCCCTCGCGGAGCCGCGGCGCGGTCGAGCAATCGCGTGGCTCGCGCGGCATTGGTTCTGGTTGCTGTTCGCGGGCGGCATCGCGGCGAACCTCGTGCCGCTCGTGCTCGCGCCGATCTTGCCGATGTCCGACGTCAACGGCCTCGAGGGGATGGTCGGGGTCCTCATGCACCGCCACGATCCCGCGGTCCACACCGAGCGCTACTTCGATGTGCACATGCACGTCTCCCCAAACGCGTTCTCGTTCGCGTTCGTCTTCGCGCTGGCCCACCTGATGCCCATCACCGCCGCAGCCAACGTCTTCCTCGCGTTGTTCGCGGTCATTGGTCTACCCTGCGCGCTGCTCTACACGTTGCGCGCGTGTGGCGGCGACCCGCGCCTGGCCCTGTTCGGGGTGGCGGCGACCTACCACCGCTGCGTCTGGTTCGGCTTTCTGGGCAGCGTCGCGGGCGTGACGTTCCTGGTCCTGCAGGTCGGTCTGATGACGGCCGCGTTCAGCCGCGCGCGGGCGTCGTGGCGCGACGTCGCCCTCGCCGTCACGCTCTTGCTGCTGGCGGCGTCGCACGCGTTCTTGTACGCGGTGGGTGCGGCGCTGTTCGCGTCGTGGGCCGTGTTGGCGACAGGACAGCCGAGCCGTGTCTCCAGGCGCTGGGCGCCCGTGCTCCCGTCGCTCGCGTACCTGGGGCCGTGGCTGCGCCACACGTTCATGGCCGAGGGCGGGAGCGGGGGCGGGCTCGGGCGCTTCGCGAAGCACCTGTGGCAAATGCGCCCGGGCTCCGGCGTCTACCTGGCGAACCTGCACGAATGGTTTCTGGACGCCTACGCAGGCCCGAGCGACGAGATCGTCGCGGCTGTCTTCGTCGCGGTGCTCGCGGTCCTACTCGTGCGGGGGATTCGGCCGACCGACGACCGCGAGCCCGTCGTCACCGCCCCGAGCTCGACCCCGCTGTCCCCCGACGCACCCCCGACGGCCTACGAACGAAGCTGGGCGCGGGCCTGGGCGTCGCGGCTGCCGCTGACGGCCGCCGGACTGATCGTCGGCTATTTCCTGCTGCCGATGTCGATCCGGCAGCCGTTCGACTGGTGGGCGGTGAACGTGCGGCTGATCGTGCCCGCGCTGATGACGCTCGTCTTGCTGGTTCCCCGGCGGGCGCGCGGGCTGCCGGGCGCCGTCATGGCGCCGGTCGGCGTGGCGGCGCTCGGCTACGCTCTCGTCATCGCGGCCGACTTTCACGGCTGGTGGATGCCGGTGGAGATTGCCGGTCTGCGCGCGTCGCTCGCCCACATCCCGCCCGGGCACAGCGTGCACTTCGTCGGCCCGCGCGTCGTCGACGAGCGCCACTACCGCCACTTTCCAATGGGACACATCGTCGATCAGTACCTGGTGGAGAGAGGCGGAAACGCGACCCCGGTGATGTCCAGCCTCCCCGGCGATATGTGGGCCGCGTGGAAACCGGTCGCCGGGGCGCCGTGGGGCGACAACACAGTCTTTTCGTGGGCGCGCCACGCGACGGGCTGGGACTACTTCCTGGTGAAGCAACCGGCGCCGGGCAACGGCGCGCGCTTTCAACCCTTCCCTGACGCGCCGCCGGGCGTCGTCGCGCCGACCTTCGCGCAGGGGCTGTGGTCCGTCTGGCGGAAGCAGCCGGCGCCGTGACACTTCGAAAAAAGCACCCTGAGAGGGTCCTTTGGATCCCCCGCGGCGGCGCGAGAGAGCAAAGCTCACTCGCGCCAACGCGATTACTTGCGGAGACGCTTCTCGAGCAGCTTGTACGCGTCGGTCAGACCCTGGGCCACGTCGTTGGCGGCCCGCTGCTTCTCCGCCGACTGCGTGTGATGGTCCGGGTGGTACTTGCGCATGAGCGCGCGGTACGAGCGCCGCACGGTCTCGAAGTCGGACCCTTGCGGCACCTCGAGGGCGGCGTAGGCCTTGTGCACGCGCAGAGCTTCCCCCGACAGCGTGCCGCGTGGGCGCGGCGCACCCCCTGCGCGCGGGGGCGGCTCGGGCGTCCTGCGCCCGTGGATCGCGTCCTCGACCTCCTGCCGCGCGCGCCGCATCCACTCCGCCTCGTCCCGCCAGCGCCCCCCGACTCGCGAGGCAGCGGGGGCTTCCTCGGCGGCGCCGGCCCCACCGCGAGCGTCGTCGTCATCGTCGCCGGCGTGCTTGGCCGCCACGTCCAGCAGCGAATTCAGCTCGGAGCGGGCCATGTCGATGAGGCGGCGGCCGATGCTCACGGCAGGCGGGCTCCGTCCCCGGCGATCGACATCCGGCAAATCTAACACGCCCCAGGCGGGCTCGAATTCTGGCGCGACGGCGCTTGGCCTGACCGGCGCGACGCGATAGGTTACGCGCCATGCACAAGCTCGTTCTTTTGCGGCACGGCCAGAGCACCTGGAACCTCGAGAACCGTTTCACCGGATGGACGGACGTCGACCTGACCCCCGAGGGGCGCGAGGAGGCCCGTCGCGGCGGCATCCTGCTGAGAGAGGCGGGCTTCGCGTTCGACGTGTTCCACACCTCCCGGTTGCGGCGGGCGATCCAGACGATGCAGGTCGTGCAGGACGAGCTCGGGCAGCAGTGGGTGGACGTGCACCGCCACTGGCGCCTCAACGAACGACACTACGGCGGCCTGCAAGGGCTGAACAAGAAGGAGACGGCGGACAAGCACGGGGAGGCGAAGGTGCTCGAGTGGCGCCGCAGCTACGACATTCCGCCTCCCCCCCTCGACCCGTCCGACGCGCGCCATCCCCGGCATGATCCGCGCTATCGCGACCTGGCCCCCGACGTGCTGCCGGCGACCGAGTCGCTGAAGGAGGTCGTCGCGCGCATGCTGCCGTACTGGTACGACGCGATCGTCCCCGACCTGCGCCTCGGCCGGCAGGTGGGCGTGGTGGCGCACGGCAACAGCCTGCGCGCGCTGGTGAAGCACCTCGACCACGTGTCGGAGGCGGAGATCGTCGAGCTGAACATCCCCACCGCCATCCCGCTCGTCTACGAGCTGGACGACGACCTGAAGGCGATCCGGCACTACTACCTCGGCGATCCCGAGGCCGCCAAGCGCGCCGCCGAGGCCGTCGCGAAGCAAGCGTCGTCCGGCGCGAAGCGCTGACAATATGACGTCGACATCGCGGGCGAACCTCGCTCGACGATACGTGGGGTGGCTCGAGCGACGGGCACTGCTGATCGCCGCGGCGGGCGTGCTGGTGCTGGCGGGCTCGCTCTTGCTCATCGAGACGCGGCTGCGCCTGTTCGCCGACTTCTCCTACCTGCTGCCGCAGGACGCCCCCGCCGTGCGCGACCTGCGGCGCCTCGAGGAGCGCCTGGCGGCGAAGGACACCGTGCTGGTGCTGGTGGCGGCGCCCGACGCCGCCACGCGCGGCGCGGTCGTGGACGAGGTCACGGCGGGTGTGCGGCAGATCCCGCGCGAGCTGGTCGAGCGGGTCGAGACCGACGACAAGATCACGCGCGACTTCCTGCGCCCGCGGCGGCACCTGCTGGTCCCGCTGCCGGATCTGCAGGAGGCGCGCGATGCCCTGCGCGATCGCATCAAGCGGGCCAAGGCGAAGGCGAACCCGCTGTTCATCGACCTCGATGACGACGCCGCCGCGGCGGACACCGACGCGCGCAAGCGAACCGACGAGCTGCGCGCGCACTGGCGCGACGCGGAGGCGAGGCTCGACCGATCGAGCTTCGTCAGCGCCAACGGGAAGGTGGGCCTGGTCGTCCTGCACACCGCCTTCGAGATCACGGACGTGGTGCGCGGCAAGCAGCTGCTCGGCACCCTCGACACCGTGCGCGCCGGGGCCCGCGCGCGCCACCCAGGCGTCGACATCGGCTTCACGGGCGGCGTCAGCACGTCGGTCGCGGAGCACGACGCTGTCATCAAGGGCATGATCCGCTCGGGCGTCATCACGCTGGTGCTGGTGGCGCTGATCTTGTTGGTCTACCTGCGCAGCGTGATCCACCTGGTGCTGCTGACCGTGAACATCGCCATCGCCACGACGGCGGCGTTCGGGGTGGCCGCGCTGACGGTGGGGCACCTCAACGCCACGACGGCGTTCCTCGGCGCCATCATCGCGGGGAACGGCATCAACTACGGGATCTTCCTGATCACACGGTTCCTGAACGCGCGTCACCAGCACTCGCCGGAGCAGGCGATGGTGATCGCGATCGTCGGCACCGTGCGCCCGACGGCGGTGGCGTCGCTGGGGGTGGCCATCGCGTACGGCTCGCTCGCGGTGACCAGCTTCAAGGGCTTCGCCGACTTCGCCGTCATCGGCGCGGTGGGCATGTTGCTGTGCTGGCTCGCGTCGTTCTCGCTGTTCCCGGCGCTGGTGCTGCTGTTCGGGCGGAACACGCGCGGCCAGGACAGCAACCTGATGGTGGGCAACGCGCTGGCGCGCGTGTTCGGCGTGGCGCGGCCGGGGGCGGTCTGCGTGATGGCAGGGGTGGTCACCGTGCTGGCTGGCGCCATC
Source organism: uncultured Myxococcales bacterium (assembly GCA_964443975.1). Lineage (GTDB taxonomy): Bacteria > Myxococcota_A > Polyangia > Fen-1088 > Fen-1088 > DASYCK01. The sequence goes on along the minus strand of CAYUFS010000078.1, from coordinate 7,338 downwards.
GCGTGGCGCTACGCCGCGTCCGATCCGTTCGAATACAACATCAAGAACCTGCGCTCCGAGAGCGTGGCGGCGATTGACTCGCGACGGTGGATGCAGGCGTCCGACGACAACTTCGGCCGCGGCATCAGCGGCAAGACGTTCATCGCGGCGGACGACATCGCCCAGGTGCCGAAGATCGTGGACGCGCTGCGGGCCATCGACAAGGGGACGCCCGAGGCCAGCAAGACCATCGGCACGATCAATTCGGTGCTGGACGTCGTCCCCGCGGATCAGACGGAACGGCTGGCGGTGCTGGCGGAGATCCGAAAGCTGCTGGACGACGACGCGCTGGAGGTGCTGGACGAGCCCGATCGGAAGCAGCTGCGCGAGCTGCGGCCGCCCGACGAGCTGAAGCCGGTTGCGATCGCCGACCTGCCGCAGGAGATCAAGGACAAGCTCGTCGAGAAGGACGGGCGCGTCGGCTACATGATCGCGATCCGGCCCGCCGACAAGCTGGACGAGTGGAACGGCCACGACCTGCTGCGCTTCGCGAAGGCGGTCCGCAAGCTGAGCCTGTCCGACGGCGCCACCATCACGACGTCGGGCTCGAGCGTCATCTTCGCGGACATCTTCGCCTCGATCCAGCACGACGGCCCCATCGTGACCCTGGTGGCCATGGCGGGCCTGCTGCTGATGGTGGTGGTCGTCGTGGGCCGCGATCGGCGCGCGGTGGCGGTGCTGGCCGCCACGGGCCTCGGCAGCCTGGGGCTGATCGCGGTGTGCGCGCTCGCCGGCATCAAGGTCAACTTCCTCGACTTCATCGCGCTCCCCATCACCCTCGGCCTCGGCGTCGACTACGCGATCAACATCGCCCACCCCGCCTACTACGAGGCCAAGAGCCCGTTCGAGAGCGTCCGCAACAGCGGCAGCTCCGTCTTCATCTGCTCGCTGACCACCATCGTCGGCTACGGCTCGCTGATGGTCAGCGACAACCTGGCCATCTACGGCTTCGGCCTCGCGTCGCTCATCGGCGAGGTCACCTGCGTGGTGACCGCGCTGGCGCTGGTCCCCGCGATCATCTTCCTGGGGCGGACGAAGCCGCGGCGGGGCGTCTGACGCGCGATCACCGGGTCCGGATGACGGGCCGACGCGATCGCGACAAATATGTCGGGGCGAACGCGGTCGTGCCCTGGACGGCAACGACCGATTCCGCGCTGCCCGAAGCCGGTGGCGCAAGCACCATGACAAGGCCACGGCCGCGTTCGCGTTCGTCAACTTCGCGGACGCCGCCGCCGAGTACGAGGGGGCCTTTTCGCTGCGGCTCGATCCCGGCGCCGCTTCCGGCGAGGCGGCGTGCGTAACCTGCGCGCCGAGCGCGGACTGGCGGACATCGTTCAGACCCTCAAGGAGGTCCGCGGTCTGCCGGCCATCAGCCATGATGGTGCTGGCGGGGCGGCGTCCTTGTTCGTGGGCAACGGAGTCCTAATGTCGGGGGACTGGTGGATCACGGCGCCGTGAAGCCCGCCATCGTCGCGGAAGCTGGAATGCCGCAAACGTCGCCCGGGTCGGCATAGAAGCTCACGTCCTCGATCGACAGGGACAAAGTACCAATGCTCGCGGTCTGTCCCGGCGTGACGATCTTGCGTTCGCCGCCGACCACGACGTTCAAGGCAGACTGCGTGTGCTCACACATTCCCCCGTCACTGCAGATTTGACCGGCAAAGCCGAACTTGATGTCGTAATCGTCGAGGCTCGGCAAGAGCAGTCCCCCGATGAGCGACGAGCGGTACGACGTGAAGACGACGAGCTTGCCCGCTCGCGCCAGAACCACCTGCTGGCTCAGACCACTGAAAATGTCCATCATCCAACGGGCCCCCTGCGCCGAAAGATCAAACGTGTCACCGACCTTGACGCGGCCAGGATCCAGGAAGGGGATCGCAAAGAACAGCGACCACACCTGAGCATCGCTGGCTCCGCTCAATACCACACGAGTCGAGTTGGCGTCCGGCCCCCAGGATCCACGGCAACTGTTCCCGCACGCGCGGGCAATGGAGGCCGAGGCCGCCTCGCACGCACTGGCAATGGAGGCGCATGAGTCGACGCTCGTGACTGTGACCGGCGCCGTCACGTCGCCCATGACCGGCATTTCGTCCGGACCGATGATGACGCCACCGGCGCGAATCGTGGAACGCGAACAAGCGGGCACCGATGCCCCACCGCCGCCGCCTGCTCCGGCCCCTCCAGCCCCGATTCCCCCACGACCTCCCGACCCCTGCCCGCCCCCTTCGCCCTGGCCAGCGGGGCCACCGGTGCAGGACAGAGCCGTCAACACGAGCCCACACCAGAGGACGGGATTCTTCATGATGCTCACCAAGGCAAGTAGCATGCCCGCCCTGATCTGCCGGATTGTCGCCTAGGCGACGACTACAGCACGACAAGCCGCTGGACGACGACGCGCTGGAGGTGCTGGACGAGCCCGATCGGGGCGAACTGCGAAACCGGACGATGTCGAACCCGCCACGAATAAGCGCCGGCGCCCGGGTCGATTTCCGTGGGCGTCGCTGATCTGGCGCGTCTTCTTGAAGGATGTCCTGGCGTGCGCCCGTTGCGCCGGCCGAATGGAAATAGTCGCCGCCGTCACCTCGCCAGCCAGCGTCGTCCGGATCCTGGCGCACATGGACCTGCCCAGCATCGCGCCCGCCGTCCACCCTCCTTGGCCGCCGCCGCAAGGAGAGCTGTGGTTCGATGCCTGCGGGTTCGCGCCAGACCCACCGGCATCGGACGATCTCGACGCTTGATCTCTATGCCGAGCCCACGCCAAGCTGCCGACACGATGCCCTCGCGCCGGGAAGGGGATTCGTCCAAGCCGCGACCCGGATCCGTCCTTGTTTTCCCCCGCGCAGCGCGGGGGGCGGGCAGCGCGGGCCCGGCGGAGTTGACGTAAGACTTCTTCTCGGCGTCGGCGAAAAATGTCGGGGTGGAAAGGGCGCTTGAACGCACTGTCCCCGATCCTTCGACCCGTGTTGACGGAACGTATGTCACCACCGACTATCGGTCCGTGAAAGTCGTGCTGCTCGTGTTCGTCGCCCTGGCGGCCTGTGCCACGCCTCGGGCTGAGTCGCCGGGAGGCTGTGTCGTCACGAGCGCGCGGCCGGCGCAGCCATCCATGCCCGCCGAGGAGGCGCTGAAGGAGTTCCGGAGGCGGCTGGCGAGCAGGTTCTCTGACCTTGTCATGGGCAACATCGCGCCTGATGCTGGGATGCACCTCACCGACGTCACCGACGTCGACGTCGATCGCGACGAGCAGGTCGTAGTCAGCGGCTCCGACGACAAGACGGCGCGTATTTGGCGGCTCAGCGATGGCCGCCCGCTCCACGTCCTTCGGATTCCGGGGCTTCGGGAGAAGGGCCAGATCATTGCGGTAGCTATGTCGCCCGATGGTGGCACGGTCGCCCTTGGCGGATGGGAGGGAGTCGTCTATCTCTTCCGGACGAGTGATTGGCATCTCGTAGGCGCCATCTCCGCGATGCCGACCATCCTCTCGATGCGCTTTTCGCCGGATGGGAGGCGTCTGGCGGTCGGGCTGTGGGGGCGGTCTGGTGTGCGGGTCTTCGACACCGATCGGTATCGTCTCGTTTTCACCGATCGGGATTACGGAAGCGACTGCTACGGCCTCGCGTTCAGCAAGAGCGGCCTCCTGGCCGTCGGCTCCTGGGATGGAGCCGTGCGTATCTATGCGTCCGATCACAGGCTGCTCGCGAAGCGGCATTTCGATCAACGGCCATTCCGAGTCGCCTTTGACCCCAAAGAAGAAATGGTCCTGGTCGGATTCCTTGATGGACCCGCGGCCCGTTTGCTGGCGGTTCCCAGCCTTGCGGTCGTTCGGGAACTGGCGATCACTCCTCGCGATCCCTCCGATACTTTGGGAACCGTCGCCTGGGCGGCGAATGGAAGCGAGTTCTACGCCAGCGGACGGTACGACGGCGAGGACGGCCGGAATCCAGTTTTGCGCTGGCAGCGCGATGGCACGAGGTTGCCCGATTGGTACTTGCACAACAACACGCCCGATCAAATCGTGGCGCTGGGGTCGGGGGGGCTGCTCGTTGCTTCCCAGGATCCGCTGGTGGGAGTGCTCGATAGTCAGGGCGCGGCGCGGTGGGTGCTCCGGCCCCACACGATCGACTTCAGCGGACAGAGTTCGACGCTCCGATTCTCGGCCGATACGTCCCGCATCCAATTCGCTTGGCGCGAAGGAGATCACGAGCGGCTGACTTTCGACGTTCGCGCCCTCCGTATCATCGAGCCCAATACCACCGCGTTGCGAGCTGCGATCACGGAGGCGCCTGGCTTCGAGGTGGCCAGTTGGCACAACAGCACCAAGCCGACGTTGAATGGCCGCCAGCTCCCCGTCGAAGCTCGCGAGACCTGCCGCGCATTGGCAATCGATGCACGACACGACAGCCTCCTGCTGGGCTGCGAATGGAACCTTTACGCCTTCGCCAAGTCCGGTCAACTGTTATGGAAGCAGGGACTTGGCGCATCGGTACGAGGACTTTCCTTGTCTGAGGACGGGCGGGTCGCCGTGGTTGCGCTGGACGACGGTACGTTCCGGTGGCTCGCCAGAGAAGACGGCCGGCCGCTTCTGTGCCTGTTCTTTTACCAACCTCAGCAGTGGGTTGCTTGGACCCCAGATGGTTTCTTCTCGGGGAGCGAGTTCGGCGAGAGCTTGCTCGGCATCCATGGGCTCCGACGTGACGGGTCGGCGGACCTGTTGCCTATGCTCGACTTCGCAGATGTAATGCGTCGCCCCGACCTGGTCGCACATGCGCTTGATCGAGTTATTGCGACTCCCAGCACTGCTGCAGCCAAACACTGACGCGCCCGAGCGAGCGCTCGATGCCGCGCCATGGGGGATAGTGCAAACAAGGGGTGTCAGGCGCCTCGGCTCTTCGGAACGAGCCGCCAGGTGAGCCGGGCGAGCAACAGGGACCCGGCCATGAAGACCACGCCCGCGGCGACAGTTCCGGCCACGACCCACCCCGCCCGGCCGTGGCCCTACTTCACGACCTTCCCGACCAAGAAGGGGCACAGTTGCAAAACCGGGGCGTTGCCTCGTCGCGTCAGGCGTCGATAACTGGCGTTACCGGCGGGCCTCGGGGATTCATGGTGCGGGCGTCGCGGATGCGCCCGGTGACGTTCGGATGATGAAAGGTTCGGGGCGGCGCGAGACACGGGGCTCATATGTCCATCAGCCGCCGGGAGGTCCCCTCGCGACGGTCTTTCTTGAAGGCGCTGGGCGTCGGACGGCCGTGCTTCCTCTGCTGCAGTACGAAGAGGCGTTTGGCGCTTGCGCCGCGGTGCCGGGACCGGAGCGGATGTTCATAGTGGCGTGGTCGCTCGGGATGCTGGGCGGCGACACGTGGGCCACCACCGGTGACAACTGGGTGCTGCCGGCGCAGATGGCGTCGCTGGCCCCGTATCGACAGGACCTGCTGTTGCTGGATGGCCTCGACTACCCCATCATGTCTACGCCACCCTGTTTCGGAGCTCCGGCCTCATCGCTCGCCCGAATGGTGCAGCAGTTCCGCAGCCGGTCCGGTCACACACCGGGTGCCGCCCGTCGTCAGGATATAGCACTAGATGAGAACAACACTCTTACTAACGAAAGGATTGCAATGAAGATCTCTCTACTCGTCACCGGAATGCTTTTGTCCCTTGCGGTTCTCGCTAGCCCCGGTGCTGCAACCACGGATACTTCAGGATCCAAGTGCAAGGCCAAGGCCCTCGTTTGGCAAGACGTGAACGGTTCTCAGGTGGCGGTCATTTCCGTGGATGCGCTTGATCAAATGTATCAGGTGCTGGATGGCCAAGGCCAAATATGGTTCTATGACTATGGCCTGGATCAGTACACGGCGGTTTCTCCGGGCATTCAAGCTGATGGGTTGAACCCCTACAAGCAGAACATCACTACCCTCTATTACCAAACACCCAATTGCAGTGGTGCTCCCTATATTTCGCCCCTGCCATCACGTTCGACGGTCGGAACTCCGCTGGCGCCTGACTCGATTCGAATAGTTCCCAATGATGTTCATTTTACGAACATCACTGCGTTGTCAGTATGGCAAGGTACTTCCTGTGACGACGCAGGAAGCACGCCCATGCGCGTGATCAGATTCGACACACTTCCTCCGGCGCAACCCCGCGGAGTTGTGGGCACCCCGCCATTCCATCCAACAACAATAACGTTGAACTAATTTAGGTTCGCGCCTTCCAACCAAGAAAGCGTTCCGCTACTGCACCGCCGGGGGCACGATGGGGCCGTCGTGCCCCTGCAGCGCGGGGGTGGGCAGCGCGGGCCCGGCGGAGTTGACGTAAGATTTCTCATCGGCGACAAATGTCGGGGTGGAAAGGGCGCTTGAACGCACTGTCCCCAAAGAGGTGTGCTCCCGGGGCCTGCTCAGGCGAATGCAGCCACTCAAGGTACAGCAAAAACTGCTCGTTCTTCAGGGTCGCACCAACAACGAACCTGAGCCACCCAAGGTCTTGGGTGGCAACGACCCCCTGCCGCAGAAGCACTCCATGAACGCCTGCACGGTGCCGTTCGTCTCGAAGACCAGCACCTGCTCCAACGCCGCACCACTCGCCGAGTCTCGCAGAGCCGCCCGGCGCTGCTCCAATGCGAGGCGCAACGCCTCGAACTGCGGCCCGAGGCGATCGAGCTGCTTCCACTTGTTCGGATTCGGCGCGCCCGACCCGATCTTGGGGGGCGCACTCGGCGGGGGCGCCTTCGCGGGCGCCGGCAAGACCAACAAAGGTCGGTCGATAGCCATTCTTGAGTTCGCTACCGTCGCACGGCCGCCCGGGCCCGCCACTGTTCGAGTCGCGAACGAACGATCTTTCGAAAATCCGCCGCCGGTCCTTCTAGGACAGTTCGTCGGCGGCTGCCGCCTCGGCGTGGTGCTGGGTGTCGAGAGCGAGGCCCGCCCGCGCCTCGGACCGGTGCCGCCGCAGCAAGAGGTGTCCTGTCGCTCGTCTGGTCACAGCGCTCGGCCTGATCGTGCTCCACCCATGCGCGAAATCTCTGCAAGGCAGCGTCCAGCGTCGCCAGCAGCCCGACCGTGCTGACCGTCGCGTGGTCGATGGCGCCGTTCCCTCATCCGAGGCCGTTCGTGGATCACGGGCTGTCGTTAGGGAACCCACATGATGATCCGGTTCGGACCGAAGCGGGCGTTGCGACCGCTACCCACGAGTTGGGTTCCGTACCCGGCAAGTTACGGACGAGACGCATCGAGGGCGGGGGGACAGTGGGCCGCGCGGTTGGTCACCGTGACCACCGTGTTCGACTTTTGAATCTCCTGG
>CAYUFS010000077.1:0-21277 GCA_964443975.1 uncultured Myxococcales bacterium | reverse complement strand
GCGAGCGGAGCGGGTGACGCGGAGACGGGGACCCGATGGGCTCGGCTGTCGGGGCTGGCAAGTGTCACTTGCCGATCGAGTGTGCGCCAAGCAAGTCCCCGCTCGGATGGCCTGGGCTCCCCGACAGACGGGCCCAGCGGGGAGGAGTCCCGCAGCGGCAGGACCCGCGCAGCGAGCGCAACGCCGCCCCGCTTAGAACCAGGCCTGAGGCCCAAGAAACGCGGCCGCCCTATTTACGACGATTTCCCGAAATGGAAATGTGCCGTTAACCTGCGAGGCCATAACCTCACCGCAGGTACACCGGGGCGATGCTCGCCTCGCGTGTATGTGACCTGTCTCGCCCGTCCGAATCGAGAACAAATGGCCATCCGAGTCGCGCTGAACCACGTCACCCACTACAAGTACGACCAACTCGTCACCTTCTCGCCGCACGTCGTGCGGCTTCGCCCGGCGCCCCACTGTCGAACGCCGATCACCGGCTACTCGCTGCGGGTCACGCCCGGCGATCATTTCATCAACTGGCAGCAGGACCCGTTCGGCAACTACCAGGCCCGTCTCGTGTTCCCGAAGCCCGCCTACGAGTTCCGCGTGGAGGTCGACCTGATCGCCGAGATGACGACGATCAACCCGTTCGACTTCTTCATGGACGAGTCCGTCGAGAAGGTCCCCTTCACCTATTCACCCGAGCTGCTCCACGAGCTCGGGCCCTACGTCGAGCTGTCGGCGGGGGGCCCGAAGCTGGCGGCGCTGGCCGCGCGCGTGCGTGACGACATCGCGCGTCCGGGCCGCCGCACCATCGACGTGCTGGTCGAGGTGAATCAGCTCGTGCAGCGGCTGCTCCGCTATGACATCCGGATGGAGCCAGGGGTGTTCCCGCCCGACGAGACGCTGTCCCGCGGGCACGGCTCCTGCCGGGACTTCTCGTGGTTGCTCGTGCAGCTGCTGCGCCGCCTCGGGTTCGCGACCCGCTTCGCGTCGGGGTACTCGATCCAGCTGAAGGCCGACGTGAGATCGCTCGACGGACCCTCGGGCGTCGCCGAGGACGTGACGGACCTGCACGCCTGGGCCGAGGTGTTTTTGCCCGGCGCCGGCTGGGTGGGCCTCGATCCCACGAGCGGGCTGCTGTGCGGCGAGGGCCACATCCCGCTCGCGTGCACCCCCGACCCCGGCAGCGCGGCGCCGATCACCGGATCGTTCTCGTGGGACAAGAAGGGCGAGGACGACGAGATTGGTCACGACTTCAAGTTCGTGATGAGCGTCCGCCGGATCGACGATCCACCCCGGCCCACGAAGCCCTACGGCGAGGAGGCCTGGCGCGCCATCGTCGCGTGCGGCGACGCGGTGGACGAGGCGCTGGTCGCCGGCGACGTGCGGTTGACCATGGGCGGTGAGCCGACGTTCGTCTCGATCGACAACCGCGATGGCGAGGAGTGGAACACCACGGCGGTCGGGCCAACCAAGGGGAAGCTGGCCGACGAGCTCTTGCGCCGCCTGGCGCGTCGCTTCGCGCCGGGGGCGCTGTTGCATCATGGCCAGGGCAAGTGGTACCCGGGCGAGCCGCTGCCCCGGTGGGCGTACAACTGCTACTTTCGGCGCGACGGCGAGCCCGTTTGGCGGGATCCCTCGCTGTTCGCCAAGGAGCCGGGCGAGGCCAGCACCAACGAGCGGGCCACCGAGTCGCACGCCCGCGCGTTCGCCGAGGCGCTATGCCGTCACCTCGCCGTCGATCCCCGCTTCCTGGTGCCGGGCTACGAGGACGCGTTCTACTACTTGTGGCGCGAGGGCCGGTTGCCTTCGAACGTCGATCCGTTCGATTCACGCCTCGAGGACGAGACCGAGCGCGCCGGGCTGCGGCGCGTGTTCCAGCAAGGGCTGAAGCACGTCGTCGGTCTGGCGCTGCCACTGCAGTCGGTCTACTCGGGCGCGGACGGGTTCCGCTGGACCAGCGGTCGCTGGTTCCTGCGCGACGAGCGCATGTACCTCATCCCCGGGGACTCCGCGATGGGCTACCGGTTGCCGCTCGGGTCGTTGCCCTGGGTCGCGCCGGGCGACCGCAACGACGTCATCGAGCGCGATCCGCTGGAGCCGCGCGAGCCGTTGCCGCGCCGGCAGAGCATCTCTCGCGCGGCCCCGCTGCGGGGAGCGCCGCCAGCGTCGCCGACGGGCGTGGCCACGCCGACCTCGCCCGCGACACGGCCGGAGCGGGGGCGCTCCGCCGCCGGCCTCGTGCGCACGGCGCTCTGCATCGAGCCGCGCGGCGGGATGCTCCACGTCTTCATGCCGCCCGCGTCGACGCTGGAGGAGTACCTCGACCTCATCGCGGCGGTGGAGGACGCCGCGACCGAGCTGCGCCAGGCGGTTCGCGTCGAGGGCTACACGCCCCCGTCGGACCACCGGCTGGCGCATTTCTCCGTCACCCCGGACCCCGGCGTCATGGAGGTGAACATTCATCCGGCCCACAACTGGAAGGATCTGGTGCGCAACACGGAGATCCTCTACGACGAGGCTCGCCAGACACGGCTCGGAACCGACAAGTTCATGCTGGACGGCCGGCACACGGGCACGGGCGGCGGGAACCACGTCGTGCTCGGCGGGGCGACCCCGGCGGACAGTCCCTTTCTCCGGCGCCCCGATCTGTTGCAGAGCTTGCTCGGCTACTGGCTGAATCATCCGTCGTTGTCGTACCTGTTCTCGGGGCTGTTCATCGGTCCCACCAGCCAGGCGCCGCGGGTCGACGAGGCGCGCCACGACTCGATCTACGAGCTCGAGATCGCGTTTCGAAAGCTGAAGGAATCGGCGGCCGAGCGGGAAGCGAGCCCCTGGCTGGTCGACCGGTCGTTCCGGAACTTGCTCGTGGACGTCACCGGGAACACCCACCGGACGGAGATGTGCATCGACAAGATGTACAGCCCCGACAGCGCGTCGGGGCGGCAGGGATTGCTCGAGCTACGCGCCTTCGAGATGCCGCCGCACGCCCGCATGAGCGCGGCGCAGCAGCTCCTCGTGCGCGCCCTCGTGTCGTGGTTCTGGCGCGAGCCCTACACCAGGCCCCCCGTACGCTGGGGGACGTCGCTCAACGATCGCTTCATGCTGCCGCACTACGTGGTCGACGATTTCTCGGACGTGATCGACGATCTGCGCCGCGCGGGGATCCCCATGGAGCAGTCCTGGTTCGACCCGCACGTGGAGTTTCGCTTCCCGGTTTACGGACGCTCGCAGGTTCGGGGGCTGGAGCTGGAGCTGCGCCAGGCGCTGGAGCCGTGGCACGTCATGGGCGAGGAAGGTGCCGCGGGCGGAGCGGTCCGTTACGTCGATTCGTCCGTCGAACGGGTTCAGCTGCGGGTGCGCGGCGCGACAGACGATCGCCACGTGATCACCTGCAACGGCCGCCGCGTTCCCCTCGCGTCGACCGGAGGACGCGAGGATCACGTCGCGGGGGTGAGATTTCGCGCCTGGCACCAGCCATCGGCCTTGCACCCCACCATACCGCCGCACACGCCGCTCGTGTTCGACGTCATCGACACCTGGGCGGGGCGCTCGATCGGGGGCCTCACCTATCACGTCGCGCATCCCGGCGGTCGGGCGCACGACATCTTCCCGGCCAACGCGCTCGAGGCGGAAGGCCGACGGCTGGCGCGGTTCTTCTCGTTCGGGCACACGCCCGGCAGCATCGCCACGCCGCCGCCGGAGCCGAACCCCGAGTTTCCCCACACGCTCGATCTCAGGCGATAGCCGCTCGTCCCAGCCTCGTCGCGCGCGGCGGTTACAGCGCGCCCAGCGTCTTGTATAACCCGCACGCATGATGAATCGGACCAACCGCGCCCGGTCGTGCGCGGCGGCGCGGTGCTTCGTGCTGCCGCTGCTCGGAGCGGCGCTGGGCGTCGCCGCCGGGTGCGCCAGCCCGGCGCCGCCGGCACCTGCCTCCCCTGGCGCTGCGCTGCCGGGGTCCTCCGCTGGGGCCATCGTCGGCCTCGCGGATTTCGCAGGCGCTCGGCTCGACGGCACCCGCGGCCCGAGGCGCGAGCGCGTGGATCCCCTCGCCGGGAGCGGCGGCGCGCGTCCCGTGGGGCTGACGGCGCTCGATACCGAGCTTCGGCGCGGGATGGCGGCGCTCGCATCCAAGGCGGATCCGGCGCCGTATTTCATCTCCTACGAGGTCTTCGATCGCGACGAGACCATCGTGTCGGCCAGCTACGGCGCGCTCGTGCAGTCATCGTCCCGACGAACCAGGTTGCTCGACACGGACGTTCGGGTCGGCAGCTATCAGCTCGACTCCACCCACCCGCTGCGCTCGGACACGCTCGACTTCGGTGGGGACGCCGAGAACGGTCACGCCGTGCCGCTGCCGCTCGGTGACGACGGCGCGGTGACGCGCGCGGTGGCGTGGCTCGACACCGATCGCACGTACAAGGCGGCCGCCGAGGCCTTCGTGAAGATCCGGACGCAACAGACGCTGAAGGCCGCCGAGGAGGACACCTCCGACGACTTCTCGCACGAGCGCCCGGTGACGCGCGTGGGGACGCCCGTTCACCTGGGGCTGGCCGGTCTGGACCGGGAGCGCTGGGAGGAGCGGGTTCGCGCCCTGTCCCGTCGCTTCAAGGGCCACCCCCAGATCTACGATTCGCAGGTGACCCTGCAGGTGTCGTCGGTCGATCGCTGGATCGTCAGCTCGGAGGGCACGCTGGTCGAGGACGCCGAGAACTATGTACGCGTGTTCCTGCAGGCCGACACGCGCGCCGACGACGGTATGGAGCTGGATCGGTTCGAGAGCTTCGACGCCACGTCGTTCGAGACGCTGGCCGGTGACGCGGAGTTCCTGCGCGCGGCCGACGCCATGATCGCGGACCTCGAGGCGCTTCGCCGGGCCCCGCTCGCCGATCCGTTCATCGGACCGGCCATCCTGGAAGGGAAGGCCGCCGGGGTGTTCTTTCACGAGATCTTCGGCCACCGGGTCGAGGGTCACCGGCAGAAAAACGAGGACGAGGGGCAGACCTTCGCGCGCAAGGTCGGCCAGCCGATCATGCCGCCGTTCATCAGCGTCTACGACGACCCGACGCTCAGCAAGCTGGGCGGCGTTGATCTCACCGGCTTCTACCGATTCGATGACGAGGGTGTGCCGGCATCCCGCGCCACGCTGGTCGACCGTGGCGTCCTCGAGGGGTTTCTGCTCAGCCGCTCGCCGACGCGGGGGTTCAACCATTCGAATGGCCACGGGCGCCGGCAGGAGGGCAAGGCCATCGTGTCGCGCCAGGGGAACCTGGTGGTCGAGTCGACGGTCGCGGTGCCCATCGCCGACCTGCGCAGCCGCCTGCGCGCGGAGGCGGTACGGCAAGGGAAGCCGTACGGGCTGTTGTTCAAGGACATCTCGGGCGGGTTCACCAACACGACCCGCGGCGGTCCCCAGGCGTTCAAGGTGTTGCCCATCCTCGTGTACCGGGTGTTCGCGGACGGGCGCCCGGATCAGCTGGTCCGCGGCGCGGACCTCGTGGGGACGCCGCTCGCCTCGCTGACGAAGATCCTCGCCGCCGGCGACGACACGCAGACGTTCAACGGCATGTGCGGCGCCGAATCTGGCTACGTGCCCGTGTCGGCCAGCAGCCCGAGCCTCCTGGTCGAGCAAATCGAGGTCGAGCGCAAGGACAAGGGCAACAACAAGCCCCCTGCGCTGCCCGCGCCGACGTTCGGCCGGGTCGCGCCGGCGCGAAGGGGGACGCGATGAAGCGCACGACCCTGGGTTGGATGTTGCTCGCGCTCGGCGGCTCGTTCGGGTTCGGCAAGGAGGTGATGCTCACCCCCGCCCGGACCTTCATCGAGGACGACGATGCCGTGAAGCGCGCGCTCGCGGACGAGCTCGCCCGCTCGATGAAGGAGTTGAAGCTGGGCGATTCGCCGAGGCCCTACTATGTCAGCTATGCCCTGTCCGACGTCGCGCAGGCGACGGCGACGGCGACGTTCGGGGCGCCCACGGCCGCGGTGGCCTACCGGGGCCGGACCCTGCGCACGGACGTGCGGGTCGGTAGCCCCCGGTTCGACAACAGCAACACCAGTGAATCGCTGTTCAGCGCGAACGTCGAGTCCTTGCCCGTGGACGACGACTACGCGGCGTTTCGCCGCGAGCTGTGGCTGCGCACCGACGAGGCGTACAAGACCGCGATCGAGACCCTGGCGAAGAAGAAGTCGACCGCGGCAGGGCAGGTGACCGACGAGCAAGATGCCGACGTGGCGGATTTCTCGTCGGAGAAGGCCGCCCACGTCGCGGCTCCGTTCTCGGCGGTGGTCCCGGAGCCCGCGACGCTGCTCGACGCCGTGACCCGCCTGTCGGCGCTGTTGAAGGGGTTCCCCGAGATCTCGGGGACGCGGGTCACGGGCACCTACGCCACGGTTCGGCGGCGGTTCGCCTCCAGCGAAGGGGCGTCCACCGAGGAGACCCAGGCCACGATGCGTCTCGACGTCGTCGCCGAGACGCAGGCGCCCGACGGCATGCGCCTGGTGAACTTCGTTTCGTTCACGGCGCGCGAGCCCTCGGGGTTGCCCCCGATCACGGAGATGCAGCAGGGCGTGGCGCGAATGGCCCGCGATCTGGTCGCGTTGCGCCTCGCGCCCATCGCGCCGAGCGGCGTCGCGAGCGTGTTGTTCCAGGGCCCGGCCGCCGGCCAGATCGCGAAGCTCCTCATCGCCGACAACGTGGGCGGGACGCCGGCGCCCCGGACCGCGGGCGGCGAGGAGCGGAGCCAGAGCAGCGAGTTCGCCGACCGCCTGGGCCAGAAGGTGGCGTCGCCGCTGCTGATGGCCGCCGACGATCCCACGCGCGACGTCGGACCGGGGAAGGTCGCCCTGTTCGGCGCCTACCGGGCCGACGACGAAGGGATTCCGGGGGAGCGGGTGTCGCTGATCGAAGGCGGGATCTTGAAGGGGCTCCTCATGACGCGAATCCCGCGCAAGGAGCTCCAGCACTCGAACGGCCACGCGCGCGCCACGCGGTTCAGCGCGCCCCGCGCCGCCATCGGCAACCTGTTCTTGTCGGGGAGACCCGGGGCCCCCCGAGCAGGCTTGTCGCGGGCCGCGTTGCTCGCCGAGATGCGGCGGGCTGGCCGCGGGGGTGGCCTCGCGAGCTACGTCGTCGAGCTGCTCGATGATCCCCAGGTACCGGGCGTTGCAAACCCCGCTGATTCGATGTCGATGATCTCCGTCGCCGGCAGCGGCCGCACCGCCCCCTCGGTGAAGCCGCTGGTGGCGTGGCGCGTGGGCGCCGATGGCAGGGAAGAGCTGGTGCGCGGCCTGACGCTGGAAGGGCTCGTTCCACGCTCGCTGAAGGACATCGTGGCCATTGGCAAGGACGCGGGCGTCTACAATTTCCAGGAGGGAGGCCTGGGCTTCGTGGGCGTCCCATCGTCGATCGTCACGCCACCGCTGCTGTTCTCCGACGTGGACATCCGCCGCTCCGTCGGCAAACACAAGCGCCCACCCCTCTATTCGCGTCCCCCCCTCTGACCCCACGTTGGCAATCGCCGTGGTGTCGGGGCGGATCGCCGTCGTCGACCACGTTTGCGTGTTCCACCGGCGGTGGGCACTGACAACTCAGTCGCGCGGCAGTCCCGGAATCAGCCCGTCGCTCGCGCTTTCGAACGGCGTCGCGTCGCGCACGAACAGGAGGTACTGCGGGACGGTGTTTCCCCCCGCGGCGCCGATGGGGATGAAGTCGAGCACGGTCGGAAAGCCGCCCGGGTGTGCCTGGACGTACTGGCGGCGGAGGGCGCGCAACGCGGCGGCGTCGGCGCCCGTCGCCAGGTGGCCCTTGCCGTAGTCGTTGGCCGCAAGCGCGTCGGTGCCCTCGGCGAGCGTCGCCGGGTCGGCGGCGAGGGGCCAGGCGGCCGTGGGGTACTTCACGTCGAAGAACTCGCGCGTGAACAGGCGGTAGCGCACGTCGCCCGTCGCCGGCTGGCCATCGGCGGCAATCGACGCGAAGGTCTCGTCCTGCCAGGTCCACAGCGCCGCGGGCAGCTCGGGCAGGCCGTCGGTCGAGAAGTAGCCCGCGATCCCCAGCGAGGTCGTGCCGTCGCTGAACGACATCGTCGACGCGTCCTGGGCGCTGCCCCTCCACAGGTGGTTGCCCGTCGCGGCCCAGGTGCCGTACTGGGCGTCGCGCGCGAGGTCGGCTGCCGCGGAGGGGGAGAGGACGCCCGTGTGATAGTCGACCCAGCCCTCGGCGGCTGTGTTGCTGGCGAAGTGGCACTGGCCGTCGACGACGAAGAAGGCGGTTCCGTTCTCTTCGAGCAGCGCGTGGCCCTCGGTGAGCCGGGCGCCCGGCGAGATGTTGCTGAATGCGAAGCGAATCCCCGTCGAGCCGTCGCAGATCTGCGCCACGGGCGCATCTGCCGGGGGCGCGCCGTCCGCGGGCGCGGACGCTTCCGCGGGTCCGCCGTCGCCTGCGGCATCGCCGCCGGTGCCGCAGGCGCCCAGCAGGGCCAGCGCCCCGAGGGCGAGCGGGGGCAGGCGCCGTCGCCGTCGCACGGGCGAGCAGTATCTCCCCGGCGCGTCTCGCCCGCCAGCCGTGCTATCGATCCCAAGCTCTTCCCGCATGCCGTCGATCCTCCGGCCGAGCTGCAGAAGCTGCGCATCTCCTCGCTTCCGCGCCAGCGCGACGAGTACCCCGAGAGCATACACGGCTCACGGTCGCCGCACTCGCTCCGCTTCCTGCACCCGACGTTCTTCGCATCGACGCAGTGCTGCTGGATGATGACAGGACTCGTTGGCCTTGGCGCGACCGAGCGAAACCGAACCGAGCTTCGCGCGGCGCCGACCTCGCCACTCGTATGGGCACCTCAGGCCGCTTGAACCTTCTTGCGGCGCGTAGCCTGCGGTTGATGTCGATTGCAGGCTACGCGCCGCAAAAAGGTACGCGCGACCACGGCGCCAGATGCAGACGCGGGACCCGATTCGCGCGTAACCTGGATACCTTGTATGTGGTCCCGGACTTCTGGGGCGCTGTAGTGCGGGATCTAGCTGTCCGTGACGCGCTTCAGGACGCGCCCGAGCAGGGTCCTGGGCAGGGGAGGGCCTTCGCTCACGACCAGCGCCACGCAAGGCTCGCCGTCCTTCGCGTGCTGGCGATGGCTCTCGCCAGGGGACATCGTGGTGGCGTCTCCGCGCCCGAGGTGAACTTTTTCGTCGTCGAGACCGCCCTGAAACACGACTGTATGCTCGGCGCCGCCGTGGTCGTGGCGCGGGATGGGAATGCCCGGGTGAAACGCGACCAGGCGCGCGCGCCACACGCCCGGCAAGCCGAGGTCGATGGCGCGAATACCTGGAATCAGTCGGCGCCAAGCCACCTTCGGCAGGCGCCCGAGCTGATGGAGGAGCGGCGCGGGTAGCTCGGGCATGTCGTTCGGGAGTCGGGGAGGCGGCGACGGCGGCGGGGCCGCATTCTGGGGCGACAGCGCGGCCAGGAGCCTCGACCGCGCCGCCTGGTCCGCGGGAGACGCCGCCGATCTGACGCTACCGAACGCAAGCAAGAAGGACTCGTGCAGGGAGGCCTCGCGGCGGCACTGGTCACAGAATGCCAGATGGCAGGCGACCGCCAGGCTCGTCGCCTCGGGTGTGGACCCGACGGCGTGAGCGCGCAGGACGTCGTCGGTGAAGTGATGGCGCGGCTCGATCATGGGGGCCTATTCCATAGTACGACGAGCCCCGCGTTTCGGATCATCGGTTTCAAGCCCCGCCGCAGGTCGGCGAGCGACACGGGTTTGCTGGATGCCTCACCCGATCGAAATGTGAACGAATGACGCATGTTTCAGCATCCGGCGATCGCGTCGCATATCCAAGTAGCGGCCGGTCCAGCTTTGCTGGACCGGCCGCGATGTGGAGCAACTCCGAGGGGGTCTCGCAGGGGGCCTTCCGAGGCCCCGTGCGGCAGCGTAGGATAGCCAGAATGCCAGCAGTTGCCGTGAATAGCATGCTCGAGCTCATCGGCGGGACTCCGCTCGTTCGCCTGCGTCGCCTGGTCGAGCCCGGCATGGCGGACGTGTTCTGCAAGTGCGAGCAGTTCAACCCCGGGGGGTCGATCAAGGATCGCGTGGCCCTCTCGATGATCGAGGCGGCCGAGCGCAGCGGCCGGCTGCGGCCAGGGGAGTCGGTGATCGTGGAGCCGACCTCCGGCAACACCGGCGTGGGGCTGGCGCTCGTGTCGGCGGCGAAGCGCTACCGGCTGATCCTGACGATGCCCGACAACATGTCGCTCGAGCGCCGGGCGCTGCTCAAGGCCTACGGCGCGGAGGTGTATCTCACACCCGCCGCCGAGATCATGACCGGCGCGGTCAAGAAGGCGAACGCGCTCTGCGCCGAGCACCCCGACTACTTCATGCCGCAGCAGTTCAGCAATCAGGCGAACGTCGAGGCGCACGTGCGGACGACGGGGCCCGAGATCCTGGCGCAGCTCGGCGCCCGCGGGTGCGACGGATTCGTGGCCGGCGTGGGCACCGGGGGAACGATCTCGGGCGTGGGCCGGGTGCTGTTGCAACGAAGCGCCGAGACGCGGATCATCGCCGTCGAGCCGGAAAAGAGCGCGGTGCTGTCGGGTGGCAAGCCCGCCGCCCACCGCATCGACGGTATCGGCGCCGGGTTCGTGCCGCAGATCCTGGACCGTTCGGTCATCTCGGAGGTGCGCACGATCAGCGAGGAGGACGCGCAGCGCGTGAAGCTCGAGCTGGCGCGGCGCGAGGGATTGCTGGTGGGGATTTCGGCTGGCGCCAACGTGAAGATCGCCCTCGATCTGGCCAGGGAGCTCGGTCCCGGGAAGACGGTCGTGACCATCCTCTGCGACACCGGCGAGCGCTACTTCAGCTCGGACGCGCAGTTCAGCTCCGACGCGACCTGAGTACACGGTCTCCCGTGCTTGGGGTTATCCTCCGGGCGGGATGCTGAACACGGTGAGGGTTCCGGAAGGGTTCGAGGCCCTGTTCGAGGAGGCGCAGCGCTACGTCAGCCGGTACTTCGCCGATTTCACGACCGCCCCCGAGCGCGGGACGGTCGAGATCCATGGCCAGCGCTACGTGCTGGTCAGGGCGGCGTCCATGTCGGTCGAGTTCTACGACATGGTGCGGAGCATCTATGGCGAGGAGGCTGACGCCCTGTCCGTCGCGCACAGCCTGCTGTTCGACATCGCGCACGCCATGGGCCTCGCGGACGCCCGCGCGTTCGCCGAGCGGATGGGGGTCACCGATCCCATCGCGCGCCTCTCGGCGGGCCCCATCCATTTCGCGCACGCAGGCTGGGCCTTCGTCGACATCTCGGCCGATAGCCAGCCGACGCCCGACGACGCCTACTACCTTCTTTACGATCATCCCTACTCGTTCGAATCCGACTCCTGGCTGATCGCGAAGAAGGCCACCGATCGTCCCGTCTGCGTGATGAACGCAGGCTATTCGTCGGGCTGGTGCGAGCACAGCTTCGGGTTGTCCCTGGCGGCGGTCGAGATCCTGTGCCGGGCCAAGGGGGACGACGCCTGTCGGTTCATCATGGCGCCGCCCGACAAGATCCAGGGCCACGTCGAGGCGTACATCGCCAGGCACCCCGAGCTGCGCGGACGTATCGCCAACGTCGAGCCGCCGGGGTTCTTCTCGAAGCGCACCGAGCGGCAGCTCTTGCAGGCGAATGCCCAGCTGGAGCGCGTGGCCCGCCAGCGCGCCGAGGAGCTGGCGACCATCAACGAACAGCTCAAACGTGATTCGACGTTGCGGCGTCGCACCGAGGTCGCGTTGAGCGTGAGCCAGGAGTTCAGCGAGCGCCTGATCGAGGCGCTGCCCGGAGGCGTGGTGCACGTGGCCCGGGACGGGACCATCCTGCAGGCGAACGCCGAAGCCTCGCGCGTGCTGGGGGTCAGCTTCGACGCGCGCGACCGAAAGTTCGTGCAGGACTTCGAGAGCGTCACCATCTTCGAGGACGGGTCGCCCGCGCCTGCCTCCGAGTACCCGGTCACGAAGGCCATCGCGACCGGGCAGCCGCAGCCCGCGGTGACCTTGGGCGTCAGGAAGCCGAACGCGGAGGTGTCCTGGGCGGTCTTTCGAGCAGTCCCCATCCGGGATCCGGCGACCCATCAGGTCACGGGCGCGGTGGTCACGTTCCTCGACATCACCGAGCGGAAGCGCTTCGAGGAGAAGGTCCGACAGACCCAGAAGCTGGAGAGCCTGGGCGTGCTCGCGGGCGGCGTCGCGCATGACTTCAACAATCTGCTGGTGACGATCCTCGGCAACACCTCGCTCGCCAAGAACACCCCCGGCCTGGACCAGGCGATCATCCCGCTCCTCGAGGAGGTCGAGGTCGGCGCGCGCCGCGCCGCCGAGCTGACGAAGCAGATGCTCGACTACGCGGGCCAGGGGCGGTTCCGGCTTCAGGGGGTGGAGCTGCCGGCGCTGGTCCGAGACATGGCGAGGCTCGCGACGGCGCTGATCCCGAAGTCCGTGGAGCTGCACTATCGCTTTCAGGAGGGCCTTCCGCCGATCGAGGCCGACCCCACGCAGATCCGTCAGGTGATCATGAACCTCATCACGAACGCGGCGGAGTCGCTCGGCGATCGGGCGGGCCGCGTTGTCATCTCGGTCGACCAGGCCCGCGTGTCTCAGGCCGAGCTCGAGTCCTACACGGGAGAGTCCCCGGCGCCAGGACGGTACCAGTGTCTGGAGGTAGCCGACGACGGCTCCGGGATGGATGAGGACACCCGGGCGCGGGTCTTCGATCCGTTCTTCACGACGAAGTTTCAGGGGCGCGGATTGGGGATGGCGACGGTGCTGGGCATCGTGCGCGGGCACGCCGGGGCGATTCGGATCGACAGCCGCGAGGGTCTTGGGACTCGGGTCCGCGTGCTGCTTCCGGCCGAGCCGTCTGGCCCCAGGCAGGACCTGGCCAGGGATCGCGGCGTCATCCTGGTCGTGGACGATGATCCCGGGGTTCAGAAGATGGTGCGCCGCGCGCTCGTTCACCGCGGCTTCCAGATCCTCACCGCCGTGAACGGCATCGAAGGGGTTCGTGCGTTCGCCGAGCACCGGGATTCGATCCGGCTGGTCCTCATGGACATGACCATGCCGCAGATGGGTGGGGTGGAGGCGCTGCGGCAAATTCGGGCGCAGGGGGGGACGGTTCCGGTCGTGCTCAGCACCGGCTACGACGTCGACGCCGTGGGCAGCGAGCTGCACGAGTTCAACGGCGTGCTCGAGAAGCCGTACGACGTCCACGAGCTCTGGAACACGGTCGACCGGGTGCTGCGTCAGGCGGCGAAGCGGTGAGTCGGGCTGGCCAGCCGGTGCCGTTTGCGTAATATTTCAGCCCCATGTCGGCCCCCACCAGCGCCACGGCCATAGCTGCCAGCGCGCGTGGTCCCGATTCGGGGCCTGGCGCGGGGCCCGGCGTGCTGGTCATCGGCGCCGGCGGGCTGGGCTGCGCGGCGGTGTTCGCCCTGGCGGCCGCCGGGGTCCGCCGGATTGGCGTGATCGACGACGACCGGGTCGACGTGAGCAATGTCCACCGCCAGCTGCTTCACACGACGGTCGCCGCGGGCGAGCCGAAGGTGGTGTCGCTGGCGGCCGCGGTGGCGGCCCGGTTCCCCGAGGTGAAGGTGGTGGGTCACTGGGCGCGCTTCGACGCCACGACCGCGGGGCTGATCGAGCAATACGAGGTCATCGTCGACGGGTCGGACAACTTCGCCACGAAGTTCCTGGCGAACGACGCGGCCGTGCTGGCGGGGCGGGCCTTGGTGCACGGCGCCGCGGTAGGGCTGGGCGGCCAGCTGCTGACGGTGCCGCCCGGGGGCCGTCCCTGTTACCGTTGTCTATTCGAGGAGATCCCCCCCGCAGGGGTGGGGCCTTCGTGCGCGGAAGCGGGGGTTCTCGGCCCTGTGCCCGGGGTCATCGGTGGCCTTCAGGGCGCCGAGGCCGCCCGGTTGGTTCGTGGTGAAACTCCTCGATTTTCCGGGCGGCTCATCCAGTATGATTCCGCGTCCATGTCGTTCCGGAGCATTCGTTTCAAGCCGAATCAGGCGTGCGGGGTCTGCGGGCCGACCCCCCACATTCGGCTCTTGGATCCGTCCGCCTACCCGGCCCCTGCGTGTCTTTGAGGACCATCGTATGACCACGGCCCCCGTGCCTTCCATTCGTCCCATCACCGTCACCGCGTTGCGCTGCCGCGAATGCGGCTCGGAATACCCGAAGGCGCCCATTCATGTCTGCGAGTTCTGTTTCGGACCCCTCGAGATCGCCTACGACTACGCGGCCATCGGTCGGGTGTTGACGCGCGCAGTGATCGAGTCCCGTCCCTACAACATGTGGCGCTACGCGGAGCTCCTGCCGCTCGACGCGCCGCCGGTCGTGGGAACGCAGACCGGCATGACGCCGCTCGTTCGCGCCGAGCGGTTGGCCAAGCGCCTCGGACTGCGGGAGGTCTGGATCAAGAACGACTCGGTCAGCCATCCCACGCTGTCGTTCAAGGATCGCGTCGTCTCGGTGGCCATCTCGAAGGCGATCGAGTTCGGCATCACCACGGTGGCCTGCGCGTCGACGGGGAACCTCGCGAACGCGACGGCCGCGCAGGCTGCGGCGGCCGGCCTTCCGGCGGTCATCCTGATCCCCTTCGATCTGGAGCCGGCGAAGATACTGGCCACCAGCATCTATGGCGCGCGCGTGGTCGGGGTGCAGGGGACCTATGATGACGTGAACCGCCTGTGCTCGGAGATCGCGGGCAAGTACGGTTGGGGCTTCGTGAACGTCAACCTGCGCCCATTCTACGCAGAGGGCTCGAAGAGCTTCGGCTACGAGCTGTGCGAGCAGCTCGGGTGGCGAACGCCCGCCCACATCGTGGTCCCCATGGCGGGGGGCTCGCTGGTGACGAAGATCGGCAAGGCGTTCGGCGAGCTGGACAAGCTGGGCCTGCTGGCGGCCGGCGGGTCCCGCAAGACGAAGATTCACGGCGCCCAGGCGGCGGGCTGCTCGCCCATCGTCGACATGGTGCTCGAGAACCGCGAGCAGCTGAAGCCGGTCAAGACGCCCACGTCGATCGCGAAGTCGCTGGCGATCGGAAACCCGGCCGACGGGTTTTACGCGCGGCAGACGATCGTCGGCTCGGGGGGGTACGCGGGCAAACCCAACGACGACGAGATCATCGCGGCGATGCGAATGCTGGCCGAAACCGAGGGCATCTTCACGGAGACCGCTGGTGGCGTGACGCTGGGCGCGACGCTCAAGCTGATCGAGACCGGGCGCATCGGGAAGGACGACGGTCCGGTGGTCATCTGCATCACGGGGAACGGCATGAAAACCCAGGATCCGCTGGTCGGCAAGCTCCCGCTACCTGAGCTCATCGGGCCGAGCCTGGCGGACTTCGACAGGTTGCAGGCGGCAGTCCATTGAAATAGACAGACAGGCTGGACCCTCCGAGGGGCCTTTTCTTGATAGAAGGAGACCGACCCATGGCCAACATTCGAATTCCCACGCCGCTGCGTAAACTGACGAACGGCAAGGAAGAGGTCGCCGCGACCGGCGGGACCATCGGCGCCCTGCTCGCCAGCCTCGAGGCGCAGTACCCGGGGATCAAGGAGCGTATCTGCGACGAGAGCGGGCAGGTGCGGCGCTTCGTGAACATCTTCACGAACGACGAGGACATTCGCTTCCTGAAGAACCTCGACACCCCCGTCAAGGACAGCGACGAGATCTCCATCGTTCCCGCGATCGCGGGCGGCAGGTAGTCCCTGAACTCTGACGCGGTCACGCGTTTCGCGAGACACCTTGCCTTGCCGGCGATCGGGCTCGACGGACAGGAGCGGATCGTCGCCGCTACCGTGGGTGTCGTGGGCGACGACCTGACGGCTGAGGTCGTCGCGCGGGCGCTCGCGGCCGCGGGCGCGGGGCGCGTGCGTCTGGTGCGACGCTCGGGGGCGCCGTCGCCCGCCGTCACGCTGGCCCTCGCGGGCTCGAACCCGGATGTGGTGGTGGAGACGGTTGCCTGGCCTTCGCCCGGCCAGGACCCGGGCCGGGCGGGGGCAGGGTGGGTGGCGGCGCTGGCGGGCTGCGCGGTCGTCGTGCGGTCAGGGTTCGACGACGATGCGATGCTCCGGGCCGCGGTGCGGCTTGGCGTCCCCGTCGTGGTCGTTCGAGCGGGCGTCGACGAGATCGACGTGGTCTCGTTTCGCCGCCAAGGACCGTGCCCCCACGTGTCGCTCGAGGTGGCCGTGGCGCCGGCGTCCTCGGGCGGCGAGCCGAGTCCGCTCGCTGTCGCCGCGGGCCACACCGCCGCGGCCGAGGCCGCGCTGCTCCTGGCGGGCGCCGAGCGCGGCCCGGAGCGCGCGCGCCATCTTCGGCTGCCGCTCGACGGGACCCCCCCGCGCTCCACCGCGATTCCTTGGACGCCCGAGTGTTTCGCTTGTGGCGGCTCCGCGGCCGAGATGACCTTCCAGTAAGGTAGACACATGACCATCGCCGTCGACATCACGCGAACCGCCGCCGACGACGTGGCGCACGCCGAACAGGTGCGCCGGGCGCGGCTGCGCGTGGCCGAGCGGATCACCGATCTCATCGGGGACACGCCCATCGTTCGCCTGCGCACGTTCGAGCGGGACACGCCCGGGGTGGAGCTGTGGGCGAAGTGCGAGTTCATGAACCCGGGCGGCTCCGTGAAGGATCGCGCGGCCTACCAGATGATCCGCGACGCCATCCGCTCGGGCGCGCTGACACCCGGCAAGACGATCATCGACTCGACCAGCGGCAACACGGGCGTGGCGTATTCGCTCATCGGCGGCGCGCTCGGGTACCCGGTGACGCTGGTGATGCCGGCGAACGTGTCGTGGGCACGGCAGAAGATCACGCGCGCGTTCGGGACCACGCTGGTGTTCTCGGACGCGATGGAGGGCAGCGACGGCGCCATCCGGCTTTGCCGGCAGATGGTGGCTGACAACCCCGACGCCTACTTCTATCCCGATCAGTACTCGAACCCGTCGAATCCGCTCGGGCACTACCTGGGCACGGGGCGCGAGATCTGGGAGCAGACCGAGGGGCGGGTCACCCACTTCGTGACGGGCATCGGGACGAGCGGGACGGTCATGGGGACGGGGCGCCGCCTGAAGGACTACCGGAAGGACATCGAGGTGTGGGCGGTCGAGCCCGACGACGCCTTGCACGGCCTCGAGGGCCTGAAGCACATGGAGAGCTCGATCGTCCCGGCCATCTACCACCCCGAGGAGCTGAACGGCGTCATCGCCATGCCGACCGACGAGGCATGGGATGTCTCCGAGCGCCTGGCGAAGGAGGAGGGCCTGCTGGTGGGGCACTCGTCGGGGGCCTCGCTCGCGGGCGCCCTGCGCCTCGGGCGAAAGCTCGGCGCCGCGGGGAGGCCGGGATGCATCGTCACGTTGTTTCCTGACCGCGCGGACCGCTACTTCGAGGCCCCTGTCCAGAAGCAGAGCCCCCCCGTCGTCGGCGAGCCGCTATGACTGCCGGTGGATCTGCCGGGACGCTTGCCGGTTCATGAGCAGGTACAGCAACGGCGCGGCCAGCAGCGAGTAAGAGATGAAGTGGCCGACCACGCCATCCGGTCCCGCGATCTCGGTCGCGTCGTGGAAGCGCTGGCTCCCTTCGATGACGCCGCTCTCCGCCAGCTCGTGGACGCCGTAGATGAGGAGCTGCAGCAGGAACAGCGCCAGGAACACGGCCGTCACCTTGAGGACGATGCCCAGGTTCAGTCGGGCGGCGCGCCGGCTCCACGTCCACGCCACCGCGGCGGCAGCCACCAGGCCGATGGCCGCACCGACGCGGGGCGCGACGCCGCTGCCGGCCATCCGGAACTGGATGCCGAGGTAGAGCACGGCCTCGAGCCCTTCGCGGGTCACGAGCAAGGTCGTCACCAGGGCCACCCCGAGGATGGCCGCCGCGGACGACGCGCCGGCGGCTCGGGACGCACCCGAACCGGGGGCCGCCATTCGCTCGACGCGCGCTTCGATGTCGCCCTTCATGTGGCGGCCCATGCGAACCATCTGGGCCAGCAACAGGCCTACCAGGATGGCACCGGTGAGGGCGGCCACCCCCTCGTAGAGCGGTTGATTCGGCACCAGTTGCCACAGGTACGCCCCGCCGATGCAGGTGGCGACAGAGGCGGCGAGGCCGATGCGAACGCCCCGCAGCAGCGGCGCGCGGTCCGTCTTGCGCAGGTAGGCCGAGATGACCCCGACGATCAGCAGCGACTCTAAACCTTCGCGAAAGGTGACTAGGAGGGCCTGAAGCATGGAGCGGTCGCACTATAGCGCGGACGCGGTCATTTGACCCGCCGCGGGGCCGGAGGCGGCTGCAAGCCATGAGATGACCCGCTCCTCGGCCCAGTAGACCGGCCGGAAGGGCACCGGGCCGGCCACGAAGCCGACATGCCCCCCCCGGGCGGACACGTCGAAGCTGACGCTGGGTGAAGCCGCCGTGACGGCCGCCGCGATCGCCGTCGCCGGGTAGAAGGGATCATCGTGGCTGCTCACGCACAGGGTCGGGATGGCTATGCGTGACAGGTAGCCAATAGCGCTCGAGCGGGCGTAGTAGTCGGCGGAGCTGGCGAACCCGTAGAGGGGCGCCGTCACGCACGCGTCGAACTCGGCGAAGGTCCGGGCCGCGGTGATTCGGTCGCGGTCGAGGTGGGCGGTCTCCGTCGGGAAGCTCTGCATCAATGCCAGCGTCTTCGCCTTCAGGCGCGTCATGAAGTGGCGCGCGTAGAGGCGGCCCACGCCGCGTTCGAGGAACTGGGCGGCCACCGCCAGATCGTACGGCACGGAGATCGTCGCGGCGGCGCGCACGGGGCTCGCCGCGCCGACCTCACCGAGCCATTTGAGCAGCACGCTACCGCCGAGCGAGAACCCAATCGCGCAAAGCGGCGTCGCTGGCTCGCGGGCGACCAGGGTTCGCACCACCAGCTCGAGGTCGCCCGTGTCGCCCGAGTGATAGAGCCGGGGTCGCCGGTTCGGCAGCCGCCTGCGGATGTCGCTCGGATCGCGCGCGCACGATCGAAAGTTGAGGACCGTGCTTCGCCAGCCCGCGCGGCCGGCCAGCAACGCCAGGCCTTGCGTGTGCAGCGAGTGCGCGCTGCCCTCGAGCCCGTGCAAGAGGAGCACGCGCGGCGAGCCGGGCGGCCCGGCCGCGTGGTCGAGCACCAGGTCGTCGTCGTCGGGGGTCGCCAGCGTCTCGCGCTCGAAGGTCACCAGGCGCCGCGAGCGGGCGAGTCGTGCCCAGGCCGTTTGCAGGTGGGCGCCCGGCACCCACCAGGCGGGGGTGAAGCGTTCGCGGGAGAGCGTCATGGGTTGGCCCGGCGTCGCGGCCGCCGGCGACATTACCAGCATGCTCGCCCGCCTGGTGGCTTCGGGTTACTCTCGACGGATGCGCAGGAACACGCGGATGGCCCTTTGGGCCGTGTTGGTCTTCGGGTTCGTGTCGTCGGCTACTTCGATTCGTTCCGCGTTCGCGGATGAGGCCGCCACGCACTACAACGCGGGGCTGCAGCTGAAGCGCGAGGGCAAGGTCCCCGAGGCCATCGCAGAGGTGCAGAAGGCCATCGCCGCGCGGTCGGGGTACGCCGCCGCCCACCTGACCCTCGGCAACCTGTTTCGCACGCAGGGCGACTACGCCAAGGCCGCGACCGAGTACGAGACCGTCGTGAAGCTGGAGCCGAAGGACGCCACCGCCCACGCGAACCTGGGCGCGGCCTACGTGCGCACGAAGCGCCTCGACGATGGCATCAAGGAGCTCGAGCGGGCCGTGGAGCTCGCGCCCGACGGATACGAGTCGCGCATGGATCTCGGCGCCGCCTATCGACAGAAGGGCGACTATCCGAAGGCGATCACCCACCTGCAGCGGGCCACGGAGCTGCAACCGGCCGATCCGAGCGCATGGAACAACCTCGGCGTCGCGAAGTCGAAGACGGACGACAAGGAAGGGGCCATCATCGCGTTCAAGAGGGCGTTGTCGCTGAACCCGAACGACGCCGAGCTGCACTTCAACCTGGCCGCCGTCTTCCGCCGCCAGCGTGAAACCGAGAAGGCGATCGCGGAGTACCAGCTCGCGCTGCAGACGAATCCGAAGCTGGCCAAGGCCTACTACGACCTCGGCATCCTCTATTCCCAGGAGCGGAGGACCGAGGATTCGGCGGAGGCGCTCGAAAAATACCTGCAATACAGCCGGTCCGACGACACCGCTTCACGCAAGGACGCCGAGGAGCGCCTGGTGAGCCTGCGCGCCGCGCTGGCCGCGAAGAAGAGGTAGCTCCCCGGAAGCTGGTGAGGGCGCTGTACATAGCGCTACCCGAACCCGCGCGCCGTCAGGAAGATCTCGAAGCTCTGGGCGCGCGAGCTGTCGGGCTTCACGATCTTCACCTCGGAGAAGCGGGTGCCGAGGCGCTTGCGGATCGCCTCGAAGTCGGGTCCCTGGAACAGCTTGCCCACGAACGCGCCGCCGGGGGCGAGGAGCCGCTCGGCGCGCGTGAGGGCCTCCTCGAAGAGCCGCGCGGAGCGCGCCTGATCCGTCGAGCGGATCCCGGTCGTGTCGGGGGCCATGTCCGACAGGACGACGTCGAAGGCCTTCAAGGTCCCGAGCAGCTCGTCGTCGGGGGTCGTGTAGATGTCGCCGACCAGGGCGCGCGCGCCGGGCACGGGGCGGGGCACGGGATTGCGGTCGATGCCGACGACGGCGCCGCTCGGACCCACCGCCGCCACGGCGTACTGCATCCACGAGCCCGGGCAGCAGCCGAGATCGAGCACGCGGTCACCCGGCCGCAGCAGGCGGATGCGCCGATCGATCTCGTCCAGCTTGAAGACGGAACGCGCGACGAAACCGGCCGCGCGCGCCTGTTCGAAGAAGCGGTCGTGGCGAACGCGCGGATCGTTGAAGCGGCCGCCGTGCTTCGCCAACGCTTACCCAGAGCGCGGGCGGAGCTACTTCTTGGCGCCCGCCGAGGGCGCGCCCTTCTTCGAGGCCTTCATCGGGTTCTTGGATTCGGCCTCTTTCACGATGCGCGGCACGACGTACTTGCGCACGTCCTTGACGCTGCCCTTGACCAGGACCAGGCCGTTCGGGCCGCCCGGGATGGCGCCCTTGATGAGGACGACGTCCTTGTCGTCGAGGACCTTCACCACGACGAGATCCGACGAAGTGCACTGCACGCCGCCCATGCGGCCCGACATGCGCTTGCCCTTGTGGACGCGACCCGGCGTCAGGCGGCACCCGATGGAGCCGCCGTGGCGGAAGAACTCGTGCGTTCCGTGCGTCGCCGAGTC
>CAYUFS010000076.1:0-21685 GCA_964443975.1 uncultured Myxococcales bacterium | reverse complement strand
GGTTCGAATCCCGCTGGGGTCGCCGCAACATACTGTAATAACTCTACTTTTATCGATGGCCGTTTGGCTTTGCCACGCTGTTGCCATGGCAGATCCAATGGTTTCCGCCACGTACCGAAGCGCTTGCCATTCGACCCGCTGGGGTCGGTCGGCCTGCGCCGCGCCGCCCGCCGCACCACCATCCTCCACCGCCGGTCTCAAGTTGAACGGTGCCCGGTGGGTTCGCCCTCCAAGATGTTTCTTGGTTGGCCGCGCCCAATCCATCTCGGTCGGTCCCGACGGGACCGACGGCAGCGTGCCGACTCTCGAGGATCTCTGCGGGTACACGCGGACCACGACGCCGTGCTATCCAGTCGGCGATGCGGATCATCGACGTGACCCATTGGCTCGATGAGCACGGCCAGATCCCGACCGACAACCTGCGCCTGAGACGACAAGTGCTCCGGGTGGCTCAGTTCATCGAGTACGGCGGACGGCTTGAGAAGGCGGAATTTCGCGAGACGCTGGTGTCCTGCAGGCGCCGTCCTGGCGGACGGGACTGCCTCGGGCTGATGTGGGTCACCAAGAACGAAGACGATTCCATTCTTTCCTACTGCCTCATCTGCAAGACCGATGAGGCGCTGATTCGCGGTTGGCAAGACACCGACTGGGCCGATGGGCCCATGGAGCCCGTCGGCCCCGAGTCGAGCGCTGTCGGGGCTGCTGACGAAGGTCCGCCGCTGAACTGATCGTTGCCGGCTAACGTGTGATCGGCCGTCGAGCGGAGTGATAGATCCGCAGCACGACGAGCGGCATTTGACGGCGTGCACGCGCTCAATATCGTCAAGACGTTCAAGCCCGACGTCTGCTTGCTCGACATCGGCCTTCCGGCCATGGATGGGTACGAGCTCGCGCGTCGCCTTCAACAGTCGAAGGACCTGCCCGCGGGCGCGCGGCTCATCGCCGTCACGGGTTACGGGCAGGATGCCGACGAGCGACGGACCGCAGATGCTGGCTTCAAGGGTCACCTCGTCAAACCGGTGACCTTCGATGACCTCACGGGCGCTTTGGCGTCGTCACGCCAGCCAGTCGCCGTGGCTTCCATGAGCGACATGTCCGCTAATGCCGCGTCTGCGTCAGGGACCGGCCGCGAGGCCGCGACGTCTCGGCGTCCGGATCTCATTCGATTTGGTAGTAAGATATGTTACCTTCGGCAGCGTGAAGTGGATTGCGGCCGCCTTCATCCTGATGGCTTGGGCGATCCCCCCCGCGGCAGCCGACGATGACCCCGGATCGGCCGCCGAGACGGCGGCGAAGATGAACGCGCGGGGCCTCGAGGAGTACGAGAACCTCAACTTCGAAACGGCCGAGAAGACGCTTCGGGCGGCGATCGCGCTGTGCGACGAGAACGGCCTCGGGAAGGATCTGAAGGCGCGGCTGACCGTGGACCTGGGCGTCGTCATCCTGGCCTCCGACCCGAAGCGCCATGAAGAAGCGGTCGCCGCGTTTTCCGCGGCATTGGCCATGGCGCCCGACGTGAAACCGGTCGAGCGGATCGCGAACCCCGAGGTCTCGGCCGCGTTCGCCGAGGCGACCAAGCGCGCGGGCGCGGGAGGCGGCGTAACTGGCGCCGCCACGGTCGTGGATGAGATCGCGGCGGCGGCGGCCCGCGCCGACCCGAGCGAAACGAAGAAGAAGGCCGGCCACGGGGCCGACGGGGAAGCGAATGCCGGCGACGACAAAGCGGCAAGCCATGGCGACGCGGTCGAATCCGTCTCGGTCGGGGCGTCTGGGCCTGCCGGCGCCCACGACCGCTTCTTCCTGGGGCTCGCGCTCGGCACCGGATTCGGCACGTCGTCGGGGAACGGCGAGGTGAACAGCGACGTGAAGGCGCCGGGCGGCCTGTCGGCGTCGGCGCTCGCTCACGTCGAGCCGGAGATCGGCTACCTGGTCACGCCGGCGCTGCTGCTATCGCTGCAGCTCCGGGTGCAGTTCATCTCGGGAACCACGCCGGCGCGCGATCCGAGCGGCACGATGTGCGGCTCGGACCACCTCTGCTCGGCGGCCAAGGGCGCCGAGGCGGTGTTCGCGCGTGGCGCCTGGCTGTTCGGACAAGGGGCCTTTCGTCCGTTCGCCTCGGGCACGCTCGGGGTCGGTGAGATCCGCCACGTCATCTCGTTGCCCGGGCGCGGCTGCGGCTCGGACGCCATGCAGCCGCGGCCGTGCGTCGACACGTCGCTGGCGGGGCCGGTATTCGTGGGGGCGGGCGGCGGATTCTATTACGACCTCACGCCGCACTTCACGGTCGGCGCTGGCGCGGTCGCGCTGCTTGGCTTCGGCAACTCCACGTTCCACGTCGACCTGACGGGTGGCGTCGCGGTGAAGTTATGATGGACGCGCGGACCAGGCCGGAGACGCGGGCAGTGCGATCGTGAAGAGCGCGGCGTTGGCGGCGCTGGCCGCCGCGATCGTCGGGACCGCGACGATGGCCGCAGGCTGCTTCCCGGCGCCGGAGGCGTGCAAGGGCTGCCAGGCGGCCGGGGCGGGCGGCGGGACCACGATTGGCGGCGCCGGCATGCCCGATGGGACAGGCGGCGGGGTAGTCGCGAGCGGCGGGACGCTCGGAGCGGGCGGTGGGCCCGTGATCGGGACCGGCGGGACGTCGGCCGCCGCCAATGGCGGGGGGGCTGGCGGGACGGGCGGCGCCGCCGCCGCTGGCTCGGGTGGCTTACCGGTCGCGAGCGGCGGCGCGAGCGTCCCGGGCACGGGCGGTCGCGGTGGTGCGGGAGGTGGCGTCGGCGCAAGCGGCGGCTCGGACGTCGGCGCCGCGCCGGGCACGGGCGGCATGATCGCCGCGGCCGGCGGCATGATCGCCGCGCCTGGCGGCATGGTCGCGTCCAACGGCGGCATGGTCGCCACCGGCGGTCGTGGCGGGGCCGGCGGAGCAGCCGCATCGACGGGCGGCATGATAGGATCGGGCGGTAGCGCGGGCGTGGGCGGCAGCGGGACGGCCGGCGCGGCTGGCGGCGGCGATCTCGACCTCGTGCTCCTCTACAAGTTCGACGAGTCGTCGGGGACGACAGCGGCCGATTCTTCCGGCTTCGCGGGCGGCCCGCGCAACGGCACGCTCACGGTCGCGGGCGCCGGGACCGCCACCTTCTCGACCACCAAGATGGTCGGCACCCACTCGGTCGCGTTCGGCGGGACCACCAGCAGCACCGTCGGCGGTTACGTGACGACGCCGTCGCTCCAGACCCTGGCGCCGACCGCGGTGACGATCGCGGCCTGGGTCTTCATCAACGCCGAGCAGAACTGGCAGCGCGTCTTCGACTTCGGCACGTCCACGTCGAGCTACATGTTCCTCACCACGCATTCCAATGATGGGGGTCTGGCCGACACCGTGCGCTTCGCCATTACGACCACGGGCATGGGAGCGGCTGCCGAGCAGCGGATCAACAACGCCGCGCTGCTGTCGCTGAACGCTTGGCACCACATCGCCGTCGTGTTGCCGGCGGGAACGACGTACAGGGGCACGCTGTACATCGACGGGGTCGCCGCCGGCACCAATGCAGCGATGACCCTCCACCCGACCGATCTCGGCGCCACGACCGGCAACTACATCGGCAAGTCGCAGTTTCCGTCGGACGCGTACTTCAGCGGTCAGATCGACGATTTCCGCGTCTACAAGCGCGCCCTCACCGCCGCCGAGATCACGACCGTCTTCGGGCTGCGATAGCGGCACCGGCGTACAGCACAGCCCCCGAGGTCGAGGCGCGATCGCGTATCGCCACCTCGACCTCAGGACGACCTTACGGCGAGCACCATGCTGACCGCAGGGCTCGATAAATTCAGGTTCGCGCTCGGCCCTCCGCGTTACCGACGGGGGACTTCACCTCCGCCCGCGCCTCACCGGCGGTCGCAATGTCGCTCAGCTTCGCGCTTTCCATGATGTCCTTGGCCTTCTTGGTCCACTCGGAATTGTCCGAGTGGACGGACAGGAGAATTCCGCCACCTTTGACCAGTCCTTCGTAACGCTTGGCTTCAAACTCCGGGATTCCCATCCCCACGAGCGCCCCCGTAAGCCCGCCCACCGCACCGCCTACCCCTGCACCGGCGAGGGCGGCCATGATGGGCCCTGCGGCAATGAAAGGTCCCAGGCCGGGAATGGCCAGGGCACCGATCCCCACCAACCATCCGAGCGTTCCGCCCAGGACCGCGCCAGTCCCGGCGCCGGTCGCCGCCCCTTCAGGGGCCTTCGTGTGCTTCTCCAAGGCGAAGTCGCGCGTGCCTTCCTTGTCTGGAAACAGCACGGAGATATCATCGCTCCGAAATCCCTCGGCCTTCAATGCGTCCACGGTCTGCACAAGTTGCGAGGAGCTTGCGCAGATACCAAACACTGCTGTGTTCTTGCCAGCCATTTGAGTCCTCCTGTAGTTGATCGTGATCAGTCGTTTGCGATAGCTGCGTCAGGGCGCGATGGCCACTTCGCTGGTGATCGCTTCCCTATTCCCATTCATGACCTCCGCGGCCTTGCGCTCGACCGCGGCCTTTTCGGCGCTGGACGAGACCGGTCCTTTCAATGTCACGTGGCCATGCTCAACAATGATCTTGATGTTGTGCGCATTGATGGACAGCGTCTTGTCTCGCACGATCGCGCGCCGGATCTCCGCGGTGATCTGAACATCCGACTTTCCGTTCTTCTGTTGGTCAGCGGTGACCTCTTTCGCGTCGCGATCCCGCTTGTTGGTCCCAGTGTTGTCGGCTGCGCTCTTGTCGTCAGCATGACCTTGACGCTTTTCGGAGCGCACGCTGGTTGTCGAATCGGTGTCGGTGGTCCTGGCAGGTCGTTCGTCGGCCCGAATAGGTCCGCTCGCCGAAAGCGAAGCCCACAGGCCCATGCCGCCAAGTAGCAATGCTTTCCGAAGTACCTTCACGATTGGCTCCTTCTGTGCGGGTCAGACGGGATGGAAGACGGACATCGTCGACCACTGCCCGGTCTTGGGCTCCCGGTTTAGCGAAAACCGTGCCGAAGCCGTTCCGGGAGACGGTCGTGGTACAAGGCGGCTTTTCGTATCGCTGGCGTCACCTGGACACGCGTATCGGGAGCGATTCGAAACGAATCGACGATGGGTATATCCAGTACGGAGCGACCGCCGGGCTCGCCCTAAAGGCTCGCCAAGATCAGCTGGGGGAGGTCCTCCAGCAGCGCCTCGCCATCGGAGAGCTTTGCCTCGACGACTGCGCGTGGCATGCCGTACACCACGCAGGACGCTTCGGATTCGGTGAGGGTGCGGCCCCTGCCATTGGCGATCGCCCGGGCGCCTGCCACGCCGTCGTTGCCCATCCCAGTCATGACGACGCCAAGCGTGG
Source organism: uncultured Myxococcales bacterium (assembly GCA_964443975.1). GTDB lineage: Bacteria > Myxococcota_A > Polyangia > Fen-1088 > Fen-1088 > DASYCK01. The sequence continues at coordinate 16,336 of CAYUFS010000076.1, read as the reverse complement.
CCGGACCAAGTGCCGCGGCCGCGCTCTCGAAGAGAACGTCCACCGAGGGACAGAAAGGCGAGCTGGTCGGAGTCGCATCAAGGTGAGTAGTGAGCGTTCGTCCGTCGGCACGCACACGGAGGTTCAGCCCGCCGCGGGCGATGGCGACACTTCCGGGGGACAGCGTTGCGCCTTCGGCAGCTTCGAAGACATGCAGGGCGCAAGCTTCGTCGAGGCGGTGTGCCAGCGCCTCGGTGTAGCCGGCCGGAATGTGGAGCGCGACGGCGAGCGCGCAGGGAAGATCCCCAGGCAGCGCCGTGAGCACGCGCGTCAGCGCCTGTGGCCCCCCCGTCGAGGTCCCGATGACGATCAGCCGCACGGCGTTCTTGGTCCTGGGCAACGCGATGGTCGCCGGGGCGGGAGCAACCACGCGGTGGGGTGAGCTCGCGGCGGCGATCACCTTGGCTATCAGCTCGCCGGACAGTTCGTAGAGGCGATCGGTCGCCAATGCGGTCGGCTTCTGCACGAGGTCGAATGCGCCGAGTTGCAGGGCTTCGATGCCAAGCGCGCTGTCGCTGTCGGAGATACTGACGATCACGACGTGCGGTCCGCCGGGGGCGGACAGCGCGCGGAGCGCACGCAGGACCCCGACGCCGTCCAGATTGGGCATCACGAGGTCGAGCGTGATGACGTCGGGCTGGAGCTCGGCGATCTTCTCGAGCGCTTCGAGACCGTCGCGCGCCACCCCGACCACCTGGAGACCCGGCCGCGCAGAGAGGGTCTCGCGCAGGACCTTTCGCGCGAAGGCCGAATCATCTACAACGAGGACACGAATTGGGCGCTCGGCGTTCATGGGACCTTTCTGTATAGAAATACCCCGTGCCGCTCCTCGCAGCGGAGGGGTGTCCCGAAACGCAAGAGCGACTCAGAGATTCCCACGAACAGCGCGCCGCCGGCGTTCAAGCGCGCGGTCAGTCGTTCGACGACCCGCCGGACGGTGTCCTCGTTGAAATAGATGAGGACATTGCGGCAAAGGATGACATCGAACTGTCCAAGCGCGTCGACGGTAGGGCCGTCGATCAGGTTCACCCTTCTCCAGTCTATGGCCCGGATGAGGCGCTCATCGATCACGACCTCGCGCTCGCCCAACCTTAGCCAAGGAGATGCGAACCCGGGGATGTCGCCGCGCACGGCGCGCCGGCTCAGACGTCCCGCGCTCGCGCGGGCCAAGGCGGCGCTGCTGATGTCACTGGCTACGAGGTCGACGTCGTCGAGAAGATGGCGAGCCGCCAACAACATAGCGACGGTGAACGGCTCCTCGCCGGTCGCGGAGGCGGCGCACCACATCCGAGGCCTGCGTGCAGTCACGATCGGGGCGACAAACTCGGCCACGGCGGTCTCGAGCGGCGCCAGCTCCCGAAACAGATAGGTCTCGCCCACGACGAGGCTCTCGATCAAGCAGTCGAGCTCGTCATTGCTCGCGGCGTCATAACGAAGGAAATAGTAGTAGTCGAGGAGCGATTCAAAGCCGGCTTCGACCGCGCGGTTGCCCACCTTCTCCGCGAAGATCGACGCGTGCTGAATGTCGAAGTGCAGGCCGGAGCGCTCAGTCACGAGCGCGCTCATGATGGAAAACACCTGGGGCGACATCGGCAACGCGGGCATGTCGACCTCAACGGGCGAGGAGCAGCAGGCAAATCTGACGGACCTCTGGTTCGGGATCGTCGGTGGCGGCTCTCCGCAGCATGGCGATTGCTTCCTTGCCTCCCAAGACAGCGAGAGCGCTGGCCGCGGCCTTGCGCGAGGCCCCGTTCGCCATCGTCATTGCCTTCATCAGCGCCTGGTTGGCATCCGGCCGACGCAGTCGGACCAGCACCGAGGTAAGAGCGGGGGCAAGCTCGTCGTCGGCCCCCTCGAGTGCCGTCGTCACACCGGCGATTCGTCCCTCGACGTACACCGACAACGCTGCCAGCACCGGCTCGGTGGCAGTGAGGGTCGACAAGAGCTCGATGAGCACCCTGGTCGCGTCCAAGCCAGGCATCGCCGCCAGAAAACCGATCGCGGCTGTGCGGACGGTCTCCTCGGGGTCGAAGGCGGCCGTGCGAAACGCGTTCAATACCTCCGGGGACCGAAAGCCCGCCAGCGCGGACACAGCCACCAGCCGGGTGGCAGGATCGTCGGCCTGCGCGGCGGCTAGGATTAGGGACAGACCCTCCGGGCGCTTGGCCACGCCGAGACCGATGATGGCCGCGCGGCGGATGTCGCTGTCCGCGTCGATGACGGCCGTCATCAGCGCCCCAATGGCCACGTCCCCGGTTAGACAGGAGAGAGCTTCGACGGCCGCCACCCGCACTTGCCCGGCAGGGTCGTCGAGCAGCCTCACGATGGCCTCTGCGGATGGTTCGAAGGCTAGCTTCCCCAGGGCCTGACATGCGTAGTAGCGAACCCACGAATCCCGATCACCCAGGCCCTTCAACAGGTACGCGCTGGCCCTCAGGTCGTCCACGCACTGACCGAGACTGCGCATGGCCGCGGCGCGCATCCGGTCGCCACCGTCCTTGGCCGCGGCCAACAAGGCCTCGAACGCGCGCGGATCGTCCATGAAAGGAAGCCCCTGCAAGGCGTTCTCGCGCACGCGCTCGTCGGGATCGTGGAGCCCCGCCATCAGGACCTCGAGCCCGCTCGACGATCCGAAGTAGGTGAGGATTCGCAGCGCCGCCCGGCGCACCCGCACATCGGACGAGCGAGCCGCCTCGATGGCGAGCCGCTCAGTCTCGGTGCTACCGAGGGATTGGATAGCGGCGACCGCCGCGTAGGCCACCCGGGTGTCGGCGTCGGCGAGAAGCGGGAAGACGGCGGCCACGGAGGTCACCACGCCAATCCGTCCGAGCGCCTCACAGGCGAGGACGCGCACGTCAGCATCGTCGTCGCGGAGACACCGCAGGACGTCCGCAGTGGCCCCCGCACTCGACACGAAGGGCAACAGGGCCCGCTTGTGGCCGCTGTCGCCGGCCCTTATCCCCGCGAGGATGTCCGCTTCCACTTGTGGTCCGAGCTGGCGGAGGGCCGCGGCCGCCGCGGCGGCCACGGGCTGGCTGGCGGCGTCGAGTAGAACGGTCAGCGTTGGGGCGGAAGAAGGATCTTTCAGGACGCCGAGCAAGAAGCAGATCGCTGTTTGCTCGGCCGGATCGCCCTCGATGACCGCCCGGATCAGCGGGCGTGTCGCGCCCGGCGCGGGGTGGGATGCGGAGATGGCCGCGACCACGGCATCGCCGTTGCCAGAGCGCTCACGGTTTCGGTCGTGCAGATCCGCCAGAGCAACCGCGCACAGCCGCACGATGGCGGACGGCGCGGTGGGTAAGAGGCGCATCAGCGGCGCAACAGCCGCGACGTCACCGGTGCGACCGAGCGCGCGCGCCGCTTCGGCCGTGTACTGCGGCAGTTGGAGCAGCGCTGTCAGGGGCCCTATGGCCCGAGGGTCACCGCTGCGTCCGAGGACCTCGATAGCCGGGAAGACCCGGAAGAAGTTTCCGCTCAGAACGGCGTCAACCAACGAGTCCACAGCGGCGCGTCCGCCGATCCGACCGAGGGCTTCTATGGCGGCCACCGCGACATTGTCGTCCGCGTGCCTACTCAAGAAGATCACCGTGGACAGTGCCGAGGTTGTTCTTCGGCGACCGAGAATCTGGGCGATGTCGGCGAGGAGGGGAAGGTCAGCCTGGGCCGTCATCGCCGCGAGCGCCGGGTCGGCGTCGCCGCTCACAGCCGCAAGCGCGTCGATCGTGGCGGCGATGCGGCCCTCATTGTCACGGCGGTCCCGAAGGGCCTCGCAGAGCGGACCGATCGCAACCTCGCCACTGGCGGCGAGGGCAGCCACGACCGCACGTCTGACCGGCCAGCTCGGATCGTCGAGCAGGGCCAGGAGTCTGTCGATGCTGCCGCCGCGAGCGACTCGCTCGACCTCCTCGACCCTGCGCGAATCCTCCGGCGAAAACGCCATTCGGGAGGCGGGGAGGTTCATGCCCGCTCGGGCGGCTGTGAGGCGGCGTCCGAGATCTCTCCAAGGGCCGTGAGGCTCCCAGTTAGACTGTCGACGGCCGCGGCCTGTTGGGTATTGGCGATTCGGATCCGGGCGACCGCGGCGGCGACCGCGGTCACGTCGCTAGCCGTTGCGGCGGCCGCGTTGGCCTGCTGTCCCACGGCGGTTACGATCTCCTTGACGTTCGTTCGCATCCCGGCGACGGCCTTGGCGATCTCGTCGCTCGCCGTGGCCTGCTCTCCCGAGACACGCGCAAGTGTCCCTATACCGTCGGCCTGCTTGCTGGCCGTTCCGGCGAGCGCGCTCAGGGCGTCTGACTGCTCGGTCACCGCTCGGGCCGTCTGCTTTGCGATGCGCCGAACGTCGTCAGCCGCTTTGGCGAGGCTTGCTAGGGCCTTGCTTTGCTCGCTGGTTGCCTTCGTGACCTCCCCTGCGAGCTTAGCGACCTGCCGGGTCGCGAGCTCCATCTGCCCCATGGCCCTCGATTGCTCGGTGACAGCCTTCGAGCTCTGGGACGCGTCTTTCTTGGTGCTCTCGACTGCCGACAGAACCTCGCTAGCCCCGCGAGCCTGCTCGGCGAGGCCGGTCACCATCCGCTGCGACGAGGCAGTCACATCCGTGGCGAGCGTGGAGAGAGCCACCAGCGTCTTGGTCTGCTCCGTCATGGCGGCGGCAGCCTGCTGCGCGACGGTGCGCATGAGCGTGGCTGCCTTGGCGAGTTGGGCGGCACCTGAGGCCTGCTCGTCCGCTGCGCGCGCGACCTTCTGGACACTGACGCCCAGCTGGGCGGTGGTTTTCACGGTCGCCCGAATTGCTCGGGCCTGCTCACCCGTAGCGTCCTTGGTCTGCTTGGCCATCCTCCGCATTTCAGCAGCAGCCTGACCGAGGTTCTGGCTGGCGCTCACCTGCTCGGCGGCAGCGCGCGCGACCACCTTTCCCTCATCGCTTACACGGGTCGTGCTCTGGCTGAGAGCCTGGACCGCCTGGGCCTGATCGCCGCTCGACCGTTCAATGTCGGCGATTCCGCGGTTCAAGGTGTCAACACCTTGCAGGATGGAGCCGAGGGCCTTTTCGGCGCCGGCGGCGAGGCGCGCGCCCTCGTCGGCCACCTTCAGTCCCTCGGTGGAGGCAGTGACCGCCTCGCGGGCGGTGCCTTGTAGGCCCCTGACGATCTTCGCGATGTCCGCGCTGGCGGCGGCCGCGCGATCCGACAACGCCCGGATCTCCTCTGCCACGACCGCGAAGCCTCGGCCGTGCTCGCCGGCTCGGGCTGCCTCGATACTGGCGTTCAGCGACAGCAGGTTGGTGCGATCGGCGATTAGATTGATGGTCTGGACGATGTCGCCGATCTCCTCCGAGCGTTTCCCCATCTCCTTGATGACGGAGGAGGACTCCTGCATTGCCTGACGGATGCCGATCATACCGGCGATGGAACGTCCGACGACTGCGCCGCCCTCTCGCGCGTTGGAGGTGACGTCGTCGGCGGTACGGCGCGTCGCGGTGACCAGTTCCAGGATGCGGCGTGCAGCCCCCTCCGCCTGGCTCGACGCGGCCGCGCTGCTCGCCGCGAGGCTGTTGATCTGCTCGGCGGCGCGCGCGGTGGCGTGTGCAGAGCGAGTGAGCTGCTCGATGCTGCTCGCGTTCGTATCAATGACCGCGGCGTTCTTCTCGGAGGTGGCTGCCACCTCCTCGACCGACGCGGCCAACTGAGTGAGCGTGCTAGACGTGCTCACCGTAGCGATCTCCAGCTCCTTGACCTGCTCGGCGATGCTGCGAGCGGAGCGGGACATCTGCTCGGCGGTGGCGGATGTCTCCTCGACAGCGGTGGCCATCTCGGCGCCGTCCTTGGCCACGCGCTCGACTGAGGTCGCCGCCGTGGTGATGACGCTGCCCATTTCCGCGATGCGGCCCCCCACCCCCTCGGCGTCGGCGGCGAGCTTCGAGACGCCCTTGGCCATGCCACCGATGGTGCTGGTGACCTGCTCCATCGCCGCGGCGCTGCTCTGGCCGCGCGCCGCCAGCTCGCTCAGGCTGGCGGCACTCTCGGTCGTCGCCGCCAGCAATTCCTCACTCGACGCCGCCAGATCCTCGGCGTTGGCACCTACACCCTTGATCGATCGCGACGTTTCCTCCAACATCGCCGCCGTCGATTCGGTGGAGGCGGCCAAGATGTCGCCGTCCTTCTTCACCCCGCTCACCGAAGAGGCGAGCTCGCGCAGGCCGGCGCTGACGGTCTCCTGGGCCTGTTGCAGCTCTCGCGCAGTTGCCGCCACATGGGCCTGCGAGCTCGCCATGCCGTGGACGGAGATCCCGGTCTCCTCGACCCCCGCGGCGAGCCCCTCCAGCGAGGCACGAATCTGCTCACCGGCGGCGGCCTGCTCGTTCCCTCCGGCGCCGAGCCGCGTCGCTGCCTCCTCGATGGACGCGGCCTGTAGCGCCGCATCTCGAAGGACTCGCGCGGCCCCGTTCGCGCTCGACAGGGCATGCTCCAGGGCGTCCCGACGGCTGCCGTCGCTTCCGACGGCACCGCCTGCCCCTACACCTCCCGGGGTCTTGGTGTTACGGGCCATGCTCGTCCTCCTCGCTAATCACCTTCGTAGAATCGATCAACATCAGCAGGCGGTCACGCACCTGGACAACAGCCTTGACCAGCCCTTCCGTCTGGCGGCTCACCACTGGCGGCGGCGGTTGAAAATTCTCCGCCGGGATCCGCAAGACCTCGCGGGCGCTGTCAACCAGCAAGCCCACGGTTCGCTCGGCGTGTTTCATCACCAACACGCGAGAGTCGATCGTAGGGGCCACTGCCGGGAGACCGAAGACGACGCGCATGTCTAGCACCGGCACGACGCGACCGCGGATCTGCACCAGACCTGCGACTTCGGCTCGGGCGCCTGGGACCTTGGTCGCTCCTACGAACGACTCCATCTGAACGACATCGTCCGTCGAGAGCACGTACTCTACGTCCCCGATTTTGCAGAGCACGTGCAGATCGCTCATGCGAGCGCCCCGGCAGAATCGCTCACCAGGCGGCCGCCGAGCGCCACCAGATCCAGCACCAGCGTGGGCCGCCCGTCGCCCAGATCGGTCGTCCCAGACACCCCGTGCACGCGCACGAGCTGATCATCGATCGGGCGAACCACCACTTCCTGCTGACCGAGCATTCGGTCGACCGTAAACGCGAATGGGTCGCCGTTCCGACGAACGATGATCGCTTTGCGGCGGGGGTCATCGGTGGCGACCAAGCCCAGAATTTCCTCGAGACGCAGGACGGGCACGGCCTCACCGCGGCGATGAATCATGTCGGTAGCACGGGAGGCGCGCCTCCGGTCGGGGACGTCGCGGGGAGCCTTGCGCCGGTCGGGTCCGCGGATCGTCTGGGCCAGGTCAATCTCCTGGATTTCCTCGACCATCGCGACAGGCACCACGAAGGTCTCACCCCCGCAGACGAATGAAAACGCGTCGACGATGGTGATGCTGAGGGGCAGGCGCAGCGAGAAGGTGGTGCCCTGGCCCTTGACCGTGCGCATGGAAAGCGCGCCGCGCAGCTCGTCCACCGCGATGCGCTTTACTACGTCCATGCCCACGCCGCGGCCGCTCGTGGTGGTTATCTCGGCCTTCGTCGATACGCCAGGACGGGTGAGAAGCTCGAGCAGGCCCTCGTCGGTAGTCGGAACCGCCGCGCCGGCGCGCCGGGCGACCGCGACGGCGTCGACGCCGCGCCCGTCATCGCTGACGGTCAACTCGAGCTGGCTGTCGGAGAGCTGTTGACAGGCCACAGACACCAGTCCCGTGGAGGGCTTGCCGGCGGCGCGGCGTTCCGCAGGCAGCTCGAGGGCGTGGTCCACCGCGTTTCGGACCAGGTGGACGACTGCGGGGAAGATTCGCTCGGCGACGGCCTTGTCGAGCTCCGCCCGTCCCGTGGTGATCGAGAGGCGGGCTTCTTTCCCGGTGGCCCGGCTCAACCCTCGGACGATGAGCGGAATCCGTTCGAGCAACTCCGCGACCGAGACCATTCGCGCCCGCATGATCGAGGCGCGCAGATCGCGGAGGTTGCGGCCGTTCTCCGCGATCACCTGATAAAGCGCCCGGACGTCCGCACCCTGCGTGCGCATCGCGGCGGCGGTCCGAGTGATGCGGAACTGGGTTACCACCAGCGCCGACAGGCGTTCGAGCGCCTCGTCTAGGCGGCTCACTTCGACGCGGACCACGCCACGGTGCAGGATCGCATCGTCGGGAAGGCCCTCATCCACGACAGGCGGCGCCGCATTGAGCCCGGTGAGCGCAATCGAAGTGAGTGCTTCGGGGGTAGTAGCGGTCGCCTCCATCAACGCGGAGTCGCTGCCGCTCGTGAGCACGATGAGCGCGAACGACAGTCCTCCGGTCGATTCCCCGGTGGTCTGCCTCGACTGCGGTACCACCTTGACGATCTCTGCGACAGTCGCAGCGCGTTCGCGGACCGATGTGATGTTGATGCCCTCGCTGGCACGGGCCGTGGTAGGCACAAACTCCACTACTACCCCTCGCCTTCCCTCGGTGATTCCCTGAACCAGCTGCCCGCGCTCGCCCGGGCTGAGCTTGGCCCAGAGCTCCGGCGCCAGCGAGGTCGCGAGGGCAGCGGCCGGACCATCGCCGCCCTCCTGCCGGAGCGCATTCAGCGCGTCCACGAGCTTGGACGGCGCCGCAGCCACCGGCTCGCGCTCAGCGAGCGCCTGCACCCGATGCTCTATTGCGCGGACGCCGTTCAAAAGGAGCTCGACGGATCCCGCCGGAAGGCGGCCTGCGGCGCGGTCGGCCTCTCGCAGCACCGACTCCATGGCGTGTGCCACGTCGACGATGGGTTCGATGCCCACCATGGCTGCAAGCCCTTTGATGGTATGCAATGAACGGAAGAGCTCCCGGACTTGCCGCGGGGTGGCCTTTCCCTTGGCCACCGCCTCTTCTGCCGACAGCAAATGGCCGTTGGCGGACGCCAGGTGCTCCTGGCTCTCCGCGATGAATCCCGCGATGAACTCAGCGGCTTCGAAACCGTCGCTCACTGAGCTGCCCCTGGACGTCCGTTTGTCAACAACCGGACCTCGCCCAGGAGCGTTTCAGGTGTGAACGGCTTCGTCATGAATCGCGTCGCCCCTGCGGCCATGGCCTTAGCGCGAGAGCTCTCGTCCCCGCGGGTGGTCACCACCAGTATGGGAAGGGCGCGGAGCTTGTCTTGTCCTCGAATAAATTCGATGACTTCGTAGCCGCTGATGTCCGGCATGTTGAGGTCGAGCACAACGAAGTCGAACGGCATGAGCGAAAGGCGCTCCAAGGCCTCGAGACCGCTCGAGGCTTGCGTGAAGACGACGCCTTCGATGCCGCGAAGGCACGCGATCTCCATCTCGCGCATCACTTTACTGTCGTCCACGATCAGGGCTTGGGGCATAGTGGCGCCGGGAAAAATAGACGGTTCCTGAAAGTAGGAATCCCACCTCATCCTGTCAAGGCCAGGAGAGCCCCATTTTTCGCTGGCCGAGTGTTCCCCAAAGGACCCACGTCCCAACCTCTGGACAGGTGCGCGCGCCATATCGGCCCAACGCCAGCGTGAAATGTCTTTGACTCGCGGTCCTTCGATGCCTAGGTTCGGTGAGTGGAGAGTTTGGAAAGCGCGCGACCTCGGGTCTGGGTGGTGGATGACAGCCCCCTCGACGCCGAGCGGGCTCGTCGAGTCCTCGAGGTGCCATACCAGGTCCAGGTGTTCGGCGATGGATCGGCCATGCTCGAGCAGCTCTCCAGCCAGCCTCTGCCCGATGTCTTGGTCCTCGACTGGGTCATGCCTGGGGTGTCGGGGATCGAAGTATGTCGCTTCCTTCGCTCCGGCAGTGGGGCGCGGCCGGAGCTTGCGATCCTTCTGCTCACGATGCAGACGCGCACGGATGACATCGTGGAGGGCCTGGCGGCGGGGGCTAACGACTATCTCGTCAAGCCCTACGCCGATCCCGAGCTGCGGGCGCGCGTCGACGCGCTGGTGCACTGGAAAGGGCTGCTCGCGCGCGCGCAGAAGGCCGAAGCGAGCGTTCTGCAGTTGCTCGAGCACGCTCCGGATCCACTGATCAGTATCGACCGACGCAGGTGCATCTCGTACGTGAACGCCGAGGCGCAGCGTGTCTTGGGCAGCGACGCACGTTCACTGGCAGGCCGTCCTTTGCGGGAGGTGCTGCCGGCCATGGAGGCGGACCAGCTGGGAGATGCGGCGCGCACATCGTTGCCCCTGGCGGACCTCGAGATTGGCGACCAGATTTTCTCGCCAACCATTCGCTCACTTCCGAGCTCGGGCGACGGTGGCCTTACCATCGCGTTGAGGGATGTGACCCTGCGGCGTAAGAAGGAGTCTCGGCGCCTCGACTTCTACTCGATAATCGCTCATGACCTAAGGTCTCCTCTCGGCGCCATGTTGATGCGCACCGAACTGATGTTGCGCGGTCACAGGGGCATCTTGTCCGCCGAGATGATCACGGACCTGCGCAAGATGGACTGCAACATGCGCCGCTTGGTTGCCCTCATCAACGACTTCCTAGACTTCGCGCGGATGGAGGATGCCGCACACAAGATGGCGCGCGCGAGGGTGGACATCGTGGAGTTGATGGCCGACGTCGTCGACGAGTTCAAGCCACTGGTAGAGAACACTCACCAAAGGATCCACATCGAGGCACCTGTCACCGCCATCGCCGCGCTCGGTGACAAGAGCCGCCTGCAGCAGGTCCTCACGAACCTGTTGACCAATGCCATCAAGTTTACGCCACCCGGAGGGGTCATAGGGCTACGCGCGCGGAGGGAGGGTCATTGGTGTGAGATCACGGTCGCGGACAATGGTCCTGGCATTCCGGCTGATGTCATGCCCATGTTATTCCAGCGCTACAGCCGCGGTGCTGTGGACCATGTCAATGCGACCGGCACCGGACTGGGGCTGCTCATTGTTCGGGAGATCGTCGAGGGCCACGGTGGAACCGTGGGCGTCGATAGCGTCGTCGGTGAAGGCAGCCGGTTCTGGTTCCGGATTCCGGCTGCCGAGACACCCGTCCGCGACCCAGCCAGTCGCGACCCTGGAGAACTATCCTCTCGCCAATAACCTATGGTTACGACTGCCAGGCATTCCTTCGGGGCTCGTAACATTTCCCCCGCACAGAGAGACCGCCAAGGCACTATCGGCGTGCCGCAACTCTTCGGCACATTTTTCGCAACCACCGTCACGGATGGACAGCCGCGACTGCGCGTGGCGGTGGGGTGTTACCTTCCCCCGAGCTCCCGGCAGGCCTGAATCCTCTCCGAAGGGGGGATTTTGAGTTTCAGAACGATTCTAATTGTCGACGACGACGACGAGTTCCGACACGCGCTCGGTGACCTGCTCGGATTCGAAGGATTCGAGACCTACCCCGTGAGGCACGGTCAGGAGGCGCTCGCCTGGTTGCGCGCGCACCCGCAGAGGTCTTGGCTGGTGTTGCTCGACATGATGATGCCGATCATGGACGGCGAGGCATTTCTAAGGGCCAAGGAGTGCGATCCGGCGCTTGCGGATATCCCGGTCATTGTCCTCACCGCCGGGGGTGACTGCCGCGAACTGCTGAGCGCGCCTCACAACCTCTTGAATTGCTTCCCGAAGACCGTCCCGCTGGCGGAGCTCCTCGGGGCGATTGAAGCATCCGGCTGAAAGGACCTGCGGTTGGTCTGATCTTGTGACTCGGCCTTGGACACTTGCCCTTGGTCGCCGTGTTCGGGACCGCCACCGGGGCGTGGGCGAGCAGCGCCGGGAGCCTGGGCCGTGCGAACCGACCACTCGTTGCCCTCTTTCACCCCTTCACCCGCTCGCGCGGCTCGTCAGGCTTTTCGGGGGACCTTCGCGCCTTTCTTCCGCGCCTCGGAGAGCCCGATGGCGATGGCCTGCTTTCGGCTCTTCACCTTGGGATGGCGACCCTCACCGGCCTTCAGCGTTCCGTGCTTCGCCCGCGTGAGCGCGCTGTGGACGCTCTTCTCCGCCGCGTTGCCGTACCGGCGCTTCCCTCTCGGAGTCTTCCGCTTGATTGGCATGTGGCAAAGCTAATGACTCGTCGGCGCCATGCAATGCCACTTCGCGTGCGTGCTCTTCTGCTGCACGCATTCGGATCCAATGATTTGGGACCACCGCGCCACTCGTCGCCTGAGGCGGCGCCGGCCCCGGCGGGGGAATCCTCGACAAGGCACCGGGTGTGCGGCGATTCCCGGTTGGGGGCATCGCGTGACTGCGCGCGAGGGGTGGTTACGTTGGCGCGACTTCCCACGTCATCGGTAACGCACGCGACGGCGCTTTTGCGAAGGCATCCCGGTTGCACCGACCGACAGGACGGCAGGCGGTGCTGCCCGCTCGCAGAAGGAAACAAGGAAGGGACGACATGGAACCTCGAAACGATGCAACGCTACGGACCCAGACCAAGCCCGGCTCGGGCGCGTTCGATCAGCTAGCCCAAGCGGCCCCCGCCGCCTTGTCGTCAGGCGAAAGTGGCGACCAACCAAGCCCGGTGCGCTCCCGGGTTGCGTCTCGCGCCGCAAATTCATGGGCGCGCGGTCTGGGGTTGTTCAGCCTCGGATTGGGCGCCGCGGAGGTGCTGGCGCCGACGGTCGTCGCGCGCTTCATCGGCGTGCGAGACAGCTCCCGCAACCGCACCATTCTGCGCGCCTTCGGGGCCCATAAGGTCGCTGCCGGCGTCGGTCTTTTGCTGGCGCGGCGTCGTGCCCGGTACCTGTGGTCGCGCGTCGCCGGTGACGTCATCGACCTGGCCATTCTCGGCGGCGCAGTGGCCTTCGACAAGCGCACCCGCACCGACCGGGCGTCGATCGCGCTCGCCGCGGTGGCCGGAATGACCGCGCTCGATACCTGGGCGAGCCTGACCCTCACGGATGAACCGGATGACGACGGTGGGGCGCTGGCCCGGTCCGTGGCCGGCGGCAGCGACCAGGATCCCAGCGTGCCCGTCCTGGCCGTCGTCACCATCAGCCGACCAGCGTCCGAGGTCTACGCATTCTGGCGGGACTTCAGCAACCTGGCTCACTTCATGACCCAGGTCCGGTCCATCGACGTGCGTGACCGGCTGGAATCTCACTGGACCGTTTCGGTAACGGGGCGCGACGAGCTGCAGTGGGACGCCGTCATCACGGCCGATCGGCCGGATCAGCTGATTGCCTGGCGCTCCGTGGCCGACGCCGCCTTCGACCATGTGGGCGAGGTTCGCTTCCTGACGGCGCCAGGCGGCCGCGGCACGGAGGTCCACCTGAAGATGAACGTCTTTCCCCCGGCCGGCAGGCTGGGCGAGGCGGTAGGCAAGCTGGCCCGACGCGTCCCCGAGCAAATCATCGCCGCCGATCTGAAGCGCCTGAAGCAGCTGCTGGAGACGGGCGAAATCATGAAGTCGGACGCCAGCATTCATCGCGGCCGGCGCCCAGCGCGACCATCCACCGACGACGAGCCACCCCTTCGAACCACGTAACCGATTCACGCAGCCGAGACGAGGAGAACGGAAATGAAAGCGAATTGCTGGGAGGGAAAGCAGAAGGTCCGCGTGGAGACAGTGCCGGACCCGCGCATCCTGAGCGACGGCGATGCCATCGTGAAAGTGACCTCGACCGCCATCTGCGGGTCAGACCTGCACCTCTACAACGGGCTCATTCCCTCGATGCAGAAGGGGGACGTGCTAGGGCACGAGTTCATGGGTGAGGTCGTCGAGACCGGACGCGCGGTGAAGGAGCTAAAGGTGGGTGACAGGGTGGTGGTCCCCTTCCCCATCGCCTGCGGCCAGTGCACCATGTGCCACGAGAAACTATTCTCGCTGTGCGAGAACAGCAACCCGAACGCCTGGATGGCCGAGGCGCTATGGGGGCATTCCCCCTCTGGCCTGTTCGGCTACTCGCATATCCTGGGCGGGTTCGCCGGAGGCCAGGCCGAGTACGTGCGCGTGCCGTTCGCTGACGTTGGTCCCATCAAGGTGCCCAACGGATTACGCGACGAGCAGGTCCTCTTCTTGTCCGACATCTTCCCCACTGGCTACATGGGGGCAGAGATGTGCGACATCAAACCGGGCAAGGTCATCGCGGTGTGGGGGGCCGGCCCGGTGGGCCAGTTCGCCATTGCCAGCGCCCGACTGCTCGGAGCCGAGCGCGTGATTGCAATAGACCGGTTCTAGTACCGCCTGAAGATCGCGCGCGAGAAGGCGGGCGCCACGCACACCATCAACTACGAAGAGCGGGACGTCCACGAGACCCTGCGCGAGCTGACCGGCGGCCGCGGTCCCGACGCCTGCATCGATGCGGTGGGCGCCGAAGCACACAGCCACGGCGTCAGCTACGCCTACGATCGTGCCAAGCAGGCGCTGATGCTCGAGTCCGAGCGGCCCATCGCCCTGCGCGAGGCGATCCGCGCTTGCCGAAACGGCGGCATAGTCTCGGTGGTCGGGGTCTACGGTGGCTTGATCGACAAGTTCCCCATGGGCTCCCTGCTGAACAGAGGTCTGACCATGCGGGGTGGGCAGTGCCACGTGCACCGCTACCTCGAGCCGCTGATGGGCCATATCGAGCGGGGCGACATCGACCCCAGCTTCGTGATCACCCATCGCATGCGCCTCGACCAGGCCCCCGAGGCCTTCGAGATGTTCCTGAAGAAACAAGACAACTGCGAGAAGGTCGTCCTGTCCGCCTGATCGGGGCCTTCGGACGACCATGACCGAGAACAACACACACGGAGGATTCTCATGACGACCACTAACGTTCCTCTCGCCGTCGTGACCGGCGCTTCATCGGGCATCGGCTACGAACTGGCGAAGTGTTGTGCCAAGGGCGGCTTCGATCTGCTCATCGCCGCTGACCAGCCGAGCATCCAGACCGCCGCCCATGATCTGCGGCAGTTCGGCCGGAAGGTGGAGGCCCTGGAGGTGGACCTTGCCACGCTCGACGGTGTGAATCGACTCTACGACGCCATCGGCGGCCGGCCGGTGGACGCCTTGCTGGCCAACGCGGGCCGAGGCTTGGGCAAGTCGTTCTTCGATCAGGACTGGAATGACATCCGCCAGGTCATCGATACGAACGTCACCGGCACCCTGGCGCTGATCCATAAGGTGGGCCGAGATCTACTGGCTCGAGGCACGGGCCGCATCCTGATCACGGGGTCCATCGCGGGGTTCATGCCCGGGACATACCAGGCCGTCTACAACGGTACCAAGGCGCTGCTGGACTCCTTCTCGTTCGCGCTGCGGGCCGAGTTGAAGGACAGCGGGGTCACGGTGACCTGCCTGATGCCGGGCGCCACCGAGACAGAATTCTTCGAGCGCGCTGACCTGCTCGACACGAAGGTCGGCAGTGGCAAGAAGCAGCCCGCCGACGAGGTGGCAAAGGCCGGTTATGACGCCATGATGAGGGGCGACGGTGACGTGGTCGCTGGCTGGAGCAACAAGCTGCGCGCCGCGATCGCACACATCATGCCGTCGTCCATGCTGTCCGAACAGCACCGCAAGATGGCAGAGCCCGGCTCGGCCAAGCATTAGGTCCAGCATCTCCTTCGATTCCGAGGGGTACCTGTGGCTCGACTTCGTCATCGTCGGCACGATGGAGCTGAGGGCGTCGTACCCCGTCGGTGGCGGAAGCTCTGCGGTCCAAAGGATCGACCCGACCCTCTTCGCCTAGCAGGCCCGTTACGTCAGGTCGCCGCGTTCCATCCCGGCGGGAACCGGAAAATAGTCGCCCTTCGGTCCGATGGCGTGGCCGGCCGGGATGGGGATCCCCAGCTCATCGATGCTGAATGAGGTGGGCGGCAACCGCAGCGACTCGCGCAGCCGGTCCATGGTCCCGGGCACGAAGGGGTAAAGCATGATCATCAGATTCTTCAGCACGTAGAACGCGCTGAAGAGAGCGTTGCGCCGCGATTCTTCCGGGTGTCGATCGTCGTGCGGCTTGTACTGCGCGAACAAGCTGTTGATGATGCGTGCGTAGTTTTCCGCCTCGAAGAGCATGTTAGGGTAGTCGGCGCGGTCCATCGACCTCACATAGCGCTGGACCATCCGCACGGTGTCGCTGAGCACGCCGTCCATCAGCACACCGTCGGGGACGCGCCCGCCGAACTTCGAGTGCGCCGCCGAAATAGGGCGTTCGAACGCAGCGTTGAGCGGACCGGCCAGAAAACGGTTGCGGTCGTCCAGCTTGCCGAAATCAAAGTCCGACGACTTCTCCGCCAGCCCTAGCAGCGCCAGGTAGTAGCGAATCTGGTCCGCCGTGTAGCCTTTCTCGTCCAGCAGCTGATCGCCGCCATAGAAGTTGCCGCGGCTCTTG
>CAYUFS010000075.1:0-21877 GCA_964443975.1 uncultured Myxococcales bacterium | reverse complement strand
AGGCGGCGATCGATGGGGCCTGCGTCAAGCCCTCCGAGCTCTTCCTTGAGCGTGTTGAAAAATCCCTTGTCGCTTCCTTCGAGGAGATAGGGGCTATTGATCCTGTGTGACTCAAGGACCGTGTCAGTGAGGAACTTGCCCGTTCTGGTCACCGTGACATGTGAAAGTCCTTTCGCAAGCGGCTTCAAATCCTGCGCGGCTTCGTCCCAGATCGTCGTCTCAAGCCGGTTCGCCATGCTCTGCGCGCTTTCCACAAGCACGCAAGTGCCGCGCTCCGTTTGGAACGTCGCTGCGCCAAGCCCCGGGAACCCGGTAGGCTGAAAGCGCTGCCCTTGGATGGGCTTGAGGGGGATCTCGAAGAGCAGGCGCGGGGACGTTTCTAGTGCGGACAGTTCGATACTCATGCGGCGGTCTCCTTTAGCGATCGGGGGTCGAGCCGCGCCAGGAATGCTGCGGCTGTTTTGTGACTGATAGGGAAGGCAAGGGCTGCCGCCCAAAGCCGGGAAATTCGGGGCGGGACGCTTCCCATGCGCACAGGCGCGCTGATTCCAGCCGCCCGGAGTCGTCGCAGCGCCTGAGCAATGGCCGTGGCTGCGTCTCCAGCCTCCAACCTTCGCACGATGGCGGGGTCTAGACCCACCTTCATACCGTTTGGCAGCGCAGACGGATACGTCGCCAGACGGATGACAACCCAAGCGTCATCGGGGAAGTCTCCCCGCGAGGCGGGACTTGGAGGACACGGTGCCTTTGCCCAGTCATCGGCGCGAAGTGCCATGAGGGCCCGCCCGAGCGCCAGAGTCCGGTCGAAGTCGACCTCGCCGGCTATAGCGGCCGCGAGATCGCCGGGAGCAGCGGCAGCCCGACGCGCGGCAAGCAGCGGAGAGGCCTCGACCAGCCGTCGCGAGACGAGGGCGATCGCATCGTCCACGCCATTTCGCCCCAGGATGACTCGATCCGTTCCAGGCTGAAGTCGTTGCTGGGCGCCCGTGCCACCTGTCGCGTAACGGCCGTGCTTCAGCGTCACCCAGTGCCGGCGAACGCCGGAACCCCAGAACGGGACCCAGTTCCGATCGAAACCGCCAGCCTGCAGCGCCAGGGCGACCGCCAGCCGGAACTCCGCAGCGCCGTCGTCCGAAGCGCTCACCCACTCCGGCCGTAGACGGGGGATCGGGCCGGCCGTATAGCCGCTCCCTGTGATCTGTAGAGCCTCGATATCGGCCAGGCGGAGCAGCACTGTTTGCCAGCGCAGCGGCTCGTCGGGATGTTGGGCGGCTGCAAACACAGCGTCGGAGAGGCGCCGCTCCGCGTGAGTCAAGCGAGCGGGTGCTCCTTTGTCCCGGGCCTTTCGCCTCAGTCGCGGTAACCAGGCCTCTAAGTCATCAATGCATGCGAGCCTGGGTGAAACCTTGTCAGGAACGAGAAAGCGACCCAAGGGAACCGCGAAGTGGGTCGCCTGATTGTTTCGTTGCAGATACCCGTACCGCACGAAGGCCGTGATTCCCTTGGCGATACCAAGGCGGGCGACCGCTCGACTCATCGAGTGGCCATCGGTGGTGCCCGGCCCCTGCTTCCGGGTTGCGAGGGCCCTTCCTTGGGCGAATAGATTCGAGACTTCTCGGGAAGTCGCGGGCGCCGACCAGAACGGGAACCATTGTTCACCCCGGCCTGGCAACTCTTTCCCCTTGTTCAGCGCGAACTCGTCGATGCGAGAGGCACTTGAGAAGCCGGTCGAAACAGGAGCCACGAAGAACGGTGAAGCCGACCAACGAGTGGCGCTTTCTTCGCTTCTCTTTGCGACCGACGAACGAACTCCGCAAGCACCCTCAAATGCGAGCAGCAGATCCCAGGGGCTAGCGACTCCCGACGGAACAAACTGACCAAACGATTCTTCCCAGATCGCCCCGAGCGCCGCATCGCTTGCAAAGAGCGAACAGCGCAGTGCGTGTTCCCAGCTTCGGTCAAGAAGACAGACGCTGACCGCCTTCATGAAGGCTGCTGTGTAGCTCCCGCTTCCTTCGCTGCCGCCGGTCCCCAGAATCGCAGGCTGGTACATCCCTTTGTCGCCCGAATCAACAATCGCGATGACCGCTTCCAGCCAGCTCGAAGGGGCACCCCGAAGCTTTGCTCTTAGCTCCCGCACCAGGTTCAGCTTGCCATCCTTGTCAGTGTCCCCTGGCTTTGCGCCGCCAGTGACATCGATGATCGTTCTTCTCGTAACATCGATTGCCTGACGAAACCGATCAAACCGCGCGGCCGACGACGCCGCTATTCGCTCAAGAACCTGTCGAGATGTCTTCTCGGACGACCCGGCGTAGAACCCCGATCGGGCTCCCCACGGGTTGAACATTGGCGTTGGCTCGTAGCTCTCCAGGAAGAAATCCAGGAGCTCCTGTTCCGTCTTCTGGCTGGCCAGGACGAAGCGGTCTCCCTCCCACCAGCCGCGCGCCTCGGGGTCGAGTTGCTCCGAGACGATGCGCAAGATGCCGAGGGCTTTGAGGTAGTGCGCCAGCGGCGTGGGCGCGCAGCCATCCAAGCGATGCAGGTTCATGTTGCCGCGCTCCCTTTGAGCAATGGATCACGGGCCGAGCGACGTGATGCGCGAATGTCGGCCACGCGCAACAGGGCCTCCAGGTAGGCGAGTTGGAAGGAACCGCGGCGGGCGAGCAGACCCAAGACCCGATCGGTCCAGCCGCGTCCTGTGACCGGGCTCAATCCCACTCCGGCGGGCGCGAGCGTGAGGGCGCTCTCGGGGAGCATCACGAACCGGCCTCCTTCTGCTGCCAGGAGAACCGAGGGCAGGACGTCCCCCTCGCGAACGCCCCGGATCCGCACCACCGGATCCATGGCTTGCTGATCTGCGGGAGAGGCGTGCCAGGCCATTCGTACCTTGCCATGGTGGCTGCACACCAGATATGCGAGCAGGTCGAATTCATCGGCCGAAAGCGCCAGCACTTGCCGCTCGATCTCGTTGGGCTCCACGGTTGGCCCCGCCATCGAGGGGATGTTCGTTCGCGCCCCCTCGAGCAGGGTCCTCCAGGGACCGAGAAGCGCCGGGTGGTCTGGCTCATGACGGATCAACACCGCGAATAGCCCGAGCGTGCTTGCGAGCTCATGCCGGAACCCGGCCCGGCGGCCACCGGTCTTTTGCGGATACAGCCGATTGAGCGCAAGCCAGGCGGCCGCCGGCGCCTTCGCGAGATCGTTTCGCAAAGGTCTGTCGCCGGACAAGATCGAGTCCTGGAAAACTTCGTGAGCCTTGCCGAGATCATGCCACCGCCCAGCGAGGTGAAAAAGTGACCGGAGATCGGGGCAAAGTCTTCGGGCAAGGTTAGCCGCATCGTCGCCCACCTCGCCGCCATGAAACGCGATCGTCTGCCAGTCGTATGCACTCAGCTGCTCGTCGTCCTCAGCTGAGTCGGCCTCTTCTTCGTTCGTAGGAATCGCCGCCGCGACCTCCGCGACTGGCTTCTTGGCGTCGGGATCCCAGCCCAATTCCGCGTCGTAACCTCCGTTCCGGGCGTCGACCAACACGGTCCTGCCCGGGTAGAGATCCTTCCGCTCGGCCAGTCGCCATGCCCCGTCGAGCCAGTCCCAGACCCACGCCCGTACACCCTGTTTCAGACGCGGTGCCTTGGCGCTGCCGGTCTCTTTGCCGCAAAGCCAGTCCCGCGCCTTCAGGAACGGGACGGAGCACAACGCCTCGCGCTTGGCGCGAAGACGTCGGTCCGGAGGTGCGCCTTGGCCCATCTCTTGCCAGAACACCTGCAGGTCCCGCTCTTCACCGGACCGGATAAAGCGGCTGATGTCGATGTCGGCGCCCGACAGATCGGGGGTCGTGTCGAAGAGATCGTCGATCTCGTGGTCCAGGATCAGGTGCTTCGGCGCATACGGGTAGAGTGCCGGGAGTAGGTCGGGGTGCGCCTGCTCGAACGCTTCGAGTGAAAGCGGCGATCCGTCGCGTAGGTGGCCGAGCGCGTCTCGCGCCGCGTCCAGGGCGTCCTTTGTGTAGGGAGCAGCCGCTGTGTCGTCAGAAGGCGCCCTGTCGACGACAGTCACTTCGGCGACGCCGCCCCAGCGGGCTGCGCGACCGAGGCGCTGAACCAGGCTGGGCCAAGGCGCGAGCTCCGTGATCAAGACCCCCGCCGAGATGTCCACGCCGGCCTCGATCACTTGCGTTGCCACGATGATCCTGTCAATGCCTGGAGCGCACGAGTCGCGATTCAGGAATGCCTCGCGCCAGCCGGCCCGCTCGTGAGGTCGGAAACGACTGTGCACGAGCCTTACGTCCACTCTGCCGAGACGCTTGTCCTTGTGCAGGGCCCTACGAATCTCCACCGCCGCCTCAACCCGGTTGACGACCACAAGGGTCGGGCCTTGGCGATCGACCGCTGCCGCGAGATGCCGCTCAGCCGCAAGCCTCGCGATGGCTGACGTATCTTGGACAGATTCCAAGCGTAGCGGCTTCTTGATGTCGTCCCAGAGGTGTCCAATCCGGTCCGTTTCCGGGATCGTGCTGCTCGGGAGGTCCGCGGCGAGTCCTTGTGTCTCCGGGCTCTTCTGAAGCCAGGCACGTTGCAACGTCGCGCTCATCCACCAACTGCGGCAGGGCCGCCTCGTCCGATCTGTCCGCTCGCGCGCCCGGCGGAATGCCTGGAGCTGTCCTGAGGTCGCGAGCCCGACGTCCATCAGCTGGACTTCATCCATGACCCAGAGGCAATCGTGATTGAGCAACCCAAAGTCCAAAGGCCAGCGGGCGCGGTGCGCTCCATATCCTCGGTTTAGAGCCCGCGAAAGCAGCATGTCTTGAGTGCCGATCAACACGGAGCAATGCTCGGGCTGGAGGTGCCATTCGCCGTCGTCGGCTCCGCCCATGAGAACATGTACGCCGACCTTCGCGTCGTGCGCGCCCTGCTCATCCCAGAGACGGCCGACGCGCTGAAGCGCCGCTCGTGCCTCGGACTCGGTCTGTTCGACGAGGACCCGCATGGGTAAGCACCAGACCAGGCGCCGCGGCCATGCGTCATCGGCGCGCTCCACGCGGTGGTAGAGCCAAGCGCCGAGGACGCCCAAGGTCTTGCCGAAGCCTGTTGGAATCCGAAGGAGCCGATCCTCGCACGCTTCCAGATCGCCGAGTTGCCTCTGCCACGGGTGCAGATCGAACTTCGCGAGATCCCGAAAGTACGTCGCATAGGGAGTCTCCGGACGATCGGCTGCAACGTCATCGCTGCGAAGCACTGCGTGCGCGGCTTGTTCGGCCGCGTACCTCAGCGGGTTCAGCCCATCGGCTGATCGTTCGTCTCGCGTCATGTGTTGGGGTTCCCTCCCGTGCTCAATCGTTTCCCATTGGCCGATGTCGTTCGTCCTGCCGCCACCCTAACCCCGCCCCTTGTCATCCCGGGACAACGAATCGCGCCCTGCCACCGCCGACCCCCCGGTCCTCCCCCCCGCCCGAACCGCCGGTCGGCGCCGGCCGAGGCCGCCCCTCTCGCCGCCGCCGGCGCCGGCGCCATCGCCCGCGCCTGCGTAGCGTGTCGCCGCGGACGCCGCCTTCGCCGCGACCGCCCGCCGCAGCTCGGCCGGCTCCAGCACCTCCGCGTCGCCGCCGTAGCCGAGGATCCAGCGCTCGAGCTCCGGAAGCCCGGCGACTTTCATCGCGAGGATGACGCTCCCGTCGGTGCCGGCATCCTCGATGTTTTGGCCCGGGGCCCAGGTGCGCTCGCGGATCTCGGGGGCAGCCTTGGGCGTGAACCGGACCCGGACCTTCTTGACGTTCGTGTCGCGCCACACGCGGAACGCCCCCATCAAGGCAGCCTTCGATCGCGTCTCAGGGCGGGCGGCGAAGCGCTCCTCGGTGAGCGCGACCGCCAGGAAACGCTGCACCGCAAAGATCCGAACGTCCCCGCGCAGGCGACACCAGCCGATCACGTAAAGCGTCTCGAGGCCCGGGTCCCAATACAGCTCGCCGGGCTCGATGGTCCGCGCGCTGATCTCCCCGGTCGACAGGGCGCGATACCGGCAATTGACGGCCAGTCGGTCGCGGACGGCCCGGTCGAAGGTCGCGATGGTCTTGTCGTGGGCGCGGTAGTCGATTCCGAACGGCGAGCGGACCGCCAGCCATGGCTCGCCGGAGACGGGCATGAGGGCGCCCTGTCCTTCGCCGGTCGACGTCACCTTCATCCACAGACGTTCGAGCGGCCGGCCGATCGCGGTGTGCCGCCAGCTCTCGCCGAGCGCGCGGATGGCGTACAGCGAGGCGATCTCGTCGGCTTCGATGCCCGGGAGTTGCGGCGCGCACCAGCCCTCGATCAACCGATGGCGTCCCGGCTCTACGGTCTCCACGGGAAACCCCGCGCGATCGAGGGCCTGCACGTCCCGATAGAGGGTTCGCCAGGACCACCCGTGCCGCGCCGCCAGGGTCTTCAACGACACGCCCCTCCGGCTCTGCGACAGGGCGTGCGCCACGGTCAGGATCCGAACGATCTGGTCGTTGCGCGCCAATGGTTGCTCCTCGGGGTCGAGCGGCCATCCTGATAGTGCAGGCCCGTGCCGATGGTACTACCTGCCGGCGCCAGCGAGAAGAGCAGCGCCCGGCGCGCCTACATCACGCGCAGCACCCAGCATTTCAGATGGCCGGTTTCGGCCACTCCGACCAGCTCGGGATGGTCGCGTCCGGCGCCGCCGCGGACCAGGATCTGCGCGGTCCGCCCCGCGTCGGCCAGCGCCTCGGCCACCAGGTCGTCGAAGTGGGCTCGCGTGACGCGGCCTGAGCATGAGCACGCGACCAGCAGCCCGCCCGGCTCGGTGAGGCGCGCGCCGCGCAGGAACAGCTCCCTGTACGCGCGGTCGGCCGCCGCCAGCGCCGCGTCCACCGAGGTGCCGCGGCTCCCCGGCCCCGCGCGCTTCGCCAGCGCGGGCGGATCGAGGACCACCACGTCGAAGCGGGCGCCGCTGCCTTCCAGCGCGCGCAGCAGGTCGAAGGCGTTCTCCTGTCGGACCTCCATGCGACCGAGCCCATTGCGCGCGGCGTTCGCGCGGGCGCGCGCCACCGCGGCGGCCGACTCGTCCGTCGCCAGCACCGCGCCGCCCCGGCGCGCCAGCGCCAGCGCGAACCCACCGTGGTAGGTGAAGGCGTCCAGGGCGCGCGCGCCATCGGGGGCGAGCGCCGCCACCAGCGCGTGGTTGTCCGCTTGATCCAGGAAGCCGCCGGTCTTCCCGTCGGTGGCCAGGTCCGCCTCGAGCTCGTTGGGTCCGAGTCGGTACACGACCCGCGTGTCGCCGCTGCCGGCCAGCACGCCCGAGAAGCGCGGTAGCCCCTCGAAATCCCGGGCGCTGCCGTCGTCGCGCGCCACCACAATCCGCGTTTTCAGCCGGGCCGCCACCAGCGCGGCCAGCGGTGCGCGCGCGGCGTTCATGGCGACCGAGGTGGTCTGAATGGCGGCGGCGTCGGCGTAGCGGTCGACGATCAACCCCGGCAGCCCGTCCGCCTCCGCGTGGACGACGCGGTACGCGGTTCGATCGAGCTTCAGCGCCAGCCGCCGTTCCAACGCGCCGTCGAGCCGCATCTCGCAGACGGCCATCAGCGCCTCGATCCCGTCGCCCTCGACTGGACCACCATCGCCGCCGTCGCCATCTCCTCCCTCGGTCCGCGCCAGCACGCGCAGCGCGATCCGCGCCTGGGCGGCCCAGGTGCCCCGGCCGAGGGAGCGCCCGCGACCGTCGACGATCGTGACCAGGAAGGGGCCGCCGTCGCTCGCGTCCCGCGCCGGCCCGCGCGCCACGTCGTCGCGGAAGATCCAGGGATGTCCCGCGCGCAGGCGGGCCGCGCCGCGGGGGTTGACGACTGCGGTTTCGCTCACGGCGGCGAGCATAAGCGACGACCGGGAGTTTCCGCGGCCCCTCGCCGTGCCTTCCGCCCGCCCGGTCGGGCGCACGCAGGTGGTGGATGTTACAGTAGTCGGGCAATGCCCGACGCATATGTCGATCGACGCGCGCGCCTCGCCGGGCTGCTGGGCCCGCGCGCGGCGCTGCTGCTGGCGTCCCCGGCCGAGCAACTTCGCAACGGCGACGTGCACTTCAAGTTCCGCCAGGACAGCGACATCCTGTACCTGACGGGGTTCGAGGAGCCGGGCGCGGTGGTGCTGTTTCGGCCCGATCACCCGAAGACGCCGTTCGTGATGTTCGTGCGCCCGCGCAACCCGAGCGAGGAGACGTGGACGGGGCGTCGCGCGGGGCTGGAGGGCGCGGTCGAAAAATTCGGCGCCGGCGCCGCCTTCCCGGTCGCGGAGCTCGACGCGAAGCTGCCCGAGCTTCTGGCGGGCGTCGAGGATCTGCACCTGTCCTTCGGCCACAACGAAGATTGGGACCTCCGGGTGCTCCGGGTGGTGGGCCGGATGCGCGCCGCCGAGCGCCGTGGCGCGCGCGCGCCCGTCCGCCTCGTCGACGCGCGCCTGACGCTGCACGAGATGCGCCTCGTCAAGTCGGACGACGAGATCGCGACCCTGCGCCGCGCCGCCGCGATCACCGCCGAGGCCCACACCGCCGCCATGCGCACCGCCCGCGCCGGGATGGGCGAGCACGAGGTCGAGGCCCTGATCGACTATACGTTCCGGCGCCGGGGCGCGACCGGCCCAGGCTATCCCAGCATCGTGGGGGGTGGCGCCAACGCGGTGATCCTGCACTACGTGGACAACAACGCCGCCCTCGACGATGGCAAGCTGCTGCTGGTCGACGCGGGCTGCGAGGTGGATGGTTTCACGGCCGACGTGACGCGCACGTTTCCGATCGGGCGGCCGTTTTCGCCGGATCAGCGGCGCGTCTACCAGGCCGTGCTCGACGTTCAGCAGGCCGCGATCGACGCCGTCCGGCCCGGGGCGACGATCGACGGCATCCACGCGCAGGTGGTCGAGCAGCTCACGGCGAAGATGGTCGAGCTCGGGCTCCTGAAAGGCGAGGTCGCCGCGCTGGTCGCGGACCAGGCCTTTCGTCCGTTCTACATGCACCGGACCAGTCACTGGCTGGGCATGGATGTTCACGACGTGGGCTTCTACAGCGTGGAAGGAGCCGCGCGTCCCCTCGCGCCGGGGATGGTCCTGACGATCGAGCCCGGGCTCTACATCGCGCCCGACGCGCCCGTGCCGCTCGAGCTGCGCGGCATCGGGATTCGAATCGAGGACGACATCCTGGTCACCGACACTGGCCACGACAACTTGACCAAGGCGACGCCCAAGACCGCGGCGGAGATCGACCGGCTGGTCGCGGCGTGACGCCGCGCTGGCTCGGAGCGCTGCGGCCGCTCGCCGGCGCGCTCGCCGTCGCCCTCGTGTTCGCCGTCGCGCCGCTGGCGGGCTGCGCCACCTCGAACCACGCCCGGCCCCGGGCGCTGGCGTTCGTCGGTGTCGGTATTGCCGCCGGTGGGTCAGGCGTGTGGCTCGTGGGAGAGAACCGCGACGATCCGGGGAAGCTCCCGGCGATCGGTCTCGTCACGGTGGCCGTGGGAGTCGTCACGATGATCGCGGCCGGCGCCTGGATGGCCGCCGAGGTCACCTGCCAGGCCGATCCCGATTGCGCCGAATACGAGGAGTGCAGGGAGATCCCCGCGCCGCCCGGCGGCGTGCCGTACAAGCAGTGCGTCCCGCGGTGACCGTGGCCCCAACGCAAAAAGGTCGCCGGACACGCGTGAGCGCGCCCGGCGACCATCAATATTCTATCAGCTCGGGCTACAGCTCATACGCGCCGATGTCGGGCGACGACGTCCGCGCCTTGCCCGTGATGTCCGTGGGGGCGCTGTTCACCGGGTCCCCGGCGTTGACCAGCGGCGATGTGCTGGCGACCGCCAGATTGAAGGGCGAGGCCATGGAAGCGAAGGCCGGATTGATCAGCATCGAGTGGGCATCGAACCCCATCTTCGCCGTCCACGTCGCGAGACTTCCCTGTCCGAGGGCCCATTCGCCCTTGCCATTCTGGAAGCAGGCGTTGCGATCGATCTGCGTGTACGACGCGGCGGGCAGGCCGAAGCTGAAGCAAGCGAGCCCGTTTGTCCCGAGGGCGCTGTTGTAGATGGCGTTGTCCACGACGATGTGGCCCGTACCTTCCTGGAGCATGCCGATTCCGGAGCCCTGGTCGATCAGGATGGAGTTGTTCCGGATCGTGATGTGGTTCGTCTTGGCGTCCTCGGGGCCCTCGCTGCCTCCCGGCGCCTCGATCGCGGTGTCATTGTTTCGCTGCTGATTGACCACGACGTTGTTCTCGATCGTGCAGTTCTGGCAGGAGGCCACGCCGATGCTCTGATTCCCGACGTTCGTGACCACATTCCCGCGGATGATCACGTTCGTGAACGACTCCGCGGTGGCGTAGCCGGGAGCGATCGCGATGCCCCAACACCCCAGGTCCGCGGTGCCAATGTCCTCGTGGATCGTGTTCCCCTCGATGAGGAGGCCGTTGATGACTCCGTGGCCGACGAGAGAAGTGCCCTCGCACTTTCCCGCAATCGTCGCAGACTGGTACAGGTCATTGCCGGTGATCTTGATGTTGATCCCGTTCTCCGCGTTGATGTAGATGTTGTGATTGAACACGGGTCTGTCAAAGCCGTTGTTCTTGAAGTGGTTGCCTTGAATGACGGAATTCGTCTCGCCGCCCAGGTAGCCATCGCCTCCATTGTCCGTGATGTAGGAGTCGCGGACCGTTATGTCGGAGTTGACCATGTCCGCGCCCGGGTTGGCGGCGTTGCTGCCCCCCATCTGGACCCCAATCGTGAAGTTGTGAATCGATGAGTCGCAGATCAGCACCGAGTCGATGTCGTTGTAGAAGAAATAGCCGACGTCCGTCTTTTCGCCTTCCAGTTCCAGACCCGCGAACACATATCCCTCTTCATGATCCGCGTTGCCAGAATCGGTGAAGTCGATCGCGTTCTGGCCCGTCGGCGAGTGGATGACGGGCCTTCCCTGGCTGCCGGTCGACCACGGCGCGGCGTAACTGGCGACCACGCAGGGCGTCCCGGCCTTGCAGCGTGCGTTGACCCACTTGCCGTTCGTCGTGCTGGTGAACCGCCCACCCTTGCAGAATTCGATTCGATCGCCGGCGTTCAACGACGCGAACTGCGAGCGCGCCTTCTCGAACGTCTGCCAGGGTGCGCTCGCTGATGTTCCGGCGTTGCCGTCGTTTCCAGCCACGCAATGCGGATCGGCGCCGGTAGCGCAATCGCACGCGTAGTAGATGACCGCTCCCGGGGCAGGTGCCGCCGGACAAGCCGCGGCCGTGCCAGCTTGCCCTGCCGTGCCGCCGGTGCCCATCGAGGTCGTGCCGCCGGTGCCCATCGAGGTCGTGCCGCCGGTGCTGGTGGTGCCGCCGGTGCTGGTCGTACCGCCGGTGCTGGTGGTGCCGCCGGTGCTGGTCGTACCGCCGGTGCTGGTCATGCCGCCGGTGCTGGTGGTGCCGCCGGTGCTGGTGGTGCCGCCGGTGCTGGTGGTGCCACCGGTGCTGGTGGTGCCACCGGTGCCCCGATGCCGCCTGCTTGTCGCGAGACCGGTGGTCGGGTCGACCACGCTGCTGGCCCCGTCCGTTCCCGCCGTCGCTTGGGAGGGCGCCTCACCGGCACCACAGCCGATGGCGAACAGAATCCCGGACGCGCCGAGGAGCATTGAAATACGTTTGATCATTTGCTGACACCTGTTTCTCTTCCCGAACGGGAAGCGTGGGGAAACGGGAGCTACGGCCTGCACCCGATACACGGGGGCCGTCTCGGCACCGACAATTCGGCGCGCTCCGCTCGAAGTTCCACCGGCCTAATGAACCCAGGGGGACTTAATGGAGCCAGGTCGGCGCGCCGCGCGCGGCTAGACCAGGCGAGGTACTGCGAAAAGGACCCTGGGAGGGTCCTCTAGATCCCCCGCGGGACGGCGCGGGCGAGCAAAGCTCGCGCGCGCCAACGCGGCTACCGACGGACGAATCGCTCAGATTGGGGCGGCAGGAATGAAATAGTGCGCGGCCCCGGTCTGGCGCTAATGAGCCTCAATTTGCAGGCCCGAGCTACATCGTCATCCGAATTGGGAAACTTGACCCGCCCGGGCAGGTCGGTCAATCGGGCCGTCTTGGTACAACCGTTAGCGGTTGCCGTCGCTCGCGCCTGGCGCCGTCGGTTCGTCGAACCAGGCCGGGAGCTCGCCGGCGTCGGTGGCGCCATTTTGTCGCGCTGGAATTGGAGCTCGCGGGGTCTCGCGCTCGGACGCCTCCGTCCGGGCGACGGCCGCCGTGCGAGCGATGCCGGGGGATCTGCTGGGGCCCGCAAACCGGGCCACCGGATCGTCCGGCGGCAGGCGTCCGGGAACGGGTGAGGTTCCCTCGAGGCCGAGCGGCAGCGTGGTTCGCTTCCTCTGCACGGGCGCCGGCGCCGCAACGGCGTCGGCGCGTGGGGGGGCCTTCTTCTTCGTGAGCAGCAGGATCGGCCTGTCGGCGCCAGCCACCGCGGTGGGGCCGACGGCAGCCGTCGGCGCAGGAAGGTTCGCGTCGAGGTCGATCCTGACGAACGGCGTCGCCCGGATGCCGCTCGGGATCCCGCCGGCCACCGCGTTCTTCTTCTTGGTGAGAGGAATGACGGTCACCGCGGGCGTCTGCGTCGTCGGGGTCTTCAGGGTGCGGCGGAAACGGAGCTGTCCGTAACACTTCTGCAGATCACGGTGGAACTCCTCCATGCTCTGCTGGCGCTGCTCCGGATCCTTCGCCAGCGCCTTGAAGATCATGGTCTCCGTCGCGTCGGTGATCTCGGCCTCCGGCGCGACCTCGTGCATGTGCGGAACGCGATCGTTCACCTGCTTCATCATGACGTCGACGGGCGCCTCGCCCGTGAACGGGACCACCCCGGTCAGCATCTCGTAGAACATCACCCCGAGCGCGTAGATGTCCGACCGCGCGTCCGAGAACCCGATGCGCGCGGTCTCGGGCGCCATGTACTCCGGGGTTCCAAAGACCACCCCCGCCTGGGTCACGCGGCCCTGCTGCGCCTCGGGCTCGCGAACCTTGGCCACGCCGAAGTCGAGGATCTTCACGAAGTCGAACGTCGTCTCGCGCTCGCTGATCTCGTGGGCGCCGCTGTCGTCGTTCACCCGTCGCACCAGCTCGCGCCGTCCCTCGCGCGGGATCAACATGACGTTCTCCGGCTTCAGATCACGATGAATGATTCCCTTGCTGTGGGCCGCGGCCAGCGCTGCGGCCAGCTGGTTGCAGATCGTGATCGCACGCAGCAGGTCCAGCCGTCGATCGCGCGCCAGCACGGCGTCGAGGGGCTCTCCCACGAGCAGCTCCATCACGAAGAACACCGTCCCGTCGGCCGCCTTGCCGAAGTCGGTGACCTCGACGATGTTGGGGTGATTGATGAGGCTCGCCGCGCGCGCCTCGCGCAGGAAGCGCTTGATGGCGTCCTCGCGCGCGCCGTACCCCTCGTGCAGGATCTTCACGGCGACCTCGCGCCCGATGTAGACGTGCTCGGCGCGATAGACGACACCCATGCCGCCTCGGCCCACGATCTCGTGCAGCCGGTACTTCCCGACCGTCGTTCCCGATCGAGCGTCAGGCGCGATCATCGAGAGAATTCGCTCCCAGCTGGTGTAGATTCGTCCTTCATGCGCGCCGACGGCCGTCGCCCCGATGAATTACGCCCCGTCCGAATCACTCCTGACTATAACCTGTACGCAGAGGGTTCGGTGTTGATCGAATGTGGATCAACGCGACTTATTTGCACGGCGTCGGTGGAGGAGAAGGTCCCACCTTTTCTCGACGGCCAGGGCAAGGGCTGGGTGACTGCGGAATACGGAATGCTCCCGAGGTCGACGCACACGCGCTCGAATCGCAACACGGGTGGTCGTGGTCAGGAGATTCAGCGCTTGATTGGCCGGGCGTTACGGGCCTCGGTCGATACGCGCGCGCTCGGCGCCCGACAGATCGTGGTGGACTGCGACGTCATTCAGGCCGACGGCGGCACGCGCACGGCCGCCGTGACCGGGGGGTGGGTTGCGCTGG
The DNA here is from genome assembly GCA_964443975.1 of uncultured Myxococcales bacterium. GTDB lineage: Bacteria > Myxococcota_A > Polyangia > Fen-1088 > Fen-1088 > DASYCK01. Next base: position 7,867 of record CAYUFS010000075.1, on the reverse strand, counting down.
CACTCGCAGCCCGAAAGCTCGAGCGGTCGGGAAAGGTGACGAAGAATCCCATCCGGCTGGCGGTGGCCGCGATCTCGGCGGGCATCGTCGCGGGCGAGGCCCGGCTGGACTTGCCCTACGCCGAGGACTCCGCCGCCGACGTGGATTTCAACTTCGTCATGACCGATCAGGGGAACTTCGTCGAGATCCAGGGGACGGCCGAGAAGGGGAGCTTCTCCGGCGACGACTACGGACGACTGGTGGCCTTGGCGACGGCGGGCACGAAGGCGCTGTTCGCGATCCAGACCGCGGCGCTCGCCCAGGCGCGCACCACGTGACCGGTCCCTGACGAGGCGCTCGATGACGGTTCGAACGGACACGCCGACGGTATTGCCGAAGGTGGTGGTGGCGACGAGGAACCACGGCAAGTTGAGGGAGATCCGGGCGCTGCTCGGTGAATCCCGGCTGGCGTTCGAGCTGGTCACCATCGACGAGCTCGCGCCCGGCGTCGAGCTGCGCGAAGACGGCGACACGTTCGAGGAGAACGCGCTCGCGAAGGCGCGACAGGCCGCGGCCGCCACGGGGCTTCCGGCCCTGGCCGACGACTCCGGCCTGGAAGTGGACGCGCTCGGCGGCGCGCCGGGCGTATGGTCGGCGCGCTATGCGGGACTCCCGAGCGATGACCAGCGCAACAACGAAAAGCTCGTTCTCGCCCTCGCCGAGGTCCCCGCGGACGAGCGGGGCGCTCGCTACCGGTGCGTCGCGGCGTTCGTCGATCCTGCGCGGTCCATCGAGCTCGTACGGGCGGGCGCTTGCGAGGGACAGATCCAATCGTCACCGGCGGGAGCGGGCGGGTTCGGATACGATCCCTTCTTCTTCGTGCCCGTGTACGGACGCACGATGGCGGAGCTGACCCTCGACGAGAAGAACGGCATGTCCCATCGCGCGGCGGCGTTCCGCGCCTTGGCGAGCGCCCTGGCCGGGCTCGCGGGCGGTGGCGAGGGCGGCCCCAATCATGCGCCTTGACATGGGGGCCGCGCCTGGTTAGCTTCTGCCCTCCTTTTTCAAGGACCCCCGATGTCAGTGACCATTCGACTCACCCGTGCCGGCAGCAAAAAAGTTCCCTTCTATCGTGTCGTCGCGGCCGACAGCCGTAGCCCGCGCGACGGTCGGTTCATCGAGCAACTCGGTGTGTATGATCCCCTGCGCAATCCGCCCGAGGTGCGCATCGACCCGGATCGTCTGAAGCACTGGTTGTCGGTCGGGGCGCTCCCCAGCCAGACGGTCGGCGAGCTCATTCGGGATTTGCGCCACGCCGCGGCCGGCCAGCCGCCTGCGAGCGCTGCTGCCGCAAAATAGCTTCGAGACGGTCAGGGGTCGCACGCAAACAGGCTCGCAACCAGCAGCCCTGGGCAGGAGACAGAATTGGGCAGTTCACCTTCGCTACGCGAGCTCATCGAGTACCTTGCCCGTGGGCTGGTCGACCACCCCGAAGAGGTCGTCGTGGAAGAAGTCGACGAGCCGGACGCGCTGGTCTTGGAGCTGAAGGTCGCGGAGCAGGACCTCGGTAAGGTGATCGGTAAGCAAGGCCGCACCGCCAAGGCGCTTCGAACCGTGCTCTCGGCCGCGTCCTCGAAGACGCGCCGACGGGTGTTGCTCGAGATCCTCGAGTAATCGAGCTCGGGTCGCCGCCGCCCCGGCGCGGCGCTATGCTGACGGCGCCCAGAGGGCCGCGTTGGCGCCCTGTCAGCAGCATGTCGTCGCCCGCCTACGATCCAGAGACGTTGCCCATCGGGGTGATGGGCCGCCCCCATGGCTTGCGGGGCGAGCTGGCGTTGCGGCTGCACAATCCCGGGGGCGCCGATCTCGGCCGCCTGTCGGAGCTGATCCTCGAGAAGGACGGCGTGCGGCAGACGCGCCAGGTGAAGGCGATGCGGCGGGTCTCCGAGGGCTGGCTGATCAAGCTGGTCGGCGTGGACTCGCGAACCGACGCCGACGCCCTGACCAATCACCAGGTCCGCGTTCCACGGGCGACGCTGCCGCGCCTCGCCGACGGTGAATTCTTTGTTGCGGACGCCGTGGGGTGCGCGGTGCTGGCCGAGGACGGTCGCTCGTTGGGGGTGGTCGCGGACGTGTTCTGGAACGGCGCCCAGGACGTGATGATCGTTCGCGGCGAATCGGAGGTGCTGATCCCCGCGATCGCCGAGTTCCTGCGGGCGGTCGACGTTGCCGCGCGTCGCATCGTGGTGGCCTGGCACGAAGAACATGAATGAGCCGGCCCCATCGCTGCCCGCGCCGGCTGCGCCGACGCCACCGCCGCTCATCACGTTCGAGGTCGTGACGCTGTTCCCCGAGATGCTCGACGGCTTCCTCGCGGGGAGCTTGCTCGGGCGGGCGGTGGCCGCCGGATTGATCGCCGTCGAACGAACGAACCCGCGTGACTTCGCGCCGGGTCGCCATCGCTCCGTCGACGACACCCCCTACGGCGGCGGGCCAGGGATGATCTTGCGGGTCGAGCCCTTCGCGGCGGCGCTCGACGAGATCGTCGCCCGGCGCGGCCCGGCGCGAAAGATCTTGCTGTCACCGCAGGGTGCCCTCCTCGATCAGCGAAAGGTGCGCAGCCTGGCGACGATGCAACGGATCGCGCTCGTCTGCGGCCGCTACGAGGGCTTCGACGAACGCATCGGGTCGGTGCTCTGCGACGAGGAGCTCAGCATCGGTGACTACGTCCTCGCCGGGGGCGAGCTCGCGGCGGCGGTCGTGATCGAGGCTGTCGCGCGGCTCTTGCCCGGCGTCCTCGGGTGCGGTCAATCAGTCGTCGACGAATCGTTCTCCCACCCGCGACTCGAGCATCCGCAGTGGACGCGCCCCCTCGCGTTTCGGGGACACGCGGTGCCGGCCATTCTCTTGTCGGGCAATCATCAGGAGATCGAGCGCTGGCGGCGCGAGCAGGCCCTGCGGCGCACGGCCGCCCGCCGCCCGGACCTGCTGGAGCGCGCGCCGCCGACCGCTGAGGAGCGCGCGTGGCTGCCCGCGGGCGACGCCGACCCGATGGCGAGCCCGCGTGAATCCGTGCCGGACCGGACGGACTTGACTCCGACGGTCTCCGCCGCTAGTAATGACGCCCCTCCGGAGCACCCATGAGCCAAAACCCGATTCTGAGAGACATTGACAAGTCGTATCAACGTGCAGACGTCCCCGACTTTCGGTCCGGCGACAGCGTGCGCGTTCACACCCTCATCAAGGAGGGTGACAAGGAACGGGTTCAGGTCTTCGAGGGTGTCGTGATCGGACAACACCGGGGTGGCTCGCGCGCGACGTTCACCGTTCGCAAGATCTCCTACGGCGTCGGGGTCGAGCGCATCTTTCCGCTGCACACGTCGCGCATCGAGAAGATCGAGGTGCTGCAGCGCGGGCACGTGCGACGCGCTCGCCTGAACTACCTGCGGCAGCTTCAGGGCAAGGCCGCGCGCATCAAGGGCGAGAAGCGAGAAGAGGTGGTCCCGGGCGCCGCGACCGGGACGCCCGCCGCCGAAACCACACCGCCCGCCGTACCGACCGTCTAGGCGAGGGTTCCTCTGCGCCGCCCGGGGGCCTCATCCGGCGCGAGCTCGAGCCTGCATCGGCGCCCCGGCCTGGGTCGACGCGCCGAGCAGCTGGCCGCGGAGACCCTCGAGCGAGCGGGGATGGTCATCATCGCCCGCAACTGGCGCAAGCCCGAGGGCGAGATCGATCTCATAGCCGTGGATTCCGACCGGACCTGCGTCTTCTGCGAGGTTCGTTCGCGGACGGGCGAGTCAGCCGGCGATCCGCTGGAGACGGTGAACGCACGCAAGCAGGCGCGGGTGGCGCGCGCGGCGCGCCTCTACCTATCACAGACTGACCCGCCCCCGCCCCTGGCAGCGGCCTACCGGTTCGATGTGATCGCGGTTACTTTCTTCGAAGATCAGCGAGACCCTCGCGTCGTCCACGTCGCATCCGCCTTCGACGTCCCGGGCGGTTGAAGCTCGGGCCCCAGTCGCGGGGCTCAGCAGCCCGGCGGCGTGGTGGGCGCCTCATTCCCCAAGAAGTCCTTACAAACGCAGACCTTCTTGCACGCCAGCGTCACGTTCTTCAGGTTCGGGATGACCACGCGACAGGCGAATCCGCTCTGGCAGCGCTTGTCGCTCGGGTCGTTCTTGTCGCGCTTCTCTCCGTTGGCGCAATCGTCGTCGCTGCTGCATTCATCGGTGCAAAGCGATGTGGTATCGGTCGTCTTCTCCTGGTTGGGCAGGATGCAGACGCGCGAAGGACACTCGAGCGCCTCCGAGTTGACCGAGACGTTGGTGGGAGGAGGGGAACCGTCGGCGCCCGCATCCAGCTGAAGGTCGCACTTGCGGCCGATGTGCCTGTCCGCGCAACCGGCCATGGCGATGAGCGCGAAGGCCGCCGCAGCAGCCGCAAGTCCAGTCGTTGACCGAATCGAACGGGACGGAAAACGGGTCATCATGCGCTCCTTCGCTCCGAGCTGGGGCCGAGGGGTCATTATGGGCGGTCGCCCACGGGGCCGCCATGTTACTGGTGCCTTGCTGGGTGTCAACTGGTAACGGCGCGGTCGTCACGAGGCGCTCCTGCGCGGATTTGTTCAGGAAATACCGCCGCTCTTCCCGCGGGCGGCCCCGTGGTTGCCCTTGACAGCCGTGATCGTCACGTCTAGCATGACCCGGTTTTGGGTGCGCCCCCACACGTCGTTGTATGTGATTGTAACCGCGCGTAAGCCTTCGAAAAATATGCGGGCCATTTCTTATCGGCGTGTTGTTTCCCCTTCACCTGTCCACCGACACTTCAGCAAGAGGTTTTCATGAGCCGATTTCGTGGTCTCGGCATTGCGCTCGCTTGTGCCGTCGTCCTCGCGCCCTCCCTGGCGCACGCGAAGAAGAAGAAGAACGCTGGTGGCGGTGACGCGCCCAAGGCCGACTTCCAGCCCGAAGCGGCTCCCACCGGCGACGAGCCCTCGAAGACGCTCGACCGCGCGCTGAAGCTGTACGACACCGACGACTACTTCTCCGCGTCGATCGAGCTCAACAAGGTCGTCGAAGGCGAGTCCGGCGACAGCGAGGCGAACAAGCAGAAGGCCGAGTTCTGGATGGGCAAGGCCCTCTACAACATGAAGTTCTACTCGGCGTCGTTGTCCTTTTTCGACCGCATCGTGCAGAAGGGCGCGTCTCACGCCTACTACAGCGCCACGTTGAAATGGTTGGCGTCACTGTCGCGCCAGCTCCCGGATTCGACGGGAATTCTCGAAAAGATCGGGAAGTTCCAGAAGTCCGATCTCGAGCAACCCGCGCTCGAGAAGGTCCGGGACGAGCTCTATTTCCTCCTCGGCAAGTACTACTACCAAAAGGGCCAGTTCAAGGAGGCCGTCGAGCTCTACGGCTCGGTGCCGACGAGCAGTGAATTCTATGTCCAGGCGAAGTTGTTCGAGGGCGCCACCCACGTCCGCGAATATCAGGCGAAGCCCGCCGTCGACGCCTTCAAGGAGGTGCTCAGGGCTGCGGCGGAGAGCACCGATCCGGCCGTGAAGCCGTACGAGGATCTCGCCAACCTGTCGCTGGCGCGGACCTTCTACTCCACCGGCCAATTCGATCTGGCGACGAAGTACTTCGATCGCGTCTCCCAGGAGTCTTACGATTGGGCGAACAGCCTCTTCGAGGCGTCGTGGGCGAACTTCATGCTGAAGCAGAAGGGCTACTCGAAGGCGCTCGGCAACATTCACACCCTGCAGGCGCCGTTCTTCGAGAACTACATCAAGCCCGAGTCGATCGGCGAGGCGCTGACCGTCAAGGCGACGATCTATTTCTACAACTGTCTTTACGATCGCGCGGAGAGCGCCATCGGCGAGTTCAACGCGGTCTACCCGGACCTGTTTCGGGAGCTGAGCAAGGTGGTGGCGACGAACACCGACAACGCCGCGCTGTTCGAGCTGGCCGTCAAGATCCGCAAGGGCACCTCGGGCATGCCCGAGAAGACGGAGCGGGCCGCCCGCGCGGTGCTCTCCGATCGCAGCCTCGTGAAGCGCTTCGAGTACGTCGATGAGCTGTCTCGGGAGCTCGACCGCCATGAAAAGGCCGATGCCTCGTGGAAGAACACGAACATCGCCCAGACCATCCTGGCGGATCTGACGCTGCAGAAGTCGCTGGCGATGAACGAGGCGGGCGATCTCTCCCGCCGCCGCATCAAGCGCCTCACCGACGAGCTGGCACAGCTCATCAAGCGCGTCATCAAGATCGAGTACGAAATTCTCCAGGGCGCGAAGGGCGACCTCGAGACCGAGGTGCAAGAGGAGCAGCAGATCTTGAAGTCGACGGGGCCCGGCAAGCGCCTCGAGGACATCCGCGCCGACGACGAGCATTACATGTGGCCCTTCACGGGCGAATACTGGCGGGACGAGCTGGGGTACTACCGCGTCAAGATCGGCAACAAGTGCGAGAAGAGCGCTCCCGAGGGCGCGCCCACCGCGGGTGAGGGCGCGCCAGCGGCGCCCGTCGAGGGTGCCGGCGCCGCCGATCCGGGCGCGGGTCAGAACTAGATGCTCTTAACCGATCGCTTGCGCTTGGCGGGCCAGCCGCGTTAGTGCGTGCAGACCGTCCCTCGCGCCGGAGTCGCTGTTTTCAACCTGGAAACCGAGAAGCAGGTGGAGTGAACATGACCAGTACCGCAATTCGTATCTCCCAGGGGGCGTTGGCTCTGTTGCTGACCGCTCCCGCCGTCGCCTTTGCCGCACCCGCCGGCGCCACGGGCTCGACCACCGCGAGCACTGGAAAAGCGAAGTACACGAAGCAGGAGACTCAGGTCCAGGCCACCCAGACCAACCTGACGAAGCCCGAAGCGCCGCCGCCGCCCAAGAAAGAGACCGGGCCCGTGTTGAGCGTGGACGACTTCGTCCAGGGACGTCAGGGCAAGATTCAGCACATCACCGACGCCCAGATCAGCAAGATGAAGCGGCTGATCCAGGTGACGCCCGACGACGACCCGCAGAAGCCCGACTTCTTCTTCCGGCTGGGCGAGCTCTTCGCGGAGAAGCAGCGGTTCTTCTTCAGCCAGGCGCACGGCCTCGACCAGAAGATCTTCGACGCGCAGGGGCCCCAGAAGGCCAAGCTCCAGCAGGACCAGCAGAAGTTCGAGAAGGACGAGCAGAAGTGGCTGCTCGAGGCCGTGAAGGCGTACATCCAGTCGACGAAGTACAAGAAGTACGAGCGCATGGACGAGGTGCTGTTCAAGCTCGCGTTCCTCCTCACCTCGGTCAAGAAGGAAGACCAGGCGCGCGAGTTCTTCCTGCGCCTCATCAAGGACTACCCGAACTCGAAGTACATCCCGGACGCGTACCTGTCGTTCGCCGAGTACTACTTCGACAAGGGCGAGATGGACAACGCGCTCAAGTTCTACGAGAAGGTCGAGCAGTTCCCGAAGTCCAGCGTTTACCCGTACGCCGTCTACAAGAAGGGCTGGTGCTACGTCAACAACGGCGACTTCAAGACCGCGCTCGAGACGTTCGTGGGCGTCGTTCGCATGGCGACCGAGGGCAAGGTCAACATCAACAAGGCGCAGAAGGAGTCGCTCGTCAAGGAGGCGAAGAAGGACATCGTCAAGGCCTACGCCCACGTCGGCGGGCCGGACAAGGCCTGGGAGTTCTTCCAGCGCACGGGCGGGGACTACGCGCCGAAGATGATGGAGGCGCTGGCGGAGCTCTACTGGGAGCAAGGCAAGTTCGCGGACTCGAGCCGGGTCTATCGCAAGATCATCTCGCAGAACATGGACAGCCCACGTATCTGCGAATGGCAAGGCAAGGTGGTCCGCAACACCCTCTCGTCGGGCAACAAGCGCGACCAGGTCCAGGAGATCGAGCGCA
>CAYUFS010000074.1:0-22728 GCA_964443975.1 uncultured Myxococcales bacterium | reverse complement strand
ATGGTCAGGAAGGTCCTCGAACCGGACCTGGAGCTGGCGCGGGTTCGCCGACTCGCGGCACCGGTCACGCCCGATGTCAGCCCGGGCGAGCCCCCCCTCCGTCGATTTTGACGGCGGCTTCGGGGCGGTCCGATCTCGACGATTGCGGGGCCTTGGTTTATTTTCGCTTCGCAACGAGGAGGCCCGGGACCTCATGGCGGGGCCGGCACGCCGCGGGCTGCTAAGGTGCGGGTACCGCCCATCGCAAGCGCGTTAGCCCCGGCGGACCGGCACGGTTATGGCAGTGACTTCGGGGACACCCCCTCCAAGAGGAGCATCATGAAGGCCACAAAAGCTGCATTTGTTTCGGCGCTGGCAGGCTTGGCCGTTCTCGGCATTCACAGTGGCGCGCGGGCGCAACAGGCCGAGCCCGCCCCGCCCGAAGGCCCCCAGTATCCGCAAGCAGACGCGCCGCCTCAGAATTCGCCGCCGCCCGCGCCTGCCGCCGCCCCCCCTTACGAGGCCCAGCCCGTGTACCCGCCCGGATACGGCCCACCTCCTGGATACGCCCCCCCCCAGGGCTATGCGCCGCCCCCCGGTTACGGCCCCCCGCCGCCGCGTTACTATGCGCCCCCGCGGGCCTATGGACGGCCACGGTACGCCTACTACCCGCCGCCCCCGCCTCCGCCGCCCTACTCGCTCGAGCGCCCTTTCATGTTGGGCGGTTCGCTGGGGCTGGCGACGCTCCACTATCACCCGGGCGACGGAACCTCCACCTCCGACGCCGCCGTCGGGTATTCGGCGCGCCTCGGTTTCGGTCTTTCGCCGCGCTTGCTGTTCCTCATCGAGATCAATGGCGCCACCGCCTCCGGCTCTGACGGGTACTACGGCAGCGTTGCCTTCGATCAGACGATCTACGATCTCGGGCTGCAGGTCTTCCTGACCCGCCGACTGTTCTTGCGCGGGGGGGCGGGCTTGGGGAACATCCGCGCCTGGGACGACGGCGGCACCTTCGACGCGCGCACAGGATTCGCGATGACCGCCTCGGTTGGCCTCGAGTTGCTGCAGGGATACAACTGGTCCTTCGAGCTGGCCGGGCAATGGATCACGGGGTTCTATTCGGACGGCAATTGGACCAGCGGCGCCGTGAACCTGGGGTTCAACTTCTTCTAAACGGGTCGCGCGCCGCTCGCGGGCGTGTTGCTTGCGGGGAGACGCGGGTTCTCGTACTCTGCACGCATCCGAGATCGACTCACGAGAGGCTTCGCGCGGGCGGGGTTCGCGGTATTTCTGAAGGACCCCATCAGGGGCCTTCTCTTGGTGCTCGCCCTGTCGGCAGCGACCTGCGCGCACGTCGAACCGACGATGTGCGCGGCCGACAAGGACTGCAAGCTCTCTCGCGTTTGTGAACGGGGCCATTGCGTGTGGGCGACGCCCCCGTCTGCTCGTCCCGCCGCGGGTCCCGTTTCCATCGCGGCTCCCCCGGCGCTGCTGGCCGCTCTCAGCAGCGAAACTGCCGAGCCGGCGCGCGGGATGTTTCGCCTCGGGCCGCTGCACCGTGGGCGCTCGCCGAACACGATTCCCGCGCGGAAACCCACCGTCGCGTGGACCTATCTGACGGGCGGTCCTATCACCTCCTCCCCGGCGCTCCTCGACGACGGAGAGGTGGCGTTCGCATCACACGATGGCCGGCTCTACGTCGTGGGGCGCGACGGAATGTTGAAGTGGTCGCACGCCACGACCGACATCATCTTCAGCTCGCCGGCCGTGGGCCACGATGGCACCACTTACATCGGTTCGGACGACGACCATCTCTATGCGATCGGACCGTCCCAGAAGCCGCTGTGGAGCTTCCAGGTTGGCTCGTGCCCCCAGCGGGTGGGTGTGGGGCCGGACGCGAGCCGCTGCGATGTGGACGCGGGGCCGACGATCGGCCCCGACGGGGTCATCTACACAGGGGGGGATGGCATCTATGCCATCAATCCGGACGGGACGCTGCGCTGGCGCTTCGCCACCGGAGGCCACGTGTCGTCCGCGCCGGCGGTCTTGCCCGACGGCATGGTCGTCGCGGGCTGCCAGGACGACACGATCTACGCGGTGGGCCCCGACGGGACGAAGCTGTGGGATTTTCGAACCGGGGGCGACGTTGAATCAAGCCCGGTCGTCGGGGAGGACGGCACCATCTACGTCGGGTCCGACGATCGGAAGGTCTACGCGCTCGGCTTCGATGGATCCTTGCGCTGGGCATTCACGACCGGCGGAGACGTTCGCGCGTCCGCGGCGCTGTCACAGGCGGGAATGATCCTGATTGGCTCATTCGACGCCCAGCTCTACGCGATCAAGCCCGATGGAACGTTGGCCTGGACGTTCCGGACTGGCGATCGTATTGTCTCCTCCGCTCTGGTCGATGTGAAGGGTGCGGTATTGTTCGGTTCTCAAGATGATCGCGTGTACGCGCTCGAGGCGGACGGTCGCCTCAGGTGGTCGGTCGAGCTCGATGGCGATGTCGACAGCTCACCGATCGTCGCCGCCGACGGGACCATCTTCGTCGGCTCGGATGACAAGAAGCTCTATGCGTTGCGCGCTCCCGCGGGCCCGGCCGGCAACGCTCCTTGATTCCCGGCCTGTTCTCATTTTCGATGGCTCAAGCTCTCCGTCGCGGGTCGCCAGGGCGGTCCGGTCTTCGATCTTCAAGCACCATCGCGTTCCTCATGAAAGGTTAGTTCTCCATTGTCTGACAGCGATTTCGACTCGAGTGGCGAGGGTTCGCCCCGTGCCAGCTCCATCCGGCGCCTGACGGGCCGGATCAAGGTTCATCCGGTCGGCTACGGCTTCGTCGTGCCGAACGACAACACCGAGGACGTGCATGTGTCCGCGCGAAGCCGTGGCACCGCGATGGACGGTGACACGGTGGAGATAGACGCGTGGCCCGGCGTACGCGGCTTCGAGGGGCGCGTCGTGCGGGTGACCGCGCGCGGCCGCGCCAAGGTGACCGGCCAGCTGACCCGGTCCGGCAAGCGCATCTGCCTGCAGCCCGACGATCCGCGAATCCTGGGCGTCGTGACGTTGATCGGCGCCGACGCGCTGGCGGCGACGGAGATGGGCCGCGCGGTAGTGGCGGAGATAGTTCAGTACCCCGAGACGCCGGACGGTCCGATGGAGGCGCGCGTCCTGCGGGTCCTCGGCGATCCCGACGATCCGCGGACCGAGGTCGAGAAGGTCCTGGCGGTGGCGAGCGTCGAGGACGCCTTCCCCGCGGAGGTGGATCGCCAGGCGGCGGGGTTCGCGCAGGAGGTCGGGGACTCCGAGCGCGTCGATCGCGCCGATCTCCGGCATATCCCTTTCACCACGATTGACCCCGAGACCGCGCGGGACTTCGACGACGCGGTCGCCGTGGAGCGTCTCGACGGCGGCGGCACGCGGCTGTGGGTCGCCGTCGCGGACGTCTCGCACTACGTTCGCGAGGGGACTCCCCTCGACGCCGAGGCGCGAAAGCGCGGGTGCAGCCTCTATCTTCCCAACCGGGCGATTCCGATGTTGCCTGAGCCGTTGTCGGCGCGCCTCTGCTCGCTGGTCCCGGAGGAGGACCGGCTGGCGATGGTCGTGCGCATAGACTTCGATCACGACGCCGGGGTGGTCGCGACCGACTTCTCGGCGGCGTTGATTCACTCGCAGGCGCGGCTCGATTATCCCGGCGTGGCGGCCGCGCTGGGGGGCGACACCCGGGGCAAGCGCCGGAAGTACGAGCCGTTCTTGCCGGCATTGCGGCACATGGACTCGCTCTCCAGGCAACTGCGCGCGCAGCGGCTGCTGCGCGGCTCGCTGGACTTCGACCTGCCGGAGCCCTACGTCGAGCTGGACCACGACGATCCGCGCCTGGTGCGCGACATCCGCAAGTCGCGCCGCGATCCCGGCGAACGTCAGGCCTACTCCATGATCGAGGAGTTCATGCTCGCCGCGAACGAGGCGGTGGCGCGTTCGTTTCGGGAGGCGCAAGCGGACGCGGTCTGGCGCATCCACGATGCCCCGGACGCGGATCGGCTGGAGCAGTTCTCGCAGCTGGCAGCCCACTACGGTATCGCCATCGACGTGGACGACGCCCGCACGCCGAAGGGGCTGCGTCGCGTCCTCGAGCGTTTGCGCGGGCATCCGGCCGAGAAGGCGCTGTCGTTCGCGCTGCTCCGTTCGCTGAAGCAAGCCACTTACGACGTCGTCAACCTGGGGCATTTCGGGCTGGCGTCGCGCGATTACCTCCACTTCACGTCCCCCATCCGCCGCTACCCCGACCTCATCGTTCACCGCTTGCTGAAGATCCGCCTGGCGAGCGCTGGGAAGCCCTCCGGGGGCTGGAAATCCGCCAGGGATCAGGCACCGCCCGAGCGGGGCGAGCTCCAGAAGATGGCGACGGACGCGTCGTTCGCCGAGCGCACGGCCATGGAGGCCGAGCGCGAGGTCATCGACATCTACCGGGCGTACTTCATGCGCGATCGGGTCGGCGACGTCTTCGACGGAATAATCTCGGGCGTCATGGGTTTCGGGATCTTCGTGGTCATCGATCAACCGTTCATCGAGGGACTGGTCCGTGTCGAAGCGTTGTCCGACGACTATTACCTCTTCGACGAGGTGACGGCGCGCCTGGTGGGGCGGCGCACGGGCCGCACCTTCGCGCTCGGCGACACCGTCAAGGTCGAGGTGCAGTCGGTCAGCGTGGTGAGGCGCAAGATCGACTTCGCCTTGCACGAGCACGGCGAACGGGAGCGGCGCAGGGCCCTCACGGCGCCGGTGAAGCCGGGTGACTCGCGGCGCGGGCATCGGGAGGGCGAGCGGGCGGGCAAGCACGCTCCGGCGGAGGCGCGCCACGGCCGGAGCCGCGCGGAGAAGAAGGCGCGGGCGGCGGCGTCGCCCAAGCATCCGGCGCGAAAGGGCCGCCCCCGGCGCTAGTCCCCCCTGGAAAGGTGAATCCTCCCATATCTCGCTGGTCCTCTTCGTCCCTGGCTGCGTTGCTCCTCGGTTGAATACGTCGAGTATTCGCCCTCGTCGCGCCTTGCCAGGAACGAAGATGCCTCAGCGACATATGGAAGCCTTCACCTTTCCAGGGACTAGCAGCCCGCGCTTCGGAAAGTTTACCGAAGATTTATCCGTTCGAAATCAGCCGGCAACGGGTGGTTCGTATGATCGGGATATGCCTGGGATGTGAATCATGTCCCAGGATTTGCCATGGCTTCGGTTTCAGGAGAAAAGCAGCACGCCATCGTGGTTACGCTCGACCCGGGTCTGCGGGCGGGCCAGGTGGACTCGCCCGCGGGAATCATCCGGAGCCTCGGGTACGAAGTGGTCGTCACGGGCTACGATCTCGGCGAAATCCGCGCCAAATCTCTGCATGCTGACGTGGTCGTGATCGAGGCCGGCAGTCATCTCGAGATCGGGCGGGATGCGATCAAGCGTCTGCGCGCCATGGATTCGCTGGTGGGGACGCGGGTGCTCCTGTGCGTCGACGTGACGCGGGTGGCGGGCCTCGATCCGGAGATCGGCGCGGACGATTTCGTCCTGATGCCCATCGTTCCGCGCGAGCTGTCGGCGCGGCTGCGGCAGCTGGGCTGGCGCGAGGTGATGGGGCAGGGTGGGCGCGTGGTCAAGCACGGGGGCTTCGTGCTCGACTGCGTCTCGCTGCAGGCGACGCACGAGGGCCGGCCGCTGAAGTTGACGCCTTACGAATTTCAGCTGCTGCGATTCTTGGCGGAGCGGGCGGGCGTGGTGTTCTCGCGCGAGGAGCTGCTGACGCGGGTCTGGGGCTACCGGCATGTCGGCCGCGGGCGAACGGTCGATACGCACATCCTCAACCTGCGGGGGAAGCTGGGCCGCGCCGGCGACCTGCTCGAGGCGGTGCGGGGCATGGGCTACAAGCTCAAGCGCTCCGACACAGACGAAGAGGCCGTGGTCGAACACCGCTCGATTGCGTGATCCCAGCGCGCCGCGCGCGCGACCGCTGTAAGCTTCGGCGATGGACCTGACCGGACGAATGGGCGATGCCGCCACCCTCGACGCGTCGCTGTCGAAGCTCGCGCGCGGGGTGGTGGGCTCCGAGATCCTCCGTATCGCCGCGGAGATCCGCGCCCTCCAGGCGAAGGGCGCCGAGATCTGCAACCTGACGGTGGGAGACTTCGATCCGAAGCAGTTTCCGATCCCCGCGCAGCTCCTCGCGGGTGTGAAGGACGCGCTCGGCGCCGGGCAGACGAACTATCCCCCGTCCGACGGGGTCTTGGCGCTGCGCGAAGCCGTGGCCCGCTCCTATGCGCGCAACCTCGGTCTCGAGTACCCGGTTGAATCCGTGCTCATCACGGGCGGGGCGCGTCCGTTGCTTTACGGAACGTTCCTGACGGTCCTCGATCCCGGCGAGGTCGTCGTCTACCCGGTGCCTTCCTGGAACAACAACCACTACGCCTACTTGACCGGCGCGCGCGCCGTCGAGCTGCCGGTCACCGCCGAATCGAACTTCTTCCCCACGGTCGACGATCTGCGCCCGCACCTGTCGTCGGCGCGGCTGCTCATGCTGAACTCGCCGCTCAATCCCACGGGGACGGCGATCTCTCCGACGCAGCTTGGGGCGATCTGCGAGGCCGTGGTCGGCGAGAACGCCCGCCGCGCGCGCGCCGGAGGGCGCGCGCTGTGGCTCTGCTACGACCAGGTCTACTGGCAGCTCGTCTTCAGTTGGACCGAACGCGCCGTGCGCCACGTGACACCGCCCGAGCTCGTCCCCGAGATCGCGCCGCACACGATCATCCTCGACGCCGCCTCGAAGAGCTTCGCGGCCACGGGGTTGCGCGTCGGCTGGGCGGTGATGCCGCCGGTCGTCCGGCAGCGGATGGCCGACATCCTGGGACACGTGGGGGCGTGGGCGCCGCGCGCGGAGCAGGTGGCGATGGCGGCGTGGCTCGACGATGACGCGGGCGTGTCGGCCTACCTGGCGACGATGAAGGCGCGGGTCGCCGCTCGCCTCGAGCGCCTCGCGCGCGGCTTCGCCGAGATGCGGGCGGCGGGTTTGCCCGTCGACGTCATCCCGCCGCAGGGCGCGATCTACCTGTCGGTGCGCTTCGTGCTGCCAGGAAAGAGCAACGAGCAGATTCGCAAGCAGCTCCTCGACGAGGCGGGGTTCGCCATCGTTCCGTTTCAGGCGTTCGGGCTGAAGGGGGACAGCGGCTGGTTCCGGATCTCCGTCGGGGCGGTGTCGGTGGAAGACATCGACGCGGCCCTGCCGCGCGTCCGCGCGGTGCTCGCGCGCGGGTAGGGCACCTGCCGGTCCGGTCGCGGGCGGTTGGTCGCCAGCGTTTGTCTGTATGATGCCCCCCCTCGTGGAGATGGTCGCCCCTCGTCCGCTCGTCAGTGAATCCGCCCGCCTGATGACGCCGGCGCTGTGGGTCGTCTTCGGTGTCGCGGTGCTCGTCCGGGTGGGGCTGTTTCCGTTCGCCGAGAACAAGCAGGCCGACGCCCCCATCCGCACCTTGCTGGCCGAACGGATGAACGACGAGCCCGGCGCCGCGGCCGATCCCCGCGGCTTCCGTCAGTTCGGGCCGCTTCCCATCGAGTTGATCCGCCCGTTCCTGGCGGTCGCGGGCGGCGGCCGGTGGGCGTCGCGGATGCCGTCTCTCCTCGCCGGGCTGACGGTGTTTCTGCCGTTCTTCTCGCTGGCGCGCCGCCTGACCGGGGAGGCGACCGCTCGGGCGCTGGCTGGTTTGGCGCTCGCGCTCGCGCCGGTGCAGGTTCAGGTGTCGACGACCGCGGCGACCGAGGCGTTGTACCTGCTGCTGCTGCTCGCCACGCTCGATCGGCTTCACCAGGCGGTCTCCGGGCGCCGGCGGCGGGACTTTGTCGTCGCCGGCCTCTTCGGCTCCCTGGCTGCCGTCACCCGCTACGACATGTGGCTGTCGCTGCCGTTTGCGGGCGCGGCGATCCTCGTCATCGGCCCGCGCGATCGGCGCGCGCTCCTCGACGTGGCGGCGTTCCTGTCGTGCGCGGCCGTGCTGCCGCTCGCGTACCTCGCGTGGTCACTGAAGGCGGCCGGCGATCCGTTCTTCTTCGCGCACCACATCACGCGCGATCACGCGAACCTGGCGGCGGCCGCTCGGGGACGGATGGGTCCCGTCGCGGCCCGCGGGAGGCAGCTGGCGATCTGGGCCATCTCCTTCGCCGCGGCGATGACCCCCCTCCCTTTCTTCGGACTGTGGGGGATGCCGAGGGCCTGGCGCGCCGCTTCGCCGGCGACGCGGGTCGTGCTCGTGACCGCCTTGGGCCCGATCGGGGTCTATTTGATCCAGGGCCTCGTCCTCGGCGAATTCGAACCGCTCGCGCGCTTCGCGGTCGCGCCCGGCGCGGTGTTGCTGCCGCTCGCGTGCGCGTGGATCGTCTCACGGTGGGGGCGACGGCCACGGGCGACGCTCGTCGCGCTCGTCGCCACGCTGGCGCTCGCGCAGAGCGGGGTGACCGAGGCGCTCGCGTTCGCGGGACCTGGCAGGAGCTGGTCCGGGGCCGAATCCCTCGGGCCGCTCACGCGCCTGGACGCCGAGGACCGCTCCCTCGGCGCGTACCTGCGCGCGCATCGCCGTCCGGAGGAGGGCGTCTTCATCGACCCGCTCGGGTATTCCGACATCGTCGTCGTCGAGGCTGCCGGGATCCCCATCGGGAAGGCCGCGAACCTGTCGTCGACGCGGACGCCGTCGCCCACCCTCGCGGCGATGCGGGCGCGCACGGAGGCCTCGTGGTTCGCGGCCCACGATGCTTCGTGGGGGCGCACGCCCATCCCCGATTGGCCGCGCGACGGTCTTCGCTTCGGCGGCTGGCGTCTGGCCCACTACTGGCCAGGGCGGGAGCCATGAAACGGACGGCGATGGGCTGGTTGATCGCCCTCGCTTTTCTGGTCCGCTTGGCGTGGGTACTGGCGATTCCTTCGCGCCCGGTGGGGGACTTCGCGCTGTACCGGGAGTCGGCCGCCTATCTCGTCGAGCACCACGCACTCGATCCCGAGTTCATCTACATGCCGGGCTACGTGTTCATGCTGGCGGCGGTGGAGTGGCTGGGCTGCGGGTTGCTGGCGGCGAAGATGATCGGCGTCGCCGCCGGAACCGCCATCGCGTTCGCGACGGGGGGCATCGCCGAGGGATTGTTTGGCCGGCGGGCCGGCCTGGTGGCCGCCGCGATCGCGGCGCTCTGGCCCGCCGGGATCGCGGTGGCCAGCGTCACCGGCACCGACCTGCCGGCGGGCGCGTTCGTCGCGCTCGGGATCTACGCGCTCGTTCGGTACGGGCGCGATCGGCCCTGGGCGGCGGCGGCGCTGTTTGGGCTGCTCATGGGCCTCGGGGCCTGGGTGCGGGCCGTGGCGGCGCCGCTGTGCCTGTTGTCGTTCTTCTACTGGTGGGCGGTCGAAAGGCGGGCCCTGCGCGCTGTCGCTCGCGCCACAGTGGGGATGGCGGTGGCGTTCGCGGTGCTGTCACCGTGGGCGCTGCGCAACCGTCACGTCTACGGCGAGCTATTCTTCACCGACAGCCACGGCGGGCACACGGCCCTCGTGGGGGCCAACCCCAACAGCGAGGGGACCTACAGTCGATCGCTGAACCTCATGTTCACGCGCGGGACGGGGTACCGGCTGACTGACACTCCGGCGCGTCATCGAGAGTCGGACCGCGTCGCGTACACGCTCGCCAGGAGCTGGTCCGCGTTCGATGTGCCGTACGCCGTGGGCTTGCTGGGTGCGAAGGCGGATCGGCTGCTGTCGCACGAGCGAAACCTGCTGTACTGGCCGATCTACCGTCAGGGCGTGCTGCCCCCGTCGCGGCGCGCGTTTCTCGATGCGCACCGGGCGGCGCTGGAGCGGCTCGCTGACGGGTTCTGGTGGGGGCTGCTCGCGTTGTTCGTGGCGGGGGTTTCGCTCATCGCCAGGGAGCGGGACCGTCGGGCGTTGGCGTTGCTCGTGTTCCCGGCCGTCATGGTGGTGATCTACGCATCCTTCTTCTCCGAGGTTCGCTATCACCTGGCGATCGCGCCGTTGCTGTTTCCGATCGCGGCCTGCGCGCTGACCTGGAGCGGCGATGCGTTCCGGCGCCGTTTTCGCGGCGACGCGCGCCCGCTTGCGCAGCTGGCGATCTCCGTCTCGCTCGTGTTCCTGGGGTGGCAGGCCCTGCTCGCGTCGGGCAAGGCGCTGCGCGACCGGCATCGCTGGGCGGTCAGCGTCTGTGCCTTCCCGACCGAAGCGGAGACGCATCTTTGCATGTGGCGCCGCCGACTGCCCGTGACGGGCCCATCGCCGGTGCGGGGCACATGGGACGGCGTCGGACTTCGTGTCGGAGGGAACGTGGGCGACGACGTCGTGGCCTCCGCGCGGACCTCGATCGTGCTGGGTCCGGGGCGTTACCGCGTGCGCGCCCGGGTCGCGGTGGGCGGGGCGGCCACCCCGGGCCCCGATGTCGTGGCGTCAATCACGGCTGGCGAAAGCGTCGTCGCGCGCGCCGTTGTGCCTCGCGCGGCGGGGCTCGGGGTACGGGACACGGCGAATGCGGCAGACGGCGCACCCGCCGAGGGCTTCTTCGATCATGAAGGTGGCGCCCTGCGCCTCGACCTCAACGTCGAGCCCGGCGCCATCGGGTCTTCTCCCGACGGTGCGACGATCTGGTTTTCGAAACTTCTGGTTGAGAGATTTCCCCCTTTGGAGATAATCCCCCGTCGATGAGCAAGGCCCCCATGTCCTTTCTTGTTGGATCCGCCGGGGTCTTCCTGTGCTTCTCCGCGGCGCTCTCCGGATGCGGCTCCACCGCCGACTCGCGGCCCGAGAAGTGGTCCTACATCTCGCCCGTCATCATCCAGCCGAGCTGCGCCACCGCGAACTGCCATTCGCAGCTGGCGGAACGCTCGGGCGTCGTCCTCGACACCGTCGCGGACGGGTATCAGCAGCTCCTCAGTCGACACTTCGTCATCCCCCAGAACCCGGATAGCTCCGCGCTCGTGGGGCTGCTTCGCGGCGCGGGAAACCTGCGGATGCCGCCCGACTTTCCCTTGCCGGAGGCCGACATTCAATTGATCGAACGCTGGATTACGAACGGGGCCGCGTGGGATGGCCCGGGCTCGAAGCCGGCGGGGACGCCTTGAGCTCGCGTTCGTCGCTGGTCCTCGTCGCGGTCGGTGTCGCCGCCTTCGTCGTCGCGTTTTCTAGCGGCGCGCGCGAGGCGAACGCCTATCCCCAGTTCCAGTTCAGCTCGGGGACGCAGCGCTGCGCGCAGTGCCACTACGCGCCGGCGGGCTTCGGGCTGTTGACCTCGTGGGGGCGGGACGAAGGCGCGGACACCATCAGCCGCGGCGGCGACGGAGCCTTCCTTCACGGTCTGTGGACACCGCCCGCCTGGCTGGCGCTCGGAGGCGACTTCCGCGCGGCGGCCATCCGCAACGAGGCGGGCAGCTCGGGCCCTCCCGAGGTGGCGGTCTTTCCGATGCAGGCCGACGGCTATGCGCGCGTCGGCTTCGGCGACTCGGGCATCTCGGTCTACGTCGCGGGTGGGTTCCGCGGGACGACGCGGCCCGGAACCGGCTCGGACAGCATGGCCGCGCACCTCGAGTCCGTGATCTCCCGCGAGCACTACGTCATGTGGAAGCCGAGCGCGACGGGCGCCTATGTTCGCGCCGGCCGTTTCTACGCGCCGTACGGCCTGCGGGTGGCCGAGCACATCTACTACATTCGCAGCGTCACCGGCTTCAACCTCTACGAGGAGACCTACAACGTCTCGGGCGGCTATCTCGCCGAGGACTGGGAGCTTCACGTCACCGGGTTCACGCCGCCGCCGAACAGCCTGCCGCTGCCCCTGCGCAGCACCGCGACCGGCTCGGGTGCCGCGGCGTACGGCGAGCGGCGCTTCAACTCGATGGCGGCGCTGGCCCTGCAAGCCCGCGTCTCGCTCAACAAGGATCAGACCCTGATTCAGGGCGGCGCCGTCGGTAAGCTCTGGCTGGACCGGCCGCGTATCTTGTTCATGGGCGAGCTCGATCTACAGCGACGCAGCACGACCGGCGGCAACGGTTCGAATCAGATGGTGGGCTACTTGGGTCCGACGTTCTTCCCCGTGAAGGGCGTGATGGCTTCGCTGGGGCTGGAGCGGTACCAGGAGGATCTGCGAATCTCGAGCACGGCGCACACCGCGGTGGACCTGCAGGTCAACTACTTCCTGTGGGCGCACTGCGAGATCATCCTGCTCGGGCGCTATCAGATGAACGGCACCGGCCTCGCCGACGGCCCCGCCGACTCGCTCGGCATGCTACAGCTTCACTATTACCTGTGAGGACGACGACGCCATGACGACCTCGCGCATGCTCCTCCTCCTGACTGGCCTGGTGGTGACGTCCGCTGTCGGCGCCGGATGCGGCGCCAGCGTCCCCTCGAATCCCAACTGGGTCGAGGACGTTCGGCCCATCTTGGTCGCCCGGTGCATTCGATGCCACCAGAATCCGGTGGCCAACGATCCCGGTAAGACGCCGAACGCCTTCGGCAACTTCGATCACGCCAATTTCAGCGACTTCGCCGGCGCGGACCTGGTCTACGTGAAGATGGTGGGCGACGCCGTCGCGGGAAAGATCGCGGGCTCGCCTGCCGGCATTGGATTCATGCCGCCCCCACCGTCCGAGAAGCTCGCGGATTGGCAGATCGAGACCCTGCAGCGCTGGCAGAAGAACCCGATGTAGCCCTCCTCCCGGGGGCGGCGATCGCGACCTGCCTCCGAGGAGAATGTTCGTGAAGAGTTTTTCGACGCGGCTGCTGGTCGGAGTGCTGTGGCTGACCGCCCTCGGCGCCGGGTGCGGGGCCAACGTGCCCGCCGACCCCACGTGGGAAGACGACATTCGTCCCCTCCTCGTGGCGCGCTGCGTGCGCTGCCACAGCCCCGGCGGCGGCGATCCCGGCTATCTCGGCGGGGCGTCGGCGGTGAGCTTCGACTATGCGACCTTCGACGCCGCCAGCGCGGCCGGCGTCGTCACCTTCATGAAGGGCAGCGATCTGCTGCCGGGCGCCACGGCGGATGCGCGCAGCGGCAAGATGCCGCCCCCGCCCGCGGCGCGGCTGGCGGATTGGCAGATCGAAATGCTCGACCGCTGGCTGAAGAACCCGAGCTAAGTGCACCGCCGTCGAAGGCCCCCTGCGAGACCCCCGGTGAGTTGGCTCGACGGCGGGGCCGGTCCAGCAACCGGGGTCCCCACGCAGGTCCGCCTGCGTGGGGTGGAGTAAAGCTGGACCTCCGGGTGCTCGGATTGGCTACGCGATCGCCGGAGGCGAAAGCCTTGCGAGGCGCAGCCTTGCTGCTTTCATCGTGCGGGATGGAGCCCGCACTCTTTGTTCTCGGGATTCTCCCACCACCAGCGCCCGGCTCGCGGGTGCTCGCCCGGGGCCACGGCGCGGGTGCAGGGCGCGCACCCGATCGACGGATAGCCGCGGTCGTGCAGCGCGTGGATGGGCACGCGGTGCTCGTCCGCGTAAGCGCGCACCTGGGCCGCTGTCCAGGTGACGATCGGGTTCAGCTTGCAGATGCCGCCGTGCTCGGCGTCGAGCTCGATCTCGGGCGTGTCCGTGCGCGTGACAGACTGCTCGCGGCGCAGCCCCGTCACCCATGCGTCCACCTCGCCGAGCACGCGCCCGAGCGGCTCGACCTTGCGAATGCCGCAGCACTCGTGGCGGTTGTCCAGGGAATCGCGGAAACTGTAGAGACCCTTCGTTCGCTCGAGGCGCTCGACGGCCTCACGGGCCGGAAATTGCCACTCGATCTCCACGTCGTACTTGGCGCGCACACGCTCGGCCGCCATGTACGTTTCGTCGGGAAGCCGGCCCGTGTCGAGCGCGAACACCCGAACGCCAGGATCGACCTTGTGCGCGAGGTCGATGACCACGCAATCCTCGATCGAGAACGACGACGCGATCGCCAAGCGCCTGCTGAACCGATCGAGCGCCCAGCGCAGCACGGTGGGGGCGTCGGCTCCGGCGAGCCGGGCCGCCGCTGCTGCCACCTCGGATTTGTCCGCCTTCATATCCGGAGAGTGTACGTCGTGTCGGTGTACCGTCGAGGCGAAAGCGCAGCTGTCCTAGCTTAGCTAGGGGCCAAGCAACGGCTACGGCTCGCCCCGCGGGGACGATGATCGCGACGCGAGTGACGTTTCCTCGCCGAGCATGACCTCTCTCGAGGCGAGGACTGCGCTCCCGGCCATTCCGCGGCGCCTGCTCCCGATGTTCGTGACGCCGCGCTCGAGCGCGGCGTCCGCGAGCTCGTCCGCGGCGACGAGCGTCATCAGGAACGTCTGCCCGCGATGGCCGTCGAGCCGCACCGGCGCCTCCCAGGTTCCGTCCTGCCCGGCGACCACGCGTGTCGCGAAGAACGGAGCGCTCGGGCACCTCCCGGAGGCCTCGGCCACGAGCCACAAAGGCCGATGGAGCCCCTCGGCGACCACATGACCCCGGACCCGTAGCTCGGCCGACACGGCGGCCGTCGCCGCGGGCGTGTCGATGGTCGCGATGGTCAGCCTGGTGTGCAGCCGCCAGGCCACGAAGAAGCCCGCGACCATCCACGCGAAGACGATGCCGTGGACGATCCGCCGCCGCTGGCTCGCGCGCGCTCTCTCCGCGAGCGCCGCCTGCCAGGTGCGGGGGCCAGCAAGCGCCCCTGCTCCTCGGCCACGGTCGCCGTGGCGCGCCCCGTCGGCGGCGAAGCAGGCCTCGCAGGAGATCTCCCCGCCCTCCGTGTACAGAATCTCCGCGGCCTGCAGCGCGCCGCCGCAGATGACGCAAGACTTCGCCGGTTCGCGCATGGGCCCACCTCCGATCGAGGCCAACTCTAGCAGACGGCGCGAAGCGCCCGATTGGCCGGGGCCTCGGTGGCCGGGGCCCGTTTATCGGCCGACCCGCGTCGGCCGCGGGCGCGTCAGAACAGGTACATCAGACGGAGGCGCGCGCTCCACATGTCGTTGCTCCAGGTGCCGCCGCCGCCGCCGCCGATCTGGGCGAGGTCGAAGTCGGAGCGCGCGTAGGCGATGACCGCCTTCACGAAGAGCTGGTGCGCCACCAGGTACTGAAGGGCGCCGAAGGCCTGAAGGTTGGCCGTGTAGTCGACCTTCCCGTTGTTGTCGCGGTTGTCGTCGGTCTGCGTGGTCCAGTCGACGCCAGCGCCGAAGATGAGATCGCGGAGGTTCGGCGACAGCAACGAGCCCAGCCCGAGGTTGGCGAAGCCGCCCACGCTGGTGGTCTTGTACGTCCCGGTGGCGCTCGGCGCTCCAGTGTCGGTGGGGTTCGAATTCACCCACCCGATGCCGCCGCTGACACCAAACTCGATGGTCGGATCGAAGACGAATTGCAGCGAGCCACCCACTCCCTTGCGGACGATCGAGAACTTGCTGTCGCTCTTGGCCTGCGTGGAGTTGCCGTTCATGTCGAGGATGGAGGTGATGTACGAGTCGCTGTGGGTCTGCTTCAGGTACTCGCCGCCCACCTTCACCTTGACCAAGCCCAGGTCGAGGATCGCGGCGGGCCGTCCCCCCAGGGTGTTCGAGCCCGAGTTCGTCGCGACCGCGTCCGCGCCCAGCTGCCCGAGCAACTCGACGCGGAAGAACGGCGTGGGGTAAAGGTGCAGGGCGACGTTGCCGACCGCCTGCTGGGAGGGCCGATCGTGCAAGTACGTGGCGCCGTAGTAGTCCGGCCGCTCGAACGTCGCCGAGCCGAACCCGTTCTGGGTGGCGCCCCGGCGTTCGATCGTGTTGATGTCGAGGCCCATCCCCGTGTGGTACATCTCCCAGCCCTCGTAGCGGCCCACCTTGACGTCCCAGGAGTTCCAGGAGCCGACGCGGAGCCACAGATCGTCGATGTCGACGATCCCCGCGCCGGCGTCGCTCTGGGAGTGGATCTGATCGCTGTTTCCAACCACCTCCATCTGGCCCTGGACGAAGAACTTTCCGTCGGAGTACGTCGGCGTGGCGCGCAAGACCGCGCGCGCTTGCTGCACCCACTCTTTCGTGTCCGCCGACACCATGGGGCTGTGGCCGCGGATGATCTGCTCGTACCCCGTGTCGACCCACGCCGAGCCCGAGAGGCCGAGCCCCGTGCGCGGCATGTACGGCCACTGCAGGCCGTGAAACGAGGGCTCGAGCCACAGCGAGCCGCCATAGATGCCTCGCTTGTTGCCGGGGTACGCCTCGGCGCCGAGGTGCTCGACGTAGAAGACCGACCCCGGAGGCACCGGGGATGCAGCCGGTGCGTCGCTGCCAGGGGGCGTCGGCGTCTCGGACTCGTTCGCGGGGGCCGACGCGGGCGCCCCTGGGACCGCGTCCGACGAGGCAGAGGTCTCGCTCACGGGCTTGAGCGCGGGGGAGCCGCTCGCGGCGAGCGTGGTGGTGTTGCTGGCGGCCACCAGCCCTTCTGACGTCGCGGTCGGGGCCGCCGTGGTGCTCGTGGTCAGCGCGGCCGAGGATAGCGAACCGGGCTCCGACGAAGACGAGCTCGACGTGTCCGACTCGGACCTCGACCTCTTCTCCTTCGACTTCTTGGCGTGACCCTTGGTGGCAGCGGTGGCGTATCCGGTGCCCATCACCGGCCCCAGAAACGCCAAGGAAAGCAGCAACACCATCGATCGCGGGACAGGCTTCTGGCTGTTCATCGTCATGTCTGTCGGTCGCCTCCGGGACGGACTGGGGGATCGCGCGTTTGGTGCTTTCGCCTATCCCGCGGAAAAAGGCAAGGCCTCGAATGGGTGTCGGTTCACTTCACGGCCAGGACGCACCCCGAGTTGCTCGTCCCTGGGGGGGGCCTGCGCCAATAGCCGCCCGGGCACCCCGCTTCCCCGCAGTACCCACCATGCGCCGAGCGTGGGTCAGTTGATGGTGAGGGTGTCCGTCAACATCAGGTCGTTCTTCGTGTCGTCGGTGCCGGCGGAGCTGCGCCCCACCATCACCGTGACGGGTCCGGCCGGATACTTCCAGCTGCTGCTGCCACTGTCCCAGTACTTCAGGTCGGCGATGCGCAACGGGATGGTGGCCGTCGCGGTCTTCCCTGCCGCGACGTCGACCCGCGCGAAGCCCTTCAGCTGCTTCGACACCTCAGCGGATGACGTGAAGAGGAATACGACCTCGGTGCCGTTCACCGTGCCGCTGTTCGTGACGTCGACGGTGACGTTCACGATGCTGCCCGGGTTCGTGCCAGAGGGCGCCTTCGCGCTGCTGCACGGCACCTGCAGATTGGCGTACTGGAACTGCCCCGAGTAGCTGAGGCCGTACCCGAAGGGATAAAGCGGCTTGGTCCCCTTGTTCTCGAAGTAGCGGTACCCGAGGTAGTAGTCCATCTGCGTCGTCCCGCCGCCGTTGAACGTCGGGAACTGGTTGACGTCGCTCGGCCAGGTGACCGGCAGCTTGCCTGTGAAGTTCTGGTCCCCGAAGAGCAGCTCGCCGATGGCCTGGCCGCCCACCATGCCGGGGTACCACGCCATGACGATGCCCGACACCATGTCCTTCCAGGGCATGACGTTGATGGCGCCGCCGCCCTCGAGCACGACGATCACCGGCTTTCCCGGGTTCATCGTCGCCACCTGCATGATCAGGTTGTTCTGCATGCCACTGTTCAGCTTGCCGTTGAGATCCAGCACCGACCTGTCGCCGCTGCCGTTGTACTCCTCGCCCTCGTCGTAAGGCGTCATTCCCGCGATGACGACGATGGCGTCGGCGCCGGACGCCGTCGCGGCGGCGTTGCCGCAGGTGACCGTGGCCGACGAGCCCACCGCCATCTGGATGCCCTTGCAGGGGCTGATCGCCTTCGCCGGATCGAAGTCCACGCGGCTGCTGCCCACGTCGCCCACGCGGACGCCGTTCGGGAAGTCGATGGTACCGTTGTTGATGTCGTCGGCCCGGTTGTTGATGCCCCCTGAAACCTGGCCCTGGCCGTTCGCGGTCCCGAAGTAGTCTTCCTTGGTGCCGACCACCGCGATCTTGCCCATCTTCTTCAGCGGCAGGGCGTTGTTCTTGTTCTGCAGCAGGACCATCGACTCGCGCGCGGTCTTCTCTGCGAGATCGATGTGCGTCTGATTGAAGATCGAGCCGCCGCTATATGTCGAGGACGACGACTTGAGTCCGGTTCCGGTGACCAGGTTGAACCGGTACTTCTGTTCGAGGACTCGCTTTGCCGCGGCGTCGACCTGCGCCTGGGTGATGGTGGTGCCGACGATGCTCTCGATCAACTTGTAGTTGATGCTCATCGGCAGCTCCATGTCCGTGCCTGCATTGACGCCTGCCGCTGCGGTCGTGGCGGTTCCGGTCTGCGCCCCGTTGTTCCCCGACAGCGCCCACCAGTCGGTGATGGTGAAGCCCTGGAAGCCGAAGTCCGTGCGGAGCACGTCGGTCAACATGAACTTGTTCTGCGTCGAGCTCGCGGCCGGCTTCCCGGTGACCGCCACGGGGTTATACGCCCCCATGACGCAGGCGACGCCGCCGTCCTTGATCATCATCTCGAAGTGACGCGCGTAGATCTCGCGGAAGGTCCGCTCGTCCATGGCCGCGGTCTTCATGGCACGAGAGTTTTCGATGTTGTTGGCGGCATAGTGCTTGGCGCAGCCGGGGACGTACTCCTGGATGCCGGCGACCGACGCGGTCCCCATGCGGCCGAGCAGGAAGACATCTTCGCCGTAAGTCTCCTGCGATCGTCCCCACAGCGGATGGCGCAGGATGTTGGTCGTGGGCGCCAGCAACATCGTCTGGCCAGCCGCGACCATCTCGTCGCCCATGGCCTGACCGATCTGGTATTCGAGGTCCACGTCGAACGTGGCCCCGCGGGCGGCGGCGACCGGGAACACCGTCGAGCGACCCTTCGAGCCGCCGCCGTAGATCGGGGCGTCGAGGTTGACGCCGCGGGGGCCGTCGCGGAACCGGAAGCCCTTGATCGAGTGCATCGTGTTGTCGGGTTGCCTGAAGACGTCGTCATAGTAGGTCGGCGACGTCGTGGGCGGCTGCGGTATCCCGCGCATTTGATCGGCTTTTTCCGCCACTGACATATTCAGCAACACGGAGTTGGCCATGTTGTTGTACATGGTGTGCTGGGCGGCCGAGTAGCCAGGCATCTTCGGGTCGGTGGGCGGCGTCGTGTCCGTGCACGCCATCTTCATGCCCGATCCGCCTCCGCTGCCGTTGCCACCCGAGCCCGTCCCATTGCCGCCCGAGCCGGTCCCGTTGCCGCCCGTGCCGGTGCTGGTCCCGTTGCCGCCCGTGCCGGTGCTGGTCCCGTTGCCGCCCGTGCCGGTGCCGGTCCCGTTGCCGCCCGTGCCGGTGCTGGTCCCGTTGCCGCCCGTGCCGGTCCCTGGTCCGTTGCCGCCAGTGCCGCTCTTGCCTCCCGTGCTCGAGCCCGACGAATTGCCGGTGCCGCTGTTCCCGCTCGATCCCGAGCCCGAGCCGCCTGTCCCATTGTCACCGCCGTCGGCAGACGAGGCTGCTGGACGACATCCGAATGAGGCGCACGCGAAGGTGAGGGCAAGGGCCACGTGAAGCGAAAAAACCGGGGACTGCCGCATTTAAAACACTCCGACTGGGGTTTGGGGGAACGCGCGGAGGTTACACCGAAAAAGTTCGCGGAGCGCGTGATTAGGCCAAAGAAAGGCTCGGTTTCGTGACGGGGTTCAGTGGCGCGCCGGCCTCCTTTCGGGCCAAGAATACCCGCGAAATCCGCACTTTGAAGCCAGCAAACGTAGTGTCCCCAACGCCTGGAGCGGGAGAAGATCCGGAGGACGAGGCGGACCGCGTCACGAGCGCACGGGTCCCGCAAGCGCTGCTCCCTGTCGACGTGGTGCGTTCACCGCGCGCGGCTTCGCCCGGTTTCGGCGGCCAGCTTCGCGAGCCTCTCGATCGTGGCGCCGTCGGCGAGCAGGTCATCGACCGTCTGTTCGGCACGGAAGCTCCAGTTGGCCTGGCCCACCGTGCCCGGCGTGTTGATGCGCTGTCTGGCGCCGAGGGCGTCTTGGAACGGGACGATGGAGAGGGTGGACGGCGCTGAATAGATCAGCCGCAGGATGAGATCCCGCGCGCCTTCGTCGAAGGGTCTCCCCACGTCGAGCGCCTTCATGCCGGGGAGCTCGCGCAGACGCTCCCGGGCATCGGCGGGCAGGCCGTCGTACCACGCCGCGGTGGTGTCGGTGTCGTGGGTGGCGTTCGTGGCGACCGAGGACTCTGGCCAGGACGAAGGATCGCGGTACTTGTCGCCCTCCTTCTCCCAGCGCAGCACCCGGTAACCGGGCACGCCGGCGCGCTCGAGGGAGGGTCTCAGGATGGGCGGGACGGGCCCCAGATCCTCGGCGACCACCTCGCCGAACTGTCCCATCAAGCGCATGAGGGTCTCGCCCAGGCGAAGCTGGTCGTGCTCCTCGGCGGGCGAGAAGCCCTTCAGCTTTCCGTCCGCGGAGCGGTAGAACGTCCGGTAGAAGCCAATCGCGTGATCGATGCGATAGAGCGAGAACAGCTGGCCGGCGCGGGCCGCGCGCTCGCGGATCCAGCCATAGCGATCCCGCGCCAAGGCGGTCCAGTCATAGAGCGGCAGACCCCAGTCTTGGCCGTCCGGCGATGCCTCGTCGGGCGGCGAACCCACGTGCACATCCGTTCGAAACAGCCAGGGCCGGGCCCACACGTCGGCCGAGTCCACGCCGACGACGAAGGGGAGATCCCCCATCAACTCCACGCCGGCGCGGCTGGCCTGCAGGCGTGCCTGGCGCCACTGCCGATCGAGCTGCCACTGCGTCCACTTCACGCGCAAGATGGCGTCACCCGCGTCTTGCCGCAGCTCCGCGAGGGCACCGGGGTCGCGGTCGCGCACGCCCGCGGGCCACTCCAGCCAGCGGACGCCGTGCTTGTCGTGGGCTGCCCGAAACAGCGCGTAGTCTTCGAGCCAGCCGCGATTCGCGCTCATGAACGCGATCAGTTGCTGTGCGCGCGCGGTCTGGGGCTTCCATTCGTCGCGCATGAAACGCTCGAACGTGAGCGCGAGCGCGATCTGCTTGAGCTGGCGCACGCCCCCCCAGTCGACCACGGGGGCTCCGTTGGCTGAGGCCAGGCGGTCTTGCGCGTCCTTGGGAAGCGCGTCGCGGCCTCCCGCCGCCTGGAAATCCTCGCTCTCATCCAGCGACAGGTAGACGGGATCGAGCGCGAAGGCCGAGCTCGCGGAGTAGGGGCTCGCGTCGGCGCCGCCGACCTCGTTGACCGGCAGGAACTGCAGCACGGAGAAGCCCGCCTTCGCCGCCCAGGTCGCGAAGCGAGCAAGATCCGGGATCTCGCCGATGCCCCAGCCCGACGGCGTGCGGATGGAGAAGAGCGGGATGGTGACCCCCGCGCGCCGCCGCCGCCGCTGGGCCTCGCGCTTCGCCGCGCGCGCGGGCGCTTCGGCGGCGGCCCGGGCGACCTGGGCCTCGAGGGGTTGGCGCAGGACCACCAGCGCGCGACCCGTGACCTGGTATTCGCCCGCGCAGGGCGCGTCGGCGGCCTTCCCGGGATCCGCGGTGTCGAGCTCCACGAGCCACTGTCCCCCAGCCGAGTCTCGCCCGGGCAGGCGAAACGTCACCGGCTCGTCGTGGGCGTTCATCAGCACGAGCACGCCGTCGTCGAGCAGCCGCGCCCCTCGTTCGTCGAGGGTGTGAAGCGCGTCGCCGCCCAGCATGACCCCCAGCGACGAGATCCAGGGGCGCTGCCAGTCCTCGGGGTTCATCTCCTCGCCGTCGGGCCGCAGCCAGGCCACGTCCTTCGCCGTCGAGTCCCACACATAGTCCCCCACCAGGAAGCGGGTCCGCTGCAGGACCGGGTGGCCGTGGCGAAGCCGGATCAGCCTCCGCGTGAAGTCGACGAGCGTGCGACGCCGGTCATCCAGCGTCCAGTCCACCCACGAGATCTCGTTGTCCTGGCAATACGCATTGTTGTTGCCGCGCTGGGTGCGGCCCCTCTCGTCTCCGGCGAGCAACATGGGGACGCCCTGCGAGAGGAACAGCGTGGCGAGCAGATTTCGCTTTTGGCGCTCTCGCAAGGCGATCACCGCGGCATCGTCGGTTTCGCCCTCGACGCCGTGATTCCACGATTGATTGTCGTCCGCGCCGTCGCGGTTGCCCTCGCCGTTGAGGTCGTTGTGCTTGCTGCCGTAGGTGACGAGGTCGTGCAGCGTGAAGCCGTCGTGGGCCGTGACGAAGTTGATGCTGGCCTGAGGCTCGCGTCGATCTCCCAGATAGAGATCGGCCGAGCCGCTCAGGCGGTAACCCACCTCCGACGCCAGGTTCTCGTCGCCCTTCCAGTAGCGGCGAATGGCGTCCCGGTACTTGCCGTTCCACTCGCGAAAGGGCGCGGGGAAGTTGCCGACCTGGTAGCCCCCGAGGCCCCAATCCCATGGCTCGGCGATCAGCTTCACGCGCGACAGCACGGGGTCCTGCGCGATGATCTGAAAGATGGGGGCGTCCGGGGCGAACTGTCCCGCCCCGAGGCGGCCGAGGGTGTTCGCCAGATCGAAGCGGAAGCCGTCGACGTGCATCTCGGTCACCCAGTAGCGGAGCGAATCGACGATGAGGCGGGCCGCCTCCGGCGAGGAGGCGTTGAGGCTGTTGCCCGTGCCGGTGAAGTCGAGGTAGTACCGCCGGTCGGGCATGAGCCAGTAGTAGGTGGCGTTGTCGATGCCGCGGAAGCTGAGGGTGGGGCCGAGGTGGTTGCCCTCGGCGGTGTGGTTGTAGACGACGTCCAGGATCACCT
>CAYUFS010000073.1:0-23765 GCA_964443975.1 uncultured Myxococcales bacterium | reverse complement strand
CGGGTTCACGCCCGCGCGATTGCGCTCGGCGGGCGCGTGGCTCGGCGTGGCCCTCCCGCAAGGAGCTTTTGGGAGGGGCACGAACTTGCGGAGCGCTGTACCTAGAGCAGTCCTTAGAGCGACTCGAGGAACGCCACGAGATCGTCCTTCTCACGGTCGGTGAGCGCCGTGCCGAACTCGTGCCCCATGTTCCGGTTTCCCGGTAGGCGCGTGTCGAAGACGAACCCTGCCGCACCGAGCGGGAACGTCACCGGCCGGCGGCGCGCGGGCTCGAGCAGCGCGCGCAGCGTGGGCACCGAGCCGTTGTGCAGGTAGGGCGCCGAGGCGCCCACCCCCACGAGCGGGGGGACGCGAACCCAGCCGGCACCGAGCCGGGCCGTGGTGATGGGGCCGACCGAACGCACGCAATCGAGGGCCGTCACGTCGAGGGCGAACCCGGTCGCGGGACGCTCCGGCCGCGGCACATCGAACGCCAGCAACGCCTCGGTGCCGATCCCGCCCGCCCGCTCGTCGGCGACCTCATCGTCTTGCGCCTTCCCGTTGCCGTTGGCGTCGAAGGGAAGCAGCAGGCTGGAGGAGAACACGATGGGCGTGAAGCCGCGATGGCGGTCGTGACAGCCACGGCAGAACGCTGTCTCGTCGGCCGCTCCGAGGGGGACGCGCAGCGCCCGGAGGGGCGCGCGCGGAGGCGGCGGGGAGGCGTCAGCCGCGTCTTCGTCGAAGGGGGCGTGGGCGTGGTGGCAGTGGCTGCACCGGCCGAGCGGCGGCGCGGTGGCGGCGAGGGCCACCCGCTCGCCGCCGGGCGTGGCGCTGTGACAATCGGCGCAGCGAACGGAGAACGTCGCTGGCAGGGCCTCGTCGATGGGGGCCAGGATCGGGCCGGCGAGCCTGGCGGGGCCGTAAAG
Organism: uncultured Myxococcales bacterium; assembly: GCA_964443975.1. Lineage (GTDB taxonomy): Bacteria > Myxococcota_A > Polyangia > Fen-1088 > Fen-1088 > DASYCK01. The sequence continues at coordinate 22,860 of CAYUFS010000073.1, read as the reverse complement.
GGAGGGGGCTTCCTTCAGGATCTGTTTGTTCGCGATGGCGCCGACCAGCCGGTTCGTGAAGATGTCGCGGCCGCGCGCCACCGCCGTCTCCGCCGCGACGTCGCGGGGGAGCTCCGCGCGCGCGCGCGCCGCCACGACTGTCTCGCGCGCGAGAACGCGACGAAGCGCCGCCGCGGCGTACATGCTCGGGATGGCGGTGATCGCCGCGGGGTCGAGCGGAGCGTTGCCATGGAGCGCGTCCGCCCAGAGCAGGCCGGGGAACGAGTCCTGCTGCAGGCCCAGGGTCCCGAGGTTGCGAAGATCGAGCAATAGCGCGCGTCGGGTCGCGGTCCAGTCGCGCGGATCGGACCCACGCAGCGGCGGCAGGCCGAGACGCTCGACGACGCCCGCCCCGGGTTCGCCGCCACCAAGCACCAGCAGTCGCTGTAACCAGCGGCCGGTCGCCACCTCGCTGCCGGACCAGTTCTGAAGATTGACGCCGGCCCAACCCAGCACCGGCGGCACGCTGATCGGATTCACGATGCCCTTTGTTCCCTGGCGGACGCGCCTCGTCCCCGGATAGCGGGCCGAATGAAGGCCGGGAACCGTGACGTCCAGCCCGAACTCGCCGGTCAAATCTTGGCGCCCGGGCCCCGCCAGCAACAGGCGCGCGCGCACCGTGTCGCCGTCGGGGAATCCGTTCTCTCGTCGATACGACGCCGCGGCTCCACCGCCATCGAGGGCAGCCGCCGTCGCCAGCAGGAGGCCGTAGTCGAAGGCAGTCGCGGCCATGCCGAGGACGATCCGACCGCGAGCGGGCTGCACGCCGCCGTGACACAGGAAGCAGGTCATTCCGATCTCGCCGCTCGGGCGGCCGTCCGGCGTCAGCGCCTCCCGCAACCCGAGGATCCCCGTCGAGACCGAGATGCGACCGACACGCCCGCGCGGATCGTCGGGTGTGGGCGTCAGCCCAAACAGGGCTGGATTCGCCAGCGCGCCGCCTCGGGCGTGAACGTGGCGGGTCACACGCGTGTCGGGGCGGCCGTCACCGTCGAGATCCACGGGCGCGTCGTCGAAGTCGAGGTCGATGTCCCGATCCCACGCGATGCCGACCAGCCGCGTCCAGTAACGTGCGTTGGGGTTGCACAACGGCGAGCCTGGGCGCTCTGGAGCGAGCGGCTCGTAGGGACCAATGTCTTCGAGGGCGCGCTCTCGGTCGGTCGCGCCCGCCGCGCGCGGCCACGACCAGGGATCCACGACATCGGCCATCGCGCCAGCGGTCTCGGACCTCTCGCCGCCCCCCGGCGGTGGCACGGGCGGGTGCCGGCGACACGCGAGCGCAGGTCCGAGCGCGGCGAGGCACGATGCAGCGACCAGGACCCGAAGGCGACGGCAGCACACCCGCAGGAGAATACTAGCCCGTGCTGCAGCGTCGACGGCGAGCGGCCTCGGAAGGCCCCTTGCGAGATCCCCACGGAGTTGCTTCACCTCCCGCTGCTCGGGCGAGCGTAGCCCAGCTCTGCTGGGCGAAGCCCCTTCCGCGAGCCGCGAAGCCGCTAGAGCGTCGTGGCGCGCGGCGGCGTGCAGCGGTTCGTCTGCCGATCGCAGGTGATGCCGTTGGCGCCGTCACCGCACAGGCGATCGGGATCGTTGCCGCGATTGCATTGCGACACCGTCTGCAGGTTGGGGCAGTGGGCCCGATCCACGCCCTCGTGGGCCAGGAAGGCGTCGGCCGCGGAGGGGAAGCCACGCCCCGCCACATGAACCGGGCGGGGCGTGAACCAAAAGGCCCGCGTCGTGGCCTGTGCGTTCGGCATCGAGAAGTCCCCGCAGACGTAGTCGACCAACGAGGCGCCGTTGAACGATGCCGGCGTCTGGAAGACCTTGTACGACCACAGCGTCCTTCCGTCGGGTCGTGCCTGGGCGGCCAGATGGCAAGTCGCGCAGTACGGTTTCACCACCCCGTCGTAGAAGTCATGATCCTCCGGCGTCGTTCGCCACGCCTCGGGCACCCAATGGTCGGTGGTGGTCTGGCCCGGCGTCTGGACGCGCCCGCCATAGAGGCCGGCCAGCATGTCCTGCTGCGCGGGGGTGAGCGGCGTCTCGACCGAGAGCGCGTTCACGGCGCGAATTCTCTCCTCCTGGCCTGCGCGGGTGAGCTCGGGGCCCGCGTCCACGGCGAAGTCCACCAGGCTCGGGTCGAGCGGCAGGAAGCGCGCGTTGACCGCCATGTGGCGGTCGGCGTCGTAGTCGCCGCCGTGACAGTTCATGCAGACGAGCGGGTGGGGGCGCGGGCCCAGCGTGTCGAGCTGAGCCCACTCCTGCCGTCTGCCGCTGGCGCCGAAGACGTAGAACTGGATCTCGTAGCCCGCTCCCAAAGAGGGACGATAGATGATGCAGACGGTGTTGCGGGGCTCGTCCCCGCGAACCGCCATGTCGAGCGACGGTTTGCCTTCCCCGAAGCCGCGTCCGTAGTTGGTGACGAAGCACGCGATCCCGTGGGACGCCTTGCCGCCGCGACGCTCGGCCTCCGTGAAGCGAACGCAGCCGAGCTCGCGCCCGAGGCCCAGCTCGTTGCGGTTGTAGTAGACGACGACCCCCGTCCGTCTGCGGTAAGCGGCGCGATCCTCGTCCGGGCGCTGGGGCTCGAAGCCCAGCGCCTGCTTCCAGTCTTCGAACGTCGCGGGAGCGACGGGGTCGGCGACGCCGGATTTGCGCGCCGCCAGCTCCGGGATACGAATCGTGTCGTAGTAGCGGCGCGCCTCGGCGATGAGCGGATCGGCGTCGGCGCCCTCGGTGGCGGGCAGCCCGTCCGGCTTTTGTCCGCGAAGGAGTCCGCGGTTGGTCGTATGGATCTGGTCGAGGAGGGCGCCAGGAATCGGGGGCGCGGGAGCTGGGGGGGCGCCGACCGGGGCGACCAACCCGCTGCGTTCGCTCGCGGGCTCACCCGCCGGCTGGCACGCGGCGCCGAGGACGACGGTCGCCAGGGCGAGCCGCACCCAGGAGGCCACTGCTTTCGCGTGCGATGGAGCCAACACGACCCTCCCCAGGCGAGCGCGATGAGAACGACGTCCGTCCGCACCTAAACAACCCCGAACGGGGCGAGCGCTGACCGACAAGACTCATGCGCTTGGCGGCAGCTCCAGGGGTATCGACGGAGGCACGGCTTTCGATAACGCTTCACGGTGAGAAAGTTCGCCTCACACCCGAAAATGGGTCGTAATGCCGATGCGGAGACGTACGAAGACGTGCACACGGTCGGCCCCCCTCCCACACCCCGCTGACGGAAACTTCCAGTCACCCGCTTGTAGAACTATGCTCACGAGATGGGGGCTCTCGTCGCGACGCGTGTGACTATCGCGAGGAGCTGCGCGCCCTTGATCTGTCTGAGCTTCCTCGCCTTGGCAGGAGCCCCCGGTTCGGCCGTTTCCTTCGCCACGACGGCCGCGGAGCGGACGGGCCAAAGGACGAGCGGCGAGAAGCCAGCAATCGCGGGTCGTCGTGGCCATCCCCTGATCGGGAAGCTGCCACGCAAGCGAGCCGCCGTGCGCTTCCATTGCGACGAAGCGCTTGACGATGGCAGCTTGGTCGACTTCAGCCAGGCGGACCATCTCGCCAGGTTGGCGAGGGCGCTGACGTGGCCCGAGATCGGGCCGCCGTCCGCGGTGCCACCCCGCGACGTGCGCATCGTCTGCGGTCCCGACGTGGACGGCGACGGCGCGCGCGACGCGCTCGCGCGCATCAGCTTCGACGACCCAGAGGCGACGGCCAGCGAGCTCGACGCAGGCTTGACCGTGTACACGTTGCTCGTGTCGAAGCAAGGCGGCACCGACTGGCACGCGCTCGCGCCACTCGCCGCCGAGATCACCGGTGATCGAGACGTCGAGCAGTCGCTGGCGTTCGTGCGGATCGGCCTGGGAAAGTGGGGCATCGAGCTGGAGCGGTCCAGCTTCGCCTCCGAGACCGGATGCCGGATCACCGCCTACGAGCTGTTCGCGTGGCGGGAGGGGCAACTCCGGACCATCGAGGCGGGAGACCGCTCTCCGGTCTGTGCCCCCTGCGGATGCGACCGGCCGTGACCGCGCCGTGCTCGTTAGATGGCAGCGCGCGACTGACCTGCGCGCGCGTGCGTTTCGACGCTTTCAGCGCCCTTCAGTTCGAGAAACCGGTCGCCGATAGGAGGCTTGGCTCAATGAGTGAACCACCAATCAAAACGGGTACTTATCAAAATAAATCAAGTAATATAGATTACTATTTATTTTCATATATACGTCAGCTGCCCGCGCAATTCGCGATTTCGGCGCTCGCCCTCGCGCTCCTCGGTGCCGCCGGATGCGGTCGCCTCGTCGATGACACCATCTGCGGCAGCGCCGGATGTGAATGGTCCGGGGAAGCATGGGGCCGCGTGTCGGCGCTGGCGGGCCTCCCCGCGGTGGCGCCCGCCGACGCGTCCAACAACTACATCGGCCGCGCCGATGCCGAGACGCTCGGCAAGAAGTGGTTCTTCGACGGCCGATTCTCGGGAACCGCCACGCTCGTCGATCAATTGCGCCGTCCGGTGCCCTACGCGCGCGCGGCGAAGGGCCAGGTGATGACCGTCTCGTGCGCCACGTGCCACGACCTCGGCAACGGGAGCATCGACGACACGTCGACGCCCGGGAACGTCTCGATCGGTGCCGGATGGTTCGACGTCAACGCCCAGCCCACGTTGAACGCCGCCTTCTACAACCTGTCGTTCTGGGATGGCCGCGTCGATTCGCTGTGGGCGCAGGCGCTCGCCGCGACGGAGGGTGGCGTCTCCATGAACAGCAGCCGGCTCCATGTCGCGTGGGTCATCTCCGATCTCTACGGCAAGGATTTTCAGGCGGCCTTTACGGATGCGCTGCCCATGACGGGGACTTCGGCCGCGCTGGCGATGACGCTACAGACCGACGGCGCGGGTGCCGGCCAGTGCGTCCTCGTGAACGGAGCTTGCCCCCTCGATCAGGGGTGCCGCGTCGCGAACGACGCCGCCGGCGGAGCGCCGGGCTGCTGGCCGCGCTTCCCGCTGCAAGGCAAGCCCGGCAGCAAGCCTGGTTGCCAGGTGGGGGACGCCACCGAGCCCTTTGGCGACGCGTGGGACTGCATGGACCCGGGCGATCAAGCGACGGTGAACCGCGTGTTCGTCGACTTCGGCAAGGCCATCGCCGCCTACGAGGCAAAGATGATCAGCCGCAACTCCGCGTTCGACAAGTTCGTCGCCGCGGGACCGAAGAGCAACACGATCTCGGTCGCCGCGCAGCGCGGGGCGCAGCTGTTCGTGGGCCGCGCGGCGTGCAGTGACTGCCACAACACGCCGCTGCTCTCCGACAACCAGTTTCACAACATCGGCGTGCCCCAGACGGGGCCGGGGGTCCCGACCGAGGCCGAGTGCCCGTCCGGCGGCGTCTGCGACTGCGTGGAGATCCCGACTGGCACGGACGGGGCCGGCAATCCGATCGCCGCAAAGCCGGCGAAGAACTGCCTGCCCTGGGGCGGGCGCGACGGCCTGGCGAAGCTGCAGAAGAACGCCTTCCGCCGCGACTCCGTCTGGAGCGACAGCATGGACACCTCGCGCCAGCGTTACTACGACATGTCCGCGGCGGACCAGGTCCCTCCCGGGGCGTGGCGCACGCCGAGCCTGCGCGACGTCGCCCTGACCGCGCCGTACATGCACGACGGCGTCTTCGCCACGCTGGAGGAAGTCATCGACCACTACAATCGGGGCGGCGGCGCGGCCAACGCCGTCGGCGTGGCCGCACCTCAAATACGACAGCTGTTCTTGTCGGATGAGGACAAGTCCGACCTCGTGGAATTCATGAAGACGCTGACCGGAGAGGCGCTGCCCGCCGACGTCCGAAGCGCGCCGGTGCTGCCATGAAATGCGACGCTCTCAGGCGACTCTCGATCGGGATGGCGTTCTCGCTGGCCGCCGCTTCCGCGGCGCAGGCGGCGCCGCAAAAGCGCTTGGCGCAGGGCGACGGCGGGACCAAGCCCCCGGCGGCGTCCGCGAGCCCGAGCGCGCCAGCGCCCGAGCCGCCGTCGGCGCCCGCCGACGTGGACGCGGTGGATGACGTGGTCGGGGACGAGTCGCTGGAGGAGGCCGCGACGCCGCTGTCAGATCGTATCCACGATCTCGAGGTCCGGCTGGAGCAGACGCGCCAGGTGGCGGTGGGCCGGCAGCCCCGGGTCACCGTCGGGGGTTACATCGATCTGGGCTTCTTCGTTCCCCAGGGTGACGGCTCGGGGATCATTCGGGACCAAGGGAATCTCTACTTCCCCGAATACCAGGGGAAATACGGGTGGGTGTTCCTGGGCGATCTGCTGGCGCCCACGGTCAACTCGCGAGGCGAGGCCGCCGACCTCGGCGACGCCGCGGGCGTCGACCGCTTCGACAGCATCCACTCCCGGGGCGCGCCCGGCTTCATCGCCAACGAGGTGAACCTGACGCTCACCTCATCGCTCGGCGACAACGCCCTCGCGACCGCGAGCGTGAACTTCGTTCCTCGTAGCGGGTCGAACTTCGCGCTCGGCGACTTCATCGACGTCGATCTGGCGCAGCTCGAATGGATGCCGACCCGATCGCAGAAGACCTCCTTCTTCGTCGGCAAGATGGACTCCGTCCTGGGCATCGAGTACCGCGATCGCAAGGCGGTGCAGCGCTTCGGAATCACGCCGTCGCTCATCGCGCGTTACACCACCGGCACCGCGCTGGGCATGAAGCTGCGCAGCAAGCTGGGGCCCGATGACGTGGTCGTCATCGCGGCCGCGCTGACGAACGGCTCCAACACCACCGAGCAGTTTCACTTCTACGACGAGATCGACACCAACGCCGGCAAGACGGCCAGCGGCCGCCTGGCCCTGCGTCCCCCGCTCCCCTTCGAGACGGAGGTGGGGGTGTCCGGATCTTACGGGGGTCAGGATCGCGCGCGCACCAGCACCGGCGCGATGTGGTTCTTCGGCGTCGATCTGCAGGCCCACGCCGGCCGCGTCGACGTCAAGGCCCAGTTGCTGAAGGGCGCCGCGCCGGGCAGCCCGATCGACGATGTCTACGGGTTGAAGCTGCACAAGGGCGGCTATCTGGAGCTCGACTGGATGCTGACACCGGTGATCGGCGTCATCGGCCGCGGAGAGTTTCGCGACGCCTTCGTGTGGCTGGGCGATCCCAACGCCCCCGGCGGCGCGAACCGCGCCTACCTGACCAAGTCGTGGCGGGGGACCGGCGGGCTTCGGTTCGCGTTCTCGGACCGCATCGTCCTCAAGGCCGAGTACCTGCACAACGGCGAATACGGCGGCATCCCGCAAATCAAGAACGATGTGTTCACCACGTCCCTGCTGTTGATCGATTGAGAGGCGAAGCCATGTTGAGCGCAAAGAGAGTCGTGACGGGGATCCTGATGGCAGGCGTGGCGGTCACCGTGTTCGCCGCGGCCGCGCGTGGCCAAGATCCGTCCTCGAAGAACGCCCCGATGGGCCCGACCGCCAGCGAGGACGCGGGCGGCCCGAGCCGCGCGGAGTTCATTCGCTTGCAGACCGAGGTCCGAGAGCAAAAGCAGCTCATCCTGGACATGCTGCAATCCGAGCAGCAACGGTACGAGATGATGTTGAAGATCATCCGCAGCCAAGGCGGGACGGCCGACGGGATCACGCTGCCCCCGCTCCCGCTGCAGGGCGGCGCGAGCGGCGCCGGTTCGGCGGCGGCGTCCCAGGGCGAGAGGTCCTCCGAGCGCGGTCGGGGCGCGGCGTTGGCGGAGGCGCGGCGCACCGGGCCGCTCGAGGGCAAGATCGCGCTCCCGGTCGGTGTCAGAGCGACGGACGTCTACGTCTACATCGACAACGTCAAGGGTGGACACGTCAAGGGCAAGTCCATCGAGATCAAGCAGGAGAACAAGCAGTTCTCACCGCGGCTCGCGGTGGTGCAGGTCGGCACCAACGTGGTGTTCCCGAACTTCGACGCCATTTATCACAACGTGTTTTCCCCGTCTCCGCACAACAGCTTCGACCTGGGCAGCTATCGGGCGGGCGACAAGGCCCGCACGGTGACGCTGACCACGCCGGGCGTGGTCGAGATCTTCTGCAACATGCACCAGAAGATGTCGGCGGACGTTCTGGTCGTGCCGAGCCCGCTGTTCGCGAAGGCGCGACCCGACGGAACCTTTCGCATCGACAACGTCCCGGTCGGCTTGCGCAAGGTCGTCGCGTGGAGCCCAGGCGCCAAGACGGCGCAACAGCGCGTCGAGGTGACGCCCACGGGGGCGCAGGTGATGTTCGCGCTCGAACGCGAGGAAGCCCGCGCGCATTCGAACAAGCTCGGCCAAGCGTACGGCTCTTACCGGGATTGAGGTGTAAATCATGGGCGCAAAACGGATAGTAGGAATCGCGTTGCTCCTGGCTGCGGCTGGTCTGGGCGCGGCCTGGACAAGCCGCGAGCTGAACCGTCGCGCCGCTGCGAGCCAGGCCGACCGGGCGCGCGTGGAGGCGGAGCAGATCCGCGGGCGCTGGCAAGCGGAGCAGCACCGGCTGGAGGCGCGCCTGCAGCTGGCGGCGAACGCCAAGCCGTTGCTGGCCGCGCTCGACAACCACGTCGACGGCGCCACATTGGTCGACCTGTTCCAGTCCGAGGATTGGTGGCGCGAGGCGCGCGGCGACTTCTCGCTGGCGCGGGTGGTGGTGGGCAGCGAAGTGCTGGCGACGACCGGGGGGCCCGATCCCGGGACGAACGATCGCGCGGTCGTGGCGCGGGCCCGCGCCGCCGAGGGGGTCGCGTCGTCGCTGGTCACGCTGGATGGCAAGCCGTACTTCTTGCTGGCGACGCGCCTCGGTGTCTTGACCGGCCAGGATCCTGTCCTTGTGGTGGAGCGGGCCGCCGACAGGGCCGTGCTCGGCACGATGATCGAGCCGGCACCCGTCGCAGGACGGACGGCCGCCGATCTGGGCATCATCGTGCTCGGCGCCGTGCTGTCCGGCCTGGGCGCGATGCTGGTCATCTTCGGGGGGGGGCCGCGGGCTGCTGGCGGCGACGCCTCGGGCGTTCCCGCCCCGGCGCGGCGGGAGCCCACGCTGCGAATCGGCGCGACGCGGGCGCACGCGGCGCCCCCGGCCCGCGGCGACACCGCCGGCGCCTTGAAGCTCGGGAGCGCCATCACGCCGCTGCCCGCCGCGGTGCCGTTCACGTCCGTTCCCCCGCCGCGCGCCGTGGCCGCCACCCCGCAGCCAGCAGGACCGCCGCGGCATGCGACGTCGCCTGACGGGGCGCCGCTGTCGGAGACCGGGGCGGCACGCCTGCAGTTCGGCCGCTACCAGCTCCTCGACCGCCTGGGGGAGGGCGGCATGTCGGAGGTCTTCACGGCGGCGTCGCACGGCGTCGAGGGGTTCAGTCGTGTGTTCGTGCTGAAGCGCCTGCGCCAGGAGCTGGCGGCCGACAAGGAGGCGATTGGACAGTTCATCGACGAGGCCCGCATGCAGGCGAGCCTCGTGCACTCGAACATCGTGCCGGTCTTCGACTTCGGCCAGGTCGGCAGCGAATTCTTCATGACCCAGGAGTACATCGTGGGGCGCGACCTGGTGCGGCTGATCGCCCGGTGCTACGAGCACTCGCGTGATTCGTTGAGCCCACGTCTGGCCTATTACGCCGCGCACGAAACGCTGCTGGCGCTGCAATACGCGCACACCAAGGCCGATCGCGAAGGGCAGCCGATGGGGATCGTTCACCGCGACGTCTCGCCCGCCAACATCATCATGTCCGCGCAGGGCGAGGTGAAGCTGTCGGATTTCGGCATCGTCAAGTCGAAGCGCCGCGTGACCCGCACGCAGGCGGGCATGGTCAAGGGGAACGTGAACTTCATGTCGCCGGAGCAGGCGCGCGGGGGGGAAGTGGACGCCCGCAGCGACTTGTTCTCGATGGGCCTGGTGCTCTACTACTGCCTCACGAACCGCTTCCTCTACGATGGCGACAACGATCTCGATGTGCTGTTCAAGGCGGCCTGCGGCCCCACAGCCGAGCACCAGGAGCGCATCGATCGCCTTCCCTCGCCGGCGCGCGAGGTGCTGGGCCTGGCCCTGGCGGTCGATCCGAAGGAGCGCTTCCAGAGCGCGGCCGAGTTCGCGGACTCCCTGACGCTGCACATCGGCGGGGCCAAGGCGGAGGCCGCGCACCTGATGCAGCTGCTGTTCGGCGAAGAGCTGCGACGAGAAGCGGCGTAGCCGCTTCGCCGCGGCGCAAGGGGCCACGCGACAACTTGTCGGGCGGCTTTGCTATGCTGCGGGGCCCATGCGCGTCGGTTCCTTGCAGCTGCCCGAGGGTGCCCTGTTGGCGCCGATGGAGGCGGTCACCGATCTCGCCTTCCGCACCGTCTGCGAGGAGCTCGGCGCCGTCCTGACGTTCACCGAGTTCCTGTCGGCGGAGGCGCTGACCCGGGGCGCCAGGAAGGCGATCGATCGCATGTGGCCGAGCCTCGACGGGCGGCCCTTCGCGGTTCAGATCTTCGGTCGCGAGCCCGAGGCGCTGGCGCGCGCGGCGGAGATGGCGGTCGACGTCGGCGCGTCCATCGTCGACATCAATATGGGGTGTCCCGCGAAGAAGGTGACGGCGGGGTTGTGCGGCTCGGCGTTGATGCGGGAGCCCGAGCTCGCCGCGGGCCTGGTGGCGGCGGTTCGCCGCGTGGTCCCGGCGAGCATCCCGGTCACCGTGAAGCATCGCACCGGGTGGGACGAGTCCTCGATCAACGCCCCCGCGTTCTCGCGGCGGCTGGTCGACGCCGGGGCGGCGATGATCACCGTGCACGGGCGGACACGCGCCCAGGGATTCTCGGGCGAGGCGCAGCACGCGCCCATCGCCGCGGTTCGCGCGGCGCTGCCGCAGACCATCCCCGTGATCGGGAACGGCGACGTCAAGGACGTGGCCGGTTTTCATCGCATGCGCGCGGCGACGGGGTGCGACGCCGTGATGGTCGGTCGCGGCGCCATGGGAAATCCGTGGTTGTTCCGGTCGCTCGCGGCGGTGTCGCGGGGCGAGCCCGATCCCGGGCCGCCGAGCCTGGACGAGCGGCGATCGGTGTGGCGGCGCCACGCGGACCTGACGCAGGCCCATGCCCCGGAGAAGATGCGGGTTCACGAGCTGCGCAAGACGCTGGCCTGGTACTCGCGCGGGCTGTGGGGCGGCTCGCAACTTCGCCAGCGCAGCTTCACGACGACCGACACCGCGGCGTTGCGGGACATGGCCGAGTCGTTCTTCGAGAGCCTGGTGGTCGTCGCGCCCCGGGACGGCGCCGTCCCCAGCGTCGCCCCCGCGGATCCCGTCGCCAAGGCCATCGCCCGCAAGTTCCGTCGCAGCGGGCCCGAGCAGGTGGAGGCCGACGAGCTCTTCGTCGAGGCGGAGATCGGGGGCGGGGGCGAAGGCCCGGCGCCCGTCGCGGCGTCGTGAGCTGCGCGTCGATGGCCGCCGGCGCGGCGGGCATCGTGGTGCTGGTGACGCTCGCCGCCGGCTGCGAGGACACCTCGCACCGGGACATCCAGGACGAGATCAACATCCTCACCCGACGGAACGACGCCCTGGTCGCCCCGGCGACGCAGCGTCTCGCCCGCTATGGTCGGCGAGCTATCCCCCAGCTCGAGACGGCGATTCACACGGCCGCCCCCACCGGGCGGTCGCACCTGGTCGACGCGCTAGGGGTCATCGGCGACGAGGAGGCGGTGCCCGTGCTCCGTCACTTCGCGATCTACGACGTTCGTCCCGAGGTTCGGCGCGCGTGCGAGGACCTCCTCGAGCGTTGGGCCTCCGAAGGGGGGGACTCGCCGTCGACGCGCCGCAGAGCCGAGCGGGCGCGAGCGGCCGAGGAGGAGATTGTACGGAAGCGCGCCGCGGGGGAGGCTCCTCTCGTCTTCCAGGACGGCACACCGGGGGCGCCCACCGTGGGCGCGCCGGAGCCCGTGGGCAGCGAGCTCGAAAAGACGATCAGGTGAGGGCGCCGGTGGCCTGGGCTCACGCGGCTTCGAAAGACGCGTAGTCCGTGATGTCGGCGACGAAGTCCATGAAGGCGGCGTTCGCGCGGTGGATCTTCACCGCGAAACCGTCCGGATCGACCCGCAACACCTGACCGGCCGCGAGACAAACGCGGTCCTTGCGGCCCACGAACCCGAGCGCGAGCGTCGCCTGACCTGGCGCCGCCACACCGCGGACATAGCACCCCGCCGGCGAAACGTCCGTCAGCTCAGCCGTCGCCGGAATGGTTCGGCCCAAGAAGTGGACGCGCACCCGTAGCCCGACGGGGGTACGCCGGTGACGGCGCCGTTCGGAGGGTGGGGCGGCGAGGGAAGAGGCGATAGAAGACATGTGCTTTGGCCGGAACTTCGGCGGATGGGCGCCGACCCTTGAGGCCGGGCGCGGGGATTGGCCCCCGACGGCTCCTGGCCTCAACCCGCGTGAGACCGCGCGATCTCGGTCGCGAACAGCCGCGCGTGGGCGTAGATGGAAAGCTGCGGGTTGACGCCGAGGCTGGTGGGGAAGATGGACCCGTCCGTGACCCACAGGTTCTCGAGCTCGTGATGCAGCCCCCGTGAGTCGACCACCGACTGGGCCCGGTCCTCGCCCATGGGCGCGCCTCCCATCTGGTGCGCCGAGAACAGCGTGTGGCGATTGGGGCCGAACGCGACGCCGTCGACCTTCGCCAGATCGGCCTCGGAGCGAATGACGACGGGCTCCTCGTGCAGCGTGACGACCTCGCGCGCGCCTGCCGCCAGCTGCAGGCGCGCCATGTTCTTGATCGCATCGACGGCGGCCTCCCGCAGCGCGGGCGACAGCGGGTAGGCGACGCGGATGCGATCGTCTCGATCGGCGGCGACGCGCCCCCCCTCGTCGTCATGGTGACCGTCGACCAGCAGCGCGATGGTCGCCTGGGCGTACGCCAGCCGCTCCATGGCGGCGCGATGGCCGGCGCCGAAGCCCGACAGCGCCACCGCCGACAGCATCGGGTGAACCGGCGCGGTCTCGAGGAAATAGCCCACGCGGTCGCCGCGATCGGCGAAGTGGTGGCAGGCGACCGATTGCGGCGCCCCGTAAAAGCCTTCGATGGGCTCGTCGTAATATGCGACGAGCGGCACCGTGGGGTGCAGGAAGGTACGCCTCCCGACGGCGTCGCTGGCGTTGACGATCTTCGACCGCAACAGCAGGGCAGGGGTGTTGATGGCGCCGCCAGCCAGGACCACGCCGCGCCGCGCGTACACCACGAACCGCCGGGGCCGCCCGGTCGCCGGATCGATCACGTCGCACACGACGCCCTTGGCGCGGCCCCGATCGGTCTCGATCAGCTTCGCGCGGGCGTTCGTGAACAGGTGCGCGCCCGCCGCCAGCGCGTCGGGAACGTAGGTGATCAGCGCCGACTGCTTCGCGTCGATGGGGCAGCCCATCCCGCAATAGCCGAGTCGGGCGCACCCCTTGACGCTGCGGCGAACCAGCTCGGGGGCCCAGCCGAGCTTGCGAGCGCCCTCCAGCAGCTTGCGGTTGTTGGCGTTGACGTCGGCTGGATCGCCCTCGCGGATCGACAACCGGGCCTCCACGGCCGCGAAGTGCGGTGCCAGCGTGGCGGCGTCCAGGCCCACGACGCCGTGGCGGGCGGCCCACAGCGCCAGGGTCCGCTCGGGCGTGCGGAACGACGACGTCCAGTTGACGGTGGTGCCTCCCCCGACGGTGCGGCCCTGCAGGATGACGATCGACAGGTCCTCGGTCGCCCGATTGCCGTGGTCCTGATAGAGGGCGTCGTACGCCCAGGACTCCTGCATGTTGAAGTCGCGCCGGGTGTGATGCCCCCCTTCCTCGACGATCATCACGCGCGCCCCCGCCTCGGCGAGGACCGCGGCGGCCACGCTGCCGCCCGCGCCGCTGCCCACGACGCAGAAGTCACACTCGACGGCCAGGTTGGGCTCGGCGCGCGCGTCGCGAATTCGGCCCGGCAGGCTGAGGCTCACGCCGGCCCCTGCGGGACGACCGGCGGGCCGGCATACCCGATGCGGGCGTAGACCTCCGGCGATGAGTAGTAGATCGCGTGGGCCAGGCGCTTCATCGCCTGGTAGCCGCTGCGGAACAGCGCCACGTGGGAGTGACGCCAGGCCTGAAGCCGCTCGTCCTGCGCGTCGGGGGAAGACCGCGTGAACGTCCGGGGCGTCGCCGCCGACAGGAAGCCGGTGAGGGCATTCTCGAAGACGTGAAGCAGCTGGCGAAATTCCTTGATCGCGCGTGGGTGCAACTGGGCGAGGAGCGTGTCCAGCTTCCCGGCGGCGTCGAGCGACGCTGCCGTCGGCCAGCCGCTGGCGCCGTCCCCCGGCGCGAGCCGGGCGGCTGCCGCGGCGAAGATCGCGTACTCATGCGGCGTGAGCGCGGTCAGCCGCGCCCGGGGCGGCGGGCCGTCCTGCCCGGAGCGCCCCCATAGCGACAGCGAGCCGCCGCAAACCAGGATCGCACCGCCGAGGACGCCCTTCTTCAGCAGGCCGCGGCGCCCCGCGTTCACCGTTCGAATCACGGGCGTAGACTACTCGCGGAAGCGCCTTTCGGCAGGAGGTTTTCTGCCCTGCTGGCGCGCGCTTGCCATTCAGGGCTTCGTCGATTAGGAATCGCCCGGTAGCCGCGAGCCTGGAAAACTAGAGCAGGAGTCACCTTTGGTGTATCTGCTTTGATCTACCTCCTTTCGCACCCGCACTCCGAATACCTCACGGGGAGCCCCCCTCCTTGAAGCCGACCGATATTCGCGATCCCGAGTATTTCCACAAAGTGGTGGACTGCCAGTGGGCGTGCCCGGCCCACACGAACGTGCCGGAGTACATCCGATTGATCGCGCAAGGGCGCTTCTCGGATGCCTACATCGTCAATCGGCAATCCAACGTCTTTCCGGGGATCCTGGGTCGCACGTGCGATCGCCCGTGCGAGCCTGCGTGCCGGCGCGCACGGGTCGACGAGCAGCCGGTGGCGATCTGCCGCCTGAAGCGCGTGGCCGCCGACCACCGCGACGACATCACGGACCTGCTCCCGAAGGCGCCCGCCAGGCGCAACGGCAAGCGGGTGGCCTGCATCGGCGCGGGTCCCGCGTCGCTGACGGTGGCCAACGACCTGGCGCCGCTCGGATATCACGTCGTGATGTTCGAGAAGAACGCGCAGCCGGGCGGGCTGATGCGCACGAACGTGCCCTCGTTCCGGCTGCCGGCGAAGGTCCTCGACGAAGAGATCGACATGATCCTGAACATGGGCGTCGATATCCGGTACGGCGCCCCGGTGGGCAGCATGCGGGCGCTCATCGACGAGGGCTACGACGCGGTCTTCGTGGGCACGGGCGCCCCGCGGGGCAAGGATCTCGACCTGCCGGGCCGCCGCGAGGCCGCCGAACGCATCCACATCGGCATCGACTGGCTGGAGAGCGTCGCGTTCGATCACATCAAGACGATCGGCGCGCGCGTGCTGATCATCGGCGTCGGCAACACCGCGATGGATTGCTGCCGCACCTCGCGGCGCCTGGGGGGCACGGACATCAAGGTCATGGCACGCCGGCCGCGCCAGTTCTTCAAGGCCTCGCCCTGGGAGCTGGACGACGCCGAGGAGGAGCAGATCCAGATCGTCGTGAACCATGCCCCCAAGCGCTTCGTCGTCGAGGGCGGCAAGTTGACGGGGATGGAGTTCGAGCGCCTCGAGTGGAAGGAGGACGCGAAGGGGAACGCGGCGTCGACGGTGGTCGAGACGGTGTTCCTGCCGGCGGACGACGTGATCCTGGCGATCGGTCAGGAGAACGCCTTCCCCTGGATCGAGCGCGACATCGGCATCGACTTCGACAAGCACGGCATGCCCGTCGTCGACAAGGTCACCATGCAGGCGACCCGCCCCGGCGTGTTCTTCGGCGGAGACGCGGCGTGGGGACCGAAGAACATCATCTGGGCGGTGGCGCACGGGCACGAGGCGGCGATCTCCATCGACCAGCACTGTCAGGGCCTTCCCGTCACCGATCGACCCGCGCCGGGGATGAACCTCGTGACCCAGAAGATGGGCCTCTACGAGTGGAGCTACAGCAACGACTACAACCCGGCGCACCGGGCGAAGATGAAGCATGTCGATCTGCGCGAGCGGTTCAAGCAGCTCAGCTTGGAGGTGGAGCTCGGCTTCGATCCCGAACAAACGGCGCGCGAGGCGCAGCGGTGCCTCAACTGCGACGTGCAGACCGTGTTTCGCGACAAGCTGTGCATCGAGTGCGACGCCTGCATCGACATCTGTCCGGTGAGCTGCCTGACCATCACGCCGCCGGCCGAGGACGAGGCGACGTTGCGCGGGCGCCTGACGGTGCCGGCGGAGAACAGGACCCAGGCGCTGTTCGTGTCGGGCGCGTTGCCGCAGACGGGGCGGATCATGGTGAAGGACGAGGACGTGTGCGTTCACTGCGGCCTGTGCGCCGAGCGCTGCCCGACCGCGGCGTGGGACATGGAGAAGTTCGAAGTCTTGATTCCACTCGCCGGGAAGAGCAAAAACCGTGCATCAACAGCAACGAATTCCTAAGATCAACGACTTCGCCCTGAAGCTGGCGAACGTCAATGGCACGGGGTCGGCCAGCGCGAACAGCCTGCTGATGCAGGCGATCTTTCGCATGGGCATCCCGGTGTCGGGCAAGAACCTGTTCCCGTCGAACATTCAGGGCCTGCCCACCTGGTACGAGGTCCGCGTGAACAAGAGCGGGCACGTCGCCCGAGCGCTCGACTACGACCTCGTCGTGGCGATGAACGCCGAGACGTATGCGCGCGACGTCAGGGAGGTCCGGTCCGGCGGCTATCTCCTCTACGACTCGACCTGGCCGCTCGACGCCAGCCTGGATCGTCCCGACGTGCAGTTCCTCGGGGTCCCGCTGGCCAGGATGTGCAACGAGATCTTCGGGGCCACGCGCGAGCGGATCCTGATGAAGAACATCGCCTACCTGGGCGCGCTGATGGCGTTGCTGGACATCGACACCGCCATCGTCGACCAGATGCTGGAGGAGAAGTTCTCGAAGAAGAAGGCGCTGATGGAGTCGAACCACCGCGCGCTGAAGGCGGGGTTCGACTACGCGAAGGACCACCTCGAGTGCCCGCTGCCGATCCGGCTGGAGAAGATGCACGCGACCGACGATCGCATCCTGATCGACGGCAACACGGCGACGGCGCTCGGCTGCGTGTACGCGGGCGCGACCGTGGCCGCCTGGTACCCCATCACGCCGTCGACGTCGGTGATGGACGCCTTCAAGGGGTTCTGCGAGAAATTCCGCAAGGATCCCGAGACGAAGAAGAACAACTACTGCATCGTTCAGGCCGAGGACGAGCTGGCGGCCATCGGCATGGTCATCGGCGCCAACTGGAACGGAGCGCGCGCCTTCACCTCGACGTCGGGGCCCGGCATCTCGCTGATGAGCGAGCTCATCGGCCTGGCCTACTACGCGGAGATCCCGGCCGTGATCGTGGACGTGCAGCGCACGGGACCGTCGACGGGCATGCCGACGCGCACGCAGCAGGGCGACCTCTTGGCGTGCGCCTACGCGTCGCACGGCGACACGAAGCACATCCTGCTGTTCCCGGCCAGCCCCGACGAGTGCTTCTCGCTGGCGGTGGCGGCGTTCGATCTGGCGGAGCGCTTCCAGACGCCGGTGTTCTTGCTGTCGGATCTCGACATCGGCATGAACGACTGGGTGTGCCCGCGGTTGAAGTGGGACGACTCCTATCGTCCGAATCGGGGGCGGGTGCTCGGCGCCGCCGAGCTCGAGGCGGCCGGAAAGTTCTTCCGTTACTCGCCCGAGAACGAGGAGCACGTGGCGGCGCGGACCCTGCCGGGGACCAGCTCGCGAGGCGCGTTCTTCACGCGCGGGTCGGGGCACAACAAGCTGGGGGGCTACACCGAGATCCCCGACGAGTACCAGGAGGTCATGGACCGCCTCGCCAGGAAGCACGCCGCGGCCGGGGCGGCCGTTCCCGCGCCCATCGTGCGCACCCAGCCGGAGGCCCGGGTGGGGATCATCTCGCTCGGTGGGTGCGATCCGGCGGTTCGCGAGGCCGTGGACGTGCTGGCGGGGCAGGGGATCGCCGCCGACTACCTGCGCGTGCGGGCGTTCCCGTTCGGGCCGGTGGTGGAGCAGTTCCTGGCGACGCACGAGCGCGTCTACATCGTCGAGCAGAACCGCGACGCGCAGCTCAAGACGCTGTTGACCGTCGAGACCAGCGTCGCCAAGGACAAGCTGCGCTCGGTGCTGGTGTACGGCGGATTCCCGCTCAGCAGCCGCCATGTCGTCGACGCAGTGGTGAAGCAAGAGCAACCCGTCCAGGCAAAGGTCTAAGCGCCATGGCATCCATCAAGAAGCCGTCCGTCGTTCACCCGAGCGCGCGGGCCAACAAGCTGGGCCTGACCATGCGCGACTACGAGGGGTCCATGTCGACCCTGTGCGCGGGGTGCGGGCACGACTCCGTGACCGCCGCCATCGTGCGCGCGTTCTACGAGCTCGACACGCCCCCGCACATGATCGCCAAGCTGTCGGGGATCGGCTGCTCGTCGAAGACGCCGACCTACTTCGTCAGCGGCGCCCACGGGTTCAACTCCGCGCACGGACGCATGCCCTCCATCGCCACGGGGGCCAACGCCGCCAACCGCTCGCTGCGCTACATCGGCATCTCGGGCGACGGCGATTCGCTTTCGATCGGCGTCGGCCAGCTCGTGCACGCCATCCGGCGCAACCTCGACATGCTCTACGTGCTCGAGAACAACGGCGTCTACGGCCTGACCAAGGGTCAGTTCTCGGCGTCGGCCGACGTCGGCACGAAGAGCAAACGCGGCGAGGCCAACAAGCAGAGCCCCATCGATCCGGTGATGCTGGCGCTGAGCCTGGGCGCGACCTTCGTTGCGCGCAGCTTCTCAGGGGACAAGGCCCAGCTGGTGCCGTTGCTGAAGGCGGGCATCGCCCACGGCGGCTTTGCGCTCATCGACGTCATCTCGCCTTGCGTGACCTTCAATGACCACGAAGGGTCGACGAAGAGCTACCTCTACACGCGCAAGCACCTCACGCAGCTCCTGCAGGCCGACTTCGTGCCGAAGGCCGCGGAGATCACCGCCTCCTACCCCGAGGGGACCAAGACCACCGTGACGCTGCACGACGGCAGCACCGTGCGCCTCAGCAAGGTCGCCGCCGACTACGATCCGTCGGATCGCAAGCGGGTCAGCGCGTATCTGCAGGACCTCCAGAGTCAGGGAGAGGTCCCCACCGGGCTGCTGTACGTCGACCCCAAGTCGGTCGACATGCACGAGATGAGCGCGACCACCGACGTGCCGCTGACGCAGGTCCCGTTCGAGAAGCTGTGCCCGGGCAGCGCCAGGCTGAACGCGCTGCAAGAAGCGTTTCGGTAGCGAGCGGATCTCGACGGCGGTCCCGGCTTTCCGCCGAGGCGGAGCGCACGCCGCGCACGCCGCCCACGCCGCGCACGCCGATCGCGTTGCCCGGTCGACCCGAATCGCCGCGCCGTCACTGCGAAAGTCGCGGCATCGCCACCGTCGCGCACTCGACGGTTGACACGCAGTTTCGTTTCTCCTAGGGTTCCGGCGGCTTAAACCCCATGGCGCTCGAATTCTCCGCGCAGGCGAAGCAACGCATTGAACGCCTGCTGACCCAGTATCCCACCAAGCAGGCGGCACTATTGCCCGTGCTGCACCTGGCCCAGGACGAGTTCGGCTATCTGCCGGACGAGGCCCTGCACCTCGTGGCGGACACGCTGCAGCTTCCGGCCGCGCACGTGTTCGGCGTGATCACCTTCTATACGATGTTCCACCGCGAGAAGAGCGGGCGGAACGAGCTGATGGTGTGCACCAACGTCTCGTGCATGCTCCGGGGCGGCTACGAGATCCTGCACCACATCGAGGCTCGCCTCGGGATCAAGGCGGGCGAGAGCACCGCCGACGGTTGTTTCCACCTGGTCGAGGAGGAGTGCCTCGCGGCGTGCGCGAACGCCCCCATGATGATCTGTGGCGACCGCTATCACCTGGATTTAACGCCCCAGAAGGTGGACACCATCCTCGATGACCTGCGCAAGCGCTGGCAGGAGCGGGCCCGTCAGGCGCCGGTCGGCGAAGCGCCGGCGGCGACCAAGATGGGGCTCGGGCCCGAACGGAAATTCTGAGAGGCGCGAATATGGGCTGGGAAGAAGCCAAGGGCGTCAAAATCGTCACGAAGAACTTCGGGGTTCCCGACGGGCACAAGCTCGTGACCTACCGCGCGCGCGGTGGCTGGGAGGCGTTCAAGAAGGCCACGGCCCTGGCGCCTGCGGCGATCGTCGACGAGGTCAAGAAGTCGAACCTGCGCGGCCGCGGCGGCGCGGGGTTCCCGACCGGAATGAAGTGGTCGTTCGTGCCTAAGGAGGCGCGCACGGTCTACCTCGTCGTGAACGCCGACGAATCCGAGCCCGGCACCTGCAAGGATCGTGAGCTGCTCGCCTACGATCCGCACCTCTTGATCGAGGGCATGGCGATCGCGTCGTACGCGATCCGCTGCCAGCACGCGTACATCTACATCCGCGGCGAGATGATGCGCGAGGCGAAGATCGTGCAGGCGGCGATCGACGAAGCCTACGCCGCCGGACTGCTCGGGGCCGATCACCCCGTCGCGGGCGGGGGCACGTTCCGCGTCGACATCACCCTGCACCGGGGCGCGGGCGCCTATATCTGCGGCGAGGAGACGGCGCTGCTGAACTCGCTCGAGGGCAAGCGCGGGTGGCCGCGCCTCAAGCCGCCGTTCCCGGCGGTGAAGGGCTTGTTCCAGCAGGCGACGGTGGTCAACAACGTCGAGACGCTGATGAACGTCCCCGACATCGTCACCAAGGGGGGCGAATGGTTCGCGGGCCTCGGCATCGGCAAGTCGGGTGGCACGCGCATCGTCTGCGTGTCCGGCCACGTCAAGAAGCCGGGCGTGTTCGAGCTCCCGATCGGCATCTCCTTCAAGGATCTGGTCTTCGACGTCTGCGGGGGCATCCCGAACGGCCGCAAGATCAAGGGCCTCATCCCCGGCGGCACGTCGATGCCGCCCCTCGACGCGAGTGAGCTCGACGTCCCCATCGAGTTCGACGCCCTCATGACGGACCCCCGCATCAAGGACGTGGAGATCAAGCCCGGCCTGCCCTTCGACATGGGTAACGGCCGCCGGCTGAAGAGCATGGCCGGCTCGGGCGGCGTGGTGGTGTTCGACGACGCGACCGACGTGGTCGCGCTCTGCGCCCGCATCATGCGCTTTTACGCCCACGAGTCGTGCGGGCAGTGCACGCCTTGCCGCGAAGGCAGCGGCTGGCTGGCGCGCGTGTGCACCCGACTCGCGGCCGGCGACGGCCACTCGGGCGATGTCGACCTCTTGGGGACGGTCGCCAACGGCATCGCCGGGAACACCATCTGCGCGCTCGGTGAGGCGGCGGCCTGGCCGATGATGGGCTTCCTCACCAAGTTTCGGGCCGACTTCGAAGCGAAGCTGAGGAAGGTCGCCTGATGGGCGCGGACTCGACGTCGGGCAGCCTGCTGGCACCGCTCGCCTCGGCCGAGGGCGTGATCTTCGCGATCCTGTCGATCGGCATCGTGGCCATGGCCCTGTTCTGCATGACCCGCCGCAACCCGGTCACCGCCGTCATGAGCCTGGTGGCCACGTTCTTCGGACTGGCCGCGCTCTACGCGACCTTGTCGGCGCACTTCCTGGCCGTCCTGCAGGTGCTGGTCTACGCGGGCGCCATCATGGTGTTGTTCATCTTCGTCGTGATGATCCTGAACCGCGAGGAGAGCACGTTGATCTCGTTGCGGGGCCTGCCCACGCGGGTGCTCGGCGTGGGGGCGGGGCTGTACCTGCTGCTCGTGTTCTTCCAGATCGTGATTCCCGACGTGGTGACCCCCCCCGCGCCGATCCCGGATTCGTACGGAACCGTGGCCTCCATCGGCAACATCCTGTTCCGGGAGTTCACGTTCCCGTTCGAGGCCATCTCGGTGCTGCTGCTGGTCGCGGTGGTGGGCGGCGTGGTCATCTCGCGCTCGAACCGCAAGGAGAAGGACGCGGTCGACGCCGCCGAGAAGCGCCTCGCCATCACGCATCTCAGCACGGCGGACTATCCCGAGGCGGCCGAGCACCTCGAGGGCGGGGAGCCGGACGACGGGCACGGCGCCGCCGCGGGCGGTGGAGGACATCACTGATGATGCCGGCCTTCTATTATCTCTGTCTGTCGTTCGTATTGTTCGTGATCGGCACCGCGGGCGTGCTGTTGCGGCGCAACGCCCTGATAGTCCTCATGGGCATCGAGCTGCAGCTGAACGCTGGCAACCTCGCCATGCTGACGTTCGCGCGCCAGCTGGGCGACGAGAAGGGGCACGCCTTCGCCTTCCTCATCATCGCGCTGGCGGCGGCCGAGGCGGCGGTGGGGCTCGCCATCCTGGTCAGCCTGTTCAGGGCGCGCCAGACCATCAACCTCGATGAAGCCTCCTTGATGAAGCGTTGACGCCATGAACGCCGCCGAGTCCTTCAACCTTCGCCTGATCCCGCTGCTGCCGTTCCTCGGCGCGGCCATCCTGATCCTGTTCGGCCGTGGCTTCAAGCGCGGGACCGTCGTGGCCATCGCCGCCGGCGCCATCGGGGCGGCAGCCTTCCTGTCGTTCAGCGCCTTCTTCCAGGTGCTGCCCGCGGTGGCCGAGGAGGGCGGGCTGCGCGACGTCGTCTGGAAGTGGATCGCCGTCGGAAACCTGTCCATCGATCTGGCGTTCCGGATGGACGCGCTGTCGGGGCTGCTGTGCCTGATCATCACGTTCATCGGCTTCCTGATCCATCTGTACGCGGCCGGGTACATGGAGCACGACCCGGACTACGCGCG
>CAYUFS010000072.1:0-24843 GCA_964443975.1 uncultured Myxococcales bacterium | reverse complement strand
CTGCGCGTAGAGGCTCTTCCGGAGCGCCGCGAGCTTCACGACGCGAACTTATCAGCTCCGCAGGCGGCTAGGCCACGCGGGCGTCGGCGCTGGGCTGGCCGGAGATCTCGCGGGCCAGCGCGACGATCTCCTCGTCCATGATCCCCTTTTTCCGATCCGCGAGCGCCGAGAACCTGACGTAGAGCGCATCGAGCTGCGCGCGATCCAGCCTCAGGCCCAGCTCCTCGCATCGGGCGGAGAGCGCGTGGCGGCCACTGTGCTTGCCGAGCACCAGGCGGCTCTCCGGCACGCCCACCGTCTTCGGATCGATGATCTCGTAGGTCGTGCGCTCCTTCAAGAAGCCGTCTTGATGAATTCCGGCCTCGTGGGCGAAGGCGTTCCGCCCCACGATCGCCTTGTTCGGCTGCGGCCCAAACGTGATGATGGAAGCCAGCAGCTGGCTGCACGGGAACAGGTGCTCGGTGCGGATGCCAGTGACGAACGGCAGGCGATCCTGCCGCGTCTTCAACGCCATGACGACCTCTTCCAGCGAGCAGTTGCCGGCGCGCTCCCCTATGCCGTTGATGGTGCACTCGATCTGACGGGCGCCCGCCTGCAGGGCGGCGATGGAGTTCGCGACCGACAGCCCCAGATCGTCGTGACAGTGCACGCTGACGACGCCCTTGCCTCCCAGCGCCGTGACCACGCGGCCAATCAAGGCGCCGAACTCGTCGGGGACCGAGTAGCCGACGGTGTCGGGGATGTTCACGGTGCTGGCCCCGGCCTCGACGACCGCGCGCGCGACCTCGACCAGATAGTCGGGATCGGTGCGCGCGCCGTCCTCCGCGGAGAACTCGACGTCGTCCACGAACTTGCGCGCCAGCCTGACCCCCGCCACCGCGGCGTCGAGGACCTCCTGTCGCGACTTCTTCAGCTTGTGCCGGAGGTGAATGTCGCTCGTCGCCAGGAACGTGTGAATGCGTGGCGCGACGAGCGCCTGATCCAGCGCGGCGCCGGCGCGCTCGATGTCGAGCGGCATCGACCGGGCGAGCGCCGCCACCGAGACCTTGATCTCGCGGCTGACGGCCTTCACGGCCTCGAAGTCGCCCTCCGAGGCAATGGGGAAGCCCGCCTCCAGGATGTCGACCCCAAGATCCTCCAGCTTGTGGGCCAGGCGCACCTTTTCCGTCACGGTCATGCTACATCCTGGCGACTGCTCACCGTCGCGCAGGGTGGTATCGAAGATGAAGACGCGGTTCGAGGTCATGTGCGTCTATTTTGGAAGCGCGGAGGTGATTCGGCCAATTTATTAAAATAGATCAATGCATTAATTTTCGTTATGCTAAGTGGCCACCCATGGAGCTCTACGCGCTGCAGGTCTTCGCGACGATCGTCGCCGAGCAGAGCTTCTCGCGGGCGGCAGAGAGACTGCTCCGCACCCAGCCCGCGATCTCCTTGACGCTCCAGCGCCTCGAGGCCGAGCTCGGCGAGCCGCTCGTCGATCGCTCGTTCCGGACCGCGAAGAAGCTGGTGCTGACCGACGCGGGGCAGGTGGCCCTCGACTTCGCGCGGCGGTTCGAGAATCTGCGCGAGGAGATGTCGACCGCGCTCGCCGAGCTGCGCGACAACGCCGCCGGGCGCCTCACGATCGGCGCGAACGAGTCGTCGACGCTGTACCTCCTGCCCCACATCGAGACCTACCGGCGCCTCTACCCCAAGATCAAGGTGCAGGTTCGCCGCAGCCAGTCCAGCAAGATCCCGGCCGAGCTGCTCGACGGAAACCTGGAGCTCGGGGTCGTCAGCTACGATCCGGCGGACGCGCGCCTCCTGTCGCGCACGCTCTACGCGGACGCGCTGGTGTTCATCGTCTCGCCCGTGCACCGCTTCGCAGGACGAAAGTCGGTGTCGATCACGGACCTGGGAGGCGAGACCTTCATCGCGCACAACGTCGTGTCGCCCTACCGGGAGAACGTGATGCGCGAGTTCCGCCGGCACAAGGTGCCCTTGAACATGGACGTCGAGATGCCCACCCTCGAGGCCATCCGCAAGCTGGTGCAGAGCAATGAAGGCGTCGCCTTCCTGCCCCGCATGGTCGTCCGCCAGGAGCTGGAGCGGCGGGCGCTCGTCGAGGTGAGGGTCAAGGAGATGAACATCGAGCGGCCGATCCGCCTGCTCATCCCCCGAGACCGCACGCTTTCGCACGCGGCGCAGGCTTTTCTGGACGTCGTCAAGAAGGCGGTGGCCTGAGCCCCGGTTCCCCGTTACCCTTGGATTGGTCTCTCCGTGGCCAAACCTCCACCGTCTCTGCTCGATGCTTCTTCGTGGTTCGAAAGACGGCTCGCGCGCCTCCGACGCTCGGACACCGCGCCCGCCTCGAGCGCCCGGAACAGCGGCATCGAGCTGCGCCGGTTCGCTGGCCCACGGGCCTACCGCGAGCGACTGGCGCACGTTCGCATCGCCCACCTGACGGATCTCCATGTGGGGCGGATCACGCCGTTCGCCGTTCAGCGCGCCGCGGTCGAGATGACGAACGCCGAGCGGCCGGATCTGGTCGTGCTCACGGGCGATTTCGTCTGTCACAGCCAGCTGTGGCTCGATCAGCTGGTCGAGGTGGTCAGCGGCTTCGACGCTCCCACCCTGGCGGTGCTGGGGAATCACGACCACTGGTCGGGGGCCGACGAGGTGGAGGCCGCCCTCCGCCGGGGCGGCGTCGAGGTCCTGCGCAATCGCCACACGACGCTGACCTTGGGGGGGGAGCGGCTGCAAGTCGTGGGGCTCGATGACGCGTACACGGGCCACGCGCGCATGGATGATGCCGTCAAGGGCCTGCGGCCCGACCTGCCCACGCTCGGGCTGTCGCACATCGCCGAAGAGGCGGACGGGCTTTGGCGCCATGGCGTGCCGCTCGTGCTCGCGGGACACACGCACGGGGGCCAGGTGACGGTGGCCCGCCTACACGAGCTCGCGCTGGGCAAGATTGGCGGTCACCGTTATGTCCACGGCCTCTATGGGTCGCGGGAGCCAGACGCCCCGGGCGATGCGAAGAAGCGGCGGCCAAACGGCACCGACGCTGGGGCGGCCGGTGCCGTCTATGTCGGTGCCGGCATCGGCGCAGCCGTCATGCCACTTCGCCTCGGTGACCGGGGCCAACGCGAGGTCACCATCTTCGAGCTCGGCGCCGAACCCGGGAGCATCGACGAGCACCACGCCGAGCAAGAGCCCATGGTCGGACGGAAGCCCTCGCAGGCGGTGATGGCGAAGCGCGCCGCCAAGGTGGTCAGGAAGCGCCTCTCCCGCGAGCGCCGGGCCGTCGGTCCCCACCGCTGACGGGCATCCCACGCTGCGGCCGGAAAGCCCAGGCCAGGACGCGGCGCGGCCTCGCTGCGCATTGCTGCGGCGCGGCGCCGGTCCTCCCACTTTGCATCTCTTTGACGACTTGTAGTCAAACGTGTTCCATTTTTGGACGAATCGGGTTAAGACAGCCTGAATTCGAACCGACAACGGGTACCCTGACCGCAAGGAGATAGCGCTGATGCTGAACGTGAAAAAGATTTCGAAGCCCCTCTCATTTCTCTCACTGGGGATCCTCTCGGTGATGCTGGCTTCTACCGGTTGCGGCAGCGATAGCAGCGGCGGAGCAGGTGGCAAGGGCGGCTCGGTCGGCGCTGGCGGCAAGGGCGGCACCACCGGAACCGCGGGAGCGGGCGGCGGCACGGCGGCTGGCGGCAAGGGTGGCTCGGCGGCCGCCGGCGGCGCGGCGGGCGGCGCGGCCGGCGGTTCGGCGGGCGGTGCAGCGGGCGGTTCGACTGGCGGCGCGGCGGGCGGTGCAGCGGGCGGTTCCAGCGGCGGCGCGGCCGGCGGTTCCAGCGGCGGCGCGGCGGGCGGTTCCAGCGGCGGCGCGGCCGGCGGTTCCAGCGGCGGCGCGGCCGGCGGTTCCAGCGGCGGCGCGGCCGGCGGCCACGGCGGCGCGGCCACTGGCGGCGCGGCCGGATCGGCCGCAGGTGGCGCGGGCGGTACCGCGGCCGGCGGCAGCAGCGGCGCGGCGGGCGCTGGCGGGCAAGGCATGTCGCTGGCGACCCTTCAGGGCGACTGCGCGACTGCCTCGTACGGATCGGCCGGCGCGGGTATGTACGCGGCGCCTGATTTCTGCACTTTCTACGAGTCGGTGTGCGCGGGCGCGCCGACCCATACGGCGACATGCAGCGCGACCTACACGGCCTCCATGTCCCTCGCCACGGATCAGCGTCACTGCCGTTCTTATCACCTCTGCAACGCCTTCAACGCCAGCACGGCAACCGATGTGAACTTGCACTGCGGTCACGCCGTGGGCGTTGGTATGTGCAACTGAGCGCCAACGACCGGACACGTTAGGTTTGCACGAAGGTCGGGCGGAAGCGCCCGGCCTTTTTTGCGTTCCAAGCGGGTGGGTCGAGCGGCTTCCTTACCGAAGAACCGGCGCGCCGTTCGGGGCGTGCTCGGCGGGTGAGACGTCCGGCCGTCTCTTCGGGTCGCCGTCGTTCCTCGCCTTGGTCGCGGAATTCTCGGCCGCCGGTGGGCTGCCGGGGCTCGGAATCTGCGTCGTGGCACGAACGGGCCGGCGAGGCCTCGTGGCGGTCGCCCGCGGCCTCATTTCCGGATCGACGGGATCGGCGCTCGGCTCAGCGCTTTCCCCGGGCGTGGCGGTTCTCCGGGCGGCCTCCTCTACGGCAGGCGGCTCGCGAGGCGCCGCCCCGACCGCGACGGACACGGCCGCCGATCGCTCCCGGTCATTGCGGTTGACCGCGGCCCCGGAAAGAGGCTCGGCTTGCCCGGTGATGATCGCTGCGCTCGCCTGGCTCGGTACCTTTGCCGCTGGTGGGCCCTGCCGAATCATGGGCGGCGCGAGCCCCGGACGCACCTGGGCGCCAGTCCACGACCGGCGAGCCCCCACGAAGATCGCGACGGCCCCGATCGCCAGCGCCCCCAACAGGCCAAACACGCGCGCGGAGGGGTGCGAGCGCGCACCCGCCACCAACTCGTCGGCTGCCGACACGTAGGCCGAGCCCGTGACCGAACGCTCTTCGTCCGCGACCGTCGCGCTGGTCGCCAGGCGCCCCTCGGAGCGGTGGCGAGCTGGAACACCATCCTGGGACAAGCCTTGCGCCCGACCGCTGCCGCGCGGAGACGAACGCGCCGCGGACGCGTCACGCTTGGCAGCCGGGAGCTCGCACCGCTTCTTCAGCGTCTCGACCTCCCGGTGAACAGCCATCGGGGCGGCGCCCCTGCCCTCGGCCTCGAGCGGCAGCGTCGGGGGTAGCTCGAGACTTTGCGGAGCGAAGACCTCGCGCATCAGCGCCTCGAGCGCCGCTGGATCTGACGAATAGCCGGGGCACGCCACGATCGCCGCGAACGCCGCGGCGGTGGATGGGAAGCGCGCGTCGGCGTCGCCCGACAGCATGCGGCGGACGATCGCCTCCGTCTCGAGCGAGACGCCCGCCTGCACGGGCAGGGGCGGCACCTGACAGCGCAGGACCTTCCCGATGATCTCCATCTCGGCGCCGCCCTCGAACAGGCGCTGCCCCGCCAGCGCCTCCCACAACGTCACGCCGAGCGCGAACTGATCCGTGCGGTGATTCAGAGGCTCGCTGCGCAGCTGCTCGGGCGACGCGTATGCGAGCTTGCCCCGAATCATTCCCGCCTGGGTCCCGAGGCTCTGCGAGATCGCCTTCGCGATACCGAAATCGGAGAGCTTCACCTCGCCGCCCATCCCAATCAGGATGTTGTGGGGCGACACATCGCGATGCACGAGCCCCAGCGGCGCCTGGGTCGCGCCGTCGCACCGCTCGTGGACGTACCGAAGCCCCTTCAGCACTTCGCCCGCGATGTGGAGCGCGATCCCCGGCGACAGCCGCCCGCCCCGGCGGTAGACGTTGTGCAGGACGCGCCGCAGATCGTGTCCGTGCACCCGCTCCATCACGATGTAGTAGCGGCCGACGCCGCTTGCCTGGCCAGCCGGGACCTTGTCGAAGTCGAAGACGCCGACGAGGTTCGCGTGCTGGAGTTGCGCGGCCAGCCTGGCTTCATTCACGAACAAACGCTCGAGATCGGGATCGCCGGCGAAGGATTCCAGGATGAACTTCAGCGCCAGCGACTTCACGAAACCCTGTGGGCCCTCGACGCGCGCCGCCCACACCTCGGCCATCCCACCCCTCGCGATGGGCTCGGCGAGGATGTACCTGCCGATGCGCTGACCTGTCCGCACGAACTGATCAGGATTCAAAGGGTCCCCCAAGTCAAGTCGCGGACCTCGCTGCGGCCCGCGTCGACGCCGGCCCTGCCTCGAATGACGCCCTTCATCGCGGCCCCCTCATGCTGATCGGATGCTGCTTCGGCGCGCGCCGTGAATTGTTGCGCCCCGGATTGCATGCGGGCGCTGCGGAGGCGACGGGAACTGCGAGGTTACATTCCGCTCGCTTGGGTTTAGATTGACGCCATCGTGTACTGTTTCTTTCTCGGCATCGCGACGCTGGCCGCCGCGTCCGCTGTCGCCGCCGGAGGCCCGGGCCACACCCCGTTCACGGATTTTCGTGGGCAGGTCCCCGGCCGGCTGCACCTGATTCGCGCGGCCGATCTCCCCCCGCCAAACCCAGCGCAATCGATCGACAACGGCCCGCACCTGATTCCGCGACCGAAGGACGCGTGGCCGCAGGTGCCCGCGGGGTTCAAGGTCGAGCTCTACGCCGAGGGTCTGTCGAACCCGCGCCTCATCCGCGTCGCGCCGAACGGCGACGCCTTCATCGCGGAGAGCAAGCACAACACGCTGCGGGTGCTCCGGGGGGTCACGCCCGGGGGAAAGGCCGCGCAGTCGGTCACGTTCGCCAAGGGCCTGAACAAGCCGTTCGGCATCGCGTTCTATCCGTCGGGGCCCAACGTCGAGCCACGGTGGATCTACGTCGGCAACACGGACTCCGTCGTGCGCTTCGCGTACACGACCGGCGATCTGCGCGCGCGCGCCGCCCCCGAGACGGTCGTCGCCGACCTGCCGAGCGGCGGGCTGCTTCGCGGCGGTGGCCACTGGACGCGGGATCTCGCGTTCTCTCTCGACGGCAAGAAGCTGTTCGTCTCGGTCGGCTCGCACTCGAACGTGGACGACCCCGACACCTCGGAGGTCGAATTTCATCGCGCCGACATCCTCGAATTCAATCCGGATGGCAGCGGACTGCGGGTGTTCGCGACAGGCATCCGCAACGCCGTCGGGATCGCCGTGCACCCGCGAACGGGCGCGCTGTGGGCGTCCGTGAACGAGCGCGACCTGCTCGGAGACGACCTGGTCCCCGACTACATAACGACCGTCAAGGACGGGGGCTTCTACGGCTGGCCGTGGTTCTACATCGGCCCGAACCAGGATCCCCGCCACGCCGGCAAGCATCCCGAGCTCCGGGGCAAGGTGATCGTGCCGGACGTCTTGCTGCAACCGCACTTCGCGTCGCTCGAGCTGTGCTTCTACGAGGGCGCACAGTTTCCGGCGGCCTACCGGGGCGACGTCTTTGCCGCCGAGCACGGCTCGTGGAACCGGCACGTGCGGACGGGCTACGAGGTGGTCCGTGTCCCGCTGCACGGCAAGAACCGGGCGACCGGCGAGTACGAGGACTTCTTGACCGGATTCGTGACCGAGGGCGGAGAGGTGTGGGGGCGTCCGGTCGGCGTCGCGGTGGCGAAGGACGGCGCGCTGCTGGTCACCGATGACGGCACCGACTCGGTCTGGCGGGTCACATCGGTCGGGAATTGACCTCCCGGCGCTTCTTGTCGAGCTCGTAGATACGTAGACCGTGGTCCCATGCCCCCAAATAGCCACGCTTGCTCCAGGCCATGGCGATTTTCCTGTTGGCAGGGGGGGGCATACGGCATCCGGCCCCTGCAGTCACGCTGAACATCGCGTCATTTAGATCCATATCGACCGATGATTTTCAACAGTATGGCGAAATGCCCTCGACATCGACGACTTTGAGATCTAGAGTCTCGACGTCTCAAACCAAGGAGTCTCGTCGTGACACCACCTCGTTCGTCCGCAGCCCCGAGCCCCCAGCCCACCGACAAGTCGTCCCCCACGGCCGTCGCGGCCGTCGCGCCGAAGGTGGGGCCGGTCGCTGTCGCGCCCACGGGAGCGGAGACGCTGATTCGGTGTCTCGAGCGAGAAGGGGTCGAGTACGTGTTCGGCCTGTCGGGCGGCGCGGCGATGCCCATATTCGACGCGCTCGTCGATTCGAAGATCAAGTTGATCCTGGTGCGCCACGAGCAAGGCGCAACGCACATGGCGGATGGCTACGCGCGCGCGACCGGCAAGCCGGGCGTGGTGCTGGTGACCTCAGGCCCCGGCGCCACGAACACCGTCACCGGTCTGCTGACGGCACTGATGGATTCCGTGCCGATGATCGTCCTCACCGGCCAGACCATCTCGCCGATGCTGGGGAAGGACGCGTTCCAGGAGGCCGACGTCACGGGCATCACCTATCCCGTGGTCAAGCATTCGTACCTGGTGAAGGACCCGAACGACATCCCGCGCATCGCGCGCGAGGCGTTCTACCTGGCGACGAGCGGCCGACCCGGCCCCGTCCTCATCGATCTGCCCAAGGACGTCACGTCCGGCCCGTGCTCGGCGGAGTTCGTCGACAAGGTGGACCTGCCCGGGTACCACCCGCCCGGTAAGGCAGATCCGGCCTTGTTGAAGAAGGCGGCGGCGTTGCTGGCGCGCGCGAAGAAGCCGGTGCTCTACGTCGGCCATGGCGCGGTCATCTCGGGCGCGGGGCCGGCCATCATGAAGCTGGCGGAGAAGCTTCAGGCCCCCATCGTCAACACGTTGCTCGGCAAGGGCGCGTGCCCCGAGGATCATCCGTTGCACCAGGGGATGCTCGGCATGCACGGCACCGCCTACGCGAACAAGGCGGTCATGAACTGCGACGCCATCTTCGCGATCGGCGCGCGCTGGGACGACCGCATCACCGGCAAGCTGTCCGAGTTCTGCGTGGGCGCGACCAAGATCCACGTCGACATCGACGTGGCGGAGTTCAACAAGATCGTGCGCCCCGACGTCTCGATCGCCGCCGACGCGCGCCTCGCCATCGAGGAGCTGCTCCCGCTCGTCGAGAAGTGCGACAGCGCGGCGTGGCTGGCGGAGCTCGACGGCTGGCGCAAGCAGTACCCGCTGAAGTACGCGAAGAAGGGGGGCTTGCGGGCGCAGCTGGTGCTCGACCGGCTGGACAAGCTGGGCGGACGCGACTGCATCCTGACCACGGACGTCGGACAGCACCAGATGTGGGCGGCGCAGTTCTGTCGCACCACGAAGAACCGCCACTGGCTGTCGTCGGGGGGAGCCGGCACGATGGGCTACGGGTTCCCGGCCGCCATCGGCGCGCAGTTCGCCATGCCGAACAAGAAGGTGTGGGCGATCGTCGGTGACGGTGGCTTCCAGATGACCCTGGCCGAGCTGGCGACGGCGGCCATTCACAAGCTGCCGGTGAAGATCCTGATCATCAACAACTCGTACCTGGGCATGGTTCGCCAGTGGCAAGAGCTGTTCTTCGACAACCGGCTGTCGGGCGTCGACCTCGAGGGCAACCCCGACTTCGTGAAGCTGGCGGGCGCGTACGGAATCAAGGCCTGGCGCGTGCGGCGGCCCGCCGAGGTGGACCGGGTGCTGAAGGCGGCGATGGAGTGGAACGAGGGTCCGTGCTTGGTCGAGGCCGAGGTCATCAAGGAGGACAACGTCTTCCCGATGATTCCGGCGGGCGCGGCGCTGAGGGACATGATCATCGACCGGCCGAAGCACAAGATGGAGAAGCCCACGGGATCGACGTAGGGGCTTCCCGCGCTTCGTGGACGCGCGGCCCCCCGGGGGGGCTGCGCGACTTTGGTGACCCACAACAACGTTTCCGAGAGGCTGTGATGACTGCGACTGCTTTGAGCGTGGCGAGTGCGCCGCCGGTGCACACGATTTCGATTCTGGTGCGGAACAAGCCGGGGGTGCTGGTCCGGGTGGCGCTGGTGTTCTCGCGGCGGGGGTACAACATCGAGAGCTTGGTGGTCAGCCCCGACGTCGCCGACGGCGAGTTCTCGCGGATGAGCATCACGTGCAGCGGCGATCTGCAGACGCTGGAGCAGATCATCAAGCAGTGCACGAAGCTCATCGACGTCGTGCACGCCATCGATCACACCGGCAAGTCGGTGATCGAGACGGAGATCGCGCTCGTCAAGATCCGGTGCCCGCTCGACCGCCGCACCGAGATCCTGCAGATCGCCGAGCAATACCACGCCAAGGTCGTCGACTACGGCACCGAGTCGCTGATCGTACGCATCGACGGCGCCAGCGACAAGCTGGACGCGTTCTCGACCCTGATGCGCCAGTTCGAGATCATCGAGCTCGTCCGCTCCGGCAAGATCCTGATGGCGCGCGGCAACGAGACGACCTGACCGGGACCTTCCGACGACACGACCGGTGTCCCAGGGACCGGCCAGTGCGTCCGGCGGCCGGCAAGAGGTCGTCTGGGGGCCGGCCAGTCCCCCGCGCGAGCCTGCGTCCAGTTCGCGACTGCGGAGAGCGGCACCGTTCTCGCATCAAGCCGCCGAATGACGGATGACGATCGGCCACCCCTGGTGCTCGTTTTGTCAAAGCTCCCAGCGGGCGGTGCCCCCGCACCCTCGAAACCACGACTGCTCGACCAGTTCGGACAGGCCATTCGGGCGCGCCACTACGCCCGGCGAACCGAGCGCGCCTACGTCGGCTGGGTTCGCCGCTTCCTCCTGTTCCACGGCAAGCGACACCCGAGCGAGCTGGCCGGGCCGGAGATCAACGCCTTCCTGACCAGCCTGGCCACCGAGCGTCACGTGAGCGCCTCGACGCAGAACCAGGCCCTCGCCGCGATCCTTTTCTTGTACAAGGAAGTCCTCGACAGCGACCTGCCATGGATCGGCCCGGTCGTCCACGCCAAGCGCCCAGAACGATTGCCGGTTGTCCTGTCGCGCGACGAAGTCACGAACCTGCTGGAGCAACTCCGCGGCCCCGCCCGCCTCATCGTCTGCCTGCTGTATGGCGCCGGCCTTCGGCTCCTCGAGTGTCTGCAGCTTCGCATCAAGGACGTCGACTTGTCGCGCAAGGAGATCCGCATCCGCGACGGCAAGGGACGGAAGGATCGCGTCACCATGCTGCCAGCCACCATCTTGGTGCCCCTTCGCGAACACCTGGAGGCCACGCGCGTCCAACACGAATCCGATTTGCGCCTCGGCGCCGGCTGTGTGGCCTTGCCGGACGCCCTTCGCGTCAAGTACCCCAATGCCCCGCGCGAATGGGCCTGGCAGTGGATCTTCCCCGCCGCCCGCACCTACTTGGACCCGGCGACCCGAGAGCGCCGCCGTCACCACTGCCACGAATCCGCGGTCCAGAAGGACATCAAAGCCGCCGCCCGCGCTGCCCACATCCCCAGGCCGGTGACCTGTCATTCCCTCCGGCATTCCTTCGCGACCCATCTTCTGGAGTCCGGTCAGGACATCCGCACGATCCAGCAGCTCCTCGGCCACAAGGACGTGAGCACCACCATGATCTACACCCACGTCCTGAACAGCGGCCCCCTCGGGGTCCGCAGCCCCCTCGACCGCCTCCCCTGATCGCCCGGCGTTACACCGCAATTCCTCGCCGCCTATCGCCGGGAGGAGCCAACAAGCTCGCCGCGGAAAACACCAAGCCTCTCGTGGGATTGCGGCCACACCGCACGTCCACCCGGGTTAATCGATAGGACGCGAAGCCAGGGCCGGTATTCGGTTACCGAGACCTGTATAATCCTAGTTCGGCGGACGTCGGCGAGGAGCATGCGCCCCTCCCAAATTTGCAGCCACAACTTCTTGCATAATATGCTGTTGGTATGTCTGAAGAGCCTTCCAATGTTTCCGAGTCATTGCCTCAGCCAGCGGCTGCTGGCCGAGGCAAATTCAAGGAGTCGGTCGCTCGAACCGCCGCAATCGCTGGCTTCATTTCGCTGGCTTTGAGTCCCGCGTCCATAGTTGTCGGCTATTGGCTCAATCATCTTCTTGCGGCACCTAAGCTGAGGCCCGAGTACGTGACGGCGGTTGTCGTTGTTAAGAATGCGGAACCAGACTGGGCTGGGCTCGACAAGCTCAGGAAGAACCAGGCAGCAAGTGCGACCGTTCGCGATCTGCTAATGAGGGTGGCGCTCACCAAGCAGCGTTCTTCATGCACAGCCTGGCTCGATACGAACAAATGGCTTGATGACTGTTCTGGTGACGTAGAGGACGTTCTGCGGTGGCAATCTGCCGCTCTCGCTGCGCAGTTGCGCGATCTAGACGCAGGCCAACGGTCTCTCGATGGCAACAACTTTGTTGGCGTGGGCAGCAGCGAGCTGAGCGCCTACATCAGTACGCTTGCTCTCAAGGACAAGTCCTCCGCGAAAAGCGTGATTGCTGCCAAGACCGCTGCGGTTCATGCCGATGCTATTCTTCTGGATGACGTCCTGAATCTCGTAAGGAAGGCGGATGAGCAGCCCCGCCCGAGAACCGGTGACATAGTTCTGCGCGTAGGAGTCGTGAATACCGGGGACTCGGACGGCGTGATGACCCGACAGGCCGTTCTTAAGTTCGGCGATTCGGAGGTCCAGATGCGGAATCGAAAGTACGTAGTCATCAAAGCGCACTCCCTCGAAGAGTTGGAAATCGAGGTTGACGATCGTTCCACCAGATCTGGAGACGCAGACCGATTGCACAGCCTTGTACGGGCAAACGTCCAAGATCCATTTCTCCTGGAAATGCGCCCATCCGACGGTCCGACGATTCAAGTCGCGGGCCGCTTCCCCGAGTGAGGACCGCCGCCGAACAAGCCGTTGCAGCGGACGATCCCGCCGCAGGGAAATCGGAGTAACATCAACGAACCGCTCGTGCGGCGGGCTCGCCGCTGAACGGCAAGGCGTTGGGCAGACGAGGAATAGCGGGTGCTTGAGACCTGAGTACGGGACACCACTCTTGCGCACAACTGACGAACAAGCCCGCATTGTCGACTCCAGAGTGCGGTTCCTGCGGACTCTCATCCGGCAGGCGCGGAGGCTCTTCCCTCTCCAAGAACCTCCTGCAAGCTACTACGTAGGACAGGAGTACGTCGAGGACCGCCAACGCAGTGGCTGTATCATTTCAGTCGCCTTTGTCTTTCCGGGGAGAATACAGGCGTTCGAGCTTTGGTATCGCAAGAGCAGGATAACCGGCCGGCAGGATGGGCCACTGTTAACGCTTCAGATTCACCGCACAATGTCGGAGCGCCTCTGGGACGACATGAGATTCTTCGGCCGCGGGCAGAACCACATCATTGGCTACCTTAGCACGCTAATGCCAGCTATCAATCGTCACCTCCTGGACACCCGATACTTAAGCGGTCAGCCGCTTTCCCGGACCTACTCCCTCTTGGATGCAGTCTCCGTGACCCTAAGCCGCGGAATGGCTGTTCAGAATCTGTCATGGCCCCTCAGCGTCCCACCATTTCCACCGAGCGCCCAAATGGCACCGGAAAGAAGCGAGCTCTATCTTCGGGACTTCATTGACGCTATCCATTCGTACCTCAGGAATGATTTTGATGACTGCGTCCGTCGTCTCATTACCGCGGTAGAAACGTTTATCGCCAAGAGGCAATGGACCGCGTCGGCACCCCCGATTTCATTCAGACGCATTCTGGACGCCAACGTCGACAAAGACAGTTTTGCTGGGCAGGTCGTCGGCGAGAATCTCCAGATCGTGTATCAAGTCAGAAATCGCATCGTTCACGCGGGATTTCGGATGAGCCCGTCGAGCGGAATGTTCTGTGACAAAGCAATCGCGACGGTTCGTTATTTTATCCAGCGCTACTCAGGCGACGTTGCCATATCCAGGTACGCCTACACCCTCGGCATGCAGCTTTTGCTCCTGCAGCATATCCTTGGTAACAATGCAGACCTAGACGCGATCGAATGTGGTGTGATGAACCCGCGTGACACTGGGCCGCCAATCGACAGTCCCGCCGATCTGGATCGTTTCATGTTCACCTCGCTTAGGCTCACTTCCCGGGACCGAGGATCAATCCTATGATGCTAGAAGGTGGTGTTGACGCACTTTGGCGTCGCTGCCCAACAGGGCGTTGCAACAGACGGCGCTGTGCGCCGCCGCTGAACGCCAGTATCGTTGGGCAGACGAGCGCGTTGGAAGCAATCGTATGAATCGCATCTATCGCATCGAAGTCGCCATCGGGGTAGTTTTTGCCGTTGGGTCGGCTGTGTGGGGCTCTCTGGTGCTGGTCGATATCTTGCCCGCACCCGCCGAGCCGCCCGTGTCGATCGTGGCTTGCGTGATTGTGGTGTTCCTGATTCTGAATCTATCGTTGTGGCTGTCGGCCAAACGGTCGTTGCACTGGCCGTGGCAACCGAAGTGGCAAATGACGGGAACGCTGATTGCGACGGGCATCTTTGTCGCTATGGCTTCCTACGGAATTCTAAAATGGCCGGCGGCGCCCGTTCGGGTCGACGGTCAGCGATACGTGGACAAGACGGGACGCGAACACACGGAGTCAAGTTTTAGGGCGTTCAAGCGCTGGGAGACCGCATTTCCCTTCCTCTGGATGCCTTTCGCACTGTCGGCGATCACGACTCTTCCAGCCATGGCGCGACCGCACCGGAACGCGGCCTAACCAGCCGTTGCAGTCGGACGGGCGCGTCGGTCGCTGCCCTCCCTCTCGCGCCCGCCGCTGAACGGCTATATCGTTAGGCCGACAATCGGAGGGCTACCCGAGAATGGTGCGAAACAGGGGTTCGGAATCGGAGCCTATCGAGGTGCGGCAGCTCTCCGCAGACGACATCGATCGTGGCGTCGCAAAAGTGCGTCGCAGAATTGATGACATACAGAAGCTCAAGACCGATGGCGTCCGATGGGATGCTGGTCGGAAGCGCGCGGTGGAAACGGAAGTCCACAGGGACAGAGCCATCGGCCCCAGGGGTATACTGACGACCATGCCCCAGCCGCTTTCCATGCCGCCACCTGGATTCGACGAGCTTCTCGTCGAGGACAAGATCGACTACGTCCAGAATCTCTGGGACCGGATTGCCGCAAATCAGGATCAAATCCCATTGCAGGAATGGCATCGCCAGATCCTGGAGGAGCGCCTGGCTGCCCACCGCGCTGCGCCGGACATTGCGAAACCCTGGGGCGAGGTTTTGGACGGGCATGAACGTCGGCTGAAGACCCGATGACCGAGTTGCTCGTCCGCCCCGACAGAGGTCGATGCGTTCGAAGCTGCTTCGTGGTACGAGCGCGAACGCGAGGGCCTCGGCTCGGCATTTCTGGCGAGGGTGCGCAGGGTTTTCAGGCGCATCGAAAGCGGACCGCTGCAGTTCCCCCTGGTCATGGCGGATATCAGACGCGCACTCCTCGGTCGATTTCCGTTTGGTGTCTTTCTTTGTCGATGACCAGGCGGCCGTCATTATAGCGATCATGCACCTTTACCGGCACCCGGATTCATGGGAAGATCGGCGGTGATGTTGGGGCGCTACCGAACCAGGCATTGCAGCGGACGATCACCTCGGTCGCTTCGCTCCCTCGGTGGTCGCCGCTGAATGCCATCGCGTTTATGCGGATCCGGGTCCTAGAGAGGGCGACGAAAATGCGACTTGTGTTCCTAGGGACCGCTGCGGCACTTCTGGGGCTTGGGTCTTGTGCCACTGCGCCAAAGCAAGCGACGGCGAACCCCGACGCCGTGCGAGGTGGAGGGGACCTGCCAATTCCAGTTGAATGGCGCCCCCACGTCCAGAGGGCAGAGGATATTGGTCGGGAACTCTACCTGCTCGACAAGGTGTCCGCGATGGGAACCGACGAGCTGATGAAGCACGTTCCTGATCCTCGAA
This sequence comes from uncultured Myxococcales bacterium, assembly GCA_964443975.1. Taxonomy (GTDB): domain Bacteria; phylum Myxococcota_A; class Polyangia; order Fen-1088; family Fen-1088; genus DASYCK01. The sequence goes on along the minus strand of CAYUFS010000072.1, from coordinate 8,968 downwards.
AGGCAGGACTGGGCGGCTATATCCCGGTTCGCGAGGCAGACGACACACTTCAGCCGAAGGATTCGTTTATGGTGACGTTCTTTACCAGCGAAGAACCGCCCCGAATCGCGTACGAGATTCGTATCCCGCTCAGACTCCACTCCACGCCCGAATTCGAAGGGTTCGATCCGCCGAAGGATGCCACGCAATCCTTCTTGACTTTGGTGCGGGCGCGGCAGGCGGCAATCGCGGCGCTTCCCCCCGTGAGTCAGCCAATGAATCCAGTCCTGCTTCCCGGATCGGCAAACGGTGAAGAGGGAATTCTCGTTTACATGCTGGCGGGAACCACGAAGCCCAACGTCGCCGTCTTCGGTCGACACTTCCGTGTCCTGATGCCCGATCAAGGCACCACACCAACATACGTCATGCCGTTGTCTAGGTCTGTGCTCGAGATGTCGACGAGAGGGCCGAAAGGTTCCAGGCCCGAAGGCCTGATGGTCACCCACCTGGTCAGCGACTGGCCCCTCGAAACCCACGTATTTGTCAGTCTCCTTTCTCATCTGCCGGTCTACGTGGGGACAAGAGTCGGTGTCTGGCGGGTCAGCGGTGACAAAATCGCTCTCATCAGCGAGCGTCCCCCGAAGGTGCTTCAATAGTGGAGCGACCGCATAACCCGGAATTGCAGCCGGCGGGCTGCGCCCGACGCTGAATTCCAGTATCGTTAGCCGGACGGACGGGGTTGACCTCGTATGGGTCGTAGACCATACTACTGGATGCGATGCCCACGGTGGTGGAAGGGGACTTCGAGTGGGACGTCGCGAAAGCTGAGTCGAATCTCGAGAAGCACGGGGTGTCCTTTCCGGAAGCCGCCACGGTATTCGCGGACCCAATGGCGGTCTACCTCGATGACGGCACAGGAACAGGCAACATGGTGGTCATAGGGACCTCGCTTCGCGAGCGTCTTCTGTGCGTGGTTCACGTCGAGCGCGGTCAGCGCGATCGGATCATCAGTGCGCGACCGGCAACCGCCCCGGAGCGCACCGTCTACGACAGCGGGGGTTGGAAATGAGCACGGCAGCAAAACGTCCCAACATTGCGGAATCGGAGCCCGTTCGGATACTGGGACGCGGTCTTCGCGCCCAAAGAGGGGTGCATCTTACGATCCGAGCTGTTCGAGAGGCGGTAGGCAAGACCCAGGTCGAAGTTGCGGCGGACGCGTCGATGGACCAGTCGGACGTATCTCGCCTCGAGGGGCGAGAGGATTTCGAGGAGTGCCTCGTATCCACTCTTAGCCGGTACATTGCCGCCCTCGGTGGGCAGCTTGACCTCGTGGCGTCCTTTGGCGACAAGAAGATCATCCTGACTGGAAGTCAGTCGAACTCGGCCGGTGTGCCGGCGAACAAGGCGTTGCAGCGGACGGGTCGGCGGCCGGCCCGCCGCTGAACGCCAAGACGTTATCCGGCTCCGGGACGCAGTCCAAGATCATAGGAGACGTAGGGGCACCATGAGAAAGCACTGTCTGCGGCTACTTGGCATCCACGCTCGATGTGCGGCATTGCTCGTCGCGCTGACCTCTTGCGGCGGTGGGACCGCAACGTCGTGTCCGCGCAGCTGCCCAGCGACCTACATCGGCGTCATCCTGTTGGTGAAAGGATCAACTCAGGTTGGGGCTCTGCAGGGTGTCGCGGCAACATTGTCGGGCCCGATGATGAACACCATGTCATGTGAGCCAAGTAGCACAGCGACCGTGTGTAGGCTGGAGAGCGGGCCCGTGATTGCGGGCGACTACTCGCTTCAGGTCACTGCGACTGGCTTTCAACCGCTCAGCACCAGCGCCACTATAGCGGTCCCTTCCGATCCCGCGTGCGGGTGCGCGACCGCCGCCATTCAGCCATCAACTGTCACACTCGATCCATCTTGATTGGTCGCGCGAGGAACCGGCTGACCAGGCGTTGCAGACGGACGGGCGCGTCGGTCGCTGCGCTGCCTCTCGCACTCGTCGCTGAACGGCAGTATCGTTGGACAGACGAGCGATGACTGGCCAGTGAGTGGACGCCGCGATGCCTGGTGCAGATGGAGGCGTCCGCCTTCTCCGGATGAATCCGGCGAAGACTACCTCTGCCCGGACAAGCTTCTTGTCGCCTCACGCTCCGGGGACCAGTCACACGAGCCATGCGGGTTGCGGCCTGACATGTCGAAGCCCCTCACGTCGGCGTGCCCACCTTCGACTGGGGCGCGACGCGATGCAGGTAGGCGGCGAGCTCCAGCAGCGAACGAAGCTCCTGCAGCCGGCGGGCGACGGCGACTTCGAACGGCTGCGATTTCGCGGGCCGCTCGCGCGCCAACCGCGCCGCGGCAGCCGCGACGGTCTCTGGCACGTATGACGCGCGCAGCACCTCCAATCGCGCGGCCACACCGGGGGGCGGGTCACTCATCCGGCGGGCGGGCGCCGACACGCCGGCCACGTCGCCCGGGCGGTCACGGCTCATCCGGACGCTCCAATCTCTCGAGATCGGCGAGATCCTGGGGCCTCGCCGCCATGCGCTTCATGCGCAGCAGTGTGGCGCGGGACACCACGGACAGGGAGCCCTCCGGCAGCGAGACATCGATGCGGTCGTCGAGCAATCCCGCCAGTGACGAGCGCGCGAGGAGCAGGTCCAACACGAGGTGCTCTCCCTGCGAAACCTTGCTCACGCGCTGGACGTGGCGCTCGCGGTCGGTCCCCTCGTCGAACGCCATGGGGAGCGCGGCGAAGGCGTAACCAAGCGGTCGGACGGCGTCCAGGGCCCGCGAGAGATCCTCCGGCGTGACCAGCACATCGATGTCCTTCGTCGAGCGCGTCGCTCCGTGAATGGTCACCGCGACCCCGCCGCAGATCGCGTACGTGACGCCGGCGCTCGTCAGGGCCGCTGCGATTCCGTGCAGCTCGTCGACCAGATTCACGTGACAACGCTAACATGTCACCTCCGCCCCCGCCGTCGCGCGACGCAAACCCACGGAGGCGCGGACCGCCGCGCACCACCTACCGCTGGCTCAGCGTGAACAGGCTCACGTCGGGGCGGGCGTACGCGCGGATGGGGAGCTCGACGGAGCCGAGGCCGCGCGAGACGAACAGGCTCATCTCGCCGAGCTGGTAGAGCCCCGCCGGCCAGCGGCGGCCGTGCTTGCCCTGGACGACCACCGGGCCGGACGGCAGCGCGATCTGGCCGCCGTGGGTGTGACCGCACAGCAGCAGCGCCAGCCCGCGGCCTTGCAGCATCGGGACGCCCTCCGGCGAGTGCGACAGCCCGATGCGCAGCCCCGCGCCCTCCCCGCCCCGCAGCGCCCGCGCCGCGTCCGGCTTGCCCGCCCACGGATCGTCGATGCCGACGAAGGCCACGTCCTCGAACGGGGCCGGCAGCACCAGCGCGTCGTTGACCAGCACCGTCGCCCCGGCCGCGCGCAGGGCGGCCTCGATCCGATCGTGGTGGGTCCACAGGTCGTGGTTGCCGAGGATCGCGATCTTGGTGCGCGCCGGCACCGCCGCCACGCGGGCCTCCAGCTCGCGCGCCATCTCTGGGGTCGCCTCCATGTACACGTAGTCGCCCCCCAGCACCAGCACGTCGGGCCGCAGCTCCGCCAGCAGGGCGAACGCGTTGTCGAGCAGGCGCGGGGACGTCAGCGGACCGATGTGGAAGTCCGACGCGAACGCGACCCGCAGCACGCGCGTCCCGCCGTCGGGCCGGGTCGGCAACAACGCCAGGTCGTGCCGTACCAGATCGACGGCCGTCCGCCCCGGCACGCGCGCCCACGCCCGCGCGGCCCAGCCGCTGCCGTACACCGCGCGCGCGATCGACTCGCCCACCAGGCGCTTGCGTGAAAAGTTCCGTCCCCGCCCGGGCGGCCTCGGTTTCACCAGGTGGGAAACGAACGAACCGACCCGGGACCGCGTCACTCGACGTCCATCATGACGATGGGCGGGTGGTGCATGAGCGTGATCTCCGGCGACGGGCCCACCGTGCTCTTGGCCATGGCGATCGCCTCCGTCACCGACTCCGCCCGCTCCCACCCCAGCATGGCCGGCACGTGCGCGTTCTGCGCGCCCGCCACGATCACCTTTCCCACGTGCTGGCGGCCGTTCTCGCCCCAGTACCACATGAAGAACGGATGCGCGCCGTGGTAGGCGTTCCCGCGCCGGTACATCTCGATGTAGCTCGGGTTGTGCGCGAACTCTTCCTCGTACTTGTGCCGCAGCTTCATCGCGTCGCGCGTCTCGGGCAGCAGCCGGTTGAAGAACTCGATGTAGCTCGGGTGGTGATTGGGATCGAACTCGTCGTAGCAGGGGTGGGTGATGATCATGACGCCCCCCTTCTTCAGGACGGGCTTGCCCCGGTACATGTTGTGGAAGTAGCCGAGCGCCATCACCTGCACCAGCAGCGGGTTCAGGATCGAGTTGACGTTGTACGGTGAAATGAAGGGAATCCCGCAGATCAGGATGTCCGCCTGGCCGCGCACGTCGACGGCGTACTGCTCGAAGCAGCGCTCGACGATCTTCTCGTGCACCGGCTCGGTCTTGCCGGCGTGGCACGCGATCATCTGATACGGCGCCGGGATCGACTGGAACAGCTTCCGCTTCGCCGCCGGCGGCAGCTTCGACAGCGACCACCGCATGGCCTCGAACTTCATGCGATCGAACTCGGTGTACTGGTCCTCGTTCTTGGCCAGGAACGCCGTAGGCCCCGCGTACATCCGGTTGTTCAGCGCGGTCTCGATGTGGAACACGTTCATGTGCTCGTCGACCAGCGCGCCCATGCGGCCGATCTTCGTGCTCAGCATCGAGTGCTTCGGATCCATGTAGCTGTCGGACTTGCGGATGGTCTCGGGCTCGTGGTGGGGCCGCAGGCTGTCGTAGTCGCACAGCCCCACGGCCACAGACTTGTGCCCGCCGTTCATCGGCACGAAGTTCACGTTCACGTAGATGACGAGGTCGCTCTCCACCGCGCGCCGGTTGATGTTCACCGGCTCGTTGTGGGCGGTGACGCCCAGGTGGACCATCCCGTCGGGATCCTCGGCGTCGTGGTTGTAGTAGCGGTCGGGATAGAAGGCGTTGAAGATCTTGTCGCCCACCATGCGCTTCATCTCGGCCACGGTGTGGCGCCGGTGCAGGGACGTGGCGACGATGATGTGGATGTCGTCGACGCCGTTGGCGTCCAGCATCTCGAGCAAGATCTCGAGCACGGTCTCGCGCACGTCCGGCCGCACCATGGGCGGCAGCGGCATGCTGATGTCGTCGATCGCGATGGTGACGCGCATCCCGGGCATGAGCTGGGCGTAGAGCGGCTCGGTCCCGAGCGGGTGGTTGAGCGCATAACGAATGGCGGCGCCGGGGTTGACCAGCCCCTCGATGGGAGGCTTCGGGTACACCACGCGGGTCCCGATGGGCAGGTCCTCGAGCAACAGGTCCTCGCCCGAGAACAGCACGCGCGGCGCGGAGTCGGTGTCGATGTAGACGACCTGATCGTCCTCCTTGCGCCGCGGCACGGGACCGCGGAAGACCTTGGGGGCGCGCTCTCTCATCGCAGATCCAGGATGGGCCAGTCGTGCTGGCGCGCGGTGCCCCGCAGGCGGAAGTCCGGGTTCACGGCGGCCGGGTGCCCCACGACGGACAGCATCGGCAGGTCGCTCATGCTGTCCGAATAGGCGTAGCAGTCGGACAAGTTCAGGTTCTCCTTTTCAGCGTAGATGCGCATCCAGCTGGCCTTCGTGGCGGCCGCCATCACGGGGGGCAGCAGCCGCCCCGTCGCGATGCCGTCGACGAATTCCAACCGGTTGGTCACATAATCGTCGATCCCGAGGTGTTTGGCGAGGGGGCGCACGGTGAAGTCGATGGCGCCCGTCACCAGCACCTGCCGCAGCCCGAGCTGCTTGGACTTCTGAATCAACGAGTAGGCGCCGGGGAAGATCGACGGGCGGATGGCGTTGTCGAACAGCTCGTCGGCCAGGTAGCGCAGCCGATCCTCGGATTCGCCCTTGTAGCGAACGAAGAACACATCGTTGAATAGCCGTCGGCTGTACATGTCGGCGCCGAGGAAGAGCGGCACGCTGGCGAACGTCGCCACCGTCTTGACGACGCTCTTCAGCAGCCCCTGCTGGTTCTTGGCGGCGTACATGAACGCGTGCACGAGGTTCGTGCGAACCAAGGTCCCGTCCAGGTCGTAAAAGGCGGCAGCACCGCGGTCCATATCGAGCGGCCTGCTATATCACAGGCCAACCCTGACCGCTCGATCCGCGCCTTGGCTGCGGTTTCCGCGCCAAATGACTGGCCAAACGGGCGTTTCCAGGGCCATCATGGGGGCAGACTGCGGATGGCTTCGCTTCTCGACCGGCTGCGGGCGCGCAAGCCCCAACAAGCCCTGCGCGCGATCCTGACGGACGCCTCGGGGGTCGACCTGACGATCATCGGTCGAACCCTGCTCCATGCCGCCCTGGTCGGCGCGGCGGCGGGCCTGTTTGGGGCGGCCTTCTTTGCGGGCCTGGAGTACCTCCAGCGCCTGCTGATCGAGGATCTCGGGGGCTACCACCCGCTGCGGGCCGCCGGCGAGAATTTTCTGCCGAGATCCGAGGTGGCCCACAAGTTTCGCCCCTGGCTGCTGGCCCTGCTGCCGGCCGTGGGTGCCCTGGCGAGCGGCATCATCTCGCAGCTGGCGCCCGAGACCCGCGGGGGCGGCGGCGACGCGATGATCGCGGCGTTCCACCACAACGGCGGGATCATCCGGCGGCGCGTGATCTGGGTCAAGGCGCTGGCGTCCCTGTTCACGCTCGGCAGCGGCGGCTCGGGGGGACGCGAGGGACCGACCATGCAGATCGGCGGGGCGCTGGGCTCGACGGTGGGACGCCTGCTGCGCGTCACCCCGGCCGAGCGCCGCATCCTGATGGTGGCCGGCGTCGCCGCAGGCATCTCCGCGGTGTTCCGCACGCCGCTCGGCGCGGCGCTGCTCGCCGTCGAGGTCCTGTACCACGACGACTTCGAGTCGGACGCGCTGATCCCGGCGGTCCTCGCCAGCGTGGTCGCCTACTCGGTGGTCATCTCAATCTTCGGGGAGACGACGCTGTTCTCGCAGCCGAGCCGCTTCCCCTTCGTGCCGGGTCACCTCTGGCTGTACGGGATCATGGCCATCATCGTGGCGCTGCTGGCGGGCCTGTTCGTGCGCACTTTGCGGGCGGTCCAGGGGATCAGCGCCCGACTGACCATCCCGGAGTGGTCGAAGCCCGCCGTCGGCGGCCTGTCGCTCGGCCTCTTCGCGGTCCCTCTCGTGATGCTGGTCGGCTGGCAAATCGGACAGCCGGGCCAGGGCGTAGGGCTGCTCGGCGGGGGCTACGGCGCGGTGCAGGTCGCGATCAGCGGCGCGTCGTGGTTGCCGGGCGGCTGGAGCGCGGTGGCGTTGCTCGGAGGCCTGTGCATCGCGAAGCTGTTCGCGTCGTCGCTGACGATCGGGTCGGGCGGCAGCGCGGGTGACTTCGCGCCGTCGATGGTGATCGGCGGCCTGTTCGGCGGCGCGTTCGGGCGCGCGGTGCAACTCCTCTCGAATGACCCGCGCATCAACCCGGCGGCGTTCGCGCTGATCGCCATGGGAACATTCTACGGAGGCCTCGCCCACGCGCCGCTCAGCTCGTTGATCATCGTCTGCGAGCTGGCCGGCAGCTACGATCTGCTGGTGCCGCTGATGCTGGCCGAAGGGATCGCGTTCATCGCGCTCAGGAACAAGAGCCTCTATCATGCCCAGCTCCCGTCACGGCGGTACTCCCCCGCCCACAGCGACGACTCGGGGTTGCACCTGCCCCCGCGCCCCCCGCCCAGCGCCGCCCCATCCGCCCCGTCCGCCCCGTCCGCCCCGTCCGTCCCGTCCGCCCCGTCCGTTCCGTCCGTCCCGTCCGTCCCGTCCGCCCCGTCTGTCCCGTCCGCCCCGTCCGCCCCGTCCGCCCCGTCCGCCCCGTCTGTCCCGTCCGCCCCGTCTGTCCCGTCTGTCCCGTCCGCCTGACGACATTTCGCCAGGCCCGCTTTCACTAGATGCGGCCGAGCGAAGGCGACCCCACCTTCGCGCGGGGCCAACGTCGCCGCCCGTCCGGGCCCCGCTGGCCGCTTGAACCTTTTTGCGGCGCGTAGCCTGCACTCGAATCAACCGCAGCTACGCGCCGCAAAAAGGCACGCGCGGCCACAACGCCTGTTGAAGACGCAAGACCCGATCCGCGCGTAACTTCGCTAGCCCTTCGCTAGCCCCTCACCAGCCCCTCACCAGCCCTTCGCCAGCCCCTCACCAGCCCTTCGCCAGCCCCTCACCAGCCCTTCGCCAGCCCCTTCGCTTGCCCGCTTCCATGTGACGCGACCCGTGCCCAGGCCCCCCAGCCTTCGCGCGGCGCCAACGTCGCCCCTCGTGCAGGCCCAGCGTGCCGCTTGAACCTTTTTGCGGCGCGTAGCCTGCACTCGAATCAACCGCAGGCTACGCGCCGCAAAAAGGCACGCGCGGCCACGGGGCCTGTTGAAGACGCAAGACCCGATCCGCGCGTAACGGGGATCGGGTGCGACCAGGAGCGAGGAGCACCGACGTTCGCATCAAGCCGAAGGTGAAGGTGAAGGCGACCGAGCCTCGTAGCGAGGCCGAGGCCAGGCCAGGCCGAGGCCCACGTCAGGCCAGGCCTCAGGCCCTGCTCTCCTTCTCGCGCTTGGCCTTGTACTCGGCGATCATGGCGTCGCGCTGCTGCTTGGGCACCTCGGCGTACTTGGCGAACTCCATGGTGAACTCGCCCTTGCCCTGGGTGGCCGAGCGCAGATCGGTCGAGTACCCGAACATGTCGTTCAACGGCACCTCGGCCATCGCCTGCACGAAGCCTTCGAGCTTCTCGGTGGAGATGATGGTCCCGCGGCGCTGATTGATCTGCCCGAGCACGGCCCCCTGAAACTCCTCGGGGAACTGCACCTCGACGCGCATGATCGGCTCGAGGATGGTCGGCT
>CAYUFS010000071.1:0-25178 GCA_964443975.1 uncultured Myxococcales bacterium | reverse complement strand
CGGCGATCAGGTAGTTGCCGACGTAGTCCTCGTACCAGTCCGCCCCCGAGTGGCCACCGATGATGCCGCCGCCCGTGCCCCAGTCATAGACGACGTTGTTGATGCACTCTCCGTTGGCCTTGAACTTGGGATTGCGCTCGTTGTTGTCGATCCACAAGTTGTGGGCGATCGTGATGTCCTGCTCGCCGTCGATGATCGAGCCGAAGTTTTGCGGCGGCACACCCTCGCCGACGATCGAGTTCTGCAAGGTCACCGTGCTGCTGGTGCCGGTGATGCCGAAGTTGTCCCAGCGTCCCCATTGTATGGAGACGTGATCGAAGATCAGGTTCTGCCCGTCGGTGATATTGACCGTCTTCTGCGCGCTGCCCGAGGTGTCGACCATCCCCTGGCGGAAGCGGAGGTAGCGGACGATGACGTTGCTGCGGCCGCTGAAGCTGGTCTCCCTGCCGTAGATGGTGATGCCGTCGCCCGGCGCGCTCTGTCCCGCGAGCGTGATGTTGTCGCCGCCGATCACCAGGACCGAGGACAGCTTGATCACCCCGCTGACGTCGAACACCACGATGCGGTTGCCCCCACTGACAGCGTCGCGCAGGGAGCCGGCGCCGGAATCGGCGAGCGTGCTGACGTGAACCACCTGGCCCTTGCGACCGCCAGCGACCGTCGCCGCGAAGCCTTCTGCTCCGGGAAATGCGAGCGGAGCCGCGACGGCCTCGGCCGCGGCCATCGTCGCCATGAAGAGGATCAGCAGCGCGGCGCGACGACGGCAGCGGCGATGACGCGGTGATACAGGTTCGTGCAGCAAGGGGGGCCTCCGGGTCGAACATCATAGGCGGGTTGTCGGCAACGGGGGAAGTGTCGACGAGATCGCGCCGGACCCACCGTGCGCCACGAGCTCGCTCCGTGGGGTGAGATGGGGCCTGCGCTGCGTCGTTCAAACCCCTGGCTGGCGCCCCGCGCCGCTCGGCTTGGTGTTTAAAGTCCCGTGGCCGGAGAGAGAATCATTGTCGTCGACGCGCGATCCACGGAGTCCTTTCAACGCGGGCATGTTCCGGGCGCACTCAACATCCCTCATCGTACGATGTCGGTCGAGACGACCGCCCACCTCAAAAAGGACGCGCTGGTCGTGGTCTACTGCGATGGGATTGGTTGCAACGCTTCTACAAAGGGCGCACTGAAGATGCTCAATCTTGGCTTTCGAGTGAAGGAGCTGATTGGCGGCCTTGACTGGTGGCGCCGGGATGGTCGTGACGTTCATGCCAAGACTGCCTCGGAGAATTCTGCCGCGTGCGGCGGTGCGTAGGCTGCCGTCTAACCCTGAAGGGACATTCCGATCCCCCCGGAACCAAAAGATTGGCATGATGCTCCGGTGCCGAAGCGAACAATTGGTTCATCGTGGCGAGCGGCGCTCCTCGCGGTCGCGTGCGCTCCCGGGCTCGGCGCCTGCATCGTCCGGCCGACCGAAACGCACACCGTTTCGGTGAACCGCGATCAAACCCGCCGCCTGGAGCTGGGCGACGGGTTGCGGGTGGTCCTGGAGGTTGCGCCCGCCTTCGACGCCGCCGCGGCGGTGCTGGTGATCGGTGCGGGATCGGCAGACGATCCGGTCGCCAAGGCCGGGCTGGCACACTTGACCGAGCACCTCGCCTGCGATGCCGACCACGGCACCACGCCTTACTTCGATCGGGCGATCGACGGCTCCGCCTCGGCCAGCACCTCCTGGGACACCACGACGTTTCTCACCACCGACAACCCGGACTCTCTCGAAGAGTCGCTGATCTTCCTGCGGGGGATTCTCAAAGATCCTTTGGCGGGCGTCGACGATCGGCTGTTTCGACAGGAGTGGTCGGCGGTATCCAACGAACGGCGGTGGCGAACGGAGACCGGAACCCCGGGCGAGGCGGTGGGTTGGCTGATGGCCGACACCTTTCCGGAGGGCGATCCCTACGCGCACGGCCCCGTCGGCACGGCCGAGAGCCTGTCCGGCTTGACGCTCGCCGATGCGCGGGCCTTCGTGGCCGGGCACTATCGGGCGGCGACCAGCACCCTGCTGATCACGGCGCCGCTGTCGCTCGACGAACAGCAGGCGTTGGTTGAACGGGTGACCGGACAGAGCGCGCGAATCGTCACGGCGGCGCTGACGGGTCGGATCAACCCGCGGCCTGCGGCGCTGCAGGCGCGGCCGCGCTCGTTTCGCTCGCACGACGCCGAGGTGCCGACGCCCATGCTCTGGTTGGGCTGGTCGGTGCCTTCGGCCTTCGCGACGGGCGGCGAGCTCGGCCCTTTGCTGACCGCCGCGATCAGGAACGGCACCCACGATCTGATGGAGCGCGACACCGACGTCGGTGGCGTTCGAACCGGGCTGAACGACGGTGTTGCCGCCAGCCTGCTCTACGTTGAGGTGACGCTCAAGAAGGGGATCCATCCGGAACGGACGGCGGAGCTGGTCGCAGACGAGGCCATCGCGGGCCTCGGGACCGACGTCGAGGCGTTGAAACGATTCGCCAGCACCGAGCACGTCTACAACGAGGAGGGCCTGAAAACCCGTGCCCTCGACGGAGCATGGTCGGCCAACGTCTTGGGGAGCCCCGACTATCTGCGCGGGCTCGGGGCGCGCATGCTGGCGCCTACCCGGGCCGAGATCACGACCTACATCGACACGTTCTTGGGCAAGGCACGCGCCCACGTCGTTCTGGTCCAACCGGGTGCGGGTCAGCGCGTCTTTCCGGGATCGCCGCTTCGGCCAGCTTCCACCGTGGCCGGCACGGCGGGGCTGGAGCATCCCGCGCCCCCGTCGCTTCCGCCGGCTTCCCATCCGCCGCGAGCTGCGTGGGCGTCCCGCGCACCCCACGCGCTCCTGGCGGGGCTGGAGACGCACGATCTCGAAAACGGCCTGCGGGTCATTCTCCTCCCGAGGCCGGGCGCCGGTTTCCACACTGTGTTGCTCGGGTTCAGCGGCGGCCGCGCCGAGGCCACCCCCGTCGGCGTCGGTATCGCGGCTTCCTGGGCGCGCTACTGGAGGGAGGGATCGCCGCGCATCTGGGGCGTCGATTACCAGACGCGGCTCGCGACCGATACGACCGAAGAGGTCCTGCGCTCGACTGGGAGCGATGTCCACGCCACCGTCCGTCACCTCGCGCGGATGATGGACTTCTCCGTCTTCTGGCCGCCCAAGCGATATGGCGAGCTGGTCGACCTGTTGGAACGGGAAGATGCCGCCCCCGCAGCGTCCTTCGATCGCGCCCTTGATGCCGCGGTCTTTGGAAACCATCCGCTCGGTCTGTGGGCCGCCGCCAAGCAGATCCAAAAGATCACGCCAGCGGAGGTGGCGCGTTGGAACGATCGGGTGCGCCGGCCTGGGAATGCGGCGCTCGTGATCGTCGGCGACATCGACCCGCGTGCGGCGCTGGCGGCCGTCGAACAGGAGCTCGGCAGTTGGGGGCGCAACGCCTCACCGAGCAAGAGCTTGCCGGCCCCGCCCTTGCTCGAAAATGCCGCGCTTTCGGACGGACAACGGCTGATCGTGCGGAATCGGCCGGGCGCGCAACAGGCCACTTTGCACTTCAAATGCCTCCTGCCGCCGACCAGCGCCGATCAGCTCGCGGCGCGGGCGATCTTCGGACTCGGCCTGCGCCGGGCGCTGGTCGCCGGGCTGCGCGAAAAGCTCGGCGCGACCTACAGCGTCGGCAGCCTCGTCCGCGTCGTACGGGGCGGCACCACGGTCCTCGATGTCAGCGCGGATCTCGACTATCCCTTCATCCCCGAGGCTCTCAATCGTCTGCACGCGCTGCTCGAGACCCCCGATTCGGGGCTCACCAACGGCGCGACCTTCGAGCACGCGCGGGCGCTGATCGCCGAGGGCTCCGACCTTGGCATCGCCACCAGCTACCAGATGGCGGAGAGCCTGCTCTGGCACTGGAGCTTGGGCTGGCCGCTTGAGTCGATGAACGTCGCGCGCGACCAGGCGCTGCACACTCGCCCCGACGAGATCGCGGACACCCTCGAACGCTGCCGCGACAACTGGGTGGTCGGGGTGCTGGGCGACGAGCGCCAGATGGGCGACCTCCGCTCCGCTCCGCCCCCCTGAACCTCAGCGCGCGACGACGTCGAGGCCAGGCTCGACCACGGCCGAAAGGCTGAGACGAGTCGGGGTGGGCCCGACGCCCGCCCCGAGATGCAGGTCAGGGTCGGGGATAGCAAGTGCCGCTTCCTGCGCGTCCGCCTCACCGCCCTCCGTGGCGCCAATGTCCCCGATCCCGTCCCCGCCGCGTCCCCGAATTCTGCCGAAGCCGGAATGGCGGAACGAGGCGAATCTTCCCAAAGGTGTTCCCGGTGGAGAAACGCGCCTGAGCGCGCGAGTAGCCAGAGGTAGCTCGGCGCAGGCCTATCCGCCTCGAATGGCGCGAAAGGAATTCGCCCGTACCAGCCCCAAGTAACAGGGCGATGTACCTCCTGGTCGCCTACGTCCCAAAATGGGAATCCGTCGGTCGTGGGAATACACGCGAGCGGAATGACCTGACGCATCTGCTCTGGTGTCAGGCTCAAAGGGTAAGCGGGGACGAAACTGGCCTCAACCGACGGTTGGGCCTCTCCCGACGGTGGCCATACTTGATCCGCCCGCTCGCGAATCTGTCTGTCAGCCGTAAACAGATCCGCCGCGGCCTCCAAGGGTCGATGGACGGTTCCTCGTTGGAAGATATCCCAGAGCGCGGACGCCCGACGCTTGACGAGGACATCACAAAGTGCGCGCACATCGGATTCGGCTTCCAGCACGCCCGACTTCGCGGCGGCACTGCGAAACAAGAACGTCCCAGCAGTTGGTTGATTGACGCGATAGCGTTCGGCGGACGAGCAGTGCGTCGAAACGACCGTGGTAGAGTCACATTCATGGTTCTGGCGATCGACCTCGGTGATGCGGAAGTTCAGCGTCTGCGGGAGGCGGCTGCTCGACTGGGAGTCGCACCTGAAGAGCTAGCGCGTGCGCTCGTAGCCGATCAGCTGGCGAAGCCCCACGCCGACTTCGACGCCGCCGCTACCTTTGTGCTCGACAAGAATGCCGAGCTGTACCGGCGACTCGGGTGATGCGTTACCTGACCCTGGGGGAGGTTCTCCTTCTTCACGGTCGCGTGCTGGAGCGGTCGGGCGGTGCTGCAGGCCTTCGGGACCTTGGCGCCCTTCAGGCGGCGCTGGCGCAGCCGCGCCGCCGGGCACCGCTACCTGCTGGGAGCGCAGCTGACCGCGCTCGACATCTATCTGGCGACGTTCCTGACCTACGCGCTGCCGCTGCCCGAGGCCGACTGCCCGCAGATGCTGCCGCTGGTCCGCCCGGCGTTCGCCTATCTTGTCGAGCAGATTGGCGCCGACGTCCCGCCGTCGCTGGTCGAGCACCGCGCGTTCATGTTCCGGAACCACCTGCCCTTGCCGATCGAGCTTCGCGCCGCTGGTTGACTTGAACAGCGTTATCGCGGGGTGTGGGAGTAGGCGACCCGCAGGTCACTGGCCAACGTGAGGAATCGTGGATCTGCGGTCCACATCTGGAATCCTTCGACCATTGCGGATGCCAGGATGCTCACGTCAATCCAGCCGACACCGCGGCCGGAGAGCCGTCGCCCCCGCACAAACTCGACGATCTCCTCGTGGACGACCGTATTCCCCTGGTGCATCTGCGCGTAGGCCTCGAGAAGCTTTCTTCTGCCGCCACCCATGTCGCTCATCAGCAGCTCGCCAAAGACCAACTCGTGGCCAACCACCTCGTCGCGACCAAGCAGGTGGTCGAGGCCGCTGGCAAAGGGCTCGCGGCCAGCCAGGAACCGAATCCAGACCGAAGTGTCCACCAAGACCATCACGCCACCCGACGGCTCCTGGGACGTTCCCTTCGGCGGGGCACGTCGTGGGCGTCGGGTTCCGCGCCACGCAGCGCGCGCAACCGGTCATATGCGGCGTGGCGAACGAGGGCCTCGAGGCCGAGCCTGACCGTGTCCGTGTCGGTGCTGGCATGGCAGGCAAGCTTCGCATTCCGGAGCAGCTCCTCGTCGATGTGGAGCGTCTTCTTCATACTGCCGATCGTACCATACCTGGATGGCAGTATCAGCCATACCAGCCTGCGGCCGGGCCGGCGCGAACGACTCCGGGTCGCGTCCGATTGGACGGCTACCTGACGCGCATACGGCGTGGGCGCATCGCGAGACGGGGGAATGCCCGCATGACGGGTTCGTCGAAGGTGGCGAGGGGCACCGCTTCACGGTCGGCCAGCTCCACGAACAGAGCGTCGTCGGCGGCGATGCCCGACGCGTGGGCGCGCGCAAGTGCCCCCCCCCACAGGGTGCTTACAGCAACAGACCGGATTCCCAGCCCCTTGGCGAGCTCGAGTCTGTGCAGGGCCTCGGGCACATCCACGATGTGCTTCCGCGTCGCCATCCAGAGGACATTCGTGAGCTCCGCCTCCCAGGAGGCCGGGGCGACGGGCGCCTCCACCTCGCGCCAGAAGCGCTCACATTCGTCGCGAACTCCCGCGGTGCCGAGCAAGAAATACGCGATGACGTTGGTGTCGACGACAGCCTTCACGGCCGTCCTTCACGAATCCAGGCTTCCACCTCCACGGCGGTTGGAGCTCGCTTCTGAGTGGCCCAAGACCGGGTGATCTGGCTGATCGCCGAGGTCCGATCAGCGACCTGGCCTTCGATGATCTCTCGGACCTCCTGCTCCATTGAACGACGATTCCGCTCGGCCTGAGCCTTCAGGGCGCGGACGACCTTGGGCGCGACGTTCCGAATGGTCAGCGTCGGCATGACAGCATTATGCTAGCATCAGGGGCGCCGCCCGACAAAGCGTTGCAGCGGACGGCGCCGCCGCTGGCATGTCGACCTCAGACGCCCTAACCGGAGAGAAAATGCCGATCACTCACCCAGGCGCATGGAAGCTGGCAGTCGCAGTTCTCGTTCTGACGGTGTGCTGTTCTTCGAACGACCAAGGCGGCACCCAGGCGGGGAGCGGTGGCGCCAACGGCGGAGGTGGTTCCGGAGGGGACGTGGCGTGCTTTCCGTGCACCGGATATTGGATCTGTGGTGGAGACGTGACTCGAATAGACCTCACGCCCGAGCCAGATGGGTGTTACCTGAGCGGACTGCCCGGTCGAAAGCTGATCGGTCCAGATGGCACGATCACCGAGGCCGCCGCGATCGTTGGCAAGGCGGCAGGAACCGGAGCGCGCGTCACCGTATCGTATCCAGACGGCAGCCAATGGCTATTTTGTGCAGGGGGCGGGGGCTGCCTTCCCCCTCACCAGTAACGCTTTGGGATGACAGCCGAGAACCGAACGCGACACACTCACTTTGAGGAGGGTCATGAATACTTCTCGCTGTTTATTTCCCATGCGACGAGCTCTCGCGCTCCTTTTCTACCTGGCATTCGTTGGGGCCTGCGGCGGGGACTCATCCACTCTGACGTCCCACGCGGCGCTTCCTGCCTGCACCTGGTCACCAGCTTTTGAGGTCGCCGACGCGACGGCGGGTCAATGTCGGGCCGCACGCACCTATCTTTCGTGTCAAGGCTCGAATGGTGGGGGCATGCTTTGCCTGAGCGCCAGCGCGACGGAATGCCCAGGTCCGAATCTCACGCCAGGCGTTTCATATTCGGAATGCGCAAATCAGTGTCATGCGGACGAGTACGCGTTGGCGTGCGGTGCTGCCGGGCCGGGGCCGTGGCCTCAGCCCCCCGCGGTCTGCCGAACATTGCCGTCAGGTCCAGGCGGCGGATCAATTTCCTGCTGTCCGTGCGGTTCCTGACGCCGGTCGGTCGTCATGATCAAAGGCGCACGGACTCAGATTCGCACGAACATCCACCGCGGCATATTCACCGTCTCCGGCGTCCTGACGCAGGACGAGTGCCGGGAGTACATCGCCTGGTCAGAGAGGCTCGGGTACGAGACGGCGCGCGTCTCGCTGGCGGCCGGTCAAGTCTTCCGTCCGGACATCCGCAACAATGCGCGGGTCATGGTCGACTCCCCGGAGCGAGCCCATGACCTCTGGTGCTGGATTTCAGCGGAGGTTCCGCCGGTCCTCGAGGGACGGCGAGCGGTCGGTCTGAACGAGCGACTGCGGTTCTACAGGTACGGTCCTGGCCAGCACTTCGCGCCGCACACCGACGGATGCCATCGGCGGAGCAGCGGCGACGAGAGTTTGCTGACCCTGATGATCTACTTGAACGCCTGTGCCCGGGGCGGCGAGACGCGCTTCGAAGCCGCCTCGATCAGCCCCGCGCCGGGCCTCGCGCTCGTGTTCGACCACTACCTCGTGCACGAGGGCGCCCCCGTGGTCGAGGGCCAGAAGTATGTCCTCCGTTCCGACGTGATGTACGGGCCGCCGGGCTCGAGCGACGACGGCGGCTGACAGCGGTCTCCTCGACCTCTGCCGCGGCGATTGCATCCCGCGCGCGGGCGCGGCAGTCTGTCGCTCAGATCATGATTGAGCTCGCCGGCGCGCCCGCGTTCACCCCCGCTCGACTCGAAAAGCGCCTCGCCGCCGTGCGCGCCGGGAACCCGGACGTCACCGCCCTCGGCGCCACGTTCGTCCACCTCGTCGACCTCGCGGCGCCGCTCGACGCGACCGCGAGCGGCGTGCTCGGCCAGCTGCTTCGCTACGGCCCCCGCACGGCGCCGGCCGCCATCGAGGCGCCGGCGGCGCGGTTGCTCGTGGTCCCGCGCCTGGGCACGATCTCGCCGTGGTCATCGAAGGCCACCGACATCGCGCGCGGGTGCGGGCTGGCCGCGGTGCGCCGCATCGAGCGCGGGATCTCCTACGCGGTAGCCGGGCGGGTCACGGACGCGCGCGCGTTGCGCGCCGCGCTTCACGATCGCATGACGGAGTCGGTGCTGGGCGGCGCGGTCGAAGCGCAGGCGCTGTTCAACCGCGCCGATCCCAGGCCGTTCGCCTCGATCCCGGTGATCACCACCGGGCGGGCGGCGCTCGAGGCCGCGAACGCCCGGCTCGGCCTGGCGTTGTTGCCCGACGAGATCGACTACCTGCTGGATGCCTACGAGACGATGCGCCGCGATCCCACCGACGTCGAGCTGATGATGTTCGCGCAGGCGAACAGCGAGCACTGCCGTCACAAGATCTTCAACGCCGATTTCATCGTCGACGGGCGCCGCGAGCCGCTGTCGCTGTTCAAGATGATCCGCCGCAGCACGGAGGCCTCGCCCGCCGGCGTGCTGTCCGCCTATCGCGACAACGCGTCCGTGATCGAGGGAACGCGCGCCGGCCGCTTCTTCGCGGATCCGGATACGCGCGTCTACGGCACCGTCGTCGAGCCCGTTCACATCCTGATGAAGGTCGAGACGCACAACCATCCCACGGCCATCTCGCCCTACCCTGGGGCCGCCACCGGCTCCGGGGGCGAGATCCGCGACGAGGGCGCGACCGGCCGCGGGTCGAAGCCGAAGGCGGGCCTCGTGGGGTTCGCGGTGTCGAACCTGCGCCTGCCGGGGGCGCTGCGCCCATGGGAGCAGGACCACGGCAAGCCCGAGCGCATCGCCTCGGCGCTGGACATCATGATCGAGGGGCCGCTCGGCGGCGCGGCGTTCAACAACGAGTTCGGGCGGCCAAGCGTGTGCGGCATGTTTCGCACCTTCGAGCTCGAGGTCCCCGCGCCGGGCGGCGGCGACGCGAGCGAGGTGCGGGGCTACCACAAGCCGATCATGATCGCGGGCGGGCTCGGCAACATCCGCCCCCAGCACGTGCAGAAGCACGAGATCCCCCCGGGCGCGCCCATCGTCGTGCTGGGGGGGCCCGCGTTGCTCATCGGCCTCGGCGGCGGCGCGGCGTCGTCGGTTTCGTCGGGCGCCTCGGCGGAGGACCTGGACTTCGCGTCGGTGC
The DNA here is from genome assembly GCA_964443975.1 of uncultured Myxococcales bacterium. Lineage (GTDB taxonomy): Bacteria > Myxococcota_A > Polyangia > Fen-1088 > Fen-1088 > DASYCK01. The sequence continues at coordinate 15,309 of CAYUFS010000071.1, read as the reverse complement.
AGCGCGACAACGCCGAGATGCAGCGCCGCTGTCAGGAGGTCATCGACCGCTGCGTGGCCATGGGCGGCGACAACCCCATCGTGTCGATTCATGATGTCGGCGCGGGCGGTCTTTCGAACGCGCTGCCCGAGCTGGTCAACGACAGCGGTCGCGGGGCGCGCTTCGAGCTGCGTCAGATCCCGAACGACGAGCCGGGGATGTCGCCGCTCGAGATCTGGTGCAACGAGGCCCAGGAGCGCTATGTGCTGGCGATCGCGCCCGAGCGCGTGGCGGAGTTCGCGGCGCTGTGCGCCCGCGAGCGGTGCCCGCACGCGGTCGTCGGTCACGCGACGGACGATGGCCGCCTGACGGTCGACGACGCCCACTTCGCGAACCGCCCCATCGAGCTGCCGCTGTCGGTGCTGCTCGGCAAGCCCCCGCGCATGACGCGCGAGGCGCGGCACCTGCCCGTTCGCACGCGTCCGCTGGCCACCGCTGCCATTGACGTGCGCGAGGCGGCGCTGCGCTTGCTGCGGCTGCCCACCATCGCGGACAAGACCTTCCTCGTGACCATCGGCGATCGCACCGTGGGCGGGCTGATCGCGCGCGACCAGATGGTCGGCCCCTGGCAGGTCCCGGTGGCCGACGCCGCGGTGACCTCGGCGGGGTTCGACACGTTCGCGGGCGAGGCGATGGCGATGGGCGAGCGCCCGCCGCTCGCGCTGCTCGACGCGGCGGCGTCAGCGCGCATGGCCGTGGGCGAGGCGATCACGAACATCGCTTCCGCGCCGGTCGCGCGGCTCGGCGACGTGAAGCTGTCCGCGAACTGGATGGCGCCCGCCGGGCACCCGGGAGAGGACGCGCGACTCTACGACGCCGTCCGCGCGGTCGGCGTCGAGCTCGCCCCCGCGTTGGGGATCGCCATCCCGGTCGGTAAGGACTCGCTGTCGATGCGCACCGTCTGGCAGCAGGACGGCCAGACGCGCGCCGTGACCGCGCCGCTGTCGCTGATCGTCAGCGCGTTCGCGCCCGTGACCGACGTCCGCCGCGCGCTGACGCCCGAGCTCCGCGCCGACGCCGGCGACACGACGCTGCTGCTCATCGATCTCGGCTTCGGGAAGAACCGGCTCGGCGGGTCGTGCCTGGCGCAGGTCTACGGCGAGCTCGGCGAGCACCCGCCCGATCTCGACGCGCCGGCGTCCCTGTCGGGCTTCTTCGCGGCCACGCGCGCGCTGGCGAACGACGGGTTGCTGCTGGCGTATCACGATCGCTCCGACGGCGGGCTGTTCACGACGCTCGTCGAGATGGCATTCGCGGGCGGCGCGGGCCTCGACATCGACCTCGGCGCGCTGCCGGGCGCGAGCACCAGCGCCGGCGCGCTGGCGGCGCTGTTCTCCGAGGAGCTCGGCGCCGTGGTGCAGGTCCTGACGGCCGACGTGGAGCGGGTCATCGCCGGCTTCGCGGCCCACGGGCTCGGTGGCGTGGTCCACAGTGTCGGGCAGCCGACGCTGGGCGCGCGCATCGTCATCCGCGCCGGCGACACCGTCGTCCTCGACGAGGCGCGCGCGTTTCTGCGCGGGGTGTGGTCCGAGACCACGCACGCCGTGCAGCGCTTGCGCGACGATCCCACGTGCGCGGACGAGGAGCAGGCGGCGCGCCTCGACGTCGATGACCCGGGGCTGTCGGCGCGGCTGTCGTTCGATCCCGACGAAGACCTCGCGGCGCCGTTCATCGCGACCGCGGCGCGTCCCCGCATCGCCATCCTGCGCGAGCAGGGGGTGAACGGTCAGCTCGAGATGGCGGCGGCGTTCGATCGCGCGGGCTTCGAGGCGGTCGACGTGCACATGAGCGACGTGCTGTCGGGCGGCGTCGACCTGGCGAAGTTTCGAGGCCTGGCGGCGTGCGGCGGGTTCTCGTACGGCGACGTGCTCGGCGCGGGCGAGGGCTGGGCGAAGTCGATCCTGTTTCACGCGCGCGCGCGTGAGGCCCTCTCGCGCTTCTTCGCCCGTCCGGACACGTTCACGCTCGGCGTGTGCAACGGGTGTCAGATGCTGTCCGCCCTGAAGGAGATCATCCCGGGCGCGGGCGCGTGGCCGCGCTTCGTCCGCAACCGCAGCGAGCAGTTCGAGGCGCGTCTGGCCCGCGTGCGCATCGAGGCGGGGCCGTCGATCCTGCTCGCCGGCATGGCGGGGACGCTGGCCCCCATCGCGGTCTCGCACGGCGAGGGTCGCGCTGAGTTCGAATCCGACAGCGCGCGCGCGGCGTTCGACCGCACCGGCCTGGTCGCGGCGCGCTTCGTCGACAGCCACGGCGTCGTGGCCACCACATACCCTGCGAACCCGAACGGCTCGCCCGACGGGATCACCGCGCTCACGACCCCGGACGGGCGCGTGACGGTGCTGATGCCCCACCCCGAGCGGGTATTTCGGGCCGTGCAGCTGTCGTGGAACCCCTTCGCCGGTCCCGACAGCCCGTGGATGCGCCTGTTCCGCAACGCGCGCGCCTGGGTCGGCTGAGCCGTTACCCCGGCCTGACGAGCGGCGCGGCTCAGGCGTGTGACCGACCGAACGCCATGCGCAGCAGCGCGCTGATCAAGAGCGCCGCGCCGACTGGCGCCAGCAGAACCCCGAGAGAAGGATCGCTCTCGGAGTTGAGGATCCCTCCGGCGAAGAACCCCACCGGCATCAAGACCGCCCCCCATCTGAGCTGGCGCGCCACCGACGAGCGAAGAGGCACGGCGACGTGCGCCTCGGCGAGGGCAGACCACACCAGGCACACGACACCGAGCAGCGTGCCGTGCGCGTGCGCCAGCCGCCACATCTCGCGTCGCGTCTCGCTTCCCACGTAGAACGGCGCCTTCCAGGCGTGGAACGTCTCGAGCGTCAGCCCGAACGGCAGCGACACCGCCAGCAGCAACCAGCCGACGCGCACCGTCTGGCCGATGGCGGGATCGATCGCCTTCGTCTGGCTGGCCTCGTGCGCGCCCGCGCTCGCGCGGTCCCGATCGTCTTGCGGCCGCGGCCCGTCCGACATCGCAGCCCGACCCTACCGCGGACGGCGCGGCGGCCACAATCGCCGCGGCTCATCGCCAGCTCATCGCTGGAGGTTTCCGGATGGACGTGCAGAATGGCGAAGCCTTGGGCACGAACGATCGCGCGGGGCGGGCGCCCCGGATTCTCCCCTTCGTCGCGGCCCATCGTCCGGAGCTGGCGCTCGTCGGTCTGGGCATCATCCTGCGCCTCACCATGCGGGCACGGTGCGCGCCCTCGGATGGGTTCGATTTCGCGGCGCACTGGCGCTACATCGAGTGGGTCGCGCGCCACGGGACGATCCCGGACCTCCGCGCGAGCTACGTCGCCTACCACGCGCCGCTCTACTACTTTCTCGCGGGCGGACTCCGTCGTCTCGGCCTCGGGTCGCCCGGGCTAGCCACGGTCTCGGCTTTGTTCGGCGTGGCGCGCCTGCTGCTGGTGTGGTGGGGCCTCGAGCTCTACGTGCCCGAGCGGCGGCCGGCGCGGCTGATCGCGCTCGCGACGCTCGCGGTCCTGCCGAGCTCGATCCACATCGACGGGATGGTCTCGAACGAGCCGCTCAACAACGCTCTGTCGGCGCTGGCGCTGGTGCTCGCGCCACGCGCCGTCGCCGCGCAGGGGGCGACGGCCATTCGCCGGATGGCGGCGCTGGGGGTCGTCGTCGGCCTCGCGCTGCTGACCAAGATCTCGGCGGTACTGATCGTGGGCGCGGTGGGCGCCGGCTGGGCCTGGGTGTGGCTGCGCTGCGTGACAGCGAGCTCCGCTCCGCGACCGGATCGCACGCGACTCGGCGCCCGGCTTGCGCCGCTGCTGGTGTTTGTCGCGGTGGTTGGGGGCTCGAGCGGCTGGTTCTACATGTACCAAAGGGTTTGCTACGGCGTCTGGGCGCCGACCGCTTACAACGGGGCGGGGAGCGCGGCGCAGGAGAGGTTCCAGGGGATTCCCTATCTTCGCAGGCGTCCGGCGGCCTACTTCGTCGGCTGGTCCGCGGACGTCGCGCGGGATCCCTACTATCCGAGCGGCAGCGCTCCGGCGTCGAGATTCTGGCCCGTTCTCGTGGCCAGCACGTTCGTCGACTACTGGAGTCACTCGTTCGCGCCCGTCCCGCGTGACGGCAACCCGCGCGTATTTCGCAATGGGCGAGCCATTCCTCCGGGCGCCGTGGGAACCGCGAGGTTCGCGTTTCTGGGAGGGGCCGTGATGGCAGTGGTGACCGGGCTCGCCTGGCTGATCGCGGCGCGGCGAATGGCGCGGCGGCGTGACGCGCGTTTGGTGCCGGTGCTCACGGCGGCGCTCGCGGTGGCAGGACAGCTGCACTACGCCGTGTCGTTTCCGGCGGACGACTGGGGACCCGTGAAGGGCGCCTACCTGCAATTCGCGGCGCCCGCCTTCTTCGCGCTGTTCGGAATCGCCGCGGACGCGCTCGGTCGCCGTCGCCGCACCCGCCCGCTGGCCGTGGCATGCGTGCTGGCGCTGGCGCTGGTCGCCGGCTACACGCTGTACTGTCGCGGCCTGGCCGTCCTCGACCTGGGCTGAGCCGCGCGCGCGGTGCATCGGTGCGCGTCGTTCACGCCCGCGCCGTGAAAGGGGCACCACATGCGGTCGCGGGCGCGCGCGGGCGGCATCGATCGCGAGACAGCCTGCGCCGCAAGGCGCGCGCCCCCGCGTGGAAAGCGTCGTGAACGTCACGAGTCTCCCGCTTGGCGCGTGTCTTGCGGCGACGTCGCGGGACAAGGAGCTCGCCATGATGAAACACCTTCTGCTCGTGATCGGCGTTGCGGTCCTGTCGGCGTCGCTGTCGTCCTGCCGCATCGACGACGTCGGGCGCGACGATGATTGTGAACGCAACCCAGGCCCGTGCGGTGGAGGTTCGACAGGCTTCGACGCCTGTTTCAGCGATACGGACTGCGACTGGGGGCACTACTGCGACCGTGCGACGTTTCGTTGCGTCCTGTCCGCGAGCTGCTTCAGCGGCCGCGGCTGTCCGGCGGGATTCCATTGTGACGCTCGCTCGACGTGCGTCCCGGCCGAAGGCGCAGGCGGCAGTTACGGGACCGAGGGGGCAGGCGGGTTGGGCGGTGCCAGCGCGAGCGGCGGCGCTGGAGGCCAGGGCGCGGCTGGGGCGAATGGTCCGGGTGGTGTGGGCGCCATCGGCGGCAGCGCCGGCTCATCCGTCGGTCCGAGCTGCGTCGGCAATGTCGATTGCCCCGCCACCAGCTGCTGCGTTTCGGGTGGCTGTCAACCGCGCGCCGGAGGCGATGCCCCCTTGTGCCGATTCGACAGCGAATGCGGCGGCGCCGGCCACTGCCGAAACGGGGTCTGCGAAGCGGCGTGCACGAGCAGCGCCGCCTGCGGCACCGGCGACGTCTGCACGAGCGGAAGCTGCCGCGAAAACCCCGCCTCCGCGGGGCAATGCGTTTACAACGCCGACTGTGCCGGGACGGGCCAGGTTTGCGTGAACGGCGGGTGCCGCGCGGCTTGCACGGCCGACGCGCAGTGCGGCCCGCGCGATCGCTGCGAGGGCGGCTATTGCCAGGCTGACCACCGTCCTCACCCCCAGTGTGTCGGCAACACCGATTGCGGCGCGGGCCAGACCTGCGTCAACGCCGTGTGCCGGAGCACCTGCGCGTCGAGCGCCGACTGCTGCACCTGCGGCAGCGCGACGGTGTGCAAGGCGGGACTCTGCGTGACCCCAGGCGAGGCCGCCCCGATGTGCCGCGTCGCCGCCGACTGCGGCGCGCAACAGGTGTGTGCCGACGCTCTGTGTACGAGCTGAGGCCTCGGGCCCCGGAACGTCGGGCGAGTCGAGAGAAGATTCGGACCGACAATCCGGCGGCGCCGCGGTAGATTGGCGTCATCGCGAGGAGATGACGATGAGGCTGCTTGGAACGACGACGTCCCCCTACGCCCGAAAGGCGCGCGTCCTGCTGAACGCCCTCGGGCGCCCGTATGAGTTCCTCGACATCCGGACCGACCCAGGCTCGGCGGCGTTGAGGGCGGCGGCGCCGCTCGGGAAGATCCCCGTGCTGATCACCGACGACGGCAAGATCATTCCCGACTCGTCGCTGATCTCCAGCTGGCTCTGGGCGACAGAATCCGCCGCGCTGCGAGCGGCGGGCTGGGATCTCGATCCGCTGGCGTTCGAGGATCGCGCGCTGCAGACGGTGGTGGAAGGCGCGCTCGACGCCGCGATCAATCACCGCTACCTGCGCCTCGACGGATTCATCGAGACGGGCTACATCGCGAAGCAACGCCTGCGCGTCGAGCGCGTGCTCACCTGGCTGGACGAACGGGTGGTGTTTCGCCGGCCGCTTGGCCCGTCCGGGCTTTCCCTGGGCTGCGCGCTCGACTGGATCGTGTTTCGCGACGTCGTCGAGCTGGGCCGGTGGCCGGCGCTGAACGCGTTCCGCAACAGCTGGAAGGACTCCGGCGTCGGCGACGGCACGGAGCCCCACGAGTAGCTTAGTTTAGCTACTTCAACAACTCGATCGCGGCCCGCGTCGCCTCCGCGCTGCCGGCGATCACCAGCGTGTCGTTCGCGCGGAGTTGTTCGTCCCCCGTGGGCACGAGGATCTCGGCGCCGCCGCGGACGCCGCTGCGATTGATGGCCAGCACCGTGGCGCCCGTCAGACCACGCAGGTTCAGCCCCTTCAGGGTGTGTCCCAGCGAAGCCGCCCCCTCCTCCAGCTTGACCGCGCGAGGTGCGCCGATCCCGGGGAGCATGCGCGCGGAGTCGAGTTCCAGCGCCTTCTCGGCCTCCCCGCCCCCCTGCTCATCGCCGCTGTTGGAGCGCGCCTCGGCGGCCAGCGCCTGGGTGATGATCTCGATGCCCGCCCGCACGTGACCGTGCAGGTTGCCGGCGCTCTGCCACACGAGGATGGCGAGCGCGAGCACCAGCGGTGCGAGCAGCAGCGGTCCCGGGATCGACGGGACAAACGGTTGCGTCAACGCCACGAGCGGCAGCCCCGTGGCCAGCAGGATCGTCAATTGAATGCCGACGACGAGGGCGCGCCGCGGGGCCTCGCTGAGGTCCACGCCCGCACCGCCGAGCGGCAGCGCCCGGCGCGCCAGCACCTGCGCCAGCGCGCGCGACGTGCGAATCGCGCCAAGAACAAAGGGCAGCAACAGGGCGCATGCCGCGGCCAGGATCACCACCTTCGCCACCGCCGGGCCGGCGCCGTGCCAGGCCCGCGCGACGATGATGGCGTGCTTCGACCCGATCGACGCGCCGACGACCACCCCGCCGATGACCGCGACGTCGACGACCAGCAACAGCACGCTGCGGCGGATGCGCGCTCCCTCCGAACGAACGGGCGGCGCCGTTCGCAGCTCGTCCACCCACGAACCGTACAGCGTGGCATAGGTCTGTAGCGCTCGCGGCAGGCGCCGATCGATTCCCGCGGCGACCGGCCCAGCCGCGCGAATCAACCACGGGGCGGTGAGCGTCGTCAGCGCCGAGACGGCCACCGCCACCGGATACAGGAACCCACGCACGACGCCCAGCGACGTGCCGACCCCCACGATGATGAACGAGAACTCGCCGATCTGCGCCAGGCTCAGGCCTGCCTGAATCGAGGTCCTGATGCCGTTGCCCGCGAGGAAGCTGCCGACCGATACGCCGACCAGCTTGCCCGTCAGCACCACCGCGGTGAGCGCGAGCACGGCGCCCGCGTGGTGAAGCACCTCGCGCGGCTCGATCAGCATGCCGACCGACACGAAGAAGATGGCGGCGAAGACGTCACGGACCGGCTCGACGAGGTGACGGATCTTGTCGCCTTCGCCCGACTCGGACACGAGCGCGCCCGCCAGAAACGCCCCCATCGCCACCGAGTAGCCCAGGGCGCGTGCCACCAGCGCCAGCGTGAAGCACAGGCCCACGCTCGCCACCAGCGTCGTCTCGTTCCGATCCAACCGGACGACCGCGCGCATGATCCGCGGCACCAGCATCAGGCCGATCGCGACGAACGCCACGAGAAAGCCCGCCAGGCGGGCGACGGTCTTGAGCAGCGCGCCCGCGGACAGCCCCGCGCCTGACGCCGCCGCGGTCAGGATCGCCAGCAGCAGCACCGCGACCAGATCCTCGACGATGACGATGCCGAAGACGATCTCCGTGATCTTGCCCTTGATGCCGATCTCGGCGAACGCCTTGACCAGAATGGTGGTGCTGGAGATGGCGACGAGCGCGCCCGTGAAGATGCTCTCGTAGCCGGTCCACCCGAAGGCCCGGCCGAGGACGTAGCCCAGCCACACCATCGCGCTGCACTCGATCAACGCGACGAGCCCCGCCGTCGGCGCCACCCGCACGAGCTTGCGCAGGCTGAACTCGAGGCCGAGGGCGAACATCAACAGGATCACGCCCAGCTCGGAGAGCGTGTGCACGAGCGGCTCGTTCGCGGCGACGGGAACGGGGAGGTGGGGCCCCACGATGAGGCCGGCCAGCAGGTAGCCGAGCACGACCGGCTGGCGCAGGCGCTGAAACAACATCGTCGTCACGGCGGCGACGCCGAGAACGACCGCGAGGTTGGCCAAGAAATCGGGCATTTCGAACCAATGCGAAGGACGGGAGCCGGGCCTCGAGGCGCGCGGGTGCGCGCGTCGAGGCCCGGAGCCCTGCTCCCTCTTATTTCATGTTCAGGCCGACGAGCAACGCCAGGGCCGCCACGAAGCTGAAGAACACCAGCAGCGATCGCTTGTCGTACTTGCGCGGCGGACGCTCTGACTCGCTGAAGACAGGACGATTCTCGATCTCGGTTTCGGTCTCGTTCATGACGCAACTCCGGTGAAAGCAGATTGAGGCGCGCGACCGGTCGGCCACGGCGCCAGGATCACTCACGCTACGGGGTCACGAACGCGGGGGGACCGCGGGACGTTCTGGGCGTTCCCGCCGTCGCTGGCGCCGGCAACGGCGCGCAGCCAACGGCGATTGATCCCACCGGAAAATCGGGGACGAACGGAGCCGCGCCGGTCGCCAGCCATGACAGCCGGCCGTGGTCGAGGCCGACGGGATCGGCGCGGCGGTGCCGGCCCGTGTCCGCGCCCGCGAGATCGCCGCGCAGCCGCCGTCCCGCGCCGGGCGGGCTCGCCGGGCGACCGACGATGTCGGCAGCCACGACCCCGCCCCCCACCGCGCCCGCCCACGCGCGCGCCGAATCCCAGGTCGGGCCGATGAACGCCATCGCCACGACGGCGAACACGGCCGAGGCCGCTGAGATCCGACGAAACATCGCGGGCGCAAGTTTAGCAGAGGGGAAGTTCGCGCTACCGGCCGAGGCGCGCGTCAGTTCGGCAAGAAGACGCGTCGAACGAGCTCGCCGGTCACATCGAGCTGCGTGAGCTCGGCCAGGCCGCCCACCGGTACGCCCGCGACGACGACGATGGGGAACTCCGTCATCTTGGCCGCCGTGGTCACCCACGATCGTTCGGCCTCGTCGTCGGTCACGTCGAGAGTCTGAAAGGCGATGTCCCGCCCGCGCAGCAGCTCTTCCACCTTGGTCCTGGTGCGGTGATCCTTCCCGTCGAAGTACACGACGACGGGGGCCTGACGGGGGGCCGGCGCCGCGGTGACCGGCGCAGGCCTGGCTCCATTGGTGCCGTTCGGCCCTGCAGATCCCGCGCCCACGACCGGCCTGTCCGCGGGGCGGAGCGGCTGACCGAGCAGCTCGTTGACGATGCTGGCGAGGTTCCGGGCGTGCTGGACCAACGGGTGGCTCTTGCCGGCGCCGTCGCCCTCGATCTGACGATAACCAAAGGCGCGCAATTTCTCGGTGATCTGGCTCAGCATGGTGGCCCCAGCAAGCCTCAGGACGGCGCGGTTGTCAACGCCCACTCCGCTTCTGTCCTTGGATCTTGCATGGATCCGCAGCGTCGCCAGAGTGACATGGCGACCCCGGGCCCTGTTTCCGTTGCGTCGGTTCCTCAAGCCCGCTTGCGCTTCGGCCGGCCCAATCGTTCGGTTCCGGACAGCTTGGACAAGTCCCCGTCGAACGTGCCAAGCGGCCCATGGCCAGCACGGGCGGCGGTGTGCAAGATCATGCAGTCGGCAAAATCGACATCCCCCTTCGCGTCCGACCAAGACGCCAGCGCGCTTCGGACGATGGTCTCGTCTTCTACGCTGATGCCGGGCAAAGAAAGCACCGCTTCGAGCGCCGCCACGGCGTCTCCCCTCGGAAAGTCGTAGGCGCTGCTCAAGACCCACGACAGCTCGACGAGCACGAGCCCCGAGACCCAAGCTCCGCTCGACAGCCACGCCTCGGCGAAGGGCAACTGGGCCTGATCGTCGCCGACGATCACGCGCGCAAGAACGTTCGTATCGGCGGCCTTCACCTGCGCCCTCTGGGGTTGTGCTTGCGTGCGAGGTGGGCGGCCACCGCGGCGTTCATCTCCTGCACTGAAACCGGCCGTGCGGGACGGAGATGGGCGAACCGAGCCCTGACTTCGTCGAAGGACCGCTTGTCGGCTCGACGCACGACGATCTCTCCGCTGTCGAGCTGCTCCCATGAAATCGCCCCCCCGGGGACGACACCCAGCCTCCTCCGAATCTCGGCCGGGACAGATACTTGGCCCTGCGTGGTGAGTCGGGACTCGGCGATGCGCATGGTGAGAGAATAGCCAATTACCCGCGGTACTTCAAGTCAATTACCGGCGGTAACCAACAGTCGGCTGAACACACGATCCGGGACCTCATCCCGGCTGGCTGCTCGCTTCAGATTGTCGTCAAGCCCCTACCAGAGACGTCGAACGGCGCTCGCCTCGAAGCTCGCCTCGTTGCTCACGAGCGTCAGATCGTCGGTCAGAGCTTGAGCGACCAGCATCCGGTCGAAGGGATCGACGGTTCGCGATGCCGAGGCCGCCCGCGCGCTCCGCATGCTCGAAGGTGATTGGGAGCTGCCGGAAGCTCTGGCTCAGGATGTACGCCGGATGGACTAATAGACCGCTTACTGCGGGCGGCTCCGCCTGTCAGGCGGCGCTACATGGCGAGCCCCCACCATCCCTCATAAACTCCGGCCCGTGAACGGTTACTTGAATTCACTGGCCCCCGCCCGCCCGTGGAAACGCCTCCATGGGCCTGCATCCTCGTCGTCGCTTGGGCCGGTGAATGCTTTCTGAGACGTGCCGCCCGCCGCTCGGTCGGCGCGCGCCTGGCTCCGTAACGGCGGCTTGTCGCCCCGGGCGGTCGTTACATCGCGTGCGCCGCCTGGAAACGCCACGTCCTTCGAACCGGGTCTACGCTCTACCTCGCCATGATGTTGAAGAAGGAACAGGCTCACGTCGTGATCCTGGGTGGGGGGTTCGGGGGGCTGGCGGCGGCGCGCGCGCTCGACGCGCCGGGCATTCGCGTGACGGTGATCGATCGCACCAACCATCACCTGTTTCAGCCGCTCTTGTACCAGGTCGCCACCGCGGCGCTGGCCGCGCCCGACGTGTCGGCGCCCATTCGCCAGCTGTTGTCGCGGCAGGACAATGCGACGGTCTTGATGGGGGGCATCCAGCGCATCGACGTCGCCAAGAAGCGCGTCCTGCTCGAGGGCCGTCAGCTCGACTACGACTACCTGATCCTCGCGACGGGGATGAGCCATGCCTATTTTGGAAATGAAAAGTGGGCGGCCTTCGCGCCGGGCCTGAAGACCATCGGCGAGGCGCTGGACGTGCGCCGGCGCATCCTGCGCGCGTTCGAGGAGGCCGAGCTGGAGACGTCGATCGAGTCGCAGCGGGCCTGGACGACGTTCGTGGTGATCGGAGGCGGGCCCACCGGCGTGGAGATGGCTGGCGCGCTCGCGGAGATCGCGGGCCGCACGCTGGCGCGTGACTTCAGGCGGTTCGACCCGAGGACGACGCGCGTGATCCTGGTCGAGGCTGGCCCGCGCGTGCTGTCCACTTTCCCCGAGGAGCTGTCGAGCAAGGCGCGCGATCAGCTGGAGGGCCTCGGCATCGAGGTGCGCGTCAACGCGCGCGTCACCGACATCGGCGAGGATTTCGTGGAGCTAGGCGACGAGGCCATCGCCACCCGCACCGTGCTGTGGGCGGCGGGCGTGCGCGCCAGCCCACTCTCCACGCACCTCGGGGTTCCGCTCGATCGCGCCGGGCGCGTATGGGTCGAGGACGATCTGTCCGTGCCGGATCGCCCCGAGGTCTTCGTGGTCGGCGATCTCATCGCGAAGACCCAGGCCGGCAAGCCCCTGCCCGGCGTGGCCCAGCTCGCCATCCAGAGCGGACGCCACGCGGCCAAGAACATTCGCCTCAGCGTGGCGCGCCGGCCGCGGCTCCCGTTCCGCTACATCGACAAGGGGTCCATGGCGACCATCGGGCGCAACCGCGCCGTCGCGCAGATGGGTCGCTTCAAGTCGTCCGGCATCGTGGCCTGGTGGCTCTGGCTCACGGTGCACGTGCTGTCGCTGGTGAGCTTTCGCAGCCGGCTCTCGGTGTTGCTCGAATGGGGGTTCTCGTACTTCACCTGGCACCGTCGCTCGCGACTCATCCTCGAGGTGCCGAGCGTGCCGCCGTCCGTCTCGAAGCCCTCGATGGTGGGACAGGTGCTCCGTCTCGCCGAGCCCAAGATCAACGATAGGATCAACGACAAGATCAACGACAACGCGAACGGCCTCGCGCGGGAAGCGGCGCGCGGCTGAACGCCCCCGTCGCTACAGCCGACCGCCAGCGCCCGTCGACCAGCCGAGGGACAGCACGAACACGCTGTCGTCCATCGCCTCGATGTCGTGGAGCACCGTCTGCTCGAGCGCGAGCAGCTCGCCGCGCCCGAGCTCGATCGTGCTGCCAGGAACGTGCAGCCGCAGCCGCCCCTCGAGCGCATGGATCGTCACGCAGTGGTCGGTCTTGTGCTCCGGCATGCGGGCGCCCGCCCGCAGGGCGATGAGCACCACGCGGAAGTCGGGGTGCTTCACCAGCGTCTTGGCGTTGTGACCGTGCGACTTCCAGGTGGGCTCGCGCATGAGCTGCTCGGCCTCACCAGCCAGATCGAACTTCAGCGCCGCCCCCGTCACGGGGTGGGGGTCTCGCGCTTGCCTCGGTACCGAGCTTGTGTCTTGGGTCATGGACGCGGTCCCTTCACTGATCCGGTGGTGCCACCACAGTAGCACCTGGCGCACGGACGTCCCAAGGCGTTCGTGCCAGGGCCGATTGGCCCCCGACGCTCAGGTGCCGGCGCGCGGGCGCGCCGTTCCGCGGGTGCCGCGAGCGATCCGCTGGCCGGCCAGCGTGACCTTCGCGTCGGCGATGTAGGTCACGAGGACCGCCTTCACGTTCTCGACGAACTTGACCTTGCCGGCGGCGATCTCGCGGAGGGCCGCGACGGCCGGCTTGTTGTGACAGTGAACGAGGGGCCGGGCGCCCTTCGCCAGCTGCCGGGCGCGCTCTGCCGCCAGCACGATCAGTGCGAACCGGTTCGATTCCTTCTCCAGACAGTCTTCCACCGTAATGCGTGCCATGGGGCCTCCTTCACGGATTCACCACGTTGTCACGCCGGTGAGCCGTCGCTGTTAGCGACTCCAAAACGAGCCGGCTATGTCCTACGACGCATTCTTCTCGACCGCAAGCATTGTCTGGGCCACGGGCGACGTTTCCGGATCGCTACTGGATCGTGAACGGGAACTGCAGGACCGCCCCGTCGCAGGAGGTGATGCCGTAGGCGGCTCCCGGGCCCGGGGCGGTGGACAGGACCGTGCCGTCGCTGGCCACGAGGCTCGCGGCTCCGACATACGTCCCGACGGGAATCCCGCTGCCCGTATCAGCTGACATGTTGCAAGGGGACCCGTCGGTGCAGGTCAGCCGGTCCTGGCAGTAGAGGTTGTACGCGGGTATGAGGACGTCGTTCGGCGGCGCGGCGTTGGTGCTGAGCTCGACGTGCGAGGCCATGGCCGCGATGTCGGAACAGCTCAACGCTATCGTGCCGGGACCGTGATCGACGCCCCAGTCGACTGTGAAGTACTGGAAGTCCAAACAGGACTGGGAAGGTCCCCCGCCGCGATCATGCACGGTCTCTATGCAGCCGGCCGCGGGCGCCAGCGCCATGAAGCCGAGAAGCCACAGTGTGCCTATTTGCTTCGTCATCATTCGCTCCTCCGTGGTCGAAACGCGTCATTCAACAGTCTAGACTGTCTCTCGAATCCTGCATCTGCCGGACGAATTGCCCCCCCGCGACGCCGCCCTGCCGCATCTGGCCCTCGTGGCCCTTTCTCGTAAGCGAAAATCGGACCAAGCGCCCCCGTCGAAAATTCATCCGCGCATCCGAGACGTGTCCAATCCGGCGTCCGTCTGGTATTGGTTGCGGGGGCCGCGAGCGGTACCCGGCGCGGTGCGTACCTAAACCCACCCTGAACAGGAGCATCGGAAACTCATGTCGACGCTACCGCTGTTGCTCGAGGCCGGGGCCGGGGACCGCCTCGACATCTTCGCCCTCGTGCTGAACGCCTCGCCGGTCGTGAAGGGCGTGATGGGCTTGCTCATCGCGATGTCCGTGGCGTGTTGGTTCGTCATCGGCTCGAAGACCATCTATCTCGCGAACGCGGTCAGCCGCTCGATGCGCTTCCAGGAGATGTTCTGGAAGACGGGGCGCCTCGACGACATCTGGCGCGCCACCGAGGCCTCGAAGCCGTCCCCCGTCAGCGAGGTCTTTCGCGCGGGGTACACCGAGCTCGCGAAGTTGCAGCGCCGCCGCCAGGAGCAAACCTCGGATCCCACGGCGGGGAACGACGACCTGCTGGGAGACATCGAGAGCATCGAGCGGGCGCTGGTGCGGGCGCGCACCACGGCCATCACCGAGATGGAGAGCCGCGTGCCCCTGCTCGGGACGACCGCCAGCGCCGGGCCGTTCATCGGCCTGTTCGGCACGGTGTGGGGCATCATGAACTCGTTCAGGAACATCGGCGCGAAGGGCGCCGCCAACCTGGCGACCGTCGCGCCCGGCATCGCGGAGGCGCTCGTGGCGACGGCGATCGGCCTGGTGGCGGCGATCCCGGCCGTCATGGCCTACAATTACTTCTCGCGACGAATTCGCGTCATCTCGTCGGAGATGGAGACGTTCTCCAGCGACTTCCTGAACATCGTGCGGCGGAGGTTCTTTTAACCATGGCGATGAGTACGGGCGGCCCGCAGGGCGGGTCGATCACCGAGATCAACGTGACGCCGCTGGTGGACGTCATGCTGGTGCTGCTCATCATCTTCATGGTGACCGCGCCGATGTTGCAGACCGGAATCGACGTCAACCTTCCCCAGGCCAAGGCCCAGACGATCCCCGACGACGAGGGCAAGTTGATCCTGACCGTCACCAAGGACAAGCGGGTGT
>CAYUFS010000070.1:12644-25492 GCA_964443975.1 uncultured Myxococcales bacterium | reverse complement strand
GAGCGTCCGGGGCACCCTTGCCCGGCCGGCGCTCGCTTTCACCACGGGCTGCTAGACTCAGCCTCGCGTCTGGTGCCGCCGAACCGCGTTGCAGCGGACGGCGCTTGCGCGCCGTCGCTGAACGCGTGATCGTTATGCGGACGAGCGATGGATAGGTTGAAGCGCGGGGCAGCGGGGGCGCTTGTCGGGGGTCTGTGGGGATGCGCATTCCTCGTTGCATCCTGCCAGCACCCGGCTCCTCCGGCTGCACGCGAGAACGTTCGGCGGACAGGACACCGGTGTCGGCAGCAGCGTCACGAGATCGCGAACAGGCGGGCCACCTTGATGAACGCATCAACGACGAAGGCGGCCGCGGCGGAGATCAGCAGCGAAGGCACCAGCGAGCGCGGGGGCGCGTAGTCGGCCAGGACCAGGGATCGCGGGCGGGTGCCGCGTGGGGCAAGGTTGCTGCGGGCAAGGGCGAGCGTCCGTTGCCCAAGGGCCGCCGGCAGCGGGGGCGTGCTCGCGCGCGCCAGCATCGTGAAGACGGGGTCGTGTTCGTCGCTCATGGGGATTCCTCCTGACTACCGGTGTGGTCGCCGAGCACGGTTGCCAGCTCGGCACGCGCCCGGCTCAACCGTTTGCGGACCGCTTCGGGTGAGATCGCGAGAATGGCCGCCGCGTCTTCCGAGCTCAGCTCCTCGAGGGCGCACAGCACGAGCACTTCGCGGAAGGTTTCGGGCAGGCGAGCGATGGCGGCGCTGGCGCGCGCGAGGTCGAGGCCCGCGGCCAACGCTTCGTCGCCATGGCGCGGCGCCTCGCCCGACAGGTGGAACAGCAGGCACTTGGCCGCGTCCGCTCGCTTGCTCCGCCACGACATCCGGTGGGCGTTCCGCGCGATGGTGTAGAGCCAGCGCAAGAGCGACGAGTCTTCCCGCAGCAGATGGGCATGGCTCGCGGCCGCGAGCCACGTCTCCTGGAAGAGATCCTCCGCCAGGGCCTCGTTCTGGGCCAAACGTACGAGAAAGCGCCAGATCCTGTCGGCAAAGCGGTCGTACATCTCGTCGAAGGCGCCGGAGTGCCCCGCGATGAGGCCGCAGACGACGTCTCGCTCGCTTCTCATTCCTTCGTCTAATTCACCACACGGCGACCTGTGACGGCGAAATTTCTCGTCACGCGCCGGCCCCGCGTGCATTGACCCTTACAGAAACGAGGACAAAACCATGAGCACGCTCCTTACAGCCTTCCTGCTTGGTGGTCTCGGGATGTACCCCATCCTGGTGACCGGTCTCATCATCATCGTGGCGTCGATCCGCTACGCCCTCGACGGCGAACCGATCCGCTTGCGTTTCATCGCCACCACGGTGATCGCCATGGTCGCCATGATGATGTTCTGGACCCTGTTCGACGTCGTCGTCATGTTGCGGGGCATGTACGTCGCACCGATGGCCGCCGACAAGGCCCACACCGCCATGGTGGAGGGCATCTCGGCGGTCATCAACCAGTGGGGCCTGGGCCTGCTGGCCATCACCTTGGCGGCGATCGCCGTCGCGATAGGCGCCTATCGGGCCGGGGTTCGCCAACTCCGCGCGTTGCGGCCGTAGCGGGCCAGGGCAGTCTGCCCCATCCCGGCCTGGTCAGCGGCCAGCGTGACGGTCGGTGCGCGCTCGGAGGCATTCACAGGAAGACACCCTCGCGGCCGTGGTACGCTCGTGCGGCAACCTGGCGCTCGGCCCGCAGCTGAACGCGAGATCGTTGGCCGGACAGTTTCTCCATGGTAAAGGCGCGTTGCATCCTGTCTGCTTTTCTCGTCTGTGCGTGCGCTGGAGCGAAAGAAGTTGCTCGCCCGGCAAGCTCAGATCCCGACGTACCGAGCTACCTCCTCAGGGCAGCGAAACCGGATTCTGGTTCAGCGCATGATCGCCAAATTCTGAACGACATCAGCCAGTATCACGAGGAGGCGTGGCGTCGATTCGATGCTGCGGCTTCCGCTTTCAACGTCGCGGACGGGATCAGTCGATCTGAGGCGGAGCTCCTCGGGGATGCCTACTTTAGCTGGCAGCTCGGAGCTTGCGGGGCAGTCGACGAACCCCAAGACTCAGACACGGAATGGCGGATGCCCCTTCGGTTTGGCGTCGCGGGCACGAGGCTTTCCCATCCAATCCGCGTCGACAAGGCGACGGGCGTCGTGTCCTACGCGGAGGGACCCGCGATCCAGGCATCGGCTCTGCTTCAAATCGAGCGGGCTCGTCTGGAGGAGAACCTTCGACACTTCGTACGGAGACCTCGTCGGGATGCTGGCTAGCCCGGCGTTGCAGACGGTCGGGCGCGTCGGTCGCCGCGCTCCCTCGAGCGCCCGCCGATGGTGAGTTGCGTGCTTCAAGGGATCGCGAGATTCGTAGCGCTTCATGGGGCCATCCTTGCCGCTGGTTGCGGCGGCACGAGCAGCAGCCAGCTCGTTTCGGCGACGTCCGTTAAGTGCCAGAAGGGTGCGACTGAGTCTCATGACCCACCAGCATCCCCGAGCTGCCCGTGACGCCACAACACCGTGGTCCTGTACCCGCCGAACCCGTCCTCGATCTCGGGCGGGCCCGCGACTGGGCGAAGTGGCTGGCGGCGCATCACGCATCCTCGACGGGCGTCCTTCTGCGCATCGCGAAGAGGCGGCCGGGGGCGGCGACGGTGGCTCAGGCCCTCACGTACCGCGAGGCGCTCGACGTCGCGCTCGCCTGGGGCTGGATCGACAGCCAGAAGCGCGCGCTCGACGCCTCGGCGTGGCTGCAACGCTTCACGCCCCGTACGGCGCAGAGCCCCTGGTCGAAGCTCAACCGGGCGCGGGCCGAGGCGCTGATCGCCGCCGGGACGATGGCGCCGCCCGGTCTGGCGGAGGTCGAGCGCGCGCGTCGCGACGGCCGCTGGAAGCGGGCCTACGATGGGGCCCGGACGTCGGCAGTGCCGGCGGACCTCGCGACTGCGCTGGCGCGTGATGATCGCGCCCGCGCCTTCTTCGAGGCGCTCGATGGCGCGAACCGCTACGCCATCCTCTACCGGGTTCAGACCGCCAAGAAGCCCGAGACGCGCGCCGAGCGGATCGCGCGCTTCGTAGCGATGTGCGGGCGGCACGAGACGCTTCACCCGCCGCGTCGCCGGTAGTCACGGGCGGGGTCGAGCGGCGCCGCTTCCGCCGCCTGGATTCGATGACATGTCGTCGAGGACAGGATCGACTATGAGCAGGCTCTTTGGGATCGTATCGCGGCAAACGAAGGTCACACGTCCGGCAATCGCGCGCGGCGCAGGCGCAGGGCGTTGCCGATGACGGAGATCGAGCTGAACGACATCGCGGCGGCGGCGATCATCGGGCTCAAGAGCAGCCCGAACGTCGGGTACAGGACTCCCGCTGCCAGGGGGATGCCGAGGACGTTGTAAGCGAACGCGAACAGCAGGTTCTGCCGGATGTTCGCCATCGTGGCGCGGCTCAGGTCGCGCGCCCGGGCGATGCCGCGCAGGTCTCCCCGTACGAGCGTGATCGCCGCCGTCTGCATGGCCACGTCCGTTCCTGTTCCCATCGCTATGCCGACGTTCGCCTGCGCCAGCGCGGGCGCGTCGTTGATGCCGTCTCCTGCCATCGCCACCACGTGCCCGCTCTCCTGCAGCCGCTTCACCTCGCGCGCCTTGTCCGCGGGCAACACCTCGGCGACCACGTCGGTGATTCCCAGCTTGCGGGCCGTGGCCATGGCGGTGGCGCGGTTGTCGCCCGTGAGCATCACGATGCGCAGGCCGGCGGCCCGCAGGCGCGCGATCATCTCACGCGCATTCGCCTTCACAGGATCGGCGACGGCGAGCAAGCCGGCCACGCGTCCGTCGATCGCCGCGAACAACACCGTCTCGCCCTCGGCCCGCCGCGCCTCCGCGCGCGCGGCGTCGGCGGGGTCCACGGGGATCTTCAGCTCCTCGAGAAACGTCCGCGATCCGAGCGCCAGGGCTCGGCCGTCGACGGTGGCGGTGATCCCCTTGCCGGCATGGGCCGCGAACGCCGCCACCTGCTTCGTCGGGAGATGCCGCGCCACCGCCGCCGCGACGATGGCCGCGCCGAGGGGATGCTCGCTGCCCCGCTCGGCCGCCGCCGCCGCCGCCAGCAGCTCGTCCTCGTCGGAGCCGCCGAGGACGATCACCGCCGTCAGGCTGGGCTTCCCCTCGGTCAAGGTGCCGGTCTTGTCGACGACCAGCGTGTCGACGTCGCGCATCGTCTCGATGGCCTCCGCGTTCCTGAACAGCACGCCCAGCGTGGCGGCCCGCCCTGTCGCGACCATGATCGACATCGGCGTCGCCAGGCCGAGCGCGCACGGGCAAGCGATGATCAACACGGCCACCGCGTTCACGAGCGCGTACGCGAGGCGAGGCGAGGGGCCCACGGCCGCCCACACGCCGAACGTCACGGCGGCGGCCGCCACCACGGCCGGAACGAAGAATCGTGCCACGCGATCGGCCACGCGCTGGATCGGGGCCCGGCTTCGCTGCGCGTCGGCGACCATGCGGACGATGTGCGCGAGCAGCGTCTCCGCGCCGACGTGCTCGGCCCGCATCACGAAGGTGCCCGTGGTGTTCAACGTCGCCGCCGACACGCGTTCGCCCGCCGACTTGCCCACCGGCATCGCCTCCCCCGTCAACATCGACTCGTCGACCGCGCTCGCGCCCTCGAGGATCACGCCGTCGACGGGGATGGTCTCGCCCGGCCGCACGCGCAGGCGATCGCCGGGCTTCACCACCTCGAGCGCGACGTCGCGCTCGGTGCCGTCGTCGCCGAGCAGGCGCCCGGTCTTGGGCGCGAGGCCGAGCAGCGCGCGCACCGCCGCGCCGGTCCGGCCGCGCGCCCGCAGCTCGAGCACCTGGCCGAGCAGGACCAGCGTGACGATCGCCGCCGCCGACTCGAAGTAGGTCTGCACGCTGCCTGCGTGTCCGCGCAGGGAGGGCGGAAACGCACCGGGCGCGAGCGCCGCGACCACGCTGTACCCGTAGGCGACCCCGACGCCGAGGCCGATGAGCGTGAACATGTTGGGGCTGCGGCGGGTGACCGAGGTCCAGGCGCGCGCGAAGAGCGGCGCCCCCGCCCAGAGCACGACCGGCGACGCCAGCAGCCCCTCGAGCCAGGGCTTCGCACCCCAGTGCGCCATCGCACCCATCGCCAGCATCGAGAGCAGCACGAGCGGCGCGGTGGCGAGCGCCGCGACCCAGAGCCGCCGCGTCAGGTCGGCGAGCTCGGGGTTCGCGACCTCGGTCGCGGTGGGCGCCTCGGGCTCGAGCGCCATCCCGCATCTGGGGCACGCGCCAGGGTGAGCCTGGCGCACCTCGCGGTCCATGGGGCACACCCACACGGTTGCCGGTGGCGGCAGCGTCTCCGAGGCTCGCCCGGGTTCCGGGGGAGCCGCCGCTGGCGCTGGTGGCCCACCCGCCTGAGGCAGCCTGAGGAGCCGGATGGGCGCCAATGCGGGCGCAGGCGCAAGCGGGGCCGTGGACGGTGCGCGCAGGAACGCCTCCGGATCGCCGCGGAATCGCTCGAGGCAGCGCGGGTTGCAAAAAAA
Source organism: uncultured Myxococcales bacterium (assembly GCA_964443975.1). Lineage (GTDB taxonomy): Bacteria > Myxococcota_A > Polyangia > Fen-1088 > Fen-1088 > DASYCK01. The sequence continues at coordinate 19,934 of CAYUFS010000070.1, read as the reverse complement.
GTGGGTCTGACCCGCGTGCTCGCACCGCCCGGCCGCCGTGGCCGGGGCGATCATCATCCCACAGACGGGATCGCGGACGGTCGCGGGCAACGGTTCATTCACTGCTGATATCTATACGATCCTTTCCGCTGCGGAAGCGCGCGCTCGGGATCCAGGAGCCGCCTCGCCGGGGCTCGCGTATAGTCGCCGCCCTCCGATGGAACCTGCGATTCGACTCTCCGGTCTGGTCAAGAAATACGACGACGTGGTCGCCGTGAACGGCCTCGATCTGGAGGTGCGGCGAGGGGAGTGCTTTGGCCTGCTGGGGCCGAACGGGGCGGGCAAGACGACCACCGTGGAGATCATGGAAGGGCTGACGCCGCCGACCGCCGGCGTGGTCGAGGTGCTGGGGCTGCGCTGGCAGGGCCACGCCGACGAGCTGCGCGCGCGCATCGGCGTGACGCTCCAAGAGACGAAGCTGTTCGAGAAGCTCACCGTCGAGGAGACGCTGCGCCTGTTCCGGACCTTCTACGATCCCAAGCGCGCGCTCGATGTCGAGACCGTCATGCGCGAGATGCAGCTCGGCGAGAAGCGCGCGGCGTGGGTTCAGAAGCTGTCCGGGGGCCAGCGGCAGCGGCTGGCGGTCGCGCTCGGCGTGATGGGGGATCCCGACATTCTATTCCTCGATGAACCGACCACCGGCCTCGATCCGCAATCGCGGCGAGCGCTGTGGGACACCGTCACCGCCCTGCGCGCCCGCGGCAAGACGGTCGTGCTGACGACGCACTACATGGACGAGGCCGAGTTCCTGTGCGACCGCGTCGCCGTCGTCGACCACGGCAAGCTGATCGCGCTCGGGTCGCCGGCCGAGCTGATCGACGGGATCGGGGGGCATCACCTGGTCGAGCTGACCTGCGACCTGCCGCTCGGCCCCGAGGCGGTCGCGGACGTGGCCGGGGTTCGCGCGGCGCGCGCCACGGCGGACGGCCTGGCCCTCTCGATCGGCGAGCCGCACATCGCGCTGCCCGCGCTGTTCACGCGCCTAGGCGAGCGGGGCGCGCGGCCGACGCGCCTCGTGTCGCGGGTGGCGACGCTCGACGATGTCTTCTTGTCCCTGACGGGACGCACCCTGCGAGAGGATTGACGTGCGCATGAAGGAATCGCCGCTGGTGGCGCTGACGCTGGCCCGCATCCGCGAGTTCATGCGCGAGCCCGGGGCCGTGTTCTGGACGTTTGGCTTCCCGCTGCTCATCACGGTGGCGCTCGGGATCGCGTTTCGCGATCAGGGCCCGCCGCGGCTGGCCGTGGCCGTGATCGACGGCCCCGGCGCCGCTGCGCTGCGCGCCGCCCTGCGCGACGACCCCTTGCTGGCGGTGGAGACCTTGCCGGCGGACACGGCCGCGAGGCGACTGCGCGGGGCCGCGGTCGTGTTGACCGTCGAGTCGGGCCCGACCGCCGCGGCGCCGGTGGTCTACCGCTTCGATCCCACCCGCCCCGAGGGCCTGGCGGCCCGTCGCACCGTCGACGATCGCCTGCAGCGCCACGCGGGGCGCCACGATGTCTTGCCCACGAAGGACGAGATCGCCGTCGCGCGCGGCGGTCGCTATGTCGACTGGATGGTCCCGGGGCTGCTCGGCATGCAGCTGCTGAGCGGCGCGCTGTGGGGGACCGCGTGGACCATCGTCAATGCCCGGCAGCGCCGCTTGTTGAGGCGGCTGGCCGCGACGCCCATGCGCCGGGGGCACTACCTGCTGTCCTTCCGGCTGGCCGGGCTGTTGTTCGTGCCCTTGCAGGTCGTGGTGTTGTTCGTGTTCGCGCGCCTGACGTTCGGCGTGCGCGTCCAGGGCTCGCTGCTGTCGGTGTTCGCGCTGTCGTTGTTCGGCTCCTGGTCGTTCGCGGGCCTCGGCCTCCTGTGCGCGTCGCGCGCCCAGAACAGCGAGACCGCGAACGGGCTCGTCAACCTCGTGACCCTGCCGATGTTCGTCCTTTGCGGCGTGTTCTTCTCGTCGAACAAGTTCCCGGGCTTCGTGCAGCCGCTCATCCGGTTCTTGCCGCTGAGCGCGTTCAACCAGGCGCTCCGGCACATCGTCAACGACGGGGCGTCGCTGTTCTCGCAGGGGGCGCCGTTGCTGGTGCTGCTTGGGTGGGGCATCGTCAGCGCCTCCGTGGCGTTGCGTTTGTTTCGCTGGACCTGACTGCCCGCGGACCGTGAGATAATGTCTCGGCCGTGAGCGACGACGACGAGCAGGGTCTAGCCGGGTTGCCGGGCACCCTGTCGCGCCTCGGCGCCCGGCGCGTCCTCGTCGTGACGGGGCCGAGCCGCCGGTTTCTCGAACGGGTGCAGGCCCAGCTCTCTCTTCCCGGGGGCGGGTTCGAGGTCGAGGTGTTCGCGGGGGCGCGCCGCCACGTGCCCGAGCCCGTGCTCGCGGAGGCGCGCGCCCACGTGGACGCGTATCGCGCCGACACCGTCGTGGCGCTCGGCGGTGGCTCGGCCATCGGCGTGGGCAAGGCGCTGCGGCGCGAACGCGACGTGCGTTTCGTGGCGATACCCACCACGTACGCGGGCTCGGAGATGACCAGCCTCTGGGGAACCACCCGCGACGGCGCCAAGACCACGGGCCGCGACGCCAAGGTGCGGCCCGACGCCATCGTCTACGACGTCGAGCTCACCGTCGACATGCCCAGGACCCTGACGGTGACGAGCCTGATGAACGCGCTCGCGCATCCGCTGTCCGTGCTGGGCGCGCCGCCGCCGGCCGGCGCGCCCGCGGACACCCCGTTCGGCTCGCTGGCAGGCGAGGCGCGCGCCGCGGCGCTCGAGGCGGTGACGACCGTCTACGGCGCCATCGAGGCGCTGGTGCGCTCGCCCACGGACCGGCGGGCGAGGCTGCGGGCGCTGCGCGGGGCAGGGCTGGCCGCGCAAGCCCTGGAGGCGGGCAAGCCGGGGCTGCACCACAGCCTGGCGCACCGGCTCGGCGGGCGCTTCGATCTCGACCACAGCGGCCTGCACAGCGTGCTCCTGCCGCATTCGCTTCGGCGCCAGCGTGACGACGCCCCCGCCGTCGTCGACGAGGTCGCGCGCCTCCTGGGGATCGCGGATCTCGAGGGCAGCCTGTTCGACTTCCTGCTGCGCGCGCAGGCCGCCACGTCGCTGCGCGCGCTGGGCGTCAGCTTCCCCGGATTGCTTGCGCTGCTCGACGAGACCCCCGAGCTGCCGGGCCCCCTCTTGCGGGCGGCGTTTCACGGTCGCCGGCCGTCGGCGGCGACACGCAACGAGGACTGGGGGCTGCCCGAGCTCGTGTCCGTGCGCGGTCCCGCCCTGGCGGCGGCGCGCCGGGTCGTGGTCGCGATCCACGGCCGCGGGGCCAGCGCGGACGGGATCCTCGGGCGCGCCGTCGAGATCGCCGGCAACGATCCCACCCTGTGCGTGGTCGCGCCCCAGGCGTCGGACAACCTCTGGTACGCCGGGCGAAACCACCAGCCGCGCGCGGAGCTGGGCGCGGCGCTCGGGGCGTCCCTCGGTCAGCTCGACTCGGTGCTCGAGCGGGTGATCGATCAGTGCGGCGGCCCCGAGCGGGTGGTGCTGTTCGGGTTCTCGCAGGGGGCGTGCCTCGCCATCGAGCTGTTCGTGCGGCGCTCGGCCGCGCTCGCCGGGTTGGTCGCGCTGTCCGGTGCCGGCATCGGGCTTCCCGACGAACAACCGCCCGCCGGTCCCGGCGTCGCGGGCGTGCCGGTGCTGCTCGGCGCCAGCGAGAGCGATTCCTGGGTTCCACCCGCGCAGATCGAGGCGGCGGCGCGCCGACTCGTGAGCGGCGGCGCGGACGTGACCATCGAATTCGTCGCCGGCGATAGCCATGCGCTGCACGGGCGACATCGGCTGCGCGCGGGCGCGCTGCTGCGGGCGTTGGTGGCCGCCCCGTCGCCCGCGGGCTTCGGCAATTTCCACGAGAGCGAGACGCTGCCCGGAGCGCTGCCACGGGACCAGAATTCCCCCCGCTCGAGCGCTTACGGCCTCTATGCCGAGCAGCTGAACGCGACGGGATTCGTGGCGCCGCGCGAGGCGAACCGGCGCACGTGGATGTACCGCATTCGCCCCTCGGCCGAACAGGGTCCGCTGGCGCCGCTCGCCCACGAGCGGTTGCGCGGCGACTTTTCGGGCGAGCCCGTGGAGGCGAACCTGGCCGGGTGGGGGCCGCTCCCGTTCCCGGCCGCTCCCACCGATTTCGTCGATGGCCTCGCCACGCTCGGCGGCGCGGGCAGCCCGAGCTCGCGTCGGGGCTACGCCATCCATCTTTACGCCGCGAACCGCAGCATGGAGGACCGCTGTTTCTCCGACGCGGACGGCGATCTGTTGCTGTTGCCCGAGGAGGGGAGCCTCACGCTGCTCACCGAGCTCGGCGTGCTCGAGGTTCGTCCCGGACAGCTCGCGCTCGTGCCCCGCGGCATCCGGTTCAGCGTGCTCCTCGGCGGCTCGCGGGCGCGCGGCTACGTCGGTGAAACGTTCGGCCGACCGTTCTCGCTACCCGAGCGGGGGCCGGTGGGCGCGAACGGCCTCGCGGACGCGCGCCACTTCCGCGGCCCGGTGGCGCGGCACGAGGAGCGGCTCTGCCCCGGTTACCGCGTCACGGTGAAGCTGGCGGGCGCACTCTTCGAGGCGACGCAGGATCACGCGCCATTCGACGTGGTGGCCTGGCACGGCAACCACTTCCCGACGGTCTACGACCTCGGCGCCTTCTCGCCCGCCGGCAACGCCCGGGTGGACCACATCGATCCGTCGATCCACACCGTGCTGACGTCGCCGCTCGACGAGGCCGGGGCCAATGGCCTGGATCTCGTGGTGTTCACCCCGCGCTGGGACGCCACCGAGCACACGTTCCGGCCCCCGTATTTCCATCGCAACGTGGCCACCGAGATCAACGGCATCATTCGCGAGGTCGCGTCGGCCGGGTCGCCGTTCGCGCGCGGCTGCTGCTTCCTGACGCCGAGCTTCACGCCCCACGGCGTCCTCGCCACCGGCGTCGAGCGGACCCTCGCGCTCGACGACGAGCGCGCCGATCAGGCGCGCCGGTCCGCGGACTCGAGCCTGTGGTTCCAGTTCGAATCGACGCTGCCCTTCTCGCCGACCGCGTGGGCGCGCACCGCCCCGAACCGCATCGACGACTGGCCGCTGGTCTGGGGCGCCTACCGAAGGCACTTCCGCGGCTAACATCCAACCGTGCGCCTCGCCGTCAATCCCCCGATCCTGCCGATGCTCGCAAAACGGGTCGGTGAGCTGCCGCGCGCCGACGGCTGGAGCTTCGAGCCGAAGTGGGACGGGTTTCGGGCGCTCGTGTTTCGCGACGGCGACGAGATCTTGATTCAGAGCCGCGACGAGAAGCCGCTCGGCCGCTATTTCCCCGAGCTGATCGCGCCGCTGCAGGCGCAGCTGCCGGAGCGCGCGGTGCTCGACGGCGAGATCGTGATCGCGCGCGGCGACGGCCTCGACTTCGAGGCCTTGCAGCTCCGTCTGCACCCGGCGGCGTCCCGGGTGCGCATGCTGTCGCGCGAGCTCCCCGCGTCGGTGGTCTTCTTCGATCTCCTGTGCGACGGCGAGCGGGACTGGCGGCCGGCGCCGTTCGCGGAGCGCCGTGCCGCCCTCGAGTCCCTGCTGGCCGCCGCCGCGCCGCCCATCCACCTGACGCCGGCCACGAGCGATCTCGCCACCGCGGCCGACTGGTTCGCGCGCTTCGAGGGCGCGGGCCTCGACGGCGTCATGGCGAAGAACGTCGCCACGCCGTACGAGGCGAACAAGCGCACCATGCTGAAGGTCAAGCACGAGCGCGACTGTGATTGCGTGGTGGCCGGGTTTCGCTGGCACAAGCGCGGCGATGGCTCGGCGCTCGGCTCGCTGCTGCTCGGCCTCCACGACCAGGCGGGCGAGCTGCAGCACGTCGGCGTGTGCGCGAGCTTCACCGACGAGAAGCGGCGCGCCCTGATCGATTTCCTGGCGCCCTACCGCATGTCGTCTCTCGACGGTCACCCCTGGCGCGCGTGGGCCGAATTCGAGCCGGGCGCCGGTGGCGGGGCTGGCCAGCGGCGGCCGGGCGCGTCCAGCCGCTGGAGCCAGGGGAAGGATCTCTCGTGGGAGCCGCTGCGCCCGGAGCTGGTCGTCGAGGTCGCCTACGACCACATGCAGGGCGCCCGCTTCCGCCACCTCGCGCACTTTCGCCGCTGGCGACCCGACAAGCCGCCGCGCGATTGCACCTACGCGCAGCTCGAGGTGGTCCCGCCGCAAGAGCTGGCGGCGATCTTCGCGACAGGACGCCTCGGGCCGCCGGGATCGCCGCGGGGATCCTAGGAGACTGCCGTCGAGGCAGGTTGACTCTGCGGCGGAGTCTGTAAGGATGACTATCGGGTACAGTCCGTAGGCGTGCTTGCAGTGGGAGGGTCGAGATGGACGCGAAAGAGGTCGTCGGCAAGGAGAACGAGGTGCCGGGCTCGCCGGCCACGGTCAGGGTCGTCGCGAGACCCGAAGGGTCCAAGCCGTTCGGGGACACCAAGGTCCGCATGCGGGCGCGCGTGACGGAGTTTGGCTATCCTCCGGTACACGACGCCTTGATCCTTGGAGTGAAGGCGCCGCAGGGAATGGAGGCCTTCAAGAAGGGCCTCGGCCTGCTCGTCTCGACGCCGTTCGAACAGATCTCGGTCAAGGACGACATCATCGGCAGCGTCCTCGTGCGAAGCTCGGTGTTGCGGCGCATCTCGCCCGAGAAGCTGCTCGACTTCATCATGCGCCGTGTGAAGCCGCTCATGGGCATCGAGGAGATTCTTCACCTCGACATGAGCATCGAGGTGGAGCTTGACGACGAGTCGCGATGAATCAGCTCGCGGCCCGGGATGCTGTCACGTCGAGCCTGAAGCGCGTCACCGTCGATGAACGCGCGGGCTACGCCACGCCTGCCGTCTTCGCGGTGTTCGCCGATCACGAGCCCGACGCCGCGCTGATGGGGTTGGTCACGCTGGAGCAAGCGGGCCGCTTCTCGCAGCGGATCTTCGCCGATCTCCTGCCGCAAGATCGAGCTCAGCCGGTCCTCGACGACGACGATCTCGCGACGGTCGCCGACCACCTGGAGGCCGCGCCGACCGGCGCGCTGCCCGTGCTCGACCATGACGGTCAGCTCGTCGGCGCCGTCACGCGCGAGAGCCTGTGGGCGGCGATGCTGAACCAGCAACGCGCGCTGCTCGGCGAGCTGGCCACGAGCGAGGCGCAGCAGCGCGCGATGCTGGGCGCGATCCCGGATGAGCTCCTGTGCGTCGACGCCGAGGGCCGAC
>CAYUFS010000070.1:4087-12544 GCA_964443975.1 uncultured Myxococcales bacterium | reverse complement strand
GCGATGCTGGGCGCGATCCCGGATGAGCTCCTGTGCGTCGACGCCGAGGGCCGACTGCTCGCGATCGGCCGCCGCGGGGACTCCGCCCCCGTGCCCGAGCGCGACAGCGCGGGTGTCCCGTCCAGCCACCTCGAGCCCGAGGACTCCATGGGCAAGCGAATTGCCGAGGTCTTCTCCCCAGAGGTCGCGGCAACGCTGAAGGACGGTGTCCAGCACACGCTGGAGTCCGGCAAGCCGTGGCACGCCTCGTTCAGCGTCTCGCAGGGCGACACCGTGTCGCAGTACGAGGCGCGGTTCGTGACGTGGGGTGAAGGGAACGTGCTCATCATCTGCCGCGACGTGACCGAGGTGAACGCGTTGCGGGCGAAGCTGGTCATGTCCGACCGGATGGTGTCGGTCGGCACGCTGGCCGCCGGCGTGGCCCACGAAATCAACAACCCGCTGACGTATGTCTCGAACAACCTCGACCTCCTGCGCGCGCTGTTCGAGCCCGAGATCCAGGGCAATCCCGCCTACGCCGAGGCTGCGTTCATGTTCGACGACATCCGAGATGGCGTCGATCGGGTCGCGCGGACGGTCCGCGACCTCAAGCTCTTCTCGCGGTCGGAGGAACCCGCGCGCGCCGTGACCGACGTCAAGGAGGTGCTCCACCGCGTCCTGCGCATTGCCAACAACGAAATCCGGCACCGGGCCAAGCTGACGCTCGACCTCGCAGCCGCTCCCCTCGTCGACGCGAACGAGGGGCAGCTCGGCCAGGTGTTTCTGAACCTGCTCGTGAATGCAGCCCAGTCCATCGCCGAAGGCGCGGCCGACGAGAACGAGATCGGCGTCACGACCCGCACGGACGCGAGGGGCCGCGCCGTCATCGAGATCCGGGACACGGGCGCCGGAATTCCCGACGAGCTCAAGACGAGGATCTTCGCGCCCTTCTTCACGACCAAGGAACCCGGCTCGGGGACCGGCCTCGGCCTCTCGATCTGTCACGGCATCATCGTCGCGCACGGTGGGGAGATCGAGCTCGAGAGCACGGTGGGCAAGGGCAGCCTCTTCCGCGTCGTGCTCCCGCCCTCGAGCGTTGCGACGTCACCCGCGCCGGTGGCCCGGCCGAGGTCGAAGGCGCGGGTGCAGATCCACCCTCCGACCGGGCGTTTCCTGGTCGTGGATGACGAGCCTGCGATCCTGAAGACCTATCCTCGTTTTCTCGGAAACGATCAATGCGTGGCCCGCTCGTCGGGGCGAGAGGCGCTCGAGCTGTTGCAGCACGGCGAGCGCTTCGACGCCATCTTGTGCGACCTCATGATGCCGCAGATGTCGGGCATGGAGCTCTACGATGAGCTTGCGCGCAGCGTGCCGGAGCAAGCCGGTCGCGTGATCTTCGTGACCGGCGGAGCCTTCACCGAGCGGGCGCGGCAGTTCCTGGCCGCCCGCACCAATCAGACCCTCGAGAAGCCGTTCGACGCCAAGCACCTGTTCGCATGCGTGAACACGGTCCTCGAGCAAGCGAAATAGCAGCCCGTCCCCCTCCCGTCAGCGCCTCGCTCCGACGGTGATCTCGGTCGCGACGGCCGACGTGCCCGCGTTGACGGCGCGCGCTTCCAGGCGAACGTAGCGCGCCGCCACCGGCCCGAACGTCGCCGTCTTCCACTTCCCGTCGGCGACCCACGTGCCCATCGTCGCCATGGTGAACGTCGTGCCGTCAGTGCTGACCAGCACCGCGTAGGTCGTGATGTTGCCGGTCGTCGTCCCCTTGTTGTTCGCGTACGCCGGCAGGTAGCCGAGGAACCCCACGTCGGGCCGGGACTGCCCGAGATCGAGGGTGATCGACTGCGGCAGCGCGCCGGTCGTCTGCCACAGGGTGTTCGAGCTGGTGTCGTTGCGACCGTCGATGGCGTTCGCGGCGGTGCCGCTGGTCGCGGTCGCGGACACGGGCGTGTACGGATACTCGTTCTGGACGCCCTGCGCGGGCAGCGGCGGCCGCGTGGTGTCCGGGCTCCAGGCGGCGCCCACGGAGGCGAGCAGCGTGACGAAAGCGGGGTCGAGGAGGCCGTCGCGGTTGGGCGGACAGTTGAGCAGGAAATTCGTCCACACCGGCTCGAGCTGCTTCAGGTGACCGTCGACGATCGTGGAGGTCGTCATGAGGGGGCCGATCCCGGGCGCCCAGAACCAGTCGTTGCCGCCGCCCGTGTTGATCTTCTGCTCCTGCGTGGCCGCGTAGGTGTTCGTCGTTGGCGCAAACACCCCGGTCGGCTCCTCGAAGTTGACGATGTCGACGTCCCAGGGATCGGCCAGGTGCGTGTGATCGGTGATGAGGCAATTCGGCTGGAGCGACTTCACCAGCGTGCGAATCTCCTGATACGCGACGGTCTGATGGCCCGTCTTCCACGCCCACCCGTCGATGACCAGGACGGGGATGGGGCCGTAGTTCGACAGCAGCTCGGTGAGCTGGGTCTTCACGTAGCTCATCTGGGCCGGAGTGATGGGGCCGTTGCCGATCCCCTCGGTGTTGTCCCAGATCGAATAGTAGAGCCCCGGCAGGAGGCCGCGGCTGCGGAAGGCGTCCGTGTACTCCTTGACGACGTCACCTTGCCCGTTTCGCCACGAGATGTTCTTGACGTTGAAGTTGCCGACCGCGCTCGGCCACAGCGCGAAGCCGTCGTGGTGGTGCGTTGTCAGCACGCCGAACTTGACGTGCGCTGCGACGGCCGCGTCCGCCCACTGCCCGGGATCGAGCTTGGTGGGATTGAACATGTCGATGGGCAGGTTCGCCTGCGACCAGCTGCCCGTGTAGGTGAGGATTCCGAAGTGAAGGAACATGCCGAAGCGCAGGTCGATGTAATCGCGTTGAAGTTGCTCGAGCGTGCGCGCCTGCGGGGCGCCTCCGCCCGCGCCGCCCGCTCCGGTCGCCGAGCCCCCGGCCCCCGCGGTTCCGGAGTTGCCGCCTCCGCCGCCGCTGGCTCCGGCGCCACGACCGCCAGCTCCGCCACCACGGCCCGAGGTCCCGCCCGCGCCGGGCATCCCCGCGGCGCCGGTGCCGCCGCTGCCCGTCCCCAAGCCGCCGCTGCCGCTGGCCATCGCGCCGCCGCTTCCCGCCACCGGAACGCCACCGCTCCCACCGCCGGTGCCCGCCGCGCTGCCGCCGGTGCCGCCGCTGCCCGGGCTCGACGCTCCCCCGGACGCCGATGCTCCCCCCGAGGCAGAGCGGCCGCCGCTCGCCTGTCCGCCGCCGCTTCCCATCGGCCCCGTGACGGAACCACCGTCACCGCCCGTCCCGGTGACGGTCGCGGCGCCACCCTTGCCCCCTCCCGAGGACGAGGTGGAGCACGCAGCCAAGAGGATGGCGGCGGCGGCGAAGGCCCCGCCCATCCAGCGACGCCGCCCGCGTCGGGGCGGCGTCATCGCGAGCCACTCGTGGCTCGCGAGCTCATCGGGGGGATTTCGCGAACGGTTCGGCAGGTGGCAAGCCGTCGGCGTGGGGGGCATTGGTCTTCGTGGCCTCGTCTAGGGGTAGCATCCGCGCGGAGCGCCGGCTCATGAGGAGGAGGGCGCCGCCCACCAGCTCGCCCGCGATCGTATAGATCTGGCCGAGCCCCCGGAGGTGATCTTTCACGGTGTGGAATGGCATCACCGCGAAGTGCCTTCCGGCCAGCGGAAACACCAGCGCCCGCAGCGACGACCAGCCGAGCGGCCTCGAGGCGAGGCCCGCGCGAAAGAACAGGAACCCGGCGGCGTCCCCCCCGAAATCCAGCACCCAATGGGTCGCCATCCCGACGAACAGCGCCAGGCCCGCCCGGCGTCGACCAGTGGCGGCGAGGACCAACCACAAGAAGACGGCGAACAGCGCGGAGTGGCCGATCGTTCGGGTGCACGAGATGAGACCAAGATCCGCGCCGCGCGCGTCAGAGGCGAACGCGAGGCCGTAGTAAAGCGGCTTGTCGATGAGGTCGGGCAACAGCGTTCCGAAGAGCAGCCAGGGCGCCACCTTCGCCGTGCCCGCGCCCGGGACCAATGCCCCCAGGCGGGACCCGATTCCGACGTGACCAAGGATGAACATCCGGAACGAGAGAGACTAACCCCGAATGCGTCTTCGGCACGCATGCGGGAGAGACGAGGGGTCAGTGTCGCAAGCGTCTGCGCAGGTGATTGATGACGTCGATGCGCGTGACCAGTCCCAGGAAGTGGTCGCCGTCCATGACGATGGGCACCAGGCCCTGATCGAACAGCGGCAGCAGGGAATGGAGCGACGCGGAGGGGGCTACCGTGATGAGGCGCTGGGTCATGGTGCCCCGCACGGGCGCATCGAACGCCGCCGGATCATGCGACAGCGCCAGCAACAGATCGGACTCATCCAGCAATCCCACGATGCGCCCACCTTCCAGCACCGGCAACTGCGAGACGTCGCCGAGCTTCATGCGCGTGTGGGCGATCATCAGCGTGTCGTCGGGACTCACCGACATCACGGCGCCACCGGCGTCCGGGCTTCGCCCGATCACGTCGCGCAGGTCCGACGTCGCCGGCTCGCGCAGGAACCCCTGGTCGCGCATCCAGAAGTCGTTGAACACCTTGGACAGGTACTTGTTTCCGCTATCACACACGAACGTGATCACGCGTTTGGGGGCGGTCTGGGCGCGGCAGTAGCGCAGGCTCGCCGCCACCAGCGTGCCCGACGACGATCCGGCCAGGATGCCCTCGCCGCGCAGCAACGCCCGCACGGTCAGCAGGCTCTCCTCGTCGGGAATCGTGTAGGCGTGCCGCACCCGCGACAGATCGCACAGCGGCGGCACGAAGTCCTCGCCTATCCCCTCGATCAGCCATGAGCCGGCCTGGCCGAGCTTGCCCGTGCGAACGTAGTCGGCGAGGATCGAGCCCGCCGGATCGGCGAGCACCATCTCGACGTGCGGCGCGACGCGCGCCAGGTAGCGGCCGATGCCGGTGATGGTGCCCCCCGAGCCGACGCCGCAGACCACCGCGTCCAGGCGGCCGTCCATTTGCTTCCATAGCTCGGGCCCAGTGCCCTGCTCGTGGGCGAGCGGATTCGCCGGGTTCGCGAACTGGTTGACGAAGGTGCCGCCCATCTCCTTCGCGATCCGCGCCGCCATGTCCTGGTAGTAGGCCGGGTGGCCTTTACCGACGTCCGAGCGGGTCATGCGCACGTCGACGCCGAGCGCGCGCAGGTGGAAGACCTTCTCCTGGCTCATCTTGTCGGGGATCACCAGCACCAGCCGGTAGCCCTTGCGGGCGGCGACCAGCGCCAGGCCGAGCCCGGTGTTGCCGGCGGTCGCCTCCACCAACGTTCCGCCGGGGCGAAGCGTCCCGTCCCGCTCCGCGGCCTCGATCATCGCCAGCCCGATGCGGTCCTTGATCGAGCCGCCGGGGTTCTGGCTCTCCAGCTTCACGAACAGCTCGCAGGGGCCGGTGTCGAAGCTCTCGAGCTTGACGATGGGTGTGTTCCCGATCAGCGCGAGCACGCCCGGTCCGCGGGCGGCAGGAACCCCCGCTCCTGACGCCGCGGCGATCATCGTCATCGGGCCCCTCCCGGCGGGGCGCTGGCGGCGCGCAGGCCGGCCTGCAGATCGTGCCAGAGATCCTCGACGCCCTCGAGCCCGACGGACAGGCGGACCAGCCCGTCGCTGATGCCCAGCTCGCGGCGGCGCTCGGGCGGAATCGAGGCGTGCGTCATCAAACCCGGGTGCTCTGCCAGCGACTCGACGCCGCCCAGGCTCTCCGCGAGGGTGAAGACCCGCAAGGCGCCGAGGAACCGCCGCGCCGCCTGCAGATCGCCCGCGAGCTCGACGCTGATCATGCCTCCCGGGGCCTTCATCTGGCGGCGCGCGAGCGCGTGCTGCGGATCAGCGGAGAGCCCGGGGTAGTGCACCCGCGCGACGCCCGGCGCGCGCTCAAGCCGCTTCGCCAGGTCGGTGGCCGTGGCGCAGTGGCGCTCCATGCGCACCGCGAGGGTCTTGATTCCTCGCAGCACCAGGTAGCAGTCCATGGGGCTCGGCACCCCGCCCATCGCGTTCTGCAGGAAGGCCACGCGGCCCGCCAGTTCCTCGTCGTCGATCACCAGGGCGCCGCCGACCACGTCGGAGTGCCCGTTGATGTACTTCGTCGTCGAGTGCAGCACCACGTCCGCTCCCAGCGCCAGCGGTCGCTGCAGCGCCGGGCTGGCGAACGTGTTGTCGACGACCAGCTTGAGGCCCCGGCCATGCGCGGCCCCGGCGAGCGCCTCGATGTCGACGAGCCGCAGCAGCGGGTTCGTGGGCGTCTCCACCCACACCAGCTTCGTTCCAGGGCGCACCGCTCCGGCCAACGCGCCGGACTCGCGCAGATCGACGAAGGACACGTCCACACCCATGGGGCGCATCACCTTGTCGAACAGGCGAAACGTGCCGCCATAGACGTCGTCGCCGCAGATGACGTGGTCCCCGGGACGCAGCGTGTGAAGCAACGTCGTCGCGGCGGCGCAGCCGCTGGCGAACGCAAAGCCCCGCCGCCCCCCTTCCAGCTCGGCCAGGCAGGCCTCGAGCGCCGCACGGGTGGGATTCCCGCTGCGCGAGTAGTCGAACCGCAGCGGCTTCCCCGGCTCCGGCTGGGCGAAGGTCGACGACATGACGATCGGCTCCATGACGGCGCCCGAGGCGGCGTCCGGCCGCTGCCCGGCATGGATGACCAGCGTTTCGAAGGACGGAGGGGGCGACGTGGACGTGGACATGATCCTTCCAGGTTAGCACCCGAGAGGGCCGGTCCGTGCCCTGTCGCCGACCGCTAATCCCCTGTCAGGTGCGAGCTCGAACGGCGGGTGGCAAGGATTGCGTGCGCGCACAATCCGACGAGACCGAGTCCGCAGACCTGCTGGAGAACGATGGGGATGGCGAGGCGAACGTACCAGTCCTCCAATTCCCTCATCCTTTCGATCATGCCCGGACAAAATACGGTGGGAAGCGCGAGACCGACATTCGTCAGCGCGATCGCGAGCCATGCCCCGAGGATCCCGGGCCGATCGGCCATCCTGTCAAAGGCCATCGCGCAGCCGACGGCGGCGAGAGGGAGCATCGGCAGGAACATGCGCGTCGTATCGACGGCGAAGAACGTAGACACAAATGACCCGAACAGGGCGAATACGCTATACGGAACGAGGCGCCTCTCCGGCGCGAGCCAAAGCCCCCCGAGCATGACAGGCCAGAGAAATCCAAATGCGAAATAGGCCTTCGCGTAGTACGAGGGATGCGCCAGTTGCTTGAGGCCCAGGAAGCCAAGTGACGGAGGCCCGTAGGCCCAGCGAGGTAGAGCGTACGCGCCTGCCGCAACCGTCGCGACCAACGCGGCGACTTTTAACCGTCGCCGGCCCCCGCCGGCGACGAATCCCAGCACGCTGAAGACGCTGTCTTCCCGGGCCAGAATTCCGACGACCGCTGCCAGGGTGAACCACCCTGTTTCCTCGGCCAGGAACGTGGCCAGCAGGATGGTCATGATCAAGAAGCTGAACCCGTCGATGATGTACGGGTTTTGAATGATCAGGAGATTTCGGGTCGATGCCATCGTGGCGATCAAGGCAAGGCCGGCTGCGCCACGGCGGACCCGAAGGAGCGCGATCAGGATCCAGGAAAGGACGCCGTACCCGGCGACCATAGACACATCGGTCACGGCGCCCAGCGCTGGAATCGGCGCAAGGGGCAGCAAGGACGCAAGCCGGGGAACCAGCTGACGGTACGAGAAGGGCGGCTTCGCTGGTACCCCTCGGACGATCTTCGCGTATTGATTCGTGTCAGGACTGAGCGCGAGCCACCCTGGCCCCCCGTTTGGCGCTCTGCGAGCCACGACGAGGTAACAGAGCGCAAAGGTCAAAAGGGCTGCCATAAATACCGCGATCACGTCCCTCGCGACCCGCGGGGATGACGGTGGTGACGCCGCTTGGGCCGACGCTGGCTGCTGTGCTGAGATCGCCACCGCGCTATTGTTCGATGCAATAGAGGTGGACATTCGTCCTGTCGCAGAACTGGAGATAGGCGTTCGTCCACGTTGCGTCGATCTTCCCGGCCGGGCCAACGGCGCAAAGCTGAGCGAGTCGCGGATCTTCACGCGATCAATCCTTGTATCAAGACCTGGCTCTGTGGCACATTCGTCCGCGCTACAGGCATCTTGCCCGGGATGAGCATGGTCTCACCCGCCGACCGTATCGGCAAGGTGTTGCGCCGGTTGCGAACCCGCAACCCAGGTCGAGGCGCGGTCACTTGAAGGAGAGACTCGATGAAGACGCGCGCTTCCGTTTTGTGGATGTCCCTGACGCCGGTGATGGGCCTCGGTGCGCTCTGCTTGTCGCTGTTCATGGGGCACGGCTGCAGCAGCGGCGGCGGTGGGGGCGGCGGCAGCGGAACCGGGGGAAAGGCGTCGAGCTCGGGCGGGTCGAACGGGTCGGGCGGGTCGAGCTCGGGCGGGTCGAACGGGTCGGGCGGGTCGAGC
>CAYUFS010000070.1:0-3987 GCA_964443975.1 uncultured Myxococcales bacterium | reverse complement strand
GCGGGTCGAACGGGTCGGGCGGGTCGAGCACGGGCGGGTCGAACGGGTCGGGCGGCGCGGCCTCCGGCGGCTCGGGCGGGGGGGCGTCGGGTCAGCTTCAGTGTAGCCCCGGCGTATCGCCGGCCATGGCGCTGCTCACAGACTTCGGCTCGGCGACGTGGAACAACACCGCCGGCAAATGGGGCACGCCGGGGAACCTCACGGGCGCCGTGTACAGCTACGGAGGCAACAAGCTGACGGATGCCGGGATGGCGACCGCGTTGATGCAAATGGTGGACACGACCGCGATGAACACGGTGTTGAGCGGAACCGTCGCGGCCGGGGACTACGGTGGGGGCGGCCTGTCGTTCGATTCGTGCGTGAACACGACGACCTATACCGGCGTGCAGTTCACCCTGGGTGGGACGACCGGTGGCTGCGACGTCTACTTCCAGGTGCAGACCTTCGTCGAGCAGGGCATCGCGAACAAGGGTGGCTGCGATCCCTCGGCCGCCGGGGCGAGCTGCTACTCGTTCCCCCAGATGAAGCTGGCGAGCCCGACGGGGATGGTCACGGTCCACTTCTCCGATCTCGCGGGCGGCATGCCGACCGGCGCCTCGGCGATCGCGGCGCAGATAGTCGGCCTGCAGTGGCAATTTCAGTCCGCCGCGCCGGCCACGGCCGGCGGCCCGCAGACCGACTGCACGGGCATCAACCTGACGATTGACGACGTCCAGTTCGTCAGCAATTGATTTGGACGCCGGGCTCGTCTGGGAGGAGCGGTGGCACCCGCTGCGCGAGGAGTGGGTGGTGGTCGCCGCACACCGCCAGGACCGTCCGTGGACGGGGCAGACGGTGGCGCCGCGACGCCCGCCGGCCCCGCGTCACGATCCCACCTGCCACCTGTGTCCGGGAAACCGTCGCGTTGGCGGCGCCCTGAACCCGGCCTACGCGGGCGTCTACTGCTTCGACAACGATCACCCCTGCGTCGGCCCGGACGCGCCCCGCGACATCGCGCCGCCGCCTCCGCCTTATCGCGCGCGGCGGGCCTTCGGCCACGCGCGCGTGCTGTGCTTCTCGCCGCGCCACGACCTCACCGTGGCGGAGTTGCCGTCGTCCTCGGTCGCCGAGATCGTGGAGATGTGGCGCCGGCAATCGCGCGATCTGTCGTCGATGCCAGGGGTCAGGCACGTGCTCGGCTTCGAGAACAAGGGCGAGGTGGTGGGGGTCTCGAACCCGCATCCTCACGGGCAAATCTACGCGACGGACTTCGTGTTCAAGACCATCGAGACGGAGCTCGGGGCGTGCCGCCGCCACCTGCACTCGACGGGGCGCGGCCTGTTCGAGGACATCATCGCCGCCGAGCAAAACGACGGACGCCGCGTGGTGTACGAGGACGCGCAGGTCGTGGCGTTCGTGCCGTATTTTGCCCGGTATTCGTACGAGGTGTACCTGGCGCCGAAGCGGCGCGTCCCCCATGTCTTCGCCCTCGATGACGCGGAGTCGGCCGCCCTCGCGACGGCGCTGAAGCAGGTGACGGTGCGGTTCGACAACCTGTGGCGCCTCTCGTTTCCGTACGTGATGGCCTTGCATCAGGCGCCCACGGACGGCTCCGACGTGACCGCGTATCACTTCTTCATGTCGTTTCATCCGCCGCTGCGTCGGCCCGGCTTGCTGAAGTATCTGGCGGGACCCGAGATCGGCGGCGGCAACTTCCTGTCCGACACGTCGCCCGAGGCGACGGCGGCCGAGTTGAGGGCGGTGTCGCCGCATCACCGGTTCTTGGAGGGCGAGGGGGAGGGCGACGGCGAGGGCCTCGGAGGCGAGCCGTAGTCATGTGGCGCGTCCCTGGGCGGGCCGATGGTGCGGCGGACCCGTCTCTCGCGGAGGCGCTCGGGACCTTGCACGCGCGCGCCTCGCTGTTCGATCCGGCGCGCGCCGTCTTGATGGCCCGGGCGCCGGGGCGGCTCGATCTGATGGGCGGGATCGCCGACTACTCAGGCGGCCTCGTGCTCGAATTTCCCATTCGCCAGGCCACCTGCGTTTTCGCCCAGTCCTGCGAGGCTCGCCGTCTCACCATCCTTAGCCTGGTCTCCGACGGCGCGGCGTCCTCGTCTGCTCGCGCGCCGAAGATGGTCTCGATCTCGCTCGATGCGTTGACCCCCGCGGCGGGGCCGCTCGAATACGCACGCGCGCGCGCGTGGCTCGGCGGCGATCCCGAGCAGGCCTGGGCGGCCTACGTCGCCGGGGCCCTCGTCGTGTTGCAGCGCGAGCGCGGAAGGTTGCTATCGCGCGGCGCGAACCTGTTGATTCATTCCGATCTCCCCGCGGGGATAGGGCTCGCCTCGTCGGCGGCGCTGGAGGTGGCGGCGCTCGAGACGCTGGCCGCGCTGACCGACACGCCACTCGGCGAGCGAGAGCTCGCGCTGCTGGCCCAGATGGTCGAGAACCTGATCGTCGGAGCCCCGTGCGGCGTGATGGACCAGCTGACAGCGGTAGCGGGACGCGCCGGATGCCTCATCGAGATCCTGTGTCAGCCGGCGGAGGCGAGGGGGCACATCCCGATACCCTCCGCGCTGGAGGTGTGGGGGCTCGATTCGGGGATCCGCCACGCGATCTCGGGCGCCGACTACGGCAGCGTGCGCGCGGCGACCTTCATGGGATACCGAATGCTGGCGGAGGAGGCGGGCCTCGCCGTCACCGTCGACGCCGACTCCGGGCGGCTGCGGGTGGATGACCCGCTGTTTGGCGGCTACCCCGCCAACGTGTCGCCTGCGCTCTGGCGCGCGCGCTATCGGGACGTCGTGCCGGTTGCCCTCGACGGAGCCACGTTCCTCGAGCGCTACGGCGGAACGACGGACGCCGCCACCGTCGTCGACCCGAGCCGCACCTACCACGTGCGCGCGTGCACGGAGCACCCGATCCTGGAACACGAGCGCGCGCGCCGCTTCCGGGAGCTGCTGTCGACGGGGGCCACGCAGGAGGCTGGGCGGATGGAGCTCGGCCAGCTCATGTACGATTCACACGCCAGCTACGGGGCGTGTGGGCTCGGCTCCGACGGCACCGATCGTCTGGTCGACCTGGTGCGCGCCGCAGGGCCAGCCGCGGGCCTTTACGGCGCGAAGATCACCGGGGGCGGCAGCGGAGGCACGGTCGCGGTGCTGGCCCGGCGTGATTGCGGGCCCGCCGTCGTCGAGATCGCGAGCCGCTATGAACGCGAGACCGGCCGCCGCTGCGAGGCGATCACGGGCTCGTCGCCGGGCTCGCGAGCGTTTGGCGTGCGACACCTGGAACCGTCGTTGGAGACGCGGTGACACACGCCCTCGAAGTGGCAGCGCGGGCCTGACGAAGTCCCCGTGTCGGGTGGCACCGCCTGCGCCAATGCTGGAGAACCGAAACCACGGGAAACAGGCAGCCGATGACCTGCGCTTGTGCGTCGCGCGCAGACAGACCGGTCCTGGCCGCGCTGGCGACAGCGTCGGTCTTGGGCCTGCCGCCCGCCGGACCCGCTCGCCGCAAGCCCAAGCTGATCGCGCTTCGCGGTCACGGCGACCAAGCCGAGCCCACCATCAAGTCCCGGCTGTGCGCCGGTGCGACCGTTCACGGCGCGGTTGCTGCCGCGTCGAGCAGGGAGATGGCTGGGAAGCCGGAGGCCATGGCGGCGTCCATGGTTTGCACGAGGGTGTCGAACTGGATGTGGTCCTCCGAGAGGACCTGCATGTCCGATTTGTCGGGGTGGGCGGTCTTCAAGGCTTTGAGCTCCTTCGTCAGCGCCTGGTAGTCGTAGGCGCCGCGCTGGAGCGGCACCGGCCGTTGCTCCTGGTCAACGACGACGGCGAATCCCTCCGCGTGCACCAGCACGGCGATCTTCATCTGTGGCTCTTGGTCCTGGCCGTCGGCCTCGCCTTGTCCCTTCTGCGCCACCTCCAGCCGCGCCAGCTGCGTCCACACCGCCGTGATCAGCAGGAATGCGATCATGCACGTCAGCAGGTCGATGTACGGCACCAG
>CAYUFS010000069.1:0-25517 GCA_964443975.1 uncultured Myxococcales bacterium | reverse complement strand
TTCCGGCGGACGCTCCACCGCGGATAGAGGGAGAAGTTCTGGAACACCAGCGCCACGTCGCGGGCCGCCGGCTCCACCGCGGTCACGTCCTGCCCGGCCATGCCGACCGAGCCGGCGTCGGGGGTCTCGAGGCCCGCGATCGTCCGCAACAACGTCGTCTTACCCGCGCCGGTGGGCCCGAGGACCACGAGCAGCTCGTCGGCGCGCGCGTCGAGGTCGATGTCGCGCAGCGCCTGGGTGTGCCCGAGCCGCTTCGAGACGCCGCGGACGCTCAGGAACGCCGCGTCCCCGGCGGCCGCGGGCGCCGGGGGCTCGCCTCGGCTCACGTCGCCGGCAGCGGGGGGGGCCGCGCCATCACGCACGTCCACAGCCCGGGCGCTCACAGGCGTTCCTCAGTCCGCGCGTCGAACACCGAGATGTACCCGGGGTCGAGGCGCAACCGCACCGTCGAGCCGCGCGGGCGACGCGATTGACTGTCGGTGCGCATGATGAGGCGGCCCGCCTCGGTCTCCACGTGGACGTTGCTGGCGTTGCCAAGGTACTCCTCGGTGACGACGCTGCCGGCGATGGGACCGAGGGGATCCTCATAGACGTGCTCGCACCGGATCCCCAACGTGACCTCGCCCGGGCGGGCCGACGGCACGTCGATCCGCACCTTCCCCTGGGCCGCAACGAACGTCCCCTCCCCGGCGGGCCCCGCGGCGCCCGGAACGACCTCGCCCGCGATGAAGTTCATCCCGGGGCTCCCGACGAACGTCGCCACGAATCGACTCGCCGGGCGGTCGTACACCTCGGCGGGCGTACCGACCTGGCGGATGCGGCCCCCCTCCATCACGACGATGCGATCGGCGAGGCTCATGGCCTCCTCCTGATCGTGGGTGACGTAGATGGTGGTCACCTTGGACGCCAGCTGCTCGGCGCGAATCAGCTCGCGCATGGCCAGGCGCTGATCGGCGTCCAGCGTCCCGAGCGGCTCATCCATCAGGTAGATCGCGGGGCGGCGCACGATGGCGCGCGCCAGCGAGACCTTCTGCTGATCGCCACCCGCGAGCTGCTTGGGATACCGGGGGAGCAGCCGCACCAGATCCATTCGCGCGGCCACGGCGTCGACGCGGCTCGACACCTCCGCGGGGGACACCCCCGCCGCGCGCAGGGGGAAGGCGATGTTCTCGCGCACCGTGAGGTGCGGATAGAGGGCGTAGAACTGAAAGACCATGCCGACATCACGGCGGGAGGGCCGCAGCGAGGTGACGTCCCTCCCCGCGAGGCGAATCGCCCCGCCCGTCGCCAGCTCGAGCCCCGCGATCATCCGCAGTGTGGTGGTCTTGCCGCAGCCCGACGGGCCGAGCAGGACGATGAGCTCACCTTCCTCGATGCCGAGGTCGATGCCGCGCACCGCGCGCGTCCCGTCGGCGTACGTCTTCTCGAGACCCTCTAACGCGAGGAAGCTCACGCCGCGCTCCCTGGATCCCGAGGTGGAGACGGGGAAGGCGACGGGGAAGCCGCCTGGCCGTCGCCCCTGCCGTGCGACGTATAGACGTGCAACAGGGTCGCGCCCAGCGTCAGCCAGAAGGCAGGGCGCAAGCGGCCTTCGCGCCAGAACGGCAGGACGTAGAGCGCCAAGCCGGCGCCGAGCGCGGCCAGGGCCACCCGGTCGAGCAGGGCCACGAGCCGGCGCCGGGCGGCGAGAGGTCCCCCGACGCTATTGCTTGATCGTTCCAAACGTCACTCCGCGCAGCAAGTGGCGACGC
Source organism: uncultured Myxococcales bacterium (assembly GCA_964443975.1). Classification (GTDB taxonomy): domain Bacteria; phylum Myxococcota_A; class Polyangia; order Fen-1088; family Fen-1088; genus DASYCK01. The sequence continues at coordinate 23,766 of CAYUFS010000069.1, read as the reverse complement.
ACCAGCACCGTGAATAACACGATGGGGGCCACGAAGATCATCATTCCGGCGGCGATCTGTGGCCAGGGGACGCCTTCGATGTTGCCCTGCAGCCCGGCGAAGTACACCGGGACGGTCTTCGCGTCGTAGTTGTTCAACGTCATCGCGAAGCCGAATTCGTTCCAGGAGGAGATCAGGCAGAACACGCCCGTCACCGCCATCCCGGTCGAGGCCTGGGGCACGATCACGCGGACGAAGGTGCGCAGGCGCGAGTACCCGTCGACCAGCGCCGCCTCCTCGAAGGCGCGCGGGATCTCGTCCACGAACCCCTTCATCAACCAGACCGCCAGCGACAGGTTGAAGCTGGTGTAGAGCAGGATGAGCCCGAGGTGGGTGTTCTCGAGGGCGAACCAGCGGTACATCACCAGCACCGGGACCACCACCGCGAGCGGCGGCAGAAATCGCGTCGACAGGATGAAGAACAACCAGTCCTTGGTGCCCGGCAGCTTGAAGCGCGAGAATCCGTAGCCGCAGATCGTCCCCAGACACACCGCCGCCAGCGTCGACAGCACGCCGATGATGACGCTGTTGCCGAGGTAATGGTAAAAATCGTTCGGCGTGCCGGCGACGGGCCTGGAGAGGTTTCTGTAGGCGTCGAGCGTGGGGGCGAAGCGCGCGCTCTCGCCCGCCGCCTCGGCGGTGCTGGCGTTGTCCGCCCAAGGGATGAACTTGGCGCGGGCGCTGATGGTGTCGTCGTAGGTCTTGATCGACGTCAGCGCGAGCCACGCCAGCGGGAGCGTGGCCAGCGAGAAGTAGACGACGATGACCAGGCCGCGGAGAGGGTTCATCTGGCTACGCCTCGGCCTTCCCTTGCCGTTTGTTGAGCCCGTCGATGTAGCGCACGAAGATGGTCGCGACCGCGATCACCGCCACCAGGATCACGACACCATAGGCGGAGCCGAGGCCGACCTTGTAGTCGCGAAACACCACCTGGTAGATGCGCGTCGACAGCGTCTGCGTGGACGCATCATTGGGGCCGGTGATCGCCATGACAAGGTCGAACTGTTTCAAGGCGTCGGTGGCCCGCAGCAGGACGGCCAGCCCCAGCAGCGGCGCGCACATGGGGAGCGTGATGGTGCGGAACACCATGAAGCGGCTGGCGCGATCGATCTCGGCGGCCTCGTAGATGTACTTGGGAATGGCGTTCAACCCCGCCAGGGAGATCAGCATCATGAACGGGGTCCACATCCAGACGTCGACCAGCAGGATCGAGACCAGCTTCAAATCGTCGTCGGTGAGCCACTGCGGTTGCGGCAGGTGGGCAAACCCCAGGAACTGGTTCAGCACGCCGTAGTTCGCGTTCAGGATGAGGTTCCAGAACAGCGACAGCACCACCGGGCAGAGCATCATCGGAATCAACAGCACCGTCAGGATGACCGGTTTGCCCGGGACGCGATCCCGCAGCGCCAGGGCCAAGGCGAACCCCAGCACCAGCTCGATCGATACCGACGCCACCACGAACAACGCGGTGGTGCTGAGCGCGTTCGCGTAGCGCGCGTCGCCGAACAGGACGGTGTAGTTGCGCGCGCCGACCGACTTGACCAGGCCGCCCGACAGATCGGCGTTCGTGAAGCTGAGGTAGATGTTGAAGATCAGCGGAAACAGGTTCATCGCCAGCAACAGGATCAGGGCCGGCAGCACGAAGCCCCACCCCATGAGCAACGACGGCGCCGCGCCCCGGCGCGCGCGAACCGGCGCGCGTGATCGAGGCGCCTCGGGATCCTGGTCGCTGGTCATCCGGCCGGGTCTTACTGCGCGGCCTGCAGGATCTTCTCGTGCTCCGCCGCCAGCTCGGACAGCGCGTCCTTGGACGACTTCTTGCCGTCGAGGGCCTCGCCGATCTGCTGCGCGGTGGCCGCGATCAGCTCGTTGTAGACAGGCACGTTCCAGAAGTCCTGCATGATGTCCATCGACTGCGCGAAGGCGGCGTTGTAGGGGCTCGCCTTCTTGAACGCGTCGCTCTTCAAGATCTCCGCGTTCGCCGTGAAGCCGCCTGGCTTCTGCACCCACTTCTTCTGCGTGTCCGCCTGGGAGAACCAGGCGATGAACTTCTTCGCCAGCTCCTTCTGCGAGTCCGCCACCTTGGTCGAGATGGAGAACCCTTGCCCGCCCAGGCTGGCGAAGCGCCGCTCGCCCTGCTTCGGCATGGCGAAGAATCCAACCTTCCCCGCCATCTTCTTCGCCAGGTCCGGGAAGAAGGCGAAGTAGTTCATCAACATCGCCGACGAGTTGTTCACGAACGGCTCGAGCGCGTCGCCGTAGCCCAGCTTGCTGCCGCCCGGAGGGGCGAACTTGAGCAGGCCCTTGAAGAAGTCGAGCGCCTTCACCGCGTCCGCCGAGTCGAGCGCGCCCTTGACCTTCATGGTCTTCGCGTCGCCCCAGGAGCCACCGAACGCGTAAAGGACCTGCTCGAATCCCATGACGATGTCGTCGTAGCCGCGCCCGGTGACGAGCACGTTGCCGTACTGCTTCTTCGCCGGCCGCGAGAAGAACTCGGCGATGGTCCGCAGATCGTCCCACGTCTCGGGGACCGCGAGCTCCTTCTTGTACTTCTTCTTGAAGGCCGCCTTCTCCGCAGGATCATCGAACCAGTCCTTGCGGTAGGCCCAGCCCATGGCGTCGGTCTCGGCGGGCGCGGCGAAGTAGTGCGCCGAACCCGTGGGGTATTCCGCGAGGTATTTCAGCGCCAGGGGATGCAGGCCCTTGACCGGCACCGCGGACGGCAACCAGTCCGTCAGATCGACGTAGAGTCCCTTGGTGGCGCCGCGCCCCAACCACTGGCTGTCTCCCACCACGATGTCGAACGCCGTCTGGTTCTTGCCGAACTCCTGGAACACCTGGTCCTGGAAGCTGGCCCAGGGGATCTGGTGAACCTTGACCTCCACGCTCTCCTGCTTCCCGAATTCGTTCGCCAGGTCCTGCAAGCCATCGGCGGGCGCCCACTGCGCCCACCAGATGGTGAGCGACTTGGCCGCGGCCGGGGCCGCCGCGGGCGCCGCCGGGGCGCTCTCGGGCGCGGCGGCTTGCTGTTTTTGACAGCCGGCGCCGAGCGCAAGCACGGATCCGATACCCACCAAGATCGAGGACGCTGCTACCGGTTTCTTTGCCATGGGGCCCTTTGCGTTGGGGTCGTCAGCAGGAACGCGCGCGGCCATCGCCGCTGGCGGTGCATTGTCGTGAAGGCAGGGCCAATTGGCAATAGGCCGCCGCACCTGTGTGGGCGCGACACGCGAGACCCGGGAAGGGCTGCGCAGCCACGGACGGGGTCCGGTCAGTACTTGGGGATCGTGACCCAGATGTTCCGGAACTTCACCGGATCGAGGTGATCCTGAAGTCCGAGCGGCTGGTTCCCGGGCATGTCCATGACGCCCGCCTTCGTCGGGTTCATCGGCACGTCCACCGGCTTCGAATTCGGCTGAAACGGAGAAATCCCCTGGACGACCGTTCCATTCAGCGCCACCTTCACGAACTGCGGCAGCTTGCTCTGGGTCGTGCCGCTCCAGACCGGGCCCTTGAACTCGATCTCGTACGTGTTCCAGATCCCGTGCTGGAAGCAGGCGGTGCTGTACGGGGCCTGGACCTGATAAACGGCGCCGCAACCGTCGATAAGTGGCGCAGAGTCGTGGGTGTCGAGGACCTGCATCTCATACGCGCTGCGCAGGTAGACCCCGCTGTTGCCCTGGTCCTGAACGTCGTTCGCCGCACGGTACGTCGTCGGCTCAGGCGTCAGGTATTCGACGTGAACGCACAGATCGTTGAACGTCATGTCGCTCTGAACCTCGACGGCCTGCCCGCTTCCCGAGGGGACCACAAGCAGCGTTCCATCCGTGCCCAGCTTCCAGTCGATCGGGGTGCCGGGCTTGCCCTGCTTGTGCCAGCCGTTCAGCGTCGTGCCGTCGAAAAGCACGATCTTGTCCGCGGGGGCGGGAGTACCGAACTTCGAGGTCTTGGCGACCGGATCGTCCACCCAGTTGCAGCCCATCGCGACACCGGCGCCACCGCTCCCGGTGGCGCTGGCGCCCCCGGTGCCGCTCGCGTTCGTGCCACCCGTCGCGGTGGCCCCACCCGTGCCGCTCGCGTTCGTGCCACCGTTCGCGGTATCGCCGCCCGTGCCGCTGGCGGTTACCCCGCCCGTCGCCGTTCCGTTGCCTCCCGTGCCCGCGGACGTCGTGCCGCCAGTCGCCACGGTGCCGCCAGAGCCCGCGCCGGGCGTGCCGCCCGAGCCAGGGGCTCCTCCCGAGCTGGTCGAGCCCGTCGAACCACCCGAGTGGCTCTGACCACCCGAACCGGACGTGGTGCTCGAGCCACCTGAGCCGGTCGCGGCCACCTGGCCACCGGTGCCGTCCGTGTTCGGAGCCGGCGTCGCGGGCGTGCAGCTCGCGGCTGCCGCGCCCAACCCGAACGCGATCGCGACCGCTTGCGCGACCGAACTCAACTTACGGTGACTCGAATTCATCATCGTGAAATGCCTTTACGGGAGGTCCTGGGGAAGGAGCTGCGTCCGACACGAACACCGCGTGCCGCACCCTTTGTAGCCTGTCAGGCGCCGCGCAATTGGGGGGGAAAATTCCGCGGAGGTGTTTGACCCAAAGACAATTGCAGGGGTCGCATGTTTAGGCAAGGCCAAAGGACGAAGGGCGCGGGCGTAGTGAGGCATTGTCCCACCTGTCGACCTCGAGCGTCACGATCGTCAAGCCACGAGAGCCCCGGCCACGACCCGCCCCACGCTGATGGCGGTCGAGATGGTCGCGTCGTCGGCGCCGACGGCGGCGAGCAACGTCTTGCCGTAGGCGCCCAGGGTCTGGGTCGCCGGAATGTCGCCGGCAGGGCCACCGGCGCCGGTCCGGGAATCGACCGCGAGGGCGCCGTAGTCACTCTGAACGGGGCCAACGCCGCCGATGACGCCGCCGTGGAACGGCTTACCGATCGTGATGGAGGCCTGGTGGTTCGGGTTGTGCTGCCGGCCGTCCGTGTTCCCGGGCCCGATCGTCCGCCCGAAGACGTTGAGCGACGCGAACGATACCGAGTCCGAGAGCCCCGCCGTCGCGAGCTGTTGCATCAAAGATGCGATCGTCGCCACGCCCGCGACGGTCTGCGCCGTTTCGATCGCGAGGCCGATGTCTCGGTGATTGTCGCCCCCAAACGGGATGTGGATGGCGATCACCGGAGTCACCTTCATTTGAATCAACGTGATGGCGGCGAGCACCTGCGAGGCCGCCGTGTTGTCCTTGATGGACGTCAGGGCGTCGAGCAGGCTCTGGTTGATGCTGCGGACCTGCTGCTGCGAGGTGACGAGCGCGTCGATGTGCGCCCGCTCGGCGGGGGTCGCCCCGTTCTTGTAGAGGTCGTAGAGCTGGCTCAGCGTCTGGTCGCGCAGCGGCTGCAGGTTGGTGAGGGGGCCCGGGGAGTTGGTGAGCGTGGCCTTGAGCGCGAGCGCGGGGATGATGGGCAACGCGGCGCCGCCGTAGCTCAGGCCCTCGGACGGTGAGCTCGCGCCCAGGCTGATGGGCTGCGACTGGATCGTTCCGAGACAGGGCGCGAGCTGCTTGGCCATCAGCGAGGGAAGCATCTCGCCCGCGTAGGTGCTGCCCATCAGCTTGAGGACATCGGGTTCCTTGGGATGAATGGGCGTGTTCGTCATCACGTGCCAGAAGCACGTTCGATCGAGCACGGCCTGCGGCAACGTGGCCCACGGCGCCGCCGCCGTGTACGCCGCGCCCTGGATCGTGAGGGGGGTCGGGGCCATGGCGGGATCCGCGCTGTGGACAATCAGCGGGTCCTCGTAGGTTCCGGGGACGCTGGCGTTGATGGGATCGCCAGCGCCCGAGGTGTTGAAGACGATGAACTGCGCCTTGTCGGCGGACGCGCAGGCGGCCAGCGTGCCCGCGGCGAGCGCGCGCCGTGGATTCATCAAGAACGACGCCGGCAGCCCCGTCGCGAGCGCTCGCAGACCCACGAGCCCGCCTCCGAACAGCGTCGTCAGAATGCTCTCGCGGCGGGTGATCATCATGGCGCGTTGGTCCTGTTCAAATCCCGATCGAAATTGCCGAAGGTGCGAGACACGCCGTCACGAAGGTCGATTTCAGCGCGTCGGAGGCGCTGGCCCCCTGCCCAGTCGCGGCGGCGAAGTGTGCCCCGAGCAACGCGGCGGCCGGTGCCGCGCGGGGGTCCGACGTCACCAACCCCATGATCGTCGCGACGAAGTCAGCGATGGCGCCCTGAGGATCCGCGCTGGACCAGACCTTCGCCCCCGCCACCTGCTTCGCGAGCGCCACGTCGATCACCTGGGCCGCCAGCGCCTCGCACACGTTCTCGAGCCCGGCTCGGTAGAACAACGTGGGCTGGTTTGGCAACACGGGCATCGTGGCCCCCCGTCCGTACCCATCCGACGGAAGCCCGGAGACGATCTGGGGAATGGTGGCCTGGGCCTGCTTGCGAGTCGTCGCGTCGATGCCGCAAACGTCGGTCAGTCCAAGGCGCGCGTTCAAGCCGGCGCAGAGATGATCCCGACGCGATACCGCCAGGACCTCGCCGTTCGCGAGCGCCGTCGCGGTCTCCGACGCGTTGGTCACGATGGGCGAGGCCAGGAGCTCGAGCACGAGGGTGCTCCATGAGTCGTTCGAAGCCTGGAAGGCCGCCACGACCCGCTGGAATTCGGGATCGCTCGACACACACGGCGCAGAGTTCACATACGCGCAGAGCTTCTGCGCCCACGCCTCGGCAAAGAGAGGATGCTGGGCCAGCGCGGCGCCGAAGTCGGTGATGCTGGCCACCGGCTGCACGACGCCCCGAAACGCGAACATCCCCTTCTGGGCGGTCAGCGTCGGATCCAGCTGGTTGTGGTAGTTCCAGGAGTAATTCGCCGAGAGGATGGACCGCAGCGGATCCAGGCTCTGGTGGCAGTACTTGCAGTCGGGGCTGCCTGCGTGGACGGCGTCGAGGCCGGGCGGCGGGTTGCCCGGCGTGACGGTGGTATCGGTCCCGTCGACCGACGACCCGAGCGCAACGATCAGCGTCTGGTTGAGCGTGACCCGCATCTGGTTGCTGATGTTCGTCTGCCAGTTCGCGAAGAAGGCCGGGGTGCTGAAGAATCCGACGCGCGGTATCGAGAGCACCAGCTCGTTCGCGGCGCGCAGCGCCGGCAGGTCGTAGAACCGCGTCGTGGTCTCGCCGGCCGCCGGGGGACGAATGGTGACGAGTGACCACTCCGTGAAATCGTCGGCGGTGAACTGCTGCGCCGCCGCCGTGCCCGCGGTGGGCGGGCAGGCGGTCCCGGCGGCGTTCTTCCTGCCGTCGAGGGAGCCATAGAGCAGGTAGTGGAGGGCCATCGCGTTCGCCGGGTACACGATCGGATCCTCGGCGCACCCGGCGACCGCCGCCCCCGCGGTCGCCACGTCCGGATCGTACCAATGCATGTAGTTGGGGCTCGTGGGATCGAGCGTATCGGTGATCGGAATCGGTCCGGCCGCCGCTTCGGCGGTGATGGTGACCGCGGGGTTGCTCTGCTTGAATCGATCGGTGACCTTCCCGTTGTCGTCGACCTCCCACACGTCGAGGAAGCTGTAGAGCTCCTTGAGGGCCGTCGTCATCATCAGCTGCGGCGTCGTCACCCCGGCCGTCAGCGGCTGCCCCGCCTCGATCAACGTGAGCATCGTCCGGGCGAAGCTCTGCTGGAGATTCTGAACCAGGAGGGGAATGGACGCGGCGTTGATCCCGATCTGCTTCGGGTAGGCCTGGTCGGCGAAGTCCACGGCGGTGACCTGCGTCTGCTGGAACGCCAGCTCGAAGAATCGCCGCATCTTCTGGAGATATTCGGGCTGCTGCATCCAGACGCCGATCAGCCCGCGTAGCTGGGACGGATCAGCGGACACGGCGGTCACCTCCGCGTCGGTGGGGGGCAAACCCACCAGGATGTTCTTGACCTTCGCGACGTAGACGGCGGGCGCCGCCGGCTGGAACGCGGGGGTCGCGGGAGCATCCGCTTGCGAGGCGTCCGGTTGATCTGGCGCCCCGGCCGAGCCGCCGGAGCCGACAGGCCCCCCTCCTGTCGCGCCCGCGCCCATCCCCCCCGCCCCTGGTTTGGGGGCGGCCGGGCTGCCGTGCCCGCAAGCGGCGCAGGTCGCGATCCAAACCACCACCGCGGCAAGCGCAGCGTTCCTGGCGTCGTGGCGTTTCAAGCTAGTCATAGTGTCCTTCACGGAAGCAACCAGAGCGACAAGCAAGGTGGGGACCCGCTTCGTCGCGTCACCCGCGCACGTGGTCCGCGGGGGTCGCCTCAGTTGTGGGCTTTCGAAACGTGGCGTGCGAACCACGGCTGTGGTGTCCCGGGCACGGGCCTACACGTCCGTGCCGCGACTGCTATCGTGTGGTCATGTCGGCGCTCCACCCGCGCGGTTCTCGTGGATTGTTTGCCATCGTTGTCCCCACCCCGGCGATCCTCCTGCTTTCGCTCCTTGCCGGTGCGGCGTGCCGCAAGGCAGCCGCCCCGGGTGCGGAATCATCGGCTGCGAGCACCCCTGCTCCACAGAAACCAGCGCATGCCGGGGCCCTGCCGCTGGAGTGCGATCGCTACCGCAGAGCGCTCGAAGACTGCATGGCCAGCCCGCACTATCCCCGGGATTTCCTCGAGGCGCAAAGGTCGGCGCTGGAACAGATGATGGTCAGCATGCGAACGGACGATGTTCCCGCCGCGGAGAGGCCGGCGGCCCGAGCGGCGGCGGTGCGGAACTGCGTCGACTCTCTGGATACCCTGCAGGAGTCGGCGAAGCAGACCTGCCCCGAGATACTCGAGAAGCTGGCACGGCCCTAGTGCACCGTTCGCGAAATAGGCGGACGGTACACTAGTCGGTCGGTTCGGAAGGCCTCGGGCCTCGACGTGGGGCGCGAACCAGCGCAGCATATCATGATGATGCTCACACCCCGCCGTAGCTCAGTTCTCTTGATCCCGGTGATGGCCGCGTTCAGCGTTGGCTGCGCCTCCACTCCTGCAACCGGCTCGGGCAGCGGCGGGACCCAGGGCACGGGCGGCGCGCCAGGCACGGGTGGCGCACAGTCGAGCGGCACCGGCGGCGCCCCTGCGCCTGGCACCGGGGGTGCTCCCGCCTCCGGTAGTGGCGGCGCGCCAGGCACAGGAGGGGCGTCGAGCTCGGGCGGCGCGCCCGGTGCGGGTACGGGCGGATCGACGGCGACGGGCACGGGCGGTACCGCTGGTGGAGGCGGCGCGATGGCCTCCGGCACCGGCGGGGCGGGACCTGGTGGCGCGACCGGAGGCGGCGGTAAGCCGGTCGCAGGGGGCGGGATGACGGGCGCCGCCGGCGCCGTGGGCACGGGGGGCGGTGGCCTGGGTGGTGCCTCGGCCGGCTTCGGCCTCGCAGGCCCGAGCCGCTGCGACACGGCCGGGGTCCAGCTCTGCGAGAGCTTCGAGAATGGTCTGAGCTCGACGCTCTGGAACACCTTGCAAAGCGGCGACGGCACCGCGGTGGTGGATGCCGTTCACGCCGCCCGTGGGACCAAGGCATTGCACGTGAAGACAACCGCGGGCAACGGGCACGCGTACATCACCGAGAAGCTGACGTTCCCCGCACCATCCAACGTCTTGTACGGCCGCATGTTCGTGTTCCTCGGGGACGACCTGACCACGAACGGGCACTTCAGCCTCGCCGAGGGGGATGGCACCGGAAACGGCGCTGGAATCCGCTTCGGCGGTCAGAACAAGTTTCTGGGCGTGGGCACGGACGGCGGGGCGTCGGGCGATTGGACCGACAAGGACAACAAGCTGATCCCGTCGCAGACGTGGATGTGCTTCGAATTCGAGCTCAAGGGAGACACGAACGAGTTCCACGGCTGGTGGGACGACGTCGAGCGCACTGCGCTGAACCGCGGCGTCGCCCAGCACGCTGGCTTCGTGATGCCACAGTTCACGTCGCTGTGGTTCGGCTACTGGATGTACAACATGACCGAGCCGCAAGAGCTCTGGATCGACGAGATCGCCGTGGACTTCAAGCCAATCGGCTGCGCCAAATAGGCGCGCGCGAGCGAAGCCCGCGCGCGCAACGCGACTACTACATCGGGGCGCCGGCCATGATCCAGCTGTCGATGGTGGCGATCTGCGCGGTGGTCAGGCACGCACGAGGATTGGCGCTGGTGGCCGAGCACATGTTCGGCATGCGCGCGGTCGTGCACCCGGTGAAGGCGGCCTTGATGACCTGGCTGATGGCGCTGTTGGCGGTGTCGTTAGGGACCACCAACGTCTTGGTGTTGCACATGGCTCCCAGCGACTTCGCGCCGACGACGCGCGCATAAAGACCCGTGGTGTTCCTGAGATCGCTGTGGGCGCCTCCCATGTGACAGGTGCCGGTGCCGCAGCTCGTGCCGAGGATCATGGCCACGGGCGCGAACCCTCCCCCGGAGCTCCCGCCACCACCGACCGCCCCGCCATTGCCCGCCGGCTTGCCGCCGCCGCCCGTCGTGCCACCCGTGCCGGGGGCCTGGCCACCCTTCCCCGTCGAGCCGCCGGCCGGCGGCGTCCCTCCGGTGCCCACCCCCGGCGTGCCGCCCGTGCCCACGCGGCCACCGGTGCTGGTCGCCATTCCACCGGTCCCAACCATTCCGCCGCTCGAGGCCATGCCGCCCGTGCCCACCCCGCTGGTGCTGCCTCCGGTACCCGCGGGCGTGGCGCCCCCGGTGCCGCTGCTCGCGCCGCCGGTGCCTGCCGGAGTCGAGCCGCCGGTACCATTCTGTCCGCCAGAGCTGGAGCCCTGACTTCCGGGGACTGACACGGGATCGGGGGTCGGCTCGCAACCGACGAGAAAACAGCCGACAACGAGGGCGACGGACGGAACGCACAAGGCGCGGACAACGGATTTCATGAAAACCTCCATCCAAAGTGGGCGTTGTTCGAGAAGCGACGGGCGTGGTTGTCGCCCGTCGCGCTTCCATTTGCTGGCCACGGAAGGGAGCTCCCCGCCGTGGCGACTGACATCCCTGAATGAGCTCGGCCGGAACAAAGTCTGGCAAGTGTCGATGAGGCGTGGATCACGGACGAATCGGCCGACTTATACCCTATTTGCATAGAGTGCAAGCTCGATTACGATTTCGTCGCCGATCACGCTGGTGGGAATCGCCGGATAGGCGACGCCGTAGTCTTTCCTGTGCAGGACAACCTCGGCGTCGACATCCACGCCGTCGGGACGAACGTGAATGGTTCCGGGGATGTCGAGGGGGCGGGTGATCCCGCGCAGCTCGAAATTGCCGGAGATCGTGTCCGTCGCGCCGAGGTCGCCGCCGCGGTGTGCGCCCGTCGAAACGAAGCGCGCCTTCGGATACTTGGCGACGTCCAGGAACGCGGGGGATTTCAGCGCCTCGGTGAGCTCCGGATCGTCCGCTTGCAAGCTCGCCACGTCGATGTCGACGTTCACCGAGGACTGCTCCGGGCTGCCGTCGGCGACGAGAATGGTTCCCTCGAACTTACCGAACGATCCCTTGTGCTTCTCGTTGATTCCCCTTTGTCCGGCGAACGTGATTGTCGACGCGGGCGCCGAGAACCGGTAGCGAATCACCCCGCCCACCGGAGGAGCCACGGGCAGCGCCCCCGGGGCAGGCGCCTTCATTGGCTGCGGCTTGGGCTGCGTCTTGTTGCACGCTCCCATGGGCAAGCCGCAGGCGAGTGAGGCTGCGAGTGCAAGCTGGCGCGCGGCGCCCGACGAAAGCGGGCGGGCGCGTGCGCGGGAATCAGCACCAATCGTCGGAGAAGACATTTCCTTCTGGGCGCGTCACGGAATCACGCAGTTGCCCGACGCGTTCCGCTTCCTTACATCACGTGCGCAAACGGGGGGAATCGATATCCACAAAGGCGCAAACGCTGTTAGCCTGATCGCGTCGCTGGCTCGCAGGGCTTTTCCGGCGCACCTCCGCGCGGCGGACAATTTCCGAGTCGACGCTCGACCCTGCCGCTTAGAATGAGAGCAGATGTCACGGGGCTCGTCGCGAACATTGACCTCGACGATCATTTCGACCGGCGCGCTCCGTGGTTTCATGGCTCGACGCTCGTACCCAGCAGCGGCGCTCGGGTTGGGCTGCTCCCTCGCCGCCGCGGTGCTGACCGGGGGCGCATGCTCGAGCGCGCCGGCGCGGCCCCCGCCGGCCGACGCATCCGACGCTGACGATCTCGACCTCGCCTGTCGGCAAGACGTCAGCGGTCAATCAGGGGATTCGTGCCTCTCCGCCCGCGTCGATTTGCCACCCGTCCCCGTGCTCCGGTTCCAGATGGGGCCGCCACGCGGCGTCGACGACTATCCCTACTCGACGACAAACCTGCCCAGTGACGGACCACCGCCTCGAGCCGCGGTGTTCCTGACGTCGACGGGCAGCGCGGATCCCGAGGGGGATGTCGTCTCGGTGTTCTGGAACGTGCGGGATCCAGGCGGCAGCTATCTTCCGATCAGCCCGGCCGCGGACGCGGCGCAGGTGTCGTTCTCGCCGACGGTGACCGGCCCTCACATCGTCACGCTGGAGGTCACTGAATCGTCGGGACTGCGGCAAACGGGCCAGGTGTCCGTGACCCTGGATGTTCGGCCGATCCCCTGCGCCGACGACGGCGTGAGCGCGCCGTGCGCGGAGAGCCTGCTCGTCGAGGGCGGCACCTTCACGGCGGGCTCGCCCGACGGCATGGGCTTCGACAACGAGAGGCCCACTCACCCGGCGACGGTGGCTTCGTTCATGCTCGACAAGTACGAGGTGACGGTCGGCCGCTTCCGGAAGTTCCTGGCCGACAGCGGCGGAGCCGCGCCCGCCCCGGGCGCGGGTGCACATCCGCTCATCCCCGACAGCGGCTGGCAATCCAAGTGGAACACCTCCCTCCCCGCCTCGCTGGATGCCTTCGACATCGCGCTTTCGGAATGTGGCGGGACCTGGACGAACGATGTCGGCCCGTCGGAGGCGCGGCCCATCACCTGCGTCACGTGGTTCGACGCCTTCGCGTTCTGCGTGTGGGACGGCAAGCGGCTGCCCACCGAGGCGGAGTGGGAGTACGCCGCGGCCGGCGGAGACAGGCAGTGGATCTATCCGTGGGGAGACGACGCTCCCTCCGTCGATCTCGCGGTCTTCGGGTGCCTGTTCGACGGCAGACCCAACTCCTGCGCCGATGCCGACCTGCCGGTCGCCGGCAGCACCGTCGGGGGCGCGGGCCGCTGGGGACAGCTCGATCTGGCCGGCAGCGTCTGGGAGTGGACGCTTGACGCCTATGGGCTCTACACCGTCGAGCCGTGCATCGATTGCGCGAACATCGTGGACACCTTCGACCCGAACGCCGACGGGGGCACCGGCAGCGACAACACACCGCGCATCTTCAGGGGCGGCGACTACAAGTTCGACGACCCTACGTCCCTGCGCGCGGCGAGCCGCTACGCGTTCGACGGATCGTACCCCGATCAGACGCGCGGCTTCCGCTGCGCGAGCTCCCCGCCCGTCGGCGTCACCGCTGCCACGCCGCTTCCATGACGGGGCCGCCCCGGGAAGCACCTTCTCCGTCGATCCCGTGCGTGGGGCCGAGCCCCCGCACCGCGCGCTTCCCTTCGAGCGCTCCGCGAGCGCGGGTCATCGCGGAGCGATGACCTGCGCGAGTCGGAGCGCAACCAAGCGCCAGGTATGCTCGGCTCGGAAGCCACGCCTCGCGGCGCGCGGAGCGGGAGCGTGTTCGTCGGTGAGCTTCGCAGCGAGCCCCTCGCAGGGGGCCTTCCGAGGCCCCTTGCGGACTACGCCATGATCTCCGTCAGCGGTCCGCCCGTCGCCATTCCGAACGTGTCCTGCATGATGCCGTGGGCCTGCAGGATCGAGATGAACACCTGGCCCGTCTGCGTCGTGCTGTGCGGTCCCACCAGCGGACGCGCGGCCCCGAGGGCCAGGTCCGGCGTGTAGTTGATGTGCCGGCCATCGATCTTCAACTTGCCGCTGGCTCCGCCCGCGAGCAGGGTCGGCATGTCCCAGTGATTGTGGCTGTTGCCGTCGCCGATGTCACTGTTGAGATAGAACGTCGTGTGGTCGAGGACCGTCTGGCCATCGGACTCCGTCATGCCGTCCAGCATCGTCAACAGCGACGCGAGCTGGGTGATCTCCCAGGTGTCGATGGTCGCCAGCTTCGCCAGCTGGCCGGCGTTCCCGCCGTGATGGGACGTGCCGTGGTGAGGTGTCCCCGCTCCGTTGAAGAGGAACCCGTAGTCGTTGTTGCTCGTCCCGTTGCCCAGCATGAACGTGATCGAGCGCGTGATGTCGCACTCGAACGCCACCGCCATGAGCTGCATGAAGATCGGCACGTTGGCCTGCAAGATGGCGCTCGGGGTGATGCCGCGGTCGTAGTTCAACGGCATGTTCGACGCCGGCCGCGTGGGCGGCGTGCACATGGCCGTGGAGCTCGCCTGCTTCTGGATCAGGGTCTCGAGGTCGCGGATCGACGTCGTGTACTGGTCCAGCTTCGCCGCGTCGTCGGCGCTGAGCTTGGGCGACAGGGTCTGGATCTGGGTCAGGACGCGATCGAGGATGCTCTTGCGCTCGGCCATCCGCGCGGCGGCGTCGCCGCTGCTGGCCGTCGGGCTGTAGCCCGAAAACATCCGATCGAACGCCACCTGCGGGTCGTAGATATTCGGCTGAGGAACACCGTTGATCCAGGTGATGGAGCGCGAGAACGAGCAGTCCGCGCGGTCGCACAGCCCGTTGTCGCCCTGGACACCGATCTGCAAAGACGGCAGCAGCGGAGCACCAGCGGCCCCGCCGTTGAGGACCGGCAACAAGACCTGATCGATGCTGTTTCGGGTCTTGTCGGTGAGGTGCCCGTTCACCGAGATCATGTTCAGGAAGCAGCCCGTGCCTGAACCGTGGCCCGCCGGTGGATCGGCCGGCTCGGCCGTCGCCTGATGGTCGAGGCCCGTCAGGACCAGGATCTTCTTCTGTAGCGGTGCCAGGGGCTTCAGAATCTGGGTCGGGGCCCAGCCGGTTCCCGTCGTCGCCGGGGTCCATTGCGGCATGTTCATCCCGTTCGGAACGAACCAGGCCATGAAGCGACGCGGGGGTGTCAGGCTCGCCGCGCCCGCCCGCCGCGACCACAACGCCGAGGGCAGGAAAGGCAGCGCCAAGGTCACCGCCGCGCTGCTCAAGAACAACCTTCGCGAATGTCCTGTGCTCATGTTCCTCTCCGATCGTGATCGAGTCGACATTACTGGGCTCCGCGACGGGTCAAGAACGCCTGGCTGGTGGCGACGGTGTGCACCAGCTGGGTCCACGTGGCGCTCCCGCCCATCGAGCCTGCCATGCCGGCCACGTACGACAGCGCTTCGGGCGAATCGAACGATCGTCCCACCGCGTAGGTCACCATCTGCTTCGTCACGCAGCGCGAGAACCGGGGATCATTGGCGACCCACTTCGCGATCTCGGCGGGGCCGTTGAACGACGTGCCGTCGGGCATCACGCCGGATGCGTCGATCGACTGCCCGTTGTCCATGGTCCGGTAAGCGCCGATGGCGTCGAAGTTCTCCAGGGTGAACCCGATGGGGTCGATGCTGTTGTGGCAGCTCGCGCAGTACGCGTTCTGAACGTGGGCCTCGAGGTACGCCCGCCCCGTGAGGCCCGAGCCGACCACCATCGTCGGCAACATCGGAACGTTCGGCGGCGGAGACGGCGGCGGGTCGCACAACATCTGCTCCAGGATCCATTCGCCGCGCTTGACGGGCGACGTGCGGTTGGGCTGCGAGGTGGTGGTCAGGAAAGTCTCCTGCGTCAGGATGCCGCCGGTGCGGGGCGTGTTGGCGAGGCTCACCTGCGAGAAGTTGGTGGCGCTGAGGCCGGTCGTGGGCAGCCCGTAGTGGGTGGCGAGGCGCGTGTTGACGAACGTGGAGGTCGACAACAGCAGATCCGTCAGCGGCTTGCCACCCGTCAACAGTGACTTGAAGAACGCCGACGTCTCCTTGGGAATGGCGTCGAGCAACGCCTGGTCGACCGACGGGAACAACGCCGGATCCGGCGAGACCCCCGACACCTGGCGCGACCACAGCCATTGCCCCACGAAGTTGTCGATGAAGGCCTGCGACTTCGGGTCGGTCAGCATGCGGTCGACTTGCGTCGCCAGATCCGCGCCTGCCGGGCTGAGCTTCGTCGCGTCGGCCGCCTGCATGAGCGTCGGATCGGGCATGGTCGACCAGAGGAAGTACGACAGTCGGCTGGCCAGCTCGTAGTCGTTGAGGGGAGTGGCCGCGGCGTCGGTGGGCGCGCCGAGCTCGACGTGGAAGATGAAGTAAGGAGAGAGCAAGACCATCTTGAAGGCGGCGTTCACGCCCCGGTTCACGTCGCCGCTCGACGTGGTGATGCTGCTGGCGAGCGACACGACGTCCGAAACCTCGGCCGCGGTCGCGGGCCGCCGGTACGCGTTCTTCATGAACGCGGTCATGATCGTCGTCAGGCAGGTCTGAAGATTCGCGGCGGTCGGGGTGCACGTCAGGATCTTCGTACGAATGGGATCAGTGGCTGGCCGGCCGAGGAGCTCGTTCACGAGGTTCGTGGCCGCCTGCTCCATCTGGGCCCCGAGGATGTCCGAGAAGCTGAGCGCCTCGCCCAGGGTGTCGAAGCCGTCGTTCACGTCGTCGCCGGGGAAGGTCGTGCCGGGCACCATCGCGGTCCCCAGCAGATCGCGGACAGTGTTGTTGTACTCGGTCACGTTCAGGCGGCGCAGCACCACCCGCCCCGGATCGAGCGTGTTGGTGGGCTGCACGCTGCCGATGCTCACCCCGGTGCCCCCCGTTCCGCTGGTCCCGCTCGCAGAGCCCCCTCCGGTGCCCGAGCCCGTCGCACCGCCGCTGGCCGAGCCGGAGCCAGACCCAGACGATGCGCCGCCGCTGCCCGAGCCGGTCGAGCCCGTGTGACCTCCGCTCCCCTTCGCGCTCCCACCGCCCGAGCTGTTGGCGCCCCCCGAGCTCGTCCCGCCCCCGGGAGCATTGCCCGAGCCGGGGGTCCCTGAGCCGCCGGGGACGCTGGACGTGCCGGTGCAGGCGGACGACAGCGCAACAAAGACCATCACGAGACCGTGATGAAGCGGGGCTGAACCTGTGGTTTTCCGCATCGAAATACCTCCCGGTGACCTACGAAACGAAGGCGACTTGGCGAAGCTGGTTGTTCTCTTGATCCGCCTGGCTCGCGCGGTTCCGTGCCAAATTAGGGACCGCGCGGGACCAGTCTTCTTCAATCAATCGGTCAATCAAATCGCTTTCAGTCAATGTTGCTTGAGGCAACACTCGGCGGAGCGATTGATTCGACCATAAAGATAATCCCATTGTCATACGTTCATTTTGTGAGAATCTTTGTTATTCCCGATCAACAGCCGATCAACAGAACGACATAAACATTAGTACCCGCACGTACCGTTGCCTCTAACTGCGTCTGCATTCGGTCGGCTTTTCGCCTACAATCACGCCGAACGTGAGCCCCAGCACGTCGGCGACTGGAAATCGGAGCCGGCTGGATCAAACCTGGCCCCCTTGCTGGTGGCCTGGCTCACTTCACGGAAACGATTCCGGGAGGAATGTTGCCCGAGTAAGCCTGATTGCCGCTGTCGAGGCTCTTGATTGTCACCACGGTCGCCGTCGCGACGACCACCGCGGCGACCGTCCAGATCCAGGGAGACTTCCACCAGGAGCGCGACGGGGGCTCGGGCTGCAAGGGGGTGGCGGCGACCAGGACAGGCGCCGCGACCGGAGCGGGGAGCGCGGCCGGGGCGGGGGCGGCGACCACCACCGGCGGCAGAGCCACAGGCAGCGAGAGGTCGTGTGCTTCTCGCTCCGCCAGCGTGAAGGCGACGCGCGCCCGCTCCAGCTCCGCGCGCCGAACAATCAGCAGATGGTCGCCCGGATCGAGCGGCTGCCATTCCTCGATGCCGCCCTGAAACGCCCGGACGCCGTCGATCTCGAGCGAATCATCCGGGGTGAAGTCCGAAGAACGCACGCGGATGCGGGGAATCCTCGCCTCGAGGTCGGGGAGCACCTTTGCGGCCGCTTTTCGGAATTGCGCGGTCTCCGCGGAGGCGGAGTCCTCCAAGATGCGATGGTAGTTCCGGGCCGCCTCGACCAGGAGCCCCGTCCGTGCCTGTGCTCCGGCGAGGTTGATGAGCACCACCGGTCGCGGCGACAACGAGAACGCCTTTTCGAACGACGCGCGGGCCTCGATCCAACGGTTCTGACGCGCCATCTCCACACCGCGGCCAAACAGCTCTTGCGCCTGATCGTCCGCGGACGTGGCGGCCGATGCCCGAAACGCCAAGATCGAGCCCGCCAGAATGGTGACGAGCCAAAGCAACGTGCGCGCGTTGGGCTTCATGATTGTCGCTTATCCTATCCCTATCGGAATGCACGCCGCATGGACGTCATCCCATCCCAATCCCACCCCCGGCTCCCCGTGCCGACCAGCACCGCCGAGAGCGCCGTGATCTTCACAAACGATGGCGAGCGGTGGTTTGCGCCTCCACCAACGCCGGAATGGTGCGCATCGGCCGTTCCTCAGCGCCACGAGTCCCATTCCGTCTTGTGGGATTGTCATGACAAAGGTATATGGCACTGTCGGCGGGCGAATGGGCGGCGGGGCATCCAGTCGCCGACCAACTATACCGGGGTTGCAGGCGGACAAGGCCATGGCTAACGCTGACAACGTACTAACAGCGGCTGCGCGAGTCACCTGCCAAGCTGCGGAGCGGGGGGACCTTCGCGAGCTCGACGCCCTCTTGCCCCGGTTGGCGGGCGCCAAGGAGCCCGAGCTGCGCGCCTGGGACTTCGTCCTCCGAGCCATCCGTTGGTCGTTCGATCCGTCGCACGACCCCACGCCGGATGCCGACAAAGCGCGTCGGATCGCCCACGCGCACAAAGCGGCGGCAACGATCGTCGCTCGCGGCTGTGTCGTCATGGAGCGGGTGGCGTTTCACACCTTCGATCGACGGCTGCTCGCCGAGTGGATAGCCTTGCACGAGGCGCTGCTGGCCAACGGGGCGGATGGCGATGCCGACTCGAAGATCAGCCTGACCGCCGCCCGCCTCTGGCACCGACTGCTGGCCGGGGACACCGACGGCCTCGACAAGGCGGCCGAGCAGCTCTCCGATCAGGCGGTCAGACAGAAGGCAGCCCCGGAGGCCATCGAGAGCACCGTCATTCGCGCGCTGCTCGCGCTCTCAGCGGGCGCACTCGGCGAGGCGACGGAGCTGGCGCGCCTCGCCTCCCGAAGCGCGCAAGCCGAGGTCCTGCCGCAGCACGAATACCTCGCGAACATCGTCCTCGCGCGCGTCCGGCGCTACAGCGAGCGACCGCACCTCGCGCTCCACATCCTGGCCGCCCTCGATCGCGTCACGCCCCGGACCTGGTCGGGATGGATTGCCTGGGAGACCCTGCTGGCGGGTGGAATGGTCCCCGCGCCCGCGGGCGACCAGACCCATGCGGCGGTGCCCTCCATGCTGGCGGCCCGCTGCCTGAGCGGCCTCCTCGAGGCCGCGCGCGCGGGTAACCGCGATGCCTTCGTCAGTCTCGCGGCCAAGGTCGAGGAGTCGTCGAGCGTGTGGCCCCACCTGGGCCGGGAGGCGACTGCCCTGCTCGCGGTCCTCGATCCTCAGCGCACGGACGTGCCGGAGTCGATCGCCACCTGGCAGCGTGGGCAGACCGCCACCATCCCATACGGTCTACACGGGGTCGGAATCCCTCAGGACTCCGACCTCGAGGCCGAGACGGCGACGGCGTACGTGCTCGCGCGGCCGGGTGAGCGGGGCCGGAGATTTCTGTCGCTCGGCCTCGCGCTGGTCCACGACGCGCGGGTGTTGACCCGCGACTCACCGAGCTCGGGGGCCCGCACGGAGACCGGCCTGGCAGCGCTCGCGCTCGCCGGCGAGGGCGGGGATTCCCGGGACGGCTTCTTCCGCAGCGTCTACGGCTTTCCCTTCGTCTCGCACCGTCACCAGGCCGTGCTCGATATGCTGTGCCACCGCATGCGAACGCTGCTCGGGTCGTCGGGCGAGATTCACCGGCGAGGCGGTGATTCGGGCCCCGGCGCCGAGTCCGAGGCCCACGGCGGGGCAGCGGCGGCGCCGGACGGACCGTCGCTCTCGCTGTCGTTGCGGGTGGCGGTCGTCGTGCCGGACATGCGCTGCGCGCTGCCGACCGCCGATCGGGTGCTGCGGGCGCTGGCCACCATGGGGGCATCCAGCGCCACCGCCGCCGCCGACTCCTTGCGCATGCCACTGCGGACCGTACAAGCCGTGCTGCAGCAGCTCGTGGCCGAGCGGGCGTGCACCCTCGAGCGCGACGGCAGGCACGTCTCCTACCGCATAGATGACACGACGTTCACGGAGGTCAACTTGAGCTGATCCCGCGACGCACGCGGTCGTGCGTCGGATACTCACGGCGTTTGCGTGCATTCGGCCGAGGAGCCCTGTCTCGGAAAGCGTGAGATACGCTTCAATCAATGAATTTCGTGTCGAAACGCAGCTTCGTTTTCTTGCGCAGGCGGCCTCGTGTTGGAGGCCTTGCCCCGACCAGCGCGGTCGTATTCCTGGCCTTCTCTGTGGCCATGGGAGCCGCGGGGTGTGGGGGATCGAGCGATGCCGGGGGCGGCGGCGGGACCGTCGGCGCCTCGGGAGGGAGCTCCGCGACGGGCGGCCAGCCGAGCGCCAGCGGCGGAGCCAGCGCCTCGGGGGGAACGACGGGCTCGGGCGGCGCCGCAAGCTCGGGCGGGACCAAGGGCTCCGGGGGCACAGCGAGCTCGGGCGGCGCTACTGGTTCGGGTGGCGTGGGCGTGCCGGGGACCGGCGGCACGACGGACTCGGGCGGCACGATGGGGACGGGAGGCGCTGCGGGCTCGAACGGTGGGGCAGGCACGAACGGCGCCGCGGGAGCAGGTGCAGGCGGCACGGCGAACGGAAGCGGGGGCGCCGCCGGGATGCCCGGTGGCGGCGGCGGCGCGGGCGGACGCAACGGGGCGGGAGGAGCCGCAGGCCCGGGGGCGGGCGGCTCGACGGGCGGACCGGGCTACCCGTACGTCTTTTCGGTGTTCAATGACTCCGCCGCCAAATCCGACCTGATCATCTACACGTCCAACGACGCCCTCAATTTCACGTTGCTGTACGACACTGGCTACACGGGGCCGACGGGGTTCCTCCGCGATCCGAGCATCATGAAGAACACGGACGGAAAGTTCTACGTGGCCTTCACCACGCCGCCCACGATGGCCTGTTGCGGAGCCGAGTCCAGCTTCAGCATCGCGTCGAGCGCCAACTTGAAAGACTGGACGACCGTCACGACCGTTCCCGCCGGCGTCGCCGGCGTCAACAACACCTGGGCGCCGGAGTGGTTCAAGGACGCGGACGGCAGCGTGTATGTCCTCGTGAACGTCGACACGAAGACGTACCGCTACAAGGCGATGAACACGGGCATGACGATGTTCAGCGGCCCCACGTTCATCGGCATCGGTCCCGGTTACATCGACACGTTCATCATCCAGATCGCTGGCACCTACCACGCCTTCACGAAGCTCGAGGCACAGACGTTTGTCGAGCACGCGACCGCCACCAGCATCGACGGCCCGTGGACCTTCGTGGGCACCGGCGACTGGGCCAAGTGGGGCAACCACAAGGAGGCGCCCTGCGTGATCGACGTCGGGGGCGGAACGTACCGCATCTTCTACGACGCCGGGGGCGCCGGACACGAGATGTACAGCGACACCACCGACATGTTCAAGACCTGGACGGCGCCGAAGACGCTGCCCGCGGTCGGACAAAACATCAGCCACGGTACGGTCATCAAGGGCAACTGAGCTATCCTAGTAGCTTCGCCAGCACGAGCAGCCTCGGAAGGCCGCCAGCGAGCCCCCCGCGAGGGTGCTCACGGCGCGGCCGGTCATTCAGCAGCAGAAAAAGCGAAGACCCGTTTCCCGCGCGGACATGCCCCAATACCATCCCTGGAAGGAAGCCCCACGAATGAATCGCAGTAACTTTTTCCTTGGCGGCGTTCTGGTGCTGGGGGCCGCTGCGGTCCTCACGGGCGCTTGTTCCAGCGGGGGTGGGGCCTCCTCGGCCGGGAGCGGCGGCGCTCCCCCGGGAAGCGGGGGCGCGTCAGCGGGCAGCGGCGGCGCTCCCGGAGGCACCGCGAGCGGCGGCGCCGTCGGTTCGCCGGGCGCGGGCGGAGTGAAGGGCTCGGGTGGCCTGACCGGCTCGGGCGGCGCCAGCGCGTCGGGTGGCAGCAGCGGCTCGGGCGGCGCCGTCGCGACGGGCGGCGTGGCGAGCAGCGGTGGGTCCATGGGCGCGGGCGGTGGCGCGGCCACCTCCTCGGGCGGCGTGTCCGGTCAAGGAGGTCGGAGCAGCACCGGAGGGGCGGCTGGGAGCGTGGCCCCAGGGTCGGGTGGCGCGGGCGGCCGTCCGGCGATGACGGGCACAGGCGGAACGGTCGGACCGGGTGGACCGGCGGTCGCGTTTCCCGGAGCGCTCGGTTTCGGCAAGATCGCCACCGGGGGGCGGGGCAACGCCGTCTATCACGTCACCAACTTGAACGACACGGGTGCCGGCTCGTTTCGCGACGCGGTCAGCGCCGGGAACCGCATCGTGGTCTTCGACGTGGGCGGCTACGTCAGTCTCCAGTCGGCGGTCGCGGTCAAGAGCAACATAACGATAGCCGGACAGACCGCGCCGGGCGACGGCATCGGTTTCATGGGACGCGAGGTCTCTTTCAACGCGGCGACGAACGTCATCGTTCGCTACGTGCGCTTTCGCCAGGGCCTCCTCGATCCCGACGCCAAGAAGAGCGGGATCAACCTCCTCAACGCCAGCAGCCTGATCTTCGATCACATCTCGATCGAGTTCGCGCAGTACAACAACGTCGACGCCGTCGGGGCGACGAACATCACCATCCAGAACTCCATCGACGCCAATCCAACCGGCCAACAGTTCGGCGCCCACACCGAAATGACGGGCGGAATGTTCACGTGGTACGGAAACCTGTTCGCGAACGCGCACGGCCGCTGTCCGCTCGCGAAGTCCAACACCCAGTTCGTGAACAACGTCGTCTACAACTATCAGTACGCCTACGCGGCCGGTGACACGAGCGGCAAGTTCTGGCACGACATCGTCCACAACTACTTCATCGCGGGTCCATCGACCAACAGCCCGGGCAACTACTTCTATCAAATGAACGCGGGTCAAACCGTGTTCATCAACGGGAACCTCGCGGACACGAACTCCGACGGCACGCTCAACGGCACCGACGCGGGTTACCCCGGCAGCACGACCCACTCGACGGCGGCATCGTCTCCAGACACCGCCGCCCTGCCCACCACCAGCGCCGCGGCCAGCTATGCCGCCGCGTTGGCGAGCGCCGGCGCGTCTTTGCATCGCGACCAGGTGGACGCGCTGGTGGTCGCCGATGTGATGTCGCTGGGGAAGTCCGGGTCGCTGTGGACGAATCAAACGGCGACGGCCCTCGGGAACATGGGCTACGGGACCCTCGCCGCCGGAACCGCGCCGGTGGACACCGACCAGGACGGCATGCCCGATGCCTGGGAGACGAAGTACGGGCTCGATCCGAAGAGCCCGACCGACGCCACGGGCGACTTCGACCATACCGGCTACACCAACATCGAAAAGTACATCAACGGTATCGCCGACGGGACGTACCCCTAGTGCACCGCCGTCGAAATAGCATCACGTTCGGCCGACGATCCGCGCCGGCC
>CAYUFS010000068.1:0-26038 GCA_964443975.1 uncultured Myxococcales bacterium | reverse complement strand
CCGGCGCGGCTTGTCGGCCTCGGCGTTGACGCTATTTCGACGGCGGTGCACTAGGCGCGCAGCGAGACCAGCACCTCGGCCAGCTTGTCGTAGCCGGAGGTCACGCCTTCGGCCATGGGCGACGCGATGACGGCATCGCGGGTCGCGCGCGATTCGTAGAGCACGGTCATGGTGAGCGTGGTGGTGGTGCCGTGCTCGACGAGCACGACGGTGCCTTGCGCTTCACCCGAGTACCACGCCTGATCGAACTTCTCGGTGTTCACGATTCGTTCGGGCGCGACGATCTCCTTGTAGACGCCGCCCATTCCCATCTCTACCCCATCGGGGCCGCGCCACACGTAGCGGTAGGCGCCGCCGACGCGCAGATCGATCTCGCACACGGCGAGCGACCAGCCCTTGTGCACGCCGAGCCAGCGTTTGACGAGCTCCGGGCGCGTCATCGCCTCCCACACGAGGGCCCGCGGCGCCTCGAAGGCGCGAGTCATCGCGATCTCGCGATCGCTCGGTGTCGTGACCTTCAGTGTTCCCCGATGGATCATGGTCGTCTTCTCCTGCGGTGGGCACGCCCGCGCGTCGTCGTGCTCGCGGTGGTGGGCGTGCGTGTGGTGGCGTGCCTCGCGGCGGCCTCGGTGTCGTCGCGCTTGCCTTCTTGCTTGGGGGCGCCCGCTCTGGTTTGGGCCTTCAGCTCCTCCAGCACCGCGTCGAGGCCCTGATAGTTGCTCTCCCAGTAGTCGCGGTAGCGTTGGAGCCACGCGGTGGCAGCCGCGAGAGGCCGGGCCTCGAGGCGGCTCGGCCGGCGCTGAGCGTCGCGGCCGCGCGAGATCAGGCCGGCGCGCTCGAGCACGCGGAGGTGCTTCGAGACGGCCGGCTGGCTCATCGCGAAGGGCGCGGCGAGGTCCGCCACCGAGGCCTCGCCCGTGGCCAGGCGGGCCAGGATCGCCCGACGGGTGGGATCCGCGAGGGCGGCGAAGGTCGCGTTCAGCGCGTCTTCGTTCGTCGACGGCGCCGACAGGGTCAATGTCTATAACCTCGGAGTTGCATAACCAAGTAGTAATATATGTGCCCGCGCCCGTCAAGCGCGAAATCGCCGCGGGCCGAGTCGGACGCGCCAGGGGTGCTCGGACGCGCGAGAGGAAGACCCGCGCTATTCCCCGCCGGGGATGACACGGAAGCCCTCGCGGGCGGCGGCGCGGCCCAGTTGGGCGTCAAGGGTCACGAAGGTGCGACCGGCCGGCCGGCCACCTGCCCACTCCAGGGCTGCCCCGAGTTGCATCGCATCGGCGGCGCGCAGCGAATGGAGCCGCAACAGGCGGCGCGCCTGAGACTTGACCGTCTCGATGTTCACGACGAGGTGGCTGGCCTCGACCAGCTCGTCGACTCTCGCCTCGGCGGTGTTCGCGTCGCGTTCCGCCAGGAGGCCTTCGCGGACCAGTCGCCTGAGGCCCGACGTGAGCTCCACCGGCGTCAGCGACCACAACGCGAGCTCTGGATCGTCGGACAGCCAACGGTCGACCTGCGGCGACGCGACTTGAGCCACGATGAGCGGCACGATCGCCGAGCTGTCCCAGAACCTCATGTCGCGCGCGCCGGACTATCGACCGTCTCGGCGCTCGTCGAGGAGGGCACCAACGAGGTCCGCCGCGACTGCGGGCCGCCGGACCAGCCAGCCACGGGGGAGCTTCCCGGCGCCACGCCGGACGACTCCGCGCCGTTCGAGATCGTCGAGCCAGCCGGAATCGTCCGCTCCGGTCGAGGCAAGATCCCCGGCGGGCTCGATGCGGGCGATCACCTGATCGCGGTCGCTCACCAACACCGTCTCTCCGCGCCGGACGAGCCGCAGATAGTGGCTGAGGCGATTCTTCAGCACGGAAACCTTGACCACCGACATGACCTTAATATAGCCGTGTAACATAGCTATCACAAGGCCTGGTTGGGTCACCTCGACGCCGGTGCGATGTCCAGAAGTAGACACGATGATGTCCAAATTCATGGTCAAAGGGACTGGCATGCGACCCGCTCGACCTCGCGCATGACCGCCGCCGCGTCCACCCGCCGACGGAAGCGCACCACGGGCAGGCCGGGGGGTAGCTCGCCGTCGGCGCAAGCCCGATCCTGGTCCACGCAGAGAACGAATGCTCCCAGATGAGCGCGGCGCAGCCGCTCGAGCTTCGCGGTCAGGTACGCGGGTGTCCAGAAGCCGACGATTTCCACCAGCACGCGCCGGTCCCGGTGGATTCGATGTCGCAGGAGAAAGTCCGGGAAGATCAGGGTCGCGCCCGCGCGCAGCGGCTCGGGCTCGCGAATGAGGTCCCAGTCGGGCGCCAGCCGCTGCACGTCGCGCGCGAAGCGCTCCTCCAGCTTGCTGTCGAAGGGCTTGGGCGGCTTGGCCGGGAAGATCGGATCGCCGCTCTGCAAGAAGACGTCGGCGGATCGCCCCCACACGAGGCAGGTTGCGCGGAGTCGAAAGCGCGCGCACCACGCCAGGTGGGGAAGGATCTCGGCCAGCGCTCGTCCGTAGATCAGCGTGTGTCGAAACAGCGAGAACGGACCGGAGATGTGCAGCATCGGCACGCCGGGCGATGGTCCGCCTCCCTGGTCGTTGGGCCGGGCTTGCTCGGTCACCACGCACAACAGCCCCCGCAGCTTGGCCAGGCGCACGATGGGCCGAACGCCCCCTTCAACGCACAGCTCGACCGCGGAGGCACGCATCAAGACCGCCTGAGCGATCGCGAGGTTCGTGCGCAGCGCGATCTCGCCCGCCGAAGGCATCGGTCGAGGGCTGCGCACCAGGCGCTCGCCGGGAAGATCGCCAAACAGCTGTTCGGTCAGCTCCGCTTCGGCGAGCCCGAGTTGCTGCGCGACCGCTGCGACCATCGCGGCCCGTGGCGACTCACAGGCGGCCGCCAGCGCGAAGGCGCGCGCGCGCAGCTCGGTCGGACGCAGTCCCGCCACCCGGGCGACGCCCTCGCGCCGCCACAGCTTGAGGAGCAACCGCGTGGCGGCACGACGCTTGAAATGGGGAGCCTCGCAAGGCAGCGGCTCGGCCAGGCGTAAGCAGAGCTCTCGGCGGCGGCGACCCTCGAACCGCGCCATCTCGGCGAGCAACACCCGCAGCCAGGGTTCGTCCTGCGGCCCAAGGAAGTCGAAGTACGCGCCCTTGTCGAGCAGCCTAAGCGGCAGATCGGTCTCGAGGAGCAAGTCCTCCTCCTCTCCTGGCCGCCTGCCTGACCTCGCTCGAATGCTGGACGACCAGCTCGTACACCAGCGCGCGCTTACCGTCTGCCGGACGAAGGAGCCGGCCGATGCGCTGCACATGCTCGCGCTCGCCCATGCGCCCGGCGACCACGACGCCGACGTCCGCGTCCGGCACGTCGAGGCCCTCGTTCAGCACCTGGGCCGACACCAGCGCTCGCAGCGCGCCGGTGCGGAATCCGGCCAGCGCGGCCTCACGCTCGAGGCGCCCGATGTCAGCGGTGAGCGGCGTGATGAGATGCTCCCGCGCGATCGCGTAGGCCGTCTCGTTGTGAGCCACGAACACGAGCGTGCGTTGTGCCCGGTGTTTGTCGAGCAGCATGGCAAGGGTCCGTCGCTTGCTCGTGGGGAACGCCAGCAACCGCCCCGACCGCCGCCACGCCGCGATCGCCCGTCTCCCATCATCAGTCCTGGCGGCGTGGTGAACAAAATCTTCCCACGAGCAGCCGAGGTGATTGCCCTGGAACCTCTCGAACGCCGCGCGGTACACGGCCCTCAGCGCCTCGTATTCTCGTCGCTCCTCTGAATCCAGGGTCAGCCGCAGCGTGATTCGCGTGAGCGGCGCCAGATAGCTGCCCACGAGATCGGCGATGGCGAGCTCGAACACGACCGGTCCAAGCAACGTCACGCGCCGCGCGGCGCTGGCCTCCGGTGCCGATGGCGTCGCCGTGAGACCGAGACGCAGAGGCGCGATGGACATCTCCAGCGCCTCGTCGCCCGCGCCGCCTCCGAGGTGGTGCACCTCGTCCGCGATGAGCAAGCCGAACCGGTCACCGAGGACCGCCATGTGGCGACAGGCGCTGGCGAAGGTCGCCACGGTGATCGGCGCCAGCTCTCGCGCGCCGTCGCCAAAACAGCCTATCGGGCCGTCATAGACCTCCGCGAGCGCGGACGTCCATTGCGCCAGCATCGCGCGCGTTGGCACCAAGCACAGGCACGGCGTCCGGGTGGCGGCCATCGCGGCAAGCGCCACACGGGTCTTCCCGCTGCCGGTGGGCAGGACCACCACGCCACGCCGGCCCGACGAGCGCCAGGCCGCGAGCGCCGCCTCCTGATAGGGGCGCAGGGCGATCGGACGGAATCCGGCCGGTGGAGCGAGGCGCGGTCGGGGCCTGTCTGTGAGCCGGACACCTCGACGGCGCAGCGCCGACGCCAGCGAGTAGGCACGCCACGCCGGGGCGCGAAACGCTCCAACGCGCGAATCCCAAAGGACGTCGGACAGTTCCCTGGCGTGGACCCCCGCGGGCAGGTCCTCGAGCAGCAGCGTTCCCCGATCGAAGACGATCCTCACGCGCTCGGCCAATGCGAACCGCGTGCCGGTGCCGCGTACGCAGGTGGCCGCCGGGAAAACGCCCATCGGCGCGGACGGCGGTCGAGGCGCTCATCAAGCGGAAGCCCAATTCTCGAGGCGTAGTCCGGCTATTCGTTTGAACTCGCGTTCATTGTTCGACACGAGGATCAGCTTACGGGCCACGGCCTGCGCAGCGATCAAGGTGTCGAGCGGGGATATGGGCGTGCCCGAATGCTCCAGCTTGGCTCGGACCATCGCGTAGGCCTGCGCATCATGCGAGGTGAACTCGAGGACGGCCAGCGGCCGCAGAAAATGATCGAGGAGGCGTGTGGTCTTTCCCGCGGACGTGCTCTTCGCCGCTCCTGTCCGGAGCTCGGCTTCCGTAATCACGCTGAGGCCGACATCGATCGGGCGTTCCGCAAGCAAACGCGTCAGCACAGCTTGGTTTTGCCTGAGCGCGTAAATGCAAATATTCGTGTCGAGCAAGAACCTCATCCAAGCGTCTCGCGTCGGTCCGGCGTCCCTTGTGGAGCCCTCTCGAAGCTATCCGGTATGCCGGCGAACGAGAGCACATAGCCGTCGGGCCATCCGTCGGGCTCTAGAATCACGGCCGAGCCTTCGTGGCGAATGAGCACGGTATCGCCGGCGAACCGAAACTCCTTGGGGAGGCGCACGGCCTGGCTCCGGCCCGTCTGGAAGAGCTTGGCGCGCTTGATCGACATGGTACATACCATGATATGTACCAGACCAAAGGAGGTCAAGCCTCGATGCGCCGTACCGCGGGAAGTTGTGCGATCGTCCTTGGTCATGCGTGAGCTGCGCTCCCTTCGGCCGAACACTCTCGACCGACAAGGGAGAGCCTTCCATGAACCATTTGTTTCGCTCGATGCATTTCCAGGCAGCCTGCCTCCTCGCGGCCGGCTTCCTCGTGAGCTCGGCCGCCTGCGGCCGCAACTCCGGAGCCGGCCTCGGCTCGGGGGGCACGCCCGGCCCGGGGGGGACGGGGGTTGCGACTGGGGGCGCCTCCGGCTCGGGCGGCGGCGACGGGACGACCGGCTCCGGAGGTCGAACGAGCTCCGGCTCTGGCGGCGCGACAGCGCCTGGCGGCAACGGGAACGGCGGAGCCACGGTCAACCCGACGGGCTCGGGAGGCGGAGGGGCGGGAGTGGCAGGAGTGACAGGAGTACGAGGAACAGGAGGAGCGGGAGGAGCGGGCAGCCCCGGCTCGACTCCCTTCCCCGCCGCGTGCGTCACCCCCGCCGTCACGGGAAGCGCGACGCGGCCCCTCTTGACCGACGCCTCGGCCGAATGCTTCACCATCAAGAAGTATCTGGCGCAGGCGGGCCCCATCGGCGCCGTCGTGACCGACAACTGGGATCCCTCGGCCGGTCTGCCCGCCGCCGCCACCTTGACCCCGACCTTCACCGTGGCCGCCGACGGCAGCGGAACCCACACCACCGTGCAGGCCGCGGTCACCGCCGCCAAAGCTACCGGCGGGACCGCTCGCGCCTATATCCTCGTCACCCCCGGCACCTACCGCGAGCTCGTCTGCGTCGACGGGAACGTGCCCATGACCATCTACGGCGCTGGAGACGACCCCACGCGGGTCACCATCGCCTTCGACAACTACAATGGCAAGACCGTCGATCCGCTCAGGACCAATGCGTGCAACATCCCCACCACGGCCACCTACGGGACCAGCGGCAGCAGCACCTTCTTCGTCAAGTCGGCCGGCTTCCAGGCCATGAACCTCACCATCGCCAACGACTTCGACGAGGGCGCCCTGACCGCGAACATCCAGGCGGTCGCGCTCACCACGCAGGGTGACCAGGACGTGTTCCAGAACGTGCGAGTGCTCGGCAACCAGGACACCCTTCAGGTCAAGTCCGCCTCGGTCGCCACGATCGCGCGCGTCTACTTCAAAGACAGCACCATCGCCGGCGATACGGATTTCATCTTCGGACGCGCGGCTGCCGTCTTCGACGGCTGCACCATCAACTACGTGGCCGGGCGGAAGACGAACAGCACCTATATCGCGCCCAGCACCGAGACCCTGCACCCCTACGGCTTCCTCATCATCGACAGCATGTTGACCGCCGATCCGGGAATCACGGGGACCACCTACCTCGGACGCGCCTGGGACGACAGCTCCGGCACGATGCCGAACGGACAAGGCGTGATCCGCAACAGCCAGATCGGCGCCCAGATCGTCGTCGCTGCTCCCTGGGCCCCCGCCGCCACCTCGAACCGGGCCTTCAGCGCCAGCGGCAACCGCCTGTACGAGTACCAGAACACAGGACCCGGCGCCGCGCCTCCGTAGGTGGTGGCGGCGTCGGACTGCGCGCCAACGCGACTACTTGGTCGAACTGGCGGTGTGGCGGCAGGGGCGATCGACGGGGAGGTTGTAGATGATCGTCTCGTCGGGACCTGACGAGAAGCGGCGTTCTTCGACCAGGTCCGAGCGATCGATCGAGCCCTGGAAGCGCACGGTCGGATCGAAATCGGGGTCGAAGGCCGTGAACGTTCGAATTCGCGGGTCCACGTACAAGACCGGTCCAGCGAAACCGCTGGCCCGAGCGCGGTCCACCCGGGCGCAGTAGTCGTAAGCGCCGGTGTCGGCCAGGCGCAGCCCTTCGAGGATGGCCTGTTCGCTGCGATGGATTCGCGGTGGAAAGGGCGCGCCCGCATCGGTGACGGCCCAGACTTGGCTGGCGATCGACTGCGGGAGCGCGTTGGTGAGACAACCTGCCCGGCAGCGCGTTTCCAGGTAGGCTGCCGCTTCGTTGAGCGCGCGGCTGTTGCTGACGGTGCGTTTGCCGGCGGCCCCGACGAGCGCGATCGCGGCCAGCACGGTTACACCAGCCAAGATCCGCCCCTTTCGGGGCCCGAGCGCGGCGCCGAGACGATCGGCGCCACGGGCGATGGCCAGCAGCATCGGCGCCGCGATGCTGAGGTAGTAGGCCGGGTTTTGCTGCGGCACGAACAGCATCCCCAACGGGAGCAGGTAGGCGCCGAGCAGCCACGGGCGGCGCTGCTCCAGCGGATGGCGCTTCAGGATTCCCCCAAGGCCCAACGCCGCCAGCCCGACACCGACGGGCGTGAGGCCGTAGATCCACAGCAACACGGCGAGATGATCGACGGGCTTCGCGACGAACCGCAACAGCGCGAAGCCGGGGTGATGCAGCAACGCCTGCAGAACGCTGCCGTGGTTTTCGTCGAAGGTGCCGAAGAACCGCACGGACGCCCGGTAGCGCCCGTACTCCGTCCCCGGTAGATGCGGGAACATCAAGAGGGGAAGCCCGTCATAAAACGTGTAGAGCCCGTAGGTGCTGGTGACGGCGGCGCCGCCGGCGAGCGCCCGCCGAATGGCCACGACCGCCACCGCTCCAACGGCGACGCCGGCGGCGAGCGCGGTCGCCCCGAGCTTCGCCAGCGGAGTCGCTCGAGCGCTGGTGGCGCGCGCGAGCTCGGTTGGCAGCCCGCTTCCGAGCAGTGCCAACAGCCCGGCTCCGGCGGCGCAGGTGGCGAGCGCCTCGTAGCGGCCCCCGCTGGCCAGCGCCGCCAAGACCGCGGCGAGGACGAGCCTCGCGGCCACGTCGGGACGCACCCGCGCCGCCGTCGCGGCGGCAGCGGCGAGGGCGAGCGCGCTCGCGGCGAGCCCCGCCGCGAGGCTGGCCCCCAGGTTGTTGCGTCCCGACTCACAGGCCAGCAGCGGCGTCAGCGCGACGGCCGCGGCCAGCGCCGCGCGACGCCGCGCGCTCGCGGCGGGCCACACGAACTGCCCCAGCCCGACCACGCCCATCGCCAAGAGCAGGTGGGCGACCAGATAGACGACCTCGTTGGCCACCCTCGCCCCGAACCCGAGCCCATGCGCGGCCACCAGCGCGAAGTAGGTGAGCGGCTGCTCCTCGATCGCCTCGTGGCCCCCGAGCGCGATCGTGCGGGCGTGCTCGAGGTAGCCGAGGTTCATCCACCCGATGTCCCAGCCGTAGCGCAGCAGGTAAAGAAGCCGGGCGGCCAGAACCCCGGCCGCGGTCCTCACATGGGTCGCCCAAGACCATCCGGTGTCAGGCCTCGCTGTCGGGGGCGCCAGCGGGGCGTCGGAGCGGATCGTCATCGGGGCAAGAGTGTACCGGTGGTTCCGCCGAGGCGCCTGGCAGCCCATCGACAAAAGTCTCCCGTCGCCGAGAACGGGTTGTGCGGCGCCGTCTGCTGAGTCGCAGCTCAATCTGGATCTGCCCGATCGAAATCCGAACGAATGAGGCAAGTTCTATCCGGCGACGAGAGTGCCAGTCCAAGCATCGGGAGGCGCAGCTTTGCTGCGCGGCATCGACGTCGAGCGGGGAGGGCCCGCGGGAGGGGCGAAGCCCCTTCCTAGAGCGGCAAAGCCGCTCTAGGGCCGGATCCACAGGAACACCTGCTTTATCCCCGGCGTCACGATGGCGAGCCGGCGCAGGTTCAGGGTTCGGTTCGCGCCGTATTCGAGCACGGTCGCCATGGGCAGCCGGAACGGTGGGAGGCGCAGATCCAACGGACGAAAACCTCCGTCGGGGATGTCTGTGTTCAGCAGGTGACGGCTCTTCTTGATGCAGTTGGTGACGAGCACGTACTTGAACTTCGGAAAGGCGGCCAGGCAGTCCATGACCTTCCGGTTGGACAGGTGTTGAAAGACGTCCTTCACGAGAAGGAGGTCGGCAACCGGGAGGTGTGCGGGATCGGCAGGAGAGGGCGCGAACTCCACCGCCGGCGTGCCGTAGGTCCGCCGGTTGCGCTCGAGCACGTGCGGGACCACGTCGAGGCCCAGGTACTGCGCTGCGCCCCAGTCGATGCCACGCGAGAACTGCCAGTCCCCGCACCCGAGGTCCACCACCGAGCGCACGTAGTTGAAACGCAGGAATGACTCCAGGAAGCGCACATAGGGACGGTTCACGCCAGGCAACGATCCGGGCCCCGAGCCGCCGTTCCATTTGTCGCCGCGATAGATGTCCTCGAAGATCGCCGCAGAGTCGGCGACCGTCGCGTCTGCGTATTCGGCCATACACAATTATTATCACGGAGACCCGCGCGACCAAAATGTGAATTCGCGGCGGCGCTGGCGCCCCCCGGCCGTTGTGGCTTCGTGCATACGACGGTACTCTTTCCGTATGCGCAGGATCACCATCAGCATCGACGAGGACCTGGCACGGCTCGCGGAGGCTGAGGTACGAGCGGGCCGCTCGGCTTCCGTGAGTGCGTGGGTCGCCGACGCGATTCGCGCAAAGGCGCGCGCGCGCGCCGAGCTCGTGGCGGACCTCGAGGAACTGGAACAGCGGGAGCCGACCGCACCGGAGGTCGCAGCAGCCATGGCGCGCGCCCTGGGCCTGCCGCGCGCGGCGGTCGTCCGGGCGCTCAAGCCCGGCACCAGCCGGCCGAGGGGGCGGCGGGCGGCTTGAGGACCGTCGTGCTCGATACCGGAGCTTTCGTTGCGCTAGAGCGCGGCTCGACGCCTGTCCGGGGATACGTGCTGCTCGCGGATCGCGGCCATGTCGAGCTGGCGACCAGCGCGGCAGTCGTGGCTCAGGTCTGGCGGGGCGGGAACCGACAGGCACGCCTTGCGCGTCTCCTCGCGAGCAACCTCGTGACCGAGCTGGCGCTCGACGCCGAGGCGAGCCGCCGCATAGGCGCGCTGGCGGCGGCGGCGCCAGGCGCGCGCGACGTCGTCGACGGCCACGTCGCGACCATAGCCATCGACCGAGACGCGGTGGTCCTCACCAGCGATCCCGAGGACATTGCGCGATGGGGGGTCCTGGCGGCGAGAATCGTCCCCTGCTGACTCAGGTGCCCGCGATGCGACGCTTGAAGTCCGCCACGGTTCGCACGAGCCCTTCGTCGAGGGGGATGGTCGGCGTCCAGTCGAGGATCTGCACCGCGCGAGAGATGTCGGGGCGGCGGCGCACCGGATCGTCCGTCGGCAGCGGCTCGTGGACCAGCGGCGAGCGCGAACCGGTGAGGGCCCGCACCTTCTCCGCCAGCTCGACCATCGTGAACTCGCCCGGGTTGCCGAGGTTCACCGGCGCTTCTTCTGCCGAGGCCATCAGCCGCACGAAGCCCTCCAGCAGATCGTCGACGTAGCAGAACGATCGCGTCTGCGTGCCGTTGCCGAACACGGTGATCGGGGTCCCGCGCAGGGCCTGACAGATGAAGGTGGAGACGACCCGGCCGTCGTTCTCCAGCATCCTCGGGCCGTAGGTATTGAAGATGCGGGCGATGCGCACCGGCACCCCGTACTGGCGGGCGTAGGAGACCGTCAGCGCCTCGGCGCAGCGCTTGCCTTCGTCGTAGCAGGCGCGCGGGCCGATCGGGTTGACGTTGCCCCAGTAGGCTTCGACCTGCGGGTGGGTCAGCGGATCTCCGTAGACCTCGCTGGTGGACGCGATGAGGATCCGCGCCCCGACCTCGCGACACATGTCGAGCATGTTCAAGGTCCCCTGCACGCACGTCCGGATCGTCCGCACGGGGTTCTTCTGATAGTGGATGGGCGACGCGGGGCAGGCGAGGTGATACACCTCGTCGACCTCGAACAGGATGGGATCGCAGACGTCCTGGCGCACCAGCTCGAACCGGTGGCTGTCGAGGAGCGGCTCGATGTTGAGGCGCCTGCCCGTGAAGAAGTTGTCGAGGCAGACCACCTCGTGACCGAGGCCGAGCAGCTTCTCGCAGAGGTGCGAGCCCAGGAAGCCCGCGCCGCCGGTGACCAGAATCCGTTTCCGCATGTTCGATGTCTTTCCGTGTCGAAGGCGAACCAAGGTTCCGGCGCGCTGCTGCCCCCGAGGCCAACTACTATAAGGAGTCACCCTCGCGCCACAAGGGGAGATCTCCAGCTATCGGGTCGATCAGAAGTAGCTCGTGTGCAAGGTCTCCGAGAGCAGGTTGCAGAGTGCGTGGAACGCCGCGCCCGCTGCCAGCGATCCCGTGCGCGCCCGGATCCAGGCAAAGATCAGCGCGGGGAAGAACACCGCCAGCCGCTGCGGGTTGAGGTCGACGAGCACGTGACCGAGGGCGAACAGCACCGACGACGCGAGCAGGGCCATGCCGACCTTGGCGCCCCCCACGCGCACGCCGGGAGGCCAGATGGCTTCCAGCCGCTCCAGCAGATAGCCGCGAAAGAAGACCTCCTCCGGGACCGCGACGATCAACACCTGGTTCGCGGCGAGCAGCAGGAAGCCGGAGGGCAGGTGCAGGTGACCGCCGGTCCAACCGAGCCACCCGCCCCCCGGGCACAGGCGTGACAGCGCCACCGGCAGACCACGCGCGACCGGCGCGCACACCGCCCCGTAAAACCCGAAGAAGGCCCCGATGAACAGGGGAAACACGATCGCGATGGCGACGGCCAGGACCGCGAGGTTGGTCCGAAGCGGTCGCAGCGTCAGCCCGGCCTCTCGAAAATCGAACGGCTTGTCTGACAGCCGACCAGCGATCACGGGCGCGTAATAGAAGAGCACCGCGATGAACGCGTGAAGGTTGTTGTGCAGGAAGGGGACGTCCTTCGAGCTCCAGAACAGGCCCGCCGCCACCGCGGTGGTCGCGGCGAACGTCAGCAGGGGCTCCCGCAACGAAGGGCGCGCCGACCCGGGCGAATCTGCCCCGGCAGCCATGGGTCAGCGTAGCTTGCTGACGGCGACGTTCGCGCGGGTGGCGGCACGTCGCAAGCGATCGACATCGTCGGTTGCGGCAGCCCCCGTGGCGCGTAATGAAGCGAGCAAGGTATCGAGCTGGCGCTCGAGGTCGCTGACGGCCTCGCGGCTGGTTCGCAGGGCCTCCTTCAGTCGCTCGCGTCGCGCCAGCGGGGCGCTGGCCTGAGCTGGCAGCGTCATACGCGATCGCAGCGGGACCTTTCGCCGGAGGCGTGGCGTCACGGTGCGGGACGGCGAGCGCATGCGCCTTGCAAGCATCGGCGACCCACGGATTCTGTCAACTTTCTCGTCCGTCCTCGTCACCGATCCGAGCCCCGACGCCGTCGCCGCCGCTCCCCTCGCCGTCCTCGCGAAGCAACCGGCGGCGTGACGGATCGACGACGACGCCGGCGCCGAGGGCCGTCCGGCCGATGAGCATGGGGAACAGCATGTCGCCTCGGTCCGTCAGCGTGACCCGGATCTTTCGCTCGATGGGACCGAGTCGCAGCAGCGTCTCGATGACGGGGCGCCGTTCGGTACGACCGGACGTGTCCTTGATCTGGACGTAGTCGCGCACCCGCACCCGAACCACCCGCGCCTCCTTGGGACGCTTCGGGCTGCGCGGAATGGTCACCTCGAGGATGGGCCGGTGGTGGAGCCCCGGTCTCGTTCCCACGACTTTCATGCGCGCCACGTGCAACGCCGACGTTCGTGCCCCGGTGTCGATCTTGGCGAGCAGCCGGACTCCCAGGCTCGGCAGAGTCACCGGCTCGACCCACCCGATGCAAAGGGGCGGGCCGGCTTCCGGAGCCGCCGATCGCTCGGCGGATGGCGGAGGGGGTGGCCCGGCCGGCGCGTCTCTTCCCGTCCGCTCGGCTCTGGGCCGCGCCACCCGGCCGAGGAGGAAGAGCTTCGCGCCCCGACGCGTCCCTGATCGCGCCGGCGCCTCGAGCACGATCCCGGCGTGGGGAGCGAGGAGCATCGCGGCGCTTCGAGCCAGGGGCGGCGAGATGGCCGCCAGCGCCTCGCCCTTCGCCACGAACGCGCCGGGCGCCGCCACGACGTCGACGAACCCACCCGCCGGCGCCAGCACCGTGGTGACCTGACGGCAGACCGCAGGCTCGCCTCTGTCGCCAAGCCAGGGCGGCATGGCCGTCCAGGTTCCGAACAAGTGCAGCAGGCGTCCGGCCACGCGGGCCGCGGGCGCGGCGACACCGTCGGCGTTCGCGGTCCCCCGCGGGGCTCCGAAGGGCCGAAGCGGGGGCACGATCAGGTCCAGGTAGATGACCTCCTCCTGGGGGAAGGCGCCGATGGGCAGGCTCTGGCCGCCGGCTTCGCGTCGAGGCGAGTGAACCAAGGCGGTGGCGCCCGACAGCCGCGCCAGCCGGCGGACGCGCGGGTTGTCCAGGTCGCCCTCGATCGTCACGGCGGCGGCTCGGCCCGGATCGGCCTCGGAGATCGTGAGCACCAGGGCGGCTCCGGCGACGAGCTCGGAGAACACCGCGAACGCGTCGCGCGCGGCCCGCGTCCCCGCCGGATCTCCCGGAAGGCGCCACTCCATCGCGCGCTTGACCGGCCGGCCGGCGGCGGCGAATCGCCCCCCGGGTCGCGCAACCGGAACCAGCACGATGCTGCCGCGCACGTCGGCCGGCAGCACCATGTCCTCGAGCGCGGTCACGCATCGCGCGGCCTGAACCTCGAAGCCGCGCATGCCCCCGAGGACCGCGACGCGCGGCCCCGGCGACCGACCGGCGATGACCAGCGCCGGGACCGCGTCCGCGGCGCTGGCGTCCCCACGGCGATCGGGCAGCGGCAACGAAACCGAACAGGCCTCCCCTCCACCGACGGTGGCGCCGCACACGCGCAGGCCGAGCCAGGCCGACTCCGCAGGCATGGCGGCAGGTTACTTCGGGGGCGTGAGCTTGGCGACTTCGGCCTGCAGGCGCGCCAGGATCTCTTTGGGCACGTCGAACAGCCGCACGCCGATGGTCAGGTCCTGCTTCGTCAGGACCTTGCCCTTCCCGGCCACCAGCGTCTGTCCCTTGCCATCGACGATCTCCACGGCGAACGTGGCCCCGAGCGGGACGTCCTTCTTGGTGGGGATCATGAAGCCGCCCGTCCGGGCGTTCGCGAGCGGGTTGCTCGTGAAGTGGTGGACGGTGTCGAGCCCGAGCACGAGGCGCAGGCGCGCGCCGTCGAACTGCAACGGCGACGAGGGTGCCGTGGCCGCCAGCGCGACGGGCGGAGCGCTAGCCGCGACAGGCGCCGGTTCATTCAACTCCACGAGGTCGGCCGGGTCGGCCAGTTCCATCATCATCTCGTCGGTGACCACGGGCATCTGGGCCGCGGTGGCCGGCCGCGAAAAATCGAAGGTCAGCGTGGACACCCGGCCCTCGTCGCTGTTCACGGCGACGATGCGGTCGATCATGCGCTGGTTCTCGACGTCGAGGTCGAGGAATCGCACCCCCATGCCTTCCACGATACCGCGGGTGGACACTCGCACCACCTCGGCCAACCCCTTCAGCAGGACGAAGCCATCGGTCAGCGAAAACTCGAACTCGATGTGGCTTCCGAGCGGGGCGGGCGCTTCGGTCACGATGAACATCCCCGTTCGGCTGATGTTCATCGACTGCGTGTCGACGAAATCCAGCACGCTCTCGTAGCGCAGGCGGACGGGGATGACGAGGCCCGCGCGCTGCGCCGAGCGCCGTTCGGAGCGCGGCGGCCCGGGGGGAACCGGAGGCGGTTTCGGTCGTCCCGGCATCAGTCCTTCGTCGAGGAGGGAGGTTTGCCCGCGGCGGTCGCTTCGCCGGCGGACGGGGCGACGTACTCCGGCGGGTGCTCTTCGGTGCCTCCCCCGAAGAAGAACTCCTCGGCCTTGTCGAGCAGCATGCGCTGTCCCTGCGGGGACGTCAGGTCGATGCGATATTCGTTCACCATCATCTTCGACTGCTCGATCCACATCCGCCATGCGTCCTGCGAGACGTTTTCGTAGATACGTTTGCCAAGCTCGTTGTCGAACGGCTTGTAGATGACGCCGGGCAATTCCTGGCCGAGCTTTACGCACTTAACCATGCGGGGCATTGAACGAACTCCTTTGTCACGGACGAAGAGGGAACCTCGTGGTCGAGGACAGGGCAGGGCTCTCGAGAAGCTGGGCGTCCTTATAGGATATGCGCGTACGCCCGTCGACGCTCGCCTCGTGAAGCAAGCCATGGCAGGTTCTCCGGCATGGTGCCGGCGCCACATGGCCGCCTTCGAGACCGGTTCGCCCCGCCGCGCGGGGTGATCTTCGATCTCGACGGCACGCTGACGGAGCCCCTGCTCGACTTCGAGGCGATCCGGCGCGAGGTCGGGATCGCCTCTGGCGCGCCGATCCTGGAGGCGCTGGAGTCGTTCGACGCGGCCGCGCGCGCGGGCGCGGAGGTCATCCTGCGCCGGCACGAGATGGACGCCATCCGCGCGGCGACGCTGGCGCAGGGGTGTACGGAGATCCTCGAGCTGCTGGCCGGGCGCAAGGTCCCCGTGGCGATCCTGACCCGCAACGTTCGCGAGGCGGTCGACGAGTTCGTGCGCCGGTTCGACGTGCGGGTCGCTGCGATCTTCACCCGCGAAGACGGCCCGCCCAAGCCCGCGGCGGCGGGCGCGCTGGCGCTGTGCCGGCACCTCGGGCTGGCGCCGCCCGAGGTCTGGGCTGTCGGCGACTACAAGTACGACATCATCGCGGGGCGGACCGCCGGCTGTCGGACGGCCCTCGTACGCGCCGAAGCGCCAGCGAATCTGGCCGAGTGGGGGCCCCCGGACGTCGTCGTCCCGTCGTTGCGACAGCTGGCGGCGATGTGGCGTGTATCTGCCTGGTAGAAGAGCAGGGCCGGTCGCGGTAGCCTGCCGGGGCGGCTAGGCGGCCGGAGGCGGGGCCAGCTCGGCCATCACGCGAGGGAGTGTGTTCGAGAACTGGCCCTTCGCCATCACCTGGCTGCACCCACGCGCGAGCGCCTCGGCCATGACGTCGGTCTTCTCGTGATCGATGAACCCTATCGAGGGGACGTCCTTCGCGGTCGGATTCGCCGCCAGCGCCGTCAGCGCGTCCAGGGCGAAGGGGAGGCGAAGATCGACGATCACCAGCTTCGCGTTGCCCGCGGCGTTCGCCACCAGCGCTGCCGGATCACGCGTCGCCTGAACAGAAAGACCGAAGGCCTTCGCGGCCTCGCGAATCTTCGACGTGAACAGCATGTCCTGTACGAGATAGACGACGTCGGCCATGCACCCACCCAGCTCACTCAGATGGAGATAATGTCCCGAGCACCCGGTTGGCCGGTTACCGTTGCTCCCTTCCGGGCCTGGCGGGGTTCGCCAGCGTTCCGCCGCTCGGGACGCCGATCTTTTCGCACAGACCCGCCCGCTCCGCCAGGGAGTTTTTCTGAACCTGGGACTCGGGGAGCGCGGCCGAAGGTCACGACCGAGCCGGTGTGCGGGCGACCCTTCCTGTCCCCTCTCCCACGAATGTGGGAGAGGGCCAGGGAGAGGGGACTGAGCATGCTGAAAAAAGCTCCGTCTGGACCGGCTCCGGCTGCCCTCTCCCTGCCCCTCTCCCGCAAGCGTCGCAAGCGGGAGAGGGAATCCGGTAGTGTCACGCGCCGAGCTGAATCGAAACGGGGAACCCCAACCTCGGCGAGGGTCCGTCGCCGCCCGCAACCCGCCGGGGGGCACGGGGGGCGAAAGTCCGAGACGACCCAGTCGGTAGGCGGGCGCAGCGTGGCTTCGCCACGCGGAGCCCGCCGGGGGGAGCGGGGGGACCAAAGGTCGCGTCAGCGACCGACGTCCCCCCGACAAGATAGAGGAGAGAGAGGGATTCGAACCCTCGGTACCTTGCGGTACACATGATTTCCAATCATGCGCCTTCGGCCACTCGGCCATCTCTCCAGTTTTGTCAGGAACCCTCAGAGGGTTCCTGCGACCTCCCGCGATGGGGTCGGCCGAGCGAAGCTCGTCCGCCCCCGACGCGGCCGATCAGGAACCCAGCACTTCGAACCACCTTTCTTGATGGGGTCGGCCGAGCGAAGCCCGTCCGCCCGCGACGCACGAGCCTTGGTGTCTTTGTTCTTTCTTTCGAGGAGAGAGTGGGAGTCGAACCCACGTTGGGCTTGCGCCCAAACCTGATTTCGAATCAGGCGCCTTCGGCCACTCGGCCATCTCTCCGGGTGCTCCATTCTGTCGGCAGGGCGGATCGTTTATCACTGCCCGCCTGCCACGTCGACAGCGTAGCCCAATTCAGTGTCAGGAGGTGGGCAGGAAGCCTGCTAGGCTGGCCATCCAGTGAAGACATGAGCGACATCGAAGAGGTCGACGGGGGCGGGGTTCGCCTCCGTTTCGAGGGAAAAAGGTGCATTCACTCGCGAAACTGCGTGCTCTCGCGGCCGGACGTCTTCGTCCCGAACGTCCAGGGCGCCTGGATCCATCCCGAGAACGCCACCCCCGAGGAGATCGCGGAGCTGGCGCACACCTGCCCCTCCGGCGCGATCACGTATAGCCGCCTCGACGGAGGCAAAGGTGAGGCAGCCCCCCTCGTCAACGTCGTCCGGGTCCGCGAGAACGGTCCCCTGGCGGTCCACGCCCAGATGAGCATCGAGGGACGGGGCGACTGCTTTCGCGCGACGCTGTGCCGCTGCGGCGCCTCGAAGAACAAGCCGTTTTGCGACGGCAGTCATACGGCGGCCGGGTTCACCGCGACGGGTGAGCCCCCGGCCCAGGAGTCCCAGCCGCTCGCCTCCCGCGTGGGCGAGCTCAAGGTGACCCCGCAGCCGAACGGTCCCCTGCGCGTGACCGGGAACCTGGAAGTCTGCGCAGGCACCGGCCACACCCTGAATCGGGTCACGAAGGTCGCCTTCTGCCGCTGCGGACAGTCCTCCAACAAACCGTACTGCGACGGCACCCACGCCAAGGTCGGCTTCACGACCGAATAAATTGCGGGCGTCGCTCGGTCCCGCCGTCTCTCTCCCGCGCCAACGGGAGCGAGGGGTCCGGGCGACGGGCGAACGGCGCCCGTGGCGGCCCTTTCAGTAAGTTGACGATCAGACCAGACCAGACCAGACTTGCCTCATGAAGTCGGTGAACGTCCAGGAGGCGAAGACGCATCTGTCCCGGTTGCTGGAAGAGGCCGTCGCGGGACAGGACATCATCATCGCGAAGGCCGGCCGCCCCTACGTTCGCCTCGTGCCGTGCCCGATTGACCGGAGGGCGCGCGTCCTGGGGGCGTGGAAGGGGCGGGTCCGGATCGCCAAGGATTTCGACGCGACCACCGACGAGCTCGTAGCCCTCTTCGAAGGCAAATGAGGCTCCTGCTGGACACCCATGTGCTCCTGTGGGCCCTGGGTCATCCCGACAAGCTCTCGACGAAGACCCGCCGGGCGATAGAGGACCCGGACAACGGCGTCTTCGTGAGCGCCGTGTCGGCGTGGGAGGTCGAGATCAAGCGGGCCCTCGGCAAGCTTTCCGCCCCCGCCGATCTGTCGGACCAGATGAAGCAAGCCCGGTTCACCGAATTGCCCCTTCACCTGCGACACATCGGGACCCTGCGATCCTTACCCGCCTTGCACCGCGACCCCTTCGACAGAATGTTGGTCGCTCAGGCCCTCACCGACGAGCTCGTCATCGTCACGAACGACCGCCAGATTCGGTCCTACGCCTGCAAGACGCTCGTCGCCTGAAGAGCTAGTACTGCGATGCGCCTACAAGGCAGAAATTGAAACTGACCGCTCCGTTCGCGGTGCCGGGGACGAGGATCTGCAGGTTCGTGATGGGCGTTCCCACCCTGTACGCCATCGCCTTGGGATCCGCGGGCATGTAGCACAGCGTGTTGAAGGTCGACCATGGGATGCTCGCCGACAAGCCCATCAGGTCTGCGCACCAGGTCGTGGTTCCGTCGCCAACTTGAACGCGGAGACCCGAGGACGGCATCCCAGAAATTTCGACGGCGAGACCTGTTCCCGAGGTCGTCACCGTCGGGGTTGCTCCGCCCGTGGAAGGTTGTCCCAGATTCCATCCGAGGAATGCGCCATCTGCGCTGTTGGCGGGGACGCTTCCCATCGCGCATGCCGTCGTGCTGGTTGAAGCGAAACATGGGGTCGGGCAAGTCGGAGTCACCGACACCCCCGTCCCGTAGGTCCCCGTGAAGGCATAGCCGGTCCAAGGTGCCGCCATGCCAAAGCCTCCCACGAACGAGATTGGCTTGGCAGTTCCTCCCCCGGTCGTGCCGCCCGAGCCGGTGGTCGGCGTGGTGCCGCCGGTCGACGTGGTTCCCCCGCTCGATGTGCCCGTCGTGCCGCCGCTCGATGTGCCCGTGGTGCCGCCCGAGCTGGTCTTGCCGCCAGTAGCGGTCCCGGTTGTGCCTCCCGAGCTGGTCCTGCCGCCGGAGCCGGTGGCGCCGCCGCTGCTGGCGGTGTTGCCTCCCGATGAGGCTCGACCGCCGGTGCCGCTGGTCGAGCTGCCGCCGCTGCCGTTGCCGTTGTTCGAGGAGCCGCCGCTGCTGCTTCCGTTGTCGCCTCCCGAGCCGTCGCCGGCGGGCGCGGTTTGACCGCTCGCGCACGACTGCGCGAGGGCCGCGCCGAAGGCCACCAAGAGGAGGGGCACCAGATGTGTCGACGCCTTCTTCATCAAAAGCATCCTTTTTCCAAAATCGTGGGGTGGGAAACCGTAAAACCTAGCACAAATGCCCCGCCGGGGCGCTGATATTGCCACCGCAGGCCATGGCGGGATCCGGCCGATCGATCACGCACGCGCCACCTCGTGGCAACGGTAGCCGGCCGACCGACTGATCCGGCC
Source organism: uncultured Myxococcales bacterium (assembly GCA_964443975.1). Taxonomy (GTDB): domain Bacteria; phylum Myxococcota_A; class Polyangia; order Fen-1088; family Fen-1088; genus DASYCK01. The sequence goes on along the minus strand of CAYUFS010000068.1, from coordinate 6,022 downwards.
GCACAGCTATGGCGCGTGCCAGGGATCGATCAGGTCGTCGCCCTCGCCCGTGCGCGGCGGCAGGCCCTCGAACGAAGGCGCCAGGATCGCGTCGGGATCCAGGCGTCCGAATCTCGCGGCCTTGGATGACGACGATCGGTCCGTGTCGGACGCGAACAAGGGCTCGATGATCGCGTCGGGATCGTAGAAGTTCGTCGTCACGCGCCGCGCCCTGCGTCGGGACGACGACGTCGAAGCCGACTCGTCGAACGGCGCGAGCGCGTCCGAATCCGACGTCGTTGCCACAGGAGCCTCGGCCGGAGGGGGCACCGAGGGATGAATCGCCACCAGCGAAAGCCGCAGCCGTTCGAGGTCGTTCCAGGTGTACGCGCGCCACTCGATCGCGATTCCGTACGTCGTCCGCAGCTCGTCGGCCTTGCCCGCGCGCAGCCGCATGTCGATCAGCGTGGCCAGCGGAACGGCGCGCCAGTCGACGTCGATGCCATACAGCGCGTGCAGCGCGCGCGCCGCCTCGAAGCGATCCCGGCAGTCGGTGATCTCGGCGAGGCTGTGATCTTGCCAGCGCAGGACGATCCCCTGCTCGGAGAGCGTCTGCGCGATGTCCTGCCGGCGCAGCTCGTCCACCTCGCGCCGGCGCCGGGTGGAGAGCCCCGCCGTCGCTTGCTCCGCCGCCGTGGTGAGCGCGCCCGACTCCGCCGCTTGCGCGCGCTCACCCGGAAGGGTGACGGCGACGGCGACCGCAAGACCCAAGGCAAGACCCAAGTATAGATCAACCCCGCAGAAAGCGTTCCCCCGGACATCGAACCATTCCCGTCGCAGGGACATGACGAGTGGCGATCAAAGCAGCTCCGAGGCGCCGAGACAAGGAGAAACTGGTGACGAGGGCAACGATCGGCATCAGCGGCCGTTGCGCGGCAGCAGGCGCTCGACCGCCGCTCCGGCCTGTCCCACAGAGGCGCACAGCCGGCCCACCAGCCCTCGGAACTCGTCTTCCAGCGCCTCGGCGGAGCCAACCTTCGCGAAAAGGCGCGCCCCCGCCATGGTGCCGTGCCCGCCCGCGGCCCCCAGCGTTCCCACGATCTCGCGCATGAGAGCGCCCGCCCGGCGTTGCGTGGGCTCGCTGCGCAGGGACAGGTACGCGGTCCCGTCGTACCGGCCCACGCACAGCACCAGCTTCGCGACGTCGTAGGACAGCAAGAGATCGGCTATCTCGGCGACCAGGTCTGGGTAGTCCAGCGTCTCGAGGTTGACGGCGACGACGGTGCCGTGGACCTCCGCCTGGCGAAGCGCCCGGTCCAGCGCGGCGAAGTGCGCCCGTGGCACCTTGGGGTGGGTCATCTTGTACAGCAGCGCGTGGTTCACGAACGGCACCACCGCCAGATAGGCCCGCCGTTCATCCTCCGTCGACTCGCGCCCGAGATCGCGGGTCTCCGTGCGCAGGGCGAAGAAGAACGCCGTCGCCAGCCCCGAGTCGATCGGCACCTTTCGGGCGCGCAGGTACTCGAAGATGATCGTCGAGGTGGCGCCCAGATCCGGCCGAATGTCGCACCAGGCAGCCGAGCGGCTGTCCGGACGTTGCGGATGATGATCGATCACCACGTCGATCGGATGGTCGAGCGGCAGTGAGTTGTTGCCCGTTGCCGGCTGGCTGTCCACCATCGCCACCAGATCGTGCGCGCTGGGATCCAGCCGCTCGATCGGGGTCAGGTCGATGCCGAGGCATTCGATCATGGCGCGGTTCTGCGCCCGGCCCACGATGCCCCCGTGCGCGATCGTGGATTCGATCCCCAGCTCGTGCTCGAAGAGCCGCGCCAGCCCCCAAGCTGCGGCGAGCGAGTCCGGATCAGGGTTGTCGTGCGTGTAGATGAGCGCCGACTTCCGGCCCCGCAACGCGCGCAGCCGGGTGCCCACGGGGAAAATGCGGCGGCGGCGCGGTGGCTTCTTGGAATTGAGATGCATCAGGGAAAGGGCCTCACGGAGAGGTTGTCGAAGCTGACGTCCGCCTCCCAGTCGTTGACGGCGAAGTATTCACGACCGTCCCCGAACAACGGGGCCGGATCGGTCCACGCAAGGAAAGGCGTGCCGTCGACGCGCCAGTCGATGCGCCCGTCCTTTCGCGTCACCGCGAAGTGGTAGGTGCGGCCCGGCTCGACCCTCCTGTCGGCGCGCATCGCCTTGCGCCCTTCATCGTGCTCGTTGTTGCGGCAGATGACCGAAAGCGAGTTGTGCCAGCCTCCGAAGATGAGGACGTACCCCGTCGACACATAGCCGCCCCGATCGGGATCGAAGGAGTGCCCGTCGCCGAACAGCTCCACCTTGATGTCGCCGGCCGCGCTGTTCGATTCCACGTCCACGTCGATGGCCACGTCACGCGGCAGCCGCCTGCGCAGCCACGCCGGGTGGTTGTAGGCGTTGCGCGCGCGCAGCTTCCCGTCGGTGACCCGGTAGTCGCCGCCCGTGTCCAGCCAGTCGGAGCCAAGCGCGGTGCGCTCGAAGGCGTCGGCGAAGGGGCCCGAGATCACGGCGTCCCGCGCGCGACAGCCGGCCGATCCCACGAGGGCCAGCAGGCCCGCCCCCGATAGCAGGATTCGCGTCCGGCGGCGTCCGTCGATCGCGCATCTGGCCGCCGCACGAGGCCCCCTCACGGCTGCAAAATACCGTCACGCGGCGCGCGCGGCAAGGGTTCCGCGTCCGTCATTTGTGCTCTGCCGCGCCGGGCTCGGGCGTGGCAGGGGGCGCTAGGGCGCCGGCCCGTTCGTAAAAAAGTCCCCAGCGGATGCCGCGATCGCTGATCCGGACCTCGGGGACGCCCGCCATGCGCACGATCCCGCGCAGCAGCAGCGCGCCCGCGAGGATGACGTCGGCGCGACGCGGATCGAGGCCGGCCATCTGCTCGCGCTCGGCTTGCTTCGAGCGGGCGAGCCGCACGATCTGCGCCTCCAGCGCGGCCAGGCTCAGGCGGCTTCCGTGCACGCGCGCGGAGTCGTAGGTGACGAGATTCATGGACATGGCCCCGAGCGAAGTGACCGTGCCGGCCACTCCCACCAGCGCGCCGAGCGGCGCCCGTCCGAATTCGACGGCCGCCTCCGCCAGCGTCGCAGCGACCTCGCCGTCGATGGCCGCGAGCTCCTCCGGCGTCGCGGGGTCGTGGCGAACGTGGCGCTCGTGCAGGCGCACCGAGCCGAGCGGGAAGCTACGCCGAAAGCGAATGTCCCCTCGATCGGAAACGATCACCTCCGTCGAGCCGCCGCCGATGTCCACGACGGCCATCCGCTCGGCGGCGAGCTCGCGAGGGAACGACGCCGCGACGGCCCGAAACGTCAGCGCGGCCTCGCGATCGCCGTCGATCACCTCGATGGGGCCACTGAGGATGTCTCGCGCAGGCGCCAGGAACTCCTCCGCGTTTGGGGCGCGGCGCAGCGCCTCGGTGCCGATGGCGGCGATGGCGGCGCCGTGCTCGGCGGCGAGGGCCGCGTACCGGCGCAGAGCCGCGAGGGTGCGCTCGATCCCCTCGGGTCCCAACCGGCCGTCCGTTCCGATGCCGCGGCCGAGGCGGGTGATCTCCGCCGCCTCCGCCAACACAATCGGATCGCCGGCGCCCCGCGCGCCCGCACGTGCGACCAGCAGCAAGGTCGTGTTCGTGCCGACGTCGATCGTTGCGATGGCGGGACCGTTCACTCGTTCACCGCTCTCGGTCGTCTGCATCAGTGCCTGGGGACGGGACCCCAGGAGGGCGAGGCGGCGCCACCCTTCATGATCTGCACCTCGTGCCGCGTCTCGGGGTTCGCCACGAACAACCCGCCGCGCGAGGACGCGTAGACCAGCAGCCGCCCGTCGGGTGACCAGGCCGGGTCGAGGTTGGAGCCCTTGCCCTGGGTCACACGCGTGACCTGCTGGCTCTTCACGTCGATGTAGAACACGTCGAAGACGCCGCGCTCGTCGCGGCCCGTGAACGCTATGAACGGCTTCTTGGGATCGGGGTTCCAGCGCGGCGTCTGGTTGTACTTCCCTTGAAACGTCAGCCGCCGCGCGCCGCCGCCCGAGGCGCTCATCAGGAAGATCTGGGGAGATCCCTGGCGATTCGACACGAAGGCGATCTGGGAGCCGTCCGGCGAGAAGCTGGGCGAGCTGTCGATCGCCGGGTTGCTGGTCAGGCGCGCCTTGATCGATCCGTCGCTCGGACTGATCCGGTAGAGCTCCGCGTTGCCCTCGTAGGACAGGGTCAGCACGAGGGAGCCGTCCGCCGACCACGCCGCGCCCGTGTTCATGCCCGGCTGCTTCGACGTACGCCTGGCCCGGCCGCCGGCCGCCGGCACGATCCACAGATCGGGGTTGTCGCGAAGGTAAGAGGTGAAGGCGATCTCGCCGCCGGAGGGCGAGTACGAGGGCAGCAAGCAATCGGATTGCATCTTGGTCAGGACGGCCACCCGCCCACCGTCCATGTCGACGCTGGCGATCTCGTGGCTGCCGTGGCCCGTCTGCGCGAAGGCAATCCGCGAGCCGAAGACGCCGCGGATGCCGGTGAACGACTGGAGGATGTCGTTCATGAACTGGTGCACGGCGTCTCGCGTGTCGGCCCCCGCGTACTTCTTCGACAGCGCGGCGGTGTCGCCGCGCGCGACGATGAAGAGCCGACCCTCGAGGCTGCCGCCGGCCGCCTTCATCTTCACGACCGCCTGCGCGCCCACCTGCGACCACAGCGCCGAGGAGAACGACAGCCCCTCGCTCTGAAGCTGCTGGGGGAACGACGCTGGGTCCAATACCTGGAACAGGCCGCTGACGTCCGCGTCCTTCGAGAAGGTCTCCGTGGCCGTGCGCGCCGATTCCCCGTCGCCCTCCGCGCGGGCGACCGCCAGCTTCAACAACTCGGCGCCCGCCCCCGAGATGCGGATCGCGGGCAGGTCCTCGTCGCCGCTCGGCGCCTGGGCGCGCGCCACGTTCGCGCCCGCCCATGACGAGAGAATCGTGACGACGATCAGGGCCGGGGACAGCTTTCGCGCGCTCATTTTTCGCAAGCGACGCTAATCCCGCGCTTGTGGAATGTCGAGGGCGGCGGCGGAACCCGGTGCGCCAGCTTGGCGGCGTCCACGCACGCGTCGTCGACGAGCGGATTGCCGGACGACTTCGTCAGCTTCACGTCCGAGATGGTCCCGTCGTCGCTGAACCTGAACCGGATCTCGGGCGGCGTGGAGATCTGCTCGGGCGCCATGCCCGCCGGCAGATTGTAATTCTGTTTCAGCAACCCCGAGATGGCGGCCAAGTACTGGTCCCCGATCGCGTGGTTGGCGGTGCCCAGGCTCGAACCGCTGAGCGATCCCTCATCGGATTCCTCGGGCACCGCCAGCTCGGCCAGCTTCCGGGCGCGGTCGAGGGCGTTTCGGAGATCCTTCTTGATGTTCTTGTCCTCGGGCTTCGGGGCCTCCTTGGGCGCCGGCTTGGCGTTCGGGTCCTCGGACACCTTCACCGTGTCGGGGGCCGCCTTCGGGGGCGGCGGCTGCGTGATGCGCGGCAGCCAGAACTTGTCCCGGGGCTTGCCGAGCTTGACCATCTCCGCCATCACGAAGTCGTGCTGGACGATGAGCGGGGGCTCCTCCTTGCCGTGCGCGACGGCCACGGCGGCCAGCACGCCCCCGTGCAACGCCAGGGTGACCAGCAGGCCCGCGCTGTTTCCGCGGCGCGCCCGCCGAACCTCCGTCTTCTCCATCAGGTCGCCGCCCGCACAAGGCCCCCTGCGAGCCCGACGTTGCCCCACGTTCCCACGATCGTCGCCACGTCACTCCAGCGGATCGGTGACCATGCCCAGCTTGTCCACGCCGGCTTGCTTCACGGCCGCCATGATCTTGACGACGTCGCCGTACAGCAGCGCCCGGTCCGCATGCAGGTAGAGCTCCTTGTCGGCGTTCAGCTTGGCGTTGTTCTTCAGCGTCGCCTCGACGGCATCCCAGGGGATCTGCAGCTTGCCCAGGAACACCCGCTTGTCCTTGGTGACGGTCAGGATCAACTTGCCCTCGTCGTCGGGGAT
>CAYUFS010000067.1:0-26223 GCA_964443975.1 uncultured Myxococcales bacterium | reverse complement strand
GTGCCGACCCGTGCGCCCTTCCCGCCCGCGGGCGACTTTCACCACGGGCTGCTAGCTTGGAGGGGGCGTTGGCTCTCGTTCCACCGACGGCCGACGATCCGACCCGCTGGCTGCGCCGACACTGCGCTCCGGTGCTCGCGTACCGGAGTACGCTCCGCTCCGGTGCTCGCGTCGGCTTCGCCATCGGGCCGGCTTGTCGGCCGCGTTCTCACCTTCGATTCCCCCGAGGTCGGAGGTCAGAGGCCCCTGGCGGCGGCGAAGGCGCCTAATCCAGCTGCGCGCCTTCCTGGATCCAGTTGTAGATGAGTTGCTTCTGATCGGAGGACAGCTCGGCTCCAGAGAACTTCAATGCCGAGGTGCCGTTGGTGGAGTACCCGCGGGTGTCGGCAGGCATCTGGGTCCCGCACGGGGGCGACGGCGATAGCTTCTTGTACATGACGCTGTCCTCGGGCAGCCACGGGACCACGCGCATTCCGACCTGCGAGCAGGCAGGCCCCATGCAGGGCAGGTCGACGAGGCTCCAGTAGGCGCGCACCTTGGTGCTCAGGTCGAGGGCGCTGTACCGTATGCTCACGCTGTCGAAGTGACAGAAGTTGTTGCTGCACTTGGGTTGAATGACCTCTGCGTAAACTCTCGTGAACGAGTTGGCGGACGACGGCGTGCTCGAACCGCACCCAAAGCTCAAGACCGCGGCTGCGGAGACCGTGAAGACCGCTCCGCGTACAGTAAGTCTCATCGATTCCTCCACGAGCCCGTTTTCGAGAATTGAGACCAGCAAGTTAGACCGCTCTGCAAGCCCTGGCCACTGTTTTCGGACGATCGGACCTCGGAGGCCAGAGGCCGGACGCCAGAGGTCTCCTGAGCGAACGGCATCCGTCCTGACCTAACGCTGCTCAGCGGGCTCGCTGCCGCTGGCGTCGCGGTAGGGCGTACCGCTTTCGTAGAGAGCGAGCTCGCTGCGCAGCCGCTCGGCCAGCTCGGCCCTGCCCTGGGTGGTGGCCAGGCGCAACGCCTGCGCGGCGGTGGCGACCGCATCCGGGAACCGGCCGACCTCCGCGTACGCGGCCGCCAGGGTCGCGGCGAAGCGAGGGCTTCTTCCTCCGGAGAGCTGTTCCGCCCGAGCGGCGAGCCCGACCGCCTCGGCACCATCGCGCAGGGACGCATCCGGGCTCGTTGCGAGAACCCAGGCCAGGCTATCCAGGGCGGGCGCGAAGTCCGGCCGAAACGCCACGGCGCTCCTGTAGTGGGCCAATGCGCCGCGGACGTCGCCAACCTGCCGGAGGACCCCACCGAGGTTGAAGTGGGCGGCGGCATAGTCGGGGTGCAGCGCCAGCGCCCTCTCGTACTCGGCGGCGGCATCGCGAAGTCGACCCTTTTGCCGCAGGACATTCGCCAGATTGTTGTGCGCCTCGGCCTGGTCGGGATCCAGCAGCAGCGCCTTTTCGAGGTGCTCCATCGCCCCATCCCAGTCGCCCTTATCGCCGAGCGCCCGCGCGAGCTTGTTGTGCGCCTCGACATAGTCGGGTTGCAACTCGACGGCTTTTTTCAGGTGAATGAGCGCCTCATCGACCTGGCCCTCCTCGCGCAGAGCGGCGCCAAGATTGAACTGGGCCTTCGCGTAGTCAGGTCGAAGCTCCACCGCCCTCATGAAGTGCGCGAGCGCCTGGTCGCCCTGACCTTGTTCGACCAGAAACGCACCCAGGTTGTTGTGCGCTCCCCAGGAGTCCGCGTCGGTGGCCAGCACTGCGCGCCAGAAGGTTCCGGGATCGTGATAAAGCTCGCTCTGCCGCCACGTCGAGATGGCCAGCCCCAGCAGCATGGCACCCACCATAGCCGTCAGCGCTCGACGAGGAGAGGGCCCGAGCCACCGGTAGCCGCTGGCGATCGCCGCCGCCACCAGCATGACGGGGCCGATGATCGCGAAATACTGCCAATGATCGGCCACCAGTGAGAGCTTCATGAAACCGATGTCCAGAAATCCCAGCACCGGGGAGAGCATCACGACGAAGTAGAAGAGCGCCGACAGCGGCGCCTTGCCCCAGGTTCGCCGCGCGCGCCAGCACACGACGAAGGCGCCCGCGACCAGCAACCCAGGCAAGTAGGACCACCACGCGCCCCCGTCAATCCGCCAGCGTGGGTAGATCGATCGAAGGCCGAAGGGCAGCAGCGCCTTGTATGCGTAGAACCAGATGGCCCATCCGGCGCCCGCCAGCCTCGCCCAGAAGTCGTCCGTTCGAACGATGTCGGCGCCGATCGCTCGATGAGACTGAAACCAATATGAGACCGACCCGATGGCGACGGCCAGGACGACGAACGGCAGCACCTGGAACACATCCGCGCGCGACACCTTGCCCCGCTGCCACCAGACGAGGCCAAGCAGCACGAAGGGCAGCGGCGCCACGACGGTCTTGCTCAGCAACGCGAGCAGAAACGCCACGAGCGCGAGACCGTACCAGCGCCACGAGGCGGGCACGGACGACGGCCGAGCGTCCCCGGGCGACGCCCCGGACTCGCGAGATCGCACGAAGCACGAGATGCTCGCGAGATAGAAGAACATCGCCAGCACATTCTTGCGCTCGGCGACCCAGGCGACGGACTCTACGTTGACCGGATGCAGGGCGAAGATCGCCGCGGCCAGCCAGGAACCAGGCAGCTTCAGCCGGGCGAGCAGGCGCCACAACAGGACAGCGTCGAGCGCGTGCAGCAAGACATTGACCGCGTGGTAGCCCGTCGGATCGCCACCCCACAGCCGCCACTCGATCCACCACATCGTCGACGTGACCGGGTAGTAGTCCACCGGCTTCGTGCTGAACCAGAATCGCCACGGACCATCCGCCCTGCGGATGAGCGGGTTGTCCATGATGAAGCCGCGATCATCCCAGATGAGCCCGGCGCGCCAGACCGGCAGGTAGGCGACGACCACGCCAACCAGCAGCAACACGGCCATCGCCCAGGTCCGCCCATGAACGTCGACGGCCGAGGGTGGCCGTTCGGTCGTCCGCGCCGGGCGGGCACGGCTCACGACTCGTCGCCCGGAATGTCCGCCGCTGACCGGGCCTCCCCGCCCCGAATGATGGCCTTGCGGATGAAGTGCGGCCGCCGCTTGGTCTCCTCGAGAATCTTCGCGATGTATTCGCCGACAATGGCGATTCCCAGCAGATTGAGGGACCCAAAGAACAGGATGAAGAGAATGATCGTGGTCGCACCCTTGGGCGCGCTGCCCGGAAACAGCAGACGGGCCGCGATGTGCCCCACGCCGAGCGCGCCGCTTACGAAGAAGAGAATCGTCCCAACGAAGCTGAGCGCCGACAGCGGGGTGTAGGTGAAGGACAAGATCCCCTTCTTGGCCCAGCCCAGATTCTTGATGAAGCTGTTGGTGGTTCGACCGAACATCCGCGCCGGACGAACGTAGTCGACGCCCGTCTGCTTGAAGCCGACCGAGGCCCGGATCCCGCGCAGGAACAGATCGCGCTCCGGGTGTTGCAAGACGGCCTTGACGGCGCGCCGGGCGATCAAGGAAAAGTCGCCGGCGTCATGCGGGATCGATAGATACGAGAAGGCATCGTAGAGCCGGTAGAAGAGCTTGTAGCCCGCGCGCATGAAGAACGAGGCCTCGCGCTTCACCCGCCGTCCGTACACGACGTCGAAGCCCTCCTTCCACTTGGCCACGAAGCTCGCGATCAGCTCGGGGGGATCTTGCAGATCGCCGTCGAGCAGCACGCAGGCGTTCTTGGATGCGATCTCCATGCCGCTGCGAAAGGCGGCCTGCGAGCCGAAGTTGCGGGAGTGCGAGATCCCCACCACGTGCCGATCGCGGCTGCTCAGCTCGCGGATGAGCTCCTCGCTGTCGTCAGGGCTGTTGTCGTTGACGAAGATGATCTCGTGGTCGATCCCGAGCGCGGCGAAGGTCTGCTTCAGGCGCTCGTGCATGATCGGGATCGCCTGGGCGTCCTTGTAGCAGGCCACCACCGCCGACACGCTGTACTTCGTGTCGTCGCCGAATTGCTTGGATGCCCGGTAGTAGCGATCCTTGTCGGCGAGCCCAGCGTACCAGGCGGCGGTCCTGCGCAGCCCCTCGCGAAACTCCGTGCGCGCCGTCCAGCGCAGCACCTCGGCGGTCTTCCGCTGATCCGAGAACCAGTCGACGACATCCCAGGCGCGCCGCTCCATCCCGCCATGGACCGGCTGACCTGGAATCGACAACAGGTCCGCCGCAGCCTTGGCGGCCTCGGCGATCGTCGTCTTGTGACCGCCTCCGATGTTGAATGAATCACCAAAGAACGGCCGCCGCAGGTTGAGCGCGGTGTCGATGTAGGCCTCGCAGACGTCATCGACGTAGACGAAGTCGCGCGAGATGGCGCCGTCGACGAGCGGGGGGAACTTTCCCTGCAGGCCGCTCCGGATCAACGCCGGCACCAGCCTGGAAGCGTCCTCGTACGGCCCGTAGACGGAGAACAACCGGAGATTCGCGCACGGAAACGACCGCTTGTTGCCCCACAGGCGGAGCAGGTTCGCGCACGCAACCTTCGAGACCGCGTACTCGCTGTTGGGCTGCGGCAGGTCGGACTCCTTCGGACCGGCCGCCGCGTCGCCGTATTCCGAGGAGCTGCCCGAGTGCACGTAGCATGCGATGTCGAGCGTGCCGAGGCGCCTCAGCAGCTTGGCCGTCAGGTTGAAGTTCGTCTCGAAGATGAGGTTGCTCTCGGCCTCGAAGGAATAGCCGCCATAGCCCACGCAATTGAAGACCGTGCGCGGCTTCAGGCGCTCGAGCAGGGCGTCGCGGTTGGAGTCCACCAGGAGGTCGACCACGATGGTGTTGCGCTCGGGGACGCCCTCGAGGCGCCACGCCGGGGGATGAAAGATCGTGCCGTGGACGTCATCGCGGCAGGCGAGCAGCGTGCGCAGCAGGTTCGCCCCGAGGAAGCCGCTGGCGCCCAGCACCAGGAGGGGGCCCTGAAGGCGGCGAATCTTCTCTTCGAGCCCGAGGGAGGTCATGGCGTTTCGGCCAGCAGTCCGAGGATCGATGCGGGGTCGAGGCCGGATTCTCGCCGATGGTAGAGCTGGGAGCCGTAGCGGCGCGAGGGATAGCCACGCGCGAATTGATGCGTGAACCGGCGCGGAGTCCTGCCCATGCGCGCGAGCGCGTGGGCCAGGCTCGCCCCCGCGCTCCCGTGCGCGACATGCTCCTCGACGACGACGAGGTGCCCGCTTTGCTCGAGCTCGGCGAACAATGCGGCTGGAATATCCGTGGGGGACATGGGCAACTCGGACAGTACCCACAGGGCCGGACGCCGTGCTTCGGGTAACGCGCCGGCGGCGGCCAGGATCCCGCCCACCAGCGGTCCCACCACCACGACCGTGGCGGCGCCGCCCGATAGCAGCCGCCGCCAGGGCGCGTAGGGCGGCAGCGCCAGATCCTGCGGCTTCTCGTCGCGGCCGAGGCGCAAGTACGCCGGGCGCGCAGCCGCGAGGATTCGAGCGATCGCGTGGGGAACGTCGTCAGCGAAGGCGGGGACGTGGGCGGTGAGGTTCGGCAACCCGAGCAGGGCACCATAGTCCTCCAGCGCATGGTGGGTGGGGCCCATGACCCCGTAGGCATATCCTCCCCCGTTGCCCACGAGACAGACCGGAAGCTCGTTCATGCAGATGTCGTTGCGGATCTGCTCGAAGGCGCGCGCGTACAGGAACGGCGCGATGCTGTAGACCCAGGGCCGGAGGCCCGCGTGGGCGAGGCCGGCCGCGACCGACACCATGTTCTGCTCGGCGATCCCGGCGTTGATGAAGCGCTCCTTCGCGGCGTCGCGTAGCGGCTCGAGCGCCATGAAGCCCACGTCGCCCGTCAAGAACACAAACCTGGGATCCTGCGCGTGCGAGAGCAGGGATCTCGTGAGGGCATCTCTCAGAGTCGACTCACTTCCGCGACCGCCGTCGCGTACTGTTCTGGCGTCATCGACCAATAGTGCCACTCCATCCTGTTCTCCATGAAGGAGACGCCGTGGCCCTTGGTGGTCCGCGCGACGAGAGCGCGCGGGCGGCCGGTGGAGGGAGCCTGCAATGCCGCTGCGAGCGCGTCGGGATCGTGGCCATCCACCTCGCGCACCTCGAGGCCGAAGCCCTCGAGCTTGCTTGCCAGCGAGCCGAGGTTGGCGACCTCGGTGGTGGCGCCGAACCCCTGCTGACCGTTCAGATCGACGAGCAGCGTGACCTCGCGCAGGTTGCGATGCGCGACGAAGATCAGCGACTCCCACGTCGAGCCTTCATTCCATTCGCCGTCCGAGAGCAAACAAAACACGCGGCCGGCTCGGCCGCCGAGCTTCTTGCCCAGGGCCAACCCCGCCGCCAGCCCAAGGCCATGCCCGAGGCTCCCCACGGCGAACGGGACGCCGGAGATTGCGTGGGGCACGGGGTGGCCACCAAGCCTCGTGCCATCCTGGTGGAACGTCGCCAGCTCTTCATCGGACAGCCGGCCCAGGGACCACAGCGTGACGTACAGAGCGCCCGCCGCGTGTCCCTTCGAGAGCACGAAGTCGTCGCCCGTTCCCATGACCCGGTGGTACAGGGTCAGCATGATGTCCAGCGCGGACAGGTTGCCGCCTATGTGGCCAACGCCGCTCTCGAAGTGCATCTTGAGCAAACGCAGCCGCGCCTTCCGCAGAATCTCGTTCAAGGGCTCTCGCATTCGCCGAGCTACCAGCCCGGATCGCCCAGCAGATTACACGTCTTGCAGATTTCGGGTGGCTCGCTGCCGCCGTCCAGGAGTTGCTCGCGCATCCTGGAAAGCGTCGGGTGGTTCCAGACCTCGTCTGGCTCACTGTCGAACAGCTGGCCATGCGGCCCGGTCAGCATTCGATCGGTGCCACAACAGATCCCCATGGTGCCCGAGACGTCGCAGCTGATGCGCTGCCACAGCTGCGGGCAGCGCTTCTCCACCGCGCCCCCTGCGACCGCCGCCGGCCAGAGGCAAAAGCCAGGCAAGGCTGCCTCCACGCGCTCCCGAAACGCGGCGTAGGCGGGAAGCTCGTCGTCGATGATCTCCCTCGGGTCGGGCGCCGCGCCCATCGGGCGGTAGACGTAGAAACGAAGGCTGCGGCAACCGGCCTCGTGAACGGCGCGCGCCCGCGCAAGGATCGCCTCCTCATCCCGCTCCAGCTCACTTCGCAGCAGCACCATGCTGGTGTGAACGGGAAAGATCCGGTTGATACCGGGAAGCTCGCGGGCGAGGACGGCGCGATTCGTGTCGTAGAGAGAAACGTTGATCCGGGTGATCCCCGCGCGCTTCAAGCCGTCGATGCGGCCCGCCAGCAGCAAGCCATTGGTGGCAAAGTTCACCATGTGACCACGCCGCACGAGAAAGGCGACGATGGCCTCCAGCTCCCGGACCAGCAGCGGCTCACCGCCGAGCAAGTCGACCAACAGACAGCGGGAAAACAACGGATTCGAGAAGATGCGCTCGATCTTCTCCAGCGTGGCTTCGCTGTCGCGCCAGACCGGTCCGCGCGCATTCATCATGTTGGCGGCCGAGCAATACTCGCAGGCCAAATTGCACCGCTTGGTCACGATCACCGAGGCGATCTGCGGCGCATACGCGCGAACGCTCGTCGTGGCTTGCTTGGGGAGGGCGCGGTACTTGAGGTAGTTCCAGGCCTTGGGCGCGGCACCCAGGGGATGAATTCGCCGGCCCATCTCGTAGTAGTAGGACAACCGTGTTGGCATGCGGCGATGCTCCGTCGGCGCTTCCCGCCGGGGGATCGACGAGTCTAGGGCGCGCGCCTCAGCCGGGCAAGCCCTGGGCTGCCTTCGGCCTGCCAGCGAATGCCCAGCTGCGCTTGCGCTTGCGCGCCCAGGGGATCAGAAACCAGCCCAGAAACACGGCCAACGAGCCGATGGAAATCCAGCAGCCGACCGCGACGGATCTCGGCTGAAAGCGGAACCTGACGTGATGTTCACCGCCTGGAACCACGATGGCCCGTTGCGTGATGTTGGCGCGGTAGATCGTGGTTTCGTTTCCATCGACGTCCGCGACCCACCCCGGATAGTACGAATCCGAGAACACGAGGATCGCGGACCGCGAAGCCTGGACCTCCATCTCGGCCTCGTTGGTCGAGTAGCGCGAGATCTCGACGCTGGCCCGAGCCAGGTCTGGGTCTCCGGTTTGAAAGCCCGGGGGCGCGTCCGGGAGAATGACCGAACGTGCGGGATCGAACGCCGCCGAGCGAAGCATTCCCAGCGCGGCGGCAGGTTCGGCCGCGGGGAGCACGTCGCCAACGAGGTAGGACCGCGGCAGGAGGTCGTCGTTCCGGTAAAGATAGGCGCCGCCGTACTCTCCTAGAGGGGCGAGATTGGGCGCGGGCGCGAACGCCCAGAACGAGGTCACGTACTTCACGTTGTACATTCTCATCAACTTCCAGAACAGAGGCGCCGGCGCGAAGACGCCACCCTGCACCGAGGCCGATTGGGTGATGATGCCAGCGCGGTTCTGGTCGCCCCAGATGTCGACGATATAGTTGGGTATCAGGTTCGCGTAGCCATTCGGAGACGCCAATCCGAACATGACGTTGCTGCTGGGCTGAATGAACTCACGCTGGTCGACGAAGGGCTGAAGGCTGCCCTCCCAGCCACCCGCTCGCGTGAACATTCGGCGGTGCGCGTGATTTCCGCCCAGGCAGAACATGCGAAAGAGGGCGGGGTCCTGCTTCAGGAGCTCGACCGTCTGTGGCGGCCTCAGCCACAGCGCGGCGTCGACGATCGGGTTCTGGCGAAGCTGATAGTGGAGCAGGTCACAAACGGTGACCGCCAGGAGCGTCGCCGGAATCGCGGAGGCAAGCCGAGATCCTCGAGAGGCTGCGCTCGCCAGCTGCTCGGCGAGCTTCGTCAATCCCAACGCCGCGAGCACAACGAGGGAGACGTCGGTCACGATGAGCAGCCTGGTCGGGAAGCGAAAGTAGCCCATGCCGGGGACATGCTCGAAGACGAGCTTGTAGAGCGGCGTCGCCGGCCCCAGGACGAGGACGTAGGAGACCACGGCACAAACGGAAAAGAACCTGACGTGCCAGGTTCTCCAGGAGCGCAGCGCCGCATGGATGGCGAGCAGCATGGTCACGGCCCCGACGTAGCCGTAGTCCTCCCAGAACACCCCCTTGCCGGTGTACGTGAGATTGCCGATGTCGCCGTTGCTGTATGGGTAAAAGAACGTCCAGAAGTCCCTTGGATCGTAGGCGTAGGTCGACGCGTACTCGAAGGTGACGCCGCCCGCGCGTTGCGTATATGAGACCAACTCATAGGTGGGAAGCAGCTGAATGGCCGCGAGGAGGGTAGCCAGAATGAGCATTCCGATGAACGACCACGTGAGTGTGCTCCCGGCGGCGGTGCGCAAACGGGCTCGCGCGGACGAAGCCACCGTTGCGGCGGCCGCGTCCTTCAGTTGATTCAGGAACCTGAGCGGGAAATAGAGCGCATACAGCACACCAGCGTAGTACGCGACCTGTGCATTGCCCGCCAGGTGCTGGAGTCCGAAGACAACCCCGAACCAGAGCAGATGGCGCTGGTTGCGTCCCTTGATGGCGCGTTCGAGGAACAGCAACCCGAGGGGCAGCCAGGAGGCGCCATTGACCATGCTGAGATGCTTGAGGTGCGCGATGAGAAACCCGCAAAACCCAAGCGCGACTCCCCCGAGAATGCTCCCGACGTGGCTGGCGCCAATCTCGCGCGCATAGAAATACATTCCCACGCCAGCCGTCGCGAGGGTCGACAGAATCGTGAGGTTGAGCGCGACGTACGGCGAGAACAGCGCGAACAGAACGATATTGAAGGGGTAGCAAACCCCCGCCTCCGAGCGGGCCAGCAGGGGAAACCCCCCATAGATTTCGCGCGCCCACAGTGGCCAGTGGCCGGACCGCAGCGCCTCCCCCAGCGAAAAGCGATAGGGGAGATTCTCGTTCATGAGGTCACTGCCGAAGATGTCGTCCGGGATGGGGATCCCCCTCATCAGGGTCAACTTCCAGAACGCCGCGAGCACGAGGCCAACAATGAATGCAACGGCGGCCCAGCTCCGACGCTGCGACTTCGGCGCGATGCCTGCGGATTTCATGGAGCACCCACTCGAAGTTTCTCTCGCTGCAGCGTCACGCGCGGCGCTACATCAGTGAAAACGGGAACGAGGTCACCTGGCCCGCGTTCGACGCCGGGAACCGCAGACTGCCCACGACGTTCTTGATGCAGCCTGTGAGCCCGCCCTTGTGCAAGATGACCGGCGCCTCG
The DNA here is from genome assembly GCA_964443975.1 of uncultured Myxococcales bacterium. Classification (GTDB taxonomy): domain Bacteria; phylum Myxococcota_A; class Polyangia; order Fen-1088; family Fen-1088; genus DASYCK01. The sequence goes on along the minus strand of CAYUFS010000067.1, from coordinate 15,966 downwards.
ACCTGCACGCCCTTGACGGTTCCCGTGCGCTGGATGCGAAACCTCACGGTGACTCGCCCCGGAACGAAGGCGTCCTCGCTGGGCCGCGACCGCGCGATGCAACCGAGCACGGCGTCCTCCTTCGTGCGGAACCGCGACTCGACCTCGTCGTCCGTCAGCTCGTGGCCGCCCGCCTCGTTCGAGAGGTCGAGGCGCATGGTCTCCGGCCGCGACCCCAGATCCTCGCCCTGCCATACGATCTTGAGGTCGGCGGGTCGCAGCTTGACGGGCGGGGGCTCGTCGATGGGCTGGCGCCGCCCGCTGCTCGGTGACGGTGACGGTCCCGCCGGGCCGAATACGTCTTCGGGCGGCGCCTCTGAGACCGCTGCGCCTCCCGGCGCGAGGGGCGCGCCTTCGTCGGACGGGGGCCCAACATACTTGCCTTCGGCAGTGGGCGCCTCGCCCGTGGGCGCCTCACCCGGCGACGAGGGCGCCGGCGCGGCGGGGACTGCGTTGCGCGCCAGACGCCGCGCGCCGTGCCGGCGCCGCCGACGACGCTCCTTGCCGTCCTTGGCGGGCTCGCCCGCGGGAGCGACGACGCCAGCGCCAGGCGCGTGGAGCGACCGCCGAAAGTAGACGACACCCGCGAGGCCTACGGCGGCAAGCACGAGCAGCACCAAGAAGCCCTTCATCGTACTCGGTCGAGCCTACAAGATATCCGCCTCCGAGGGGAACCCGCGGCTCCCGCCTCGCGGGTGTTTCGGCGCTTCGTCTCATCAAATATCTGACCAGCTCTCCGGCCGGGGAGCGCACTTGTGGTTCGGATGGCGATCGAGTGTTTCCGAACCGAAGGAGCGGCCCATGAAGAACTGGAGATCACGGTTGATTTGCAAGGCGACCCCCTTGGCCGTCGCGGCCCTGACAACGTTCGGCGTGGGGTGCTGGCATCGAGACCTGCCGACCATCGAACCCGGGGGCGGCACGGACGGCACGGGCGGCGCGGGCGGGATTTTCGGGGGTGGCACAGGCGGGATTGCGCTCGGCGCGGGCGGCGCGGTGGCCACCTCCCCGAACAAGCTCGATATCCTGTTCATGGTCGACAATTCGTCTTCGATGGCGCCGCTGCAAGCCAAGATGGCGGCGCAGTTGCCGAATTTCATGAATGCCCTCATCAACGTGGCGACCGGGCAACTGCCCGACCTGCACGTCGCGGTCGTCTCGTCGTCGCTCGGCGGGGGTGCGTGGGGAAACGTGAATCAGTGCGCGTCTGGATCGCACCCCGGCGACGACGGCGGGAAGTTTCAACAGGGGCCGGGCGGTGCGGGCAGTGGCAGTTGTGCGATGTTCCTGCACCCCGGCGAAACCTTCCTGAAATCGGGTGACGGTTCGGCCGCGAACGGACCCAACTTCGACGGGGACATCGCTTCGGCATTCCAGTGCATGGCGATGCTGGGAGACAGAGGCTGCGGATTCGAGAGTCAGTTCGAATCGATCTATGTCGCGCTCACCAAGGCCGCGGACGCGCAGGATCCGGACAACGGAGGGTTCCTGCGAAGAGACGCCCGGCTGGCGGTCGTGATGCTGACGAACGAGGACGACTGCTCGGTGAGCCCGACCTCGTTGCTCCTCGATCCCGGCATCAACTCGTCGACGGATCCCTCGGGTCTGGGCGCCCTGGCGTCGTATCGCTGCAACGAGTTCGGTCACCTGTGCGGGGGCCAACCTCCTCCGCACGGCTACGACTTCAACAGCCAAAGGTTCAATCTCGCCGCGGGGACCTTCCGGACCCCGGACGGTCCTGGCACGGGCGGCGTCATCCTGAACGGCTGCGCCTCGGCGGAGGACCAGGGCAAGACCGATCTGGAGGTCGTTGATCCGAACGGCAACCACGATCCCACGAGGGGTCATCTGTTCCCGACGGTCGCGAATCTGACCGCCTACCTCAGGAGCCTCAAGTCCAATCCTGCCGACGTCTTCGTGGCCGCCATCGCGGGCCCAACCACCGATGGTGCGGGAGGGTCCCTGTACCACGTCTTCGCCCAGCCGAACCCGGCAGCGGACGGCGAGCTCGACCCTGTCGTCGATCACTCTTGCGTGCAGGCGACCACCGGCTCTCCTGAATACGCGGATCCCGCCGTACGCATCGAGCAACTGGTCAATGGTTTCGGCGCCAACGGAATCTTCTATCCCATCTGCGCCGATGACTTCAGCCGCCCGATGCAAGGCATCTCGAGCGCAATCCGCGCGCGCCTCGGCAACTCGCCCTGAAGGGACACTACTCCTCGTTCCACCGACGGCCGACGATCCGACCCGCTGGGTTGTCGGCCGCCTTCTGACCCAGGAAATCCTGCTGGCTGAGCTACGGGAGCGCGACCGACAGGCCGGCCTGACAGAGGATGGACGGCCCACCGGCGATGCCGACGCCGATGCCTCGGATCGTCACCCGGCCCGCGGGGCCCGCCGCCAACAGATCGACCTCCGCGAGGAGATCCACGAAGCGCGCCAGCCCGAGCTTGGCCCCCACGCCGGCCGTGACGACCGGCGACCACATCGAGGGGCTTCCCGTCGCACCGGAAGCATCGGAGCTATGGCCCTCGGCGGTCAAGTGAAGGATCCCGACCATGACCGCCGCGAACGGGCGCAGCGGCCCCGATCCAAGCTCGACCCGCGCGCCGACCATCGCGACCTCCTGCCGGGTCGCGGCCCATTCGGTCGAGTTCAGATGGAGCTCTCGAGAGAATGGGCCGGCGGCGAGAGCCATTGCCGACAGGCGCTCGCCGAGCCGTCGTGTCACGCCCAGCGCCGGAGCGAACGCCGGGCCGAGACCACTTCGACCTTGCAGCAGCGTCGCGAGCCCGGCGATGCGCCAGGCGCCCGACCCGGGCGGTTGAGCGGGAGTGACTGAAGCCACCACGGCGGGCGGCACCGGTATCGCCACGGCGCTCGGCGCGGCCTCGGTCCGCTCGACGTCGAGGCGCACGTCGCGCAGGAGCTCGACCGCCCGGACGGCCAACACCGAGGGATCGCCCCCGCCATCTCGGGCGGGTACGTAGACAAGCCGGAAGAACTTCGAACCGTTGGCGAGCCGCTCGATCACCTCGATCGTGACGACGCCGTCCTCGCGCGCCAGAGCAATGATCGCGGTGGCGGCCTTGGCTTCCTTTGACCGGTCTTCGCTGGACGGTTTGGCGAGCGGTCCGTCGCTCGCCGAATCGCTGCATCCGCGCACGTCCCTCGCGCCATCCCCGTCGCAGCCCATCACCTCGCTGTCGAGACCGACAACCCCCAGCTCCGAACGGAGGCGAGCCAAGGCCTCGGCGATGATGGGATCGCCCCGGGACTCGGAGACAATGGCCACCTTGGCGACGGCTGTGACGAGGCTTGCCACCAGCGCGGCGTCCGCACGCCGCGAGGCCGTCGTCGCCGCGGTACCGAGCGCGGCGACCAGCGCCAGCCGACAGATCCGCTCGTGCGTCACCGGTTGTCGACGATGGCCCGCGCCTGCAGAAGGTACGTGCCGTTCGGAAACCGCCCGAGATACTCACGCGCGATCGGAAGCGCCGCGCCGCGCCCTTGCAGGTGCTCGACCGCCAACATCGCGCGCCCCAGCGCTTCCGCCGCGAAAGGGCCGGTCGGGGATTCCGCCAGGTACGATCGATACCAGCCGAGCCCCGCGGGAGCATCTCCACTGTCGTCGGCCATGCGGCCGAGCAGAAAAGCCGCCGCCCTGGCCCGCGCGGTGCCCGGAAACCGCCGGCGTTCCATCTTCATGGCCGCTTCCGCCAGCTCCGGCCTGCCTGCGTATCGGGCGGCATCAGCGAGCGCCGCCAGATCGGGGCCACTGGCGTCCCGCAACGTCGTGTCGACGCCCAACTGTTCGGCAGCGGCGACCACGGTCCGCGATTCGCCAACGGCAACCTGGGAGGCCCAACGCCGTTCCACCCACCTGGGAACGGCACCTTCGCTCGTCGAATTGGGCTGATCGAGGGGTGGCGGCTCGCCATTGGTGGTCGCGCTCGCGGGAGTCGGGGCGGGCGACAAAGCCCGGGCGCTCGCCAGCGCCAGGCGTGCCTTCACGCGAGGTCCCCTTGCGGCTGCGCCGGCCGCGTCGGTCTCGCCCTTGGCGGCGACAGCCGCGGAAGCGACCGGCACCCTCGGCGCCGGCCCGGGCGGCAGCTCGCGAGCCGGGCTGGCGATGTCGGCGAGCCTGCCATCGTCGATCATCACGTCGCCCGAGCGAAGACGCGCCACCATATGCTGCCCCTTCCCGAGCGCCACCTTTTCGGACAACAGCGGCCCGCTCACCCGCACCGATCCCGTCTGCATCTTGAGCTCGGCGATCTGCTCCGCCTCCGACCAGCGCAAATCGAAAGCCGTTCCCGTGACCTCGACGACGTAGGGGCCCGCCTCGACCGTCCATGCGGCGGCAGGGCGATGGATCACCTGGAAGTGTGCCCGCCCCGAACGAAGGCGCAGGCGCGCGCCGTGGGGTCCCGACGCCGTCACCGCAAGGCGCGCGCCCGTATCCAGAGCGATCTCGGTGCCGTCGGAAAAACGCACGAGCGAGGCGTCGCTTCCCAGGGCGTCGATCTGCCCGCCCGAGCGCAAGAGGCCCCCGCGAACCGCGTAAGTGAGCGGCGCCGCGCGGATGAGCCCCACGAGCTTGACCCCGCCCAGCACCGAAGCGAACACCGCCACGCCAACGGCGACCCAAAGCGCCCGCGGCGGCCGGGCCGGCAGCGGAGGCTTGCGCGCGCGCGCCAATCGGTGCCACGCCGCCGGCGACGGCCCCGATGATTCCGCCGCGGCCACGTCGCGGGCCGCCCGCGAGAGCGTCGCGATGACCCTCTCGTCGTCGTTTCCGTCGCTGCCCGGCGGGGACTGACGCCCATCGCGAATCATGCGTCCCTCCCCTCGACGAAGTTTGCGAGCAGCGGATCGCGGCGCACCAACAGCGCCATGCGCTTCGTCGCGCGCAACAAGCGGCGTTGCGTCGTCGACACCGACAGACCGTGCAGCTCGGCCACCTCGACCAGCGTCAGCCCCTCGATCGTGCGCGCAACGAAGACCGAGCGGTCCTTCACGCTCAACTTCTCCAGATGGCGATGATATCGAATCACCGCTTCGCGGGCGTCGAAGTTCGGGTGCGGGCCGGGGACGTCGGGGCTGTCCCCCGTGGCCGTCAGCCGCAACCAGCGGCGCCGTCGGCGGCGGGCGATCTCGCCGTGGACGACGTGGACGCTTATCCCCGTCAGGAAAGCGGCCATCGCCGACGGCGCGCGGAGGGTCGCGAGACGACTGAAGAACCTGATGAAGACCTCCTGCAGCAGGTCATCCCGGTCCTCCCCCGGCCCGAGCAGACGCCGCAATGTGGCGTCTACCCCCGGCGAGAAACGGTTCCAGGCCTCCAGCTCAGCACGGGCGTCGCCGCGAAGCAACCCGGCTACGAGAGCATCGTTGCTCTCGTAGTCGGCGACCTCCCCTCGCAGCACCCGTAAGGACATCGCGGCCATTTGCTCCGTAGTCAGGGCTCCTGCTTCCATAGTGCTCCCGTGCAGGTGGAAGTCGGTCAGAAAAATGCTGCCGCCACGGCCGTCATTCGTCGGCCGCAAGGTGAAGGCGCCTGAGCAACGATGCCAGCCGTTCGCCCCCGAGCCCGCACATCGCCCAGAGCGGCGCGTAGTCGACTCGGATGAGGCCGTGCAGGTTCCAGCGTGCCGCGGAATAGTCCCACGGGCTTCGTCCCACGCAGGCGCGGATCGCAGCACCCGAGACGTACTCGAGCGCAAAGCAGAAGAGCACGTAGAACGCAGCGCGAACCGGCCAGGACACCGACCGCGCTGCGAACCAGCGGCCCATCACGTCGCAGGTCAGAAAAGCGCAGCCCCAGATCGGCAGCATCCACAGGGACGACCAGCCCATCAGGCGCCCGTCGCCGGTGCCATCCAGCTGGCCCGCCACGCCGGTGAATAGGACTTCCAGGCACAGGCCCGCGAGGCCGTAGACGGCGACTCGTGCAACCAGGCCGAGGCGCCGACCCGCCGTTTCGGGTCGCGCACCGGAGCGGGCAGTCGCAGATAGCATCCGCACGATCATGTCGGTCTCCTGTTTGTGGGCCTGATCATAGCGGCCCGGGGGGAGCCGAGCCGCTCGACGAATCAGCGGGCGCGCTCGGCCTCGGCGAACAGCTCGTCGAGCGTGTAGATGCGCGTCCCGTCTTCGGGGTCGAGGGCAGCATTGAGCATCGCCTGGGCGACCACGCTGCCGGTGATCTCGCGGTACTTGCGCGCGATTCCGAGGGCGTTCAGCGCGCCGAGGAGCGCGCTGCCGAGCTTCTCCCCGCCGCGTGGCTGTTGACGATCTCCCCGGAGCAGGCTGGGCCGCATGATCCGGACGCGCTGGAAGCCGAGCTTCTGGACGTCACGGTCGAGCTCCCCTTTGAGGCGCGTGTAGAAGATGCGCGAGCCTGGGTTGGCGGACGACGAGGAGACGAGCACATAGGTCCCCACGCCGTTGCTCGCCGCCGCCCTGGCGAAGGCGAGCTGGTAGTCGTAGTCGACCCGCTTCTGCGCGGCCGGGCTGCCGGCCTGCTTTCGTGTCGTCCCGAGCGACGAGAACGCCACGTCCCCCTTCACGAGCGACGACCAGGACTCCGGCGCGTCGAAATCGACGATCTGCTCGTCGAGCTTCGGATGAGCTTGCCCGGTCCCCCTGCGGCCGAAGGAGATCACCTTGTCGAACCGTGCGTCGTTCAGCAGCTGACTCAACAGCTGCGACCCGACCAACCCGGTCCCCCCGATCATGAGCGCGATCTTCACGCTGCTGAGCATACCTGTATGAGGCTGGCAACAGGCGCGAGCCGTCCCACGCGGTAACTCGAGGAGGTCTGAGCGATCTCGTCCATCGCAACTTTGGCAGGCGTGTTGCATCCTCAGGCGGGGTGCGTCTCTCGTTCTCACAAGCAGCGCTGCTGTCGGCGGGTGGGTTGGTCGCGGTGGGCTGCGCCACGCCCCTCCCGCTCGTGCGCCTCAACCCCGACGCCGCCGACATCATCTGGGTTGGAGGCCGCGCCTCCGTCCAGAAGGACGTGGCCGGCGTGCGGGCCGCCGCCGCGTTCGAGCACCAGGACGGTTCGAACCTGGCGCTGCGGGTGGAGATCGAGAACCGCACCACCGATCGCCTGGAGGTGAGCCCGCACGCGATGACCTACTCGGTGTGCAGCGCGCTGGCCGCCTCCTCCTGCACGCCATCGCAACGGGTGATCGACCCTGAGGAGATCCTGGCCGCGCTGGCGGTCGCGGAGTCGCGCGGCGTCGCCGACACCACCAACAGCCAGGCGCTCTTCGGGACCCTGGTGTTGTTGAGCGCGGTGGGAGACGTCGCCTCGGCGGCGCAGGGCAGGCACGTGGACGGCTCCGGAGCGCTGATAGCCGCTTCGGCGATGGAGGGGGACGCGGCCGCTCGCAACAGCGCCGCGGCCTCCATCGCGGTCCAGCAGCAGATCTGGGCCGATCAGGCGCTTCGCCGAAACACGCTGTTTCCGGGGCAGGGGACGACCGGGCTGGTCTACTTGACGATCAACAACCAGGCGGCCTACGTCTGGCTCCAGATCACCGTCGCTGGGCGCGTATTCCCCTTCCACTTCGCGCAGGTGGTGACCGTTGTCCAGCCCCCGCGGACAGCGCCGCCGGGACGGTCAGAGAACCGCTGAGACCGCGGGGGCGTCGGCGCTCACGGAAAGAACAACAGGCCGACGTTGCCACCGCCCTGGAGCGCCGGCGTCAAGGCAGGGGTGCGGTCACTCGGGTAGCCTTGATTGCGATCCAGACGGTCCTTCGCTGAAGGAAACACGGCCACACCGGCGGACAACTGAAGCACGACGCGGCGGGTGAGGTCGTACATGATCCCCAGACCCACCGCGCCGCCGCTTCCAAGAACGGTGTTGTACTTGTAGCCGACCAGCAGCGACCCATCCAAACGTGGGCGCTGGAAGATGCGGAACGCCAGGTCCTCGTTGACCTGGAACGAATTGTAGTAGTTGAGACGCGCCGCCTTGTCGGACGTCCGTGCGTTGGCGAACACGACGATCGGCATGAAGCCGCCCGTGAACCAGCCGCGCAGGAAACCGCCGCCACCGCCCATCGTCACGCCAGCTCCGGCGAGGAAACCGGCGGTCGGCCCGAAGCCGAAGCGACGCTGCCCTCGTTCGACGGCCGCCGACGGCGCGGCGTCGTCGTCGGGCGCGGCACGCGCGAACGAGGGGCCGACGCCAGCGACGAAAACCGCCGCGACCAACGGGACCGTGGCGCGCCGCGCGCGGTGAGCGGCCAGGACTGCCGTGCGGATGGGATTCTCCATGATGGGTAGCCGTCTTTTCGCACGGCGATGGCCCTCTCTGCCAACGGCACTGTGGCGTGAGCGCAGTGAAACAAGGGCCGTTGCATCGTCGCGTCACACGCCGATAAGATCCGGACCCATGGCCACTTCCGCGCGGCCGCCCACCCAGACCCCCGCGCTTCGCGGCCCCCGGAAGACGTGCACGCGCGAGTTGGGCCCGGGCCTATCCGGCGTCGGCGGAGATCCTGGGTGCCGTCCACAGCTTCGCCGATCTTCTGATCAACGACGTCATCCGTGTCGACTGCCGGCGCCTCGTCGACGACCATCTTGCCCTCCTGGGTGACGCCGCGCACGCAATGGCCCCCAAATAGCCGGCCGTCCCTGGAACGAGAAGTGAGATCGCTTCAGGGTCAGTAGTCAACGAACGAGACGCCCCGATAGACCGTGCCGTAGGTCGGTCCCACGACCGTGCTGAACGACTCGGTGGCCACCGCGCCCGTCAGCGTGGTGGCCGACAGCTGGTCGGTGATCACGACGACCTTGTTCGGATCCGCGCCGTTGTCCCCAGAGGCGCTCGACGTCGAGGTCGTGGCCCACAAGGTCACCTGGCCGCCGTTCACGACGCCCGTGAGGTTGCGGAGACCGACCGTGGTCACGTTCGGCCACGGGCCATCGGCGCCCGTCAGGCCAGCGTCGACCTGGCCGATCAGCCCCCGGGTCAGCACGTAGTCGAGCTGCCAGGTGCCACCGACCAGGCTCCACTTCTCGAGGCCCGCGTGGCTGGCCACGTCGGTCGCGTTCCCCGAGCCCTCGTCGGACACGTACATCGTGGTCGCGTTGCCGAAGAACACCGCGAAGGGCGTGAAGTTGCCGCCGGTCGCCTTCGCCGAGTCGGTCGGAAAGCCCGGGACGACGGTGATCGTGGCCGCGGCGGCGTTCGCGACCGTGGGCAACGAGGAGACGGTATAGACCGTCTGCATGCCGTTGCTGCCGCTCCCCTTGGTGAAGTAGAGCGCACCGCCGAACTCGGTCACGCCCCGGTAGTTGTTGTCCTTGCCGGGCTTGTCGGGCTTCGCCGTGCCGAAAGCGTACTGGATCAGCGGATTGACCTCGGCCGAGTTGCCTGCCGGGATGGCGACGTTCGACGCGGAGCCGTTGATCGGGTTCACCACCTCGAGGCCGGTCGTCTCGGTGACGTCGGGGTTCGTGCCGTTCGTCGCGCCGAACGCGGCCGCGTTGCCGTTGTTGGCGTTGCCGACCACGTAATAGAGGCCATTCGAGCCGAGCAGCGCCGCGCGGCCGTTGTTGCCTCCGTAGTCGATGGTCGGCGTGTAGGAGAAGATTCCGCTGCCATCCATCGACACGATGGTGCGCGCAAAGGCGTAGCTCGACCCGAAGGCGAAGGTCACCGGGTTGGTCGGATCCTGGCCCGGCACGGCGTCGGTGTTCGACACGTCGATCGCGCCGACACCGGCGCCGGCGTAGCCCACGAACACCAGGTGATTGCCGGCGGCGTCCTTCGTGATGTGGAGGCCCACCTCCGATTTGGAAGGGAAGCTGGTGACCACCTGGCTGGGCGGGACGGTGACCTTGCTGAGGACCTGGGCGCTGTTCGGATCGATGTCGGTCAGGTCGATCGCCGAGGTCACGCCAAAGCTCGCGTCAGCGGCCTCGTTGTTCCAAACAGTGACGTAGTTGTTGCCAGCGGTCGCGGTGGTCGTCGCGGTGGCGGAGCCGGCCAGCTTCGTTCCCAGGGTCAACGACGCGATGGCGCCTTTGGTCCGATCGTAGGTGCTGCTGCTGATGACCAGAGATCCGGGCACGAGCAGCGTGCCTGGACCGCACGTCACGGTCACCGACGTAGTGGCCGCGCAACCCGGCGTCGCGTCGCCGTCGGAGATCATCACCGTGAGCGTGACCGGGCCGGGCAGGTTGCAGACGAACGTCGGCGTGCTCGAGGTGGGGTCGCTGAAGAACCCGGAGGGGGCGGTCCAGCTGTACGAGAGCGGCGAGGGGCTGCTGTCCGGGTCGTGAGCGGCGGCCCCGAGCGCGATCGGGAAGCCCACCGAGATGTCGGCCGGGTTCGCCGACAGCCCGTCCGCGACCGGACAGATGTTGAGGACGCCGTTGACGGCCACGCTGCCCGTCTTCGCCGCCTGGTGGCAGTCGAGCGCGACGGTCACCGCGACGACGGCGCCCGCCGTGACGTTGAAGGTCGCGCTGCCGCCACACGTTGTCGTTCCGTCGGTACCGATGGCGCCAAGCGCGATCGTGAATCCGTTGCCGGCCGGAAGGCCCCCGATGAGGGTCGACAGCTTGCTGCTGGCGGCGACGTTGATCGTCCCGAGCTTCGAGAACCCGTTCGGGCCGGTGATCGTGTAGCTCACGCTCGTCAGCGTGACACCGCCTTCGAGCAGAGCGATGGCGACGGATCCCAGCTGTGCGCTGTCCGCGGCGGAGGGCGTGTGCTCGCCGCAGCCGGCGACGGCAGCGACCGCGCCCGCCAGAAACAGCGCCAATCCGATCTTCGTGGTCCTCGATTGCAGCTTCACGCGAGCCTCCTCGGCTGGTTCGGTTGTGGTGTCCTGGCGTACCGCAGAGCGGGCCGAGAATCCGTCAGGCGGCGATCGCGGTCCAGCGACAGTTCCGTTACGCATCGTGATCTCGGTGACTGCGGAACGCGTATCGTCGCGCCGATTGAACGCACCCCTCTGCGCGCTTGCGAGGGGGCGCTTCATTCGCGTGATCGCCCGCACGGGCCGCTCCCCGCCGGTCACGCCCTCGTTTCCGAGAGCCGGTACACTAGCGGTCGTAGAAAGTGCCGCCGTACGAAATGAACGCGTTGCCGCTGCTGACCTTCGCCGCGGCGTCGTAGTAGTCGAGGTACGGCTGCCAAACGATCCCGTTGAACACCTGCGCCTGGGCGTTCACAGTGAACCCGGCATTGGCCACGGTCGGGACCACGAGCGCGTACGTGCCAAGATCGGCGTCGATCCCGAGCGCTGCCGTCGTCTGCCAGGGGATCGGGTTCGAGGCCTGATCGACGACCGAAAGAATCAGGCGAGTCGGGACAGCGATGGTGCCGGTCAAAAGGGCGATCGACGTCGTCCCCTCGAAGACTGCCAGTCCAGCGGCCAGGTTCGAGTCGGCTGTCGACAAGGCGACTGCCGTACCGGCTTGTACCGGTCCATTCAAAGAGATGCCGTACGGCCCGAATGCGGGGTCATCGAGCGCGACCCAGTAGATCGCGAAGTGTCCGCTCGTGTTGATGCCAGTGTAGTTCCAGGTCAAGCCTCCGGCACGGCCGGAGTTCCCCATGCTCGTCAAGGTGAGACCATAGGGTGGAAAGGCCGGGTTCGCCCTGGCCATCGTCTGCGAGAGCGCGCACCCGGCGGCATTCACGGCACTTCCGGCCGGCGTGCCCGGGCAAGCGTCGACCGCATCGGGGATCCCGTCACCATCGCTGTCGGGCGCCGTGCCGGTGCCGATCGCGCCGCAGGTCGGAAACGCCGCCGCGGGGGCAAAGGTCCCGCTCGGGCAGGTGCTGGCCAGCGTGAACCCGGCCAGCGCAGCGTCGGAGACCGAGCAGTAAAACTGAGCCGGGGTCTCGAACACACAGCCCGGCGCGCGAGCGATCGCGAAGCCCGGATCGATGGGCACGACGGCGTCGCTGCCGTCGACGCACGCTGGACCGAAACCGGGCCGATTCGTGAGCGAGAACGCCAACGTCGCGTGCGACGTCTGCCCCGCAGGGAGCGAGCTCTCGATCGTCGCGCCGTTCTGCAGGAGATCGTACACGCTGACCTCGAAGGAATGCGTCCCGAAGTCGGGGAAGGCGATGTTGGCGCACTCACCGTAGCGACTGATCCCGCCCGACGTCCCGAGCGAGGTCAGCGCTCCCGCACCCAGTGACGCGGCGGACGCGGCGCCCGGCGTCTCCGCCCAGTTGACCTGCATGGGATCGTTGTCGACGTCGGAAACGTCGGCGCAGACCTGCAGGAGCTGGCACTGAAACCCAAGCGTGTCCGGGATCTTCAAGACCACCGTTGGCGCGTGATTCAACGCCACGGTGACGCTGCCACCGCCGTTACCCGGGGTCTGGCACTGGCTGATGAGGGCTACAGTGGTGGTCTTGCCGGCGATCACGATGACGCCGGCGGCGGTGGCGGTGGCGCAATCGGCTGAAGGGGTAAATGCCTGCGCCATCGGATCGATCGCGCTGGCGGGCGCCGCGGTCACGTTGTAACAGCCGGGCGCCAGTGTAAGGAACGTGCTCGCCGAAACGTGACCGGAGGTCGTGGATAGCCTGGGGGCACCGGTTGATACCGAGCCGGAGACGAGGTTGTCCTGGAGATCGACGAAGGCCTGCGCGTTTGCGCCGGCCACGGCTCCCCCGGCCGTGCAGGGAACGGCGGTGGCCGTGAACGCAAACCCGACCACGTCGCTGTTTCCCAGATAGTCGACGTCTAGTGCGGCGCGCGCCGCCTCCACGGTGGTGCCGCCGCCGCCAGAATGACACCCCGCCACCGCCAGCAAACCGATTCCGATCGCGACGGAACGCAACATGACCAGCCTCCCCTCTTCTAAGAAAAGGACCTTGAGAGGGTCCTTCAAATCCAGCGCGTCTTACTGAACCGGCCCGAACGTACCCCGGAACCAAAACCGTGTCACGCAGCGTGGCTCGAGGACTGACAAGTCCGCAGCCATCGGACCGCCTGCGCTACGATCGGCGGACGGGTAGGACCTTGGGATCGGACAGGTTGACCGGCCGCGGCTGAACGGCCTCCGCGAGCGTGCCGATCTCGTCCGGGTCGCCGGCCCCCGATGCGTCGAGTGCCGCCGACAGGATCTCCGCGAGTCGCCCGCGCAACACGCGCACGTCGCTGCCTGCCTGACTCGACCGCGAATCGCCGGGGTGGTACGGACCGCCTGCCGGCAAAGGTTCCAGGAGATCGGCGCGCGCGCGAACGTACACCATGCCGCCGCCGATATCGGTCAGCCCGAGGAAGGTCTGATCGGCAAGGTCGATGAAGCGCACGACGATGATGTCGTGTCTATAGATCCCGCCGAAGCTGACCCTTTGATGCTCGGCGGGCGGTCGAATCCGCCAGGTACGCTCAGGAGCAAAGAGGGTGGCCTGCTCGAGCTCGTGGTACATGCCGACGAAGTCAGCGGGACCGCTTGGATCCGTCCAGGGGTTGCGGCTGCCCTGGGCCGGGGGCGGTGCCGGCGTGAAGGGGTACGCGGCCCGGATCCGCTCGACCACCGCGGCGATATGCGCCCTCGAACGCCGGAGCACCCAGCCACACACGGGCGCCAGACGTCCACTCTCGTCTTGGGCCACCGCCAACATCCCGCCGTCGAGGGCACCTCGTGGCGTCCTCCCATCAGGTCGACGACGGTGATTCGTGCCGTGGACGCGAGCGACGATACCTGATTGGACCGGATGCCCGGACCCTGGTAGCCCCGCGGGTCGGTGCCGTGGTCTGCGGGCTCGTCGAGAGCGAGCTCGAGCAGCGGGTTCGGCGCGGCAATTTCGCCACCAGATTCGAGGTAGGGGTAGAGGCGGGCGATCCACCCCGTGATGACATCGGCGCCGTAGGCGTGGCGCGGCTTGTAGATCCCCTTCCAGAATGCCCGATCGGGCGTCCCGTCCGCCGCGCGAACGAACTGGTCGCAGATCGGCGCAAGTGAACGGGCCCAGACGTCGAGATCGAGCTCCGCCAGGACGTCGATGCGGGAGCGGATCTTCTTCCAGTCGTCGACCGTTCCGAGCAGCGTCACCTCCGGTATCCCGCAGATGCACAAGAGCACGTAGTCGAAGTAGGGAGCGTACGCGTCCATCAAGACGATCCGGCTCGCTATGCGCTCGACGTCGGTCGTGGTCGAGAAGTCGCATTCGAACAGACGCGCTCGCCCGTCGCCGATCTCCGCTGCGACAGCGTCCCGGAACCTGGCCACGATGCTCGCCCAAGAGGCCGGATCGGTGGGCATCGCGCCGTCCCAGCCAACCTCCAGCGTCTTGGTGCCGTGGTGGCGCACGAGACGCGGTCGCAATTTTTCGGCGTTGAGACGCACGTGCTGCGCGACGCCTTGAGCGATGGTGAGCCAGACGGCATCCGGCTGCAGCACGAGCGGGCGGTGCCCCGCGAAGGCGAGGTGGACGGCGCCGAGCAACGGATGGGTTGGACCGTGGTCGACCACCTGTCGTTCGGGATCGCCGCCGAGGGCAAGCGCATCGGCAATTGCGTCGCCGAGTCGGCGCGCCGGCAGGGCCTCCCTCGCCCGTGGAACATCATCCACCTGAAACGCCGCCGCCATGCGGCCATCATGCCACGTTCGCCAACCGGTCACGAGTGCAGCGGGCACGGTGCAAAAGGACCCCGTCATGGGATCCGGGTCTACTCTGTGGCGCTGACCGGCCCTCGGATCCAGTCCGTGATGCAAGAGTGAGGTAGACGTCGACGAGAACGCCGCCCCAGCACAGGTCGATGGTGTGTGTACCCGAACCGCTGAATCACGCCGTCGCGCGCCAGAGGATTCCAGGGTACGAGTCGCCTCCGACCACGCCTGTCGGATGGAGCTGTTTTCTCGACCCAGCAAGCGTGGCGCGTGCGCGAATTGCGCGGTGCAGGCGATCTGTCAGAGCGAACGGATGCTGGTCTGCCACTTTTGATGCGTATCTGACCGAGGCCGCTGGATACGTATCGGGATACGGCAGATGGCCCGTCAGTTGTCGCCGCTACCGTCCCGATAAATCGCCGGGTCGAGGCCATCCTTCCGAAGCCAGCGCCAGACCAGGGTTCGCTGTCGTCCGAGCTCTCGCGCCACTCCGCCCACGTTTCCTCGATGCCGCTGAAGCAAGGTGCCAAGCTCCAGACGTGGGCCGCCCAAACGACGCTCGCAAGCCGTTGCCTGCACCTTCGATGACTGCTTGCTCGAGCTCCATCGGTAGATCCTCATCGATCATCCCGTGTCCGTCGCCCAAGATACCGGCCATTTGAACCGTCTTTCCCAGCTGGCGGACGTTGCCTGGCCAATTCCACAGAAACAGCGCTCGAAAAGCGCGGATGCTGAACGCCTGCGGCAGCTCGCGTAAGAAGTGGCATACGAGGACACCTATGTCCTCGAGACGATCGCGCAAGGAGGGATCACCAGCTGCGCAATTGATGGCCACAAACGGGCCCCTGCGTCCGCTCTCCTTGTGTATGGCCTCCGCGAAGATCTGTTTGCCTACCCCCGTCTCGCCCCCCAGCAGGAGATCCACGGGCGATCGTGCGAGCTTCCTCAAACGAGCGTTGAGGCGAGCCACCGCCGGCGAGTTGGTCGGTACGGGACCGAGTGGGCTGCGTCGATCCGCAGCAATCGCCGCCAGATCGCTCCGGGACATGCGTCGGTACACGAACACGTGCGCGCCGATGAAGATCACCGCGCCCTCACTGAGGGGCCGCTCGCCGCTCAACAGCTCCCCGTTCACGAAGGTGCCGTTTCTGCTGCCGAGATCGCGTATCACGGCGGTCCGTCCGTCGAGGTTCCGGATGCTGGCATGCGACCTCGACATGTGAGGATCTTCGGTTCTGGACTACCGAACCAGCTGTTAACCCTGAAGGGACATTCCGCGGAGGCGTGAGCGGTTGAAAAAGCTGGAAG
>CAYUFS010000066.1:0-27750 GCA_964443975.1 uncultured Myxococcales bacterium | reverse complement strand
CCCCTTCGCGTCGCGCCTGCGCTTCGACCTGGAGCTCTGGCACTGGTCCGACACCCACGTGCTGATGTCGGGCCTGCTCTACTGGTACGCGCGGCCGGGAGCCACCGACGACTTCGTGCACTAGCAGCTAGGGAAGCATCGGGCAGCTGCCGCCCGCGGCCACCTGCACGCAGCCGATCGCTGACACGAAGGCGCCCGACTTTGGGCAACACTTGAAGCCGGTCGTGCAGTCCGTGTTGGCGGCGCACGGGTCGCCTGTCGACCCGTTCCCCGGGATGCACGCCAGACTCGACATCGTGTCTACTCCCGACAGATGCGCGTAACAGGCGGACCCGTACGTTCTGCCATCGCAGCCACAGACGACGCCTGGCGCGCAGATGACCCCCGCTTCGATTGGCCGGCACACGCCCTGTTGGTCGCCCGCGCCGCAGCTGTCGTTCGGAAAGTCGCACCACTCGAGGGGACCGCAGGTTTTGCCGGCGATCCCACCACACACCTTGCCAGGCGCGCCGCCCGCGCCGCCGTGACCGCCCGCGCCTCCGCCAGCGCCGCCGGCGCCTCCAACTGCACCCCCGCGGCCCCCGCCCGACTGACCGCCCTTCCCCGCGCTTCCGCCTGCGCCGGCGTGGCCGCCAGCTCCCGCGTGCCCGGTCACGCCCGCGCTGCCGTTGGCGCCCGCCGCCCCGCCACCACCGGTGCCCGCGGCGCCTCCGGTCCCCATTCCACCGGCCCCGGCGCCGCCCGTCGCGGAATTCCCGGCCACGCCCGCCGTGCCGCCTGTTCCCGTGGCTCCACCGCCGCCCCGGCCGCCACCGCTCGCAGCGCTCCCCGCGGCGCCGCCCGTCGCGGCCGTCCCGCCCGTCCCCGGCGCGCCCGCGGCGCCGCCGTGGCCGCCTCGACCGGAAGCGCCGCCTGCTCCGCCCGTTCCCGTCTCTCCACCGCCGCCACCTCCGTCATTCGAGCCATTACCACCACTCGAACCACAGCTCGACAGAATCACCGCGATGAACCCGAGCGCCAGCGTCGTTCGCATGCCGGCGAGCAGAGGCAAACAACGTGCCTGCCAGCCATACGCGGCTATCCGCTTGAAACGGCGCTTTCGGCAGGTCGCACTCGCCCCGGTCCCTCAGAAGTCTGAGACAGCCCGCGCCGTCACGCGCTCACGCGTCCCCGTCCCCGCCGCCCAGATCACAGCTCCCCAGAGGAGGGTGCGCGGAACCGGAACGCCTGCGTCTGGACCAGGCTGGTGAGCATCTCACGAACCGAGAAGCCGGGAACCGCCGCGCCCGCCCTGTACGCGAGCTGCATCGAACCGAGGTCGGCGGTCGATTCCATACGACCCAGCACGAAGCGGAACCACTGCCGGGTCACGCACCACTTGACCTCGTCGTTCACCGCGAGGGCGTTGACCAGCTCGACGGCGTTCTTGAAGGAGATCGTGGTGCCCGCGGGGGTGACCGTCGTCCCGGACGGATCGATGGGGTGGCCGTTGTCCACGGTGCGGTAGCCGCCAATCATGTCGTAATTCTCGAAGGCGAACCCCAGGGGATCGAAGGAGGCATGGCACGCGGCGCATGTGCCCGGCGCGGACTGTTGGGCGTAGATCTGCGCGTACTGCGCGCGTCGGGGCGCCGTGACGTCGATGGCGTTGGCGTCGAAGGCGACGTGCGTCGCGCTCGCCGGCTCGGCACACAAGAGCTGTCGCCACACTGCCAGGCCCCGCGCCAGCGGGTCGGTGAGCAGGGGCTGTGAGTAGGTCGCCAGGAACGCCAGCTGCGTCAGTACACCCGCCCGCTCGGTGGGATCGAGGGGCAGCGGGCTCCCGGGGGCAGCCGTCGCCGTCCCTCCGTAGATCGCCGCCGCTGCGGCATCGTCCTCGTACGTATACGGCGCCGTCAGCAAGGTCTTCAGCGTTCCGTCACCCGACGGCAACAGGACCGAGGATACGAACCTGTTCAGCTCCGCCCCAAAGGCCAGCGGCTCGGCCGCGGTGAAGCTCGGATAGACCGTCGGATCTTCGTAAAGCGACTCGATGTTCGTGAGCGCGAGCCACTGGCGGCTGAAATTCACGACTCCGGCCTGCGCGCGCGCGTCGCCCAGCATGCGGTTGGCTTGCGCCAGGATCTGCGCGGGCGTCGCCAACTGAGCGTTGTCGGCGGCCGCGAGGAGCGCGTCGTCGGGCATCGTCTGCCACAGCAGATACGACAGCCGGGACGCGACCTGATACGGGGTGAGCGTGATGAGGTTGCCCACGCGCGGCGCGACGGCATCGCCGACCTCCCAGTGATAGAGAAAATTGGGCGACTGAAGGGCGGCCACGACCACCTCCTTGATCGCTCCGGGGAAGTCGAACCCCAGCCCGATGGCCGCGTTGAACACACCCAGCAGGGCGTCTGATTCGGCCGCCGTGAGCGGCCGGCGAAACGCGCGACGCCCGAAGCTACCAACGAAGCCGGTGGCGCAGGTGGTCGCGGCCGCGCCTGCCGCGGGAGCGATGCAGTCGGCCGAGAGCGCGCCGGCGGGCGGGGCGGCCAGCGCCTCTGCCACCGACTGGATCTTCTGCGTCTGAAGCTGAGAGTACGTGCTGGCGTCCAGATACCCCGTCGTCATCGAGGCCTCGTCGGCCGGCATATCGGCGAGGGCAGCATCGACCGCCGCCGGCGAGGCGCCGAGCAGATCCGCGATCGTGTTCCTGAGCTCGGCCTTCGTGAGGTGCTGCAAGGCCAGTGGCCCGGCGCTCTCGGGGGTCGGGGGCACATCGAGCGGTGGCGGATTCACGAAGGCGCCGCTGCCGGCCGCGCCTATCGCGCCCCCGCCCCCGGCACCTGGCGAGACGCCTCCGCTGCCAGTCGTGCCCGGCGTTCCTGCCGCGCCCCCGGTGCCCGCCGGAAGCGGAGCGCCACCGAGGCCGCCCCCTGTCCCCGAGGCGCCGGCGATGCCCGACCCGCCGGCGACGCCCGCGGGCCGCCCGGCCATCCCGCCCCCATTGCGGCCACCCGAATTCTGGCCGACGACGTAACTCGAGTTGCAGCCGCCGCCGATCATCGCCGCCATCGTCATGGCCACCAACGAAGCGTGAAGTCTCATGGCTCGTGTTCCTCGTGCTTTCATGGTGGTCGACACGTTCAACCCTTGAGGACCGTCAATTCGCCGCCGTACCTGGTCTCGCCGAACGTGGCCGTCGGGATGCCCATGGCATTTCCAAGCGCGACGAGCACGCCGTTGTGCGGCGTGTTCGTCAGGCTCAGGCTGCGGCCGGTCTTGAAGTAGCCCCCGCAGCTTCCGGCCATGATCGCCGGGACACCCACGGTCTCGCGGCCCGCGCCGGTCCTCATGGTGTTCATGGCGAGAAACGCCGTGTTGTCGAGCATCGTTCCCGCGCCATCCGCGACACCCTTCAGGCTGCCGAGCGCGTAGGCTACCTGGCTCATGAACCAGGTGTCGGTCTTGACCTTGTCCGGGCCATCCCGTCTTGCGATGTCGTTGATGCTGCCCGTGGTTGCCCCCGTGTTGGGGTCGGTTAACCCGGACCCGAACCCGAGCGAGGTCAGAAAGATGTAAGCGTCCTGCTGGTCGCCGAGCTGGAGGACCACCACGCGCGTGGCATCGGCGGCAAGGCCGGCGACGGCCAGGTCGGTCTGTACCTTCGCGACCTTCTCGAAGTCGGCGTGCGAGATGGGGCTGATCAACGGATCAGGCACGGGGGGCGTACACATGGTCGACGACGGTGTCAGGGCCATCTGCTCGGTGAGGACCTGCTCGATGTCGCGGACGTTCTGCAGGTGCGCCGCGACGCGGGCGCGATCGTCGGTGCCGCCCACCTTGGTCACGAAGCGGTTGAGATCTCCGGCGACATAGTCGAGCACGCTCTTCCGCATGGCCAGGACCTTGTCGGGGGGAGGCGACGAGGTCGGACTCCCGAACAGGGTGGCGTAGACGTGAACGGGATCCTGATCCGGTAGGACCGGCTGCCCCGCCGCCCTCCAGGAGAGCCCCCCTGAGCGGGACGATGCGGCCAGGTTCAGACTGACGAGGCCCGGGTATCCCCTCGCCTGCAGCCCGAGCCCGACATACTGATCGATGGAGATCCCGCCCGCCACATCGGCGGCTGTGGCCGAGGAGAGAACTTGATAGAAGGCCCCCGTCAACATCCCGGGGAAGGCCGCGAAACCCGTCCTTTCTCCCGAGCCGGGCATGTCCTTCAGGAAGTCGTAGTCGAGGCCATCGAGCAGGAGCAAATCCTGTCTATACGGCGCGAGCGAGGCCATCTGAGTCGGCAGCACCCAGTTGGCGCCCGTGGTGGCCCACGTGTCGCCGCCGCCCAGCATGCCGAGCGACCACACCATGATGAACATCCGCTTCGGCCCCGGCACCGCCGTGCACGCGCCGAACGCCTCTTCGTACTGCAGCAGAGGAAGCAGGGCCGATCCGACGCCCAGCCCCTTCAAGAAAGACCGTCGCGAGGGGACGTTCCGGGGATTCTCGAACATATGAGCCTTGTGCGTCCCGCCGCCCGAACCTTTCATTCGACAGCCGAAATCGCGAAATCGCATCCGACGCTTCAACCCTTGAGGACCGTCAGTTCGCCGCCGTACCTGGTCTCGCCGAACGTGACCGTCGGGATGCCCATGGCATTTCCGAGCGCGACGAGCACGCCGTTGTTCGGCGTGTTCGTCAGGCTCAAGCTGCGGCCGGTCTTGAAGTATCCGCCGCAGCTTCCGGCCATGATCGCGGGGACACCCACGGTCTCCTTCCCCGCCCCGGTCCTCATGCTGTTCATGGCCACGAACGCGGTGTTGTCGAGCATCGTCCCCGCGCCATCCGAGACGGCCTTCAGGCTGCCGAGCACGTACGACACCTGGTCCATGAACCAGGTATCGATCTTGACCTTGTCGGGAC
Organism: uncultured Myxococcales bacterium; assembly: GCA_964443975.1. Classification (GTDB taxonomy): domain Bacteria; phylum Myxococcota_A; class Polyangia; order Fen-1088; family Fen-1088; genus DASYCK01. The sequence goes on along the minus strand of CAYUFS010000066.1, from coordinate 22,851 downwards.
CATTGGCCTTTGATAGTCCGTAGATGCTGTTGACGTCCCCGGTGTTGGCGTCGGCGGGAATCGGCCCCCCGGCCGTGTACCCGAGCGAGGCCAGAATGACGTTGAAGTCGTACTGGTCACCGAGCTGCAAGACCACCACGCGCGTGGCGTCGGCGGCGAGGGCGGTGACGGCCAGATCGATTTGTATCTGCGCGACCTGCTCGAACGGGGGGCGCGAAGGCAGCAACGGAACGGGGGTCGTGCAGGTGGTCGAGGGCGGCGTCTGGGACATTTGCTGGGCGAGCGCCTGCTCGATGTCGCGGATGTTTTGAAGGTGGGACGCGACGCGGGCGCGATCATCGGTCCCGCCCACCCTGGTCACGAAGCGGTTCAGATCTCCGGCGACGTAGTCGAGCACGCTCTTTCGCATGGCCAGGACCTTGTCTGGCGGCGGCGACGACGGCGCGCTCCCGAACAGGATGTTGTAGACGGAGAGAGGACTGAGATTCGGCAGGACGACCTGCCCCGGCCCCTTCCAGGAGAGGTGCCCTGTCGAAACGGCCTGCACGCCCACGTTCAGACTGACGAGGCCAGGATATCCCGTGGCCTGCAGTCCCAGCCCGACGTACTGATCGATGGAAATCCCGCCCCCCAGATCGCTGCTCGTGCTGGAAGAAAGAGTCTGATAAAAAGCCCCCGTCAGCATCCCTGGGAAGGCCGCGAAGCCGGTCCTCTCGCCCGATCCCGGCATGTCCTTCAGGAAGTCGTAGTCGAGGCCGTCCAGCAACAGCAGGTCCTGTCGATACGGCGCGAGGGACGCCATCTGAGTCGGCAGCGCCCAGTTGGCGCCCGTGGTGGCCCATGTTTCGCCGCCCCCCAGCATCCCGAGCGACCACGCCATGATGAACATCCGCTTCGGTCCCGGCACCGCGGCGCACGCGCCGAACGCCTCTTCGTACTGCAGCAAAGGAAGCAGGGCCGATCCGACGCCCAGCCCCTTCAAGAAAGACCGTCGCGAGGGGACGTTCCGGCGGTTGATAAACATACGAGCCCTGTGTCTCGCTCCGCCCCGAACCTTTCATTCGACAGCCGAAGTCTTTGTGACCTCCCCGACCGATCGCCCGTCGATCGGGCCGCGCGCGTGGCGGGCAGCGCTACGGGCGGGTGGCCACGATCTGGAGCCCGTTCACGGGCGCGCGCTGAGCCGTGCCCGCCGCGGGCGTCGCCGTGAGCGTGAACGATGGCCCGGTGACATTCCTGAAGACCACGTAGTTCCCGGTGGTGCCCATGTTGGCCGCGCGCAGAAAGCCGGAGAACGCCGTCGGACCCACCTGAGAAACCGTGAAGCTGGCCGTGCCGATGCCGTACGTCGAGGTCCGCGTCGCTCCCGACGGGACAGAGCCCAAGAAGTAAACGTATACGTCGTAGCCGCCGCTGGCGATCGAAGGCGGCAAGTCCGACACAACGACGGTCACCGGCATGACGCCGCTTGTCGGATCGAGGTAGCTGTTCATCATCCGAACGTCACCGGGCGCGTCCGTGAGGCCCGTACCATGAATCCCCGAGGCCCCGCCGGCTACGGGCGTGGTCCAGGTCACGCTTGCTGAGACAGAGGAGCCATCCGACAGCAGCAGCGGCGTGACAGGCGCTGCCGACGTCCCCCCGACGAGGCTGTTCCAGTTCGCTGCGGGCCTCACTCCTGCGGTCTCGGTCGCCGCCATGCGAGCGGGCCCGCCGTTCCCCGCGCCGAAATCGATGCTCAACACGAGGCGGGCTCCGCCGGCGCCGCCGGCTCCTGCCATTCCCGCCCCACCCGCACCCCCCGCGCCCCCCTCACCTCCGCGGCCTCCCACGCCACGTCCGCCCGCGGCGCTGCCTCCCGCGCCTTTCCCGCCGCTGGCGTTGCCTCCCACGGCGCTGCCGCCCATGCCGGTTCCGCTTGCCCCGCCGCCACCGTTGTCCATGCCACCAGACGAACCATCCCCCACACCACCTGCTCCCGCACCGCCGGTGCTGTCGGCGCCCCCGGTCCCCGCGCCGCCAACACCGTCTGCGACGCCGCCGCTCCCCGCCGCGCCGCTATGGCCGGCAGTGTCGCCTCCGCCGTCACCCGGGCTCAGGCCGCCCGCGCCGCCTCCACCTTCGTCTCCGCGCCCGCCGCCGAACGACGAGTCGCCGCCTTTTCCACCACTCGAGGCGCCGCTGCCCGTGTCGATCGGGAGACGAGAGTATCGAGCGCTGGAGTCGCACGCGCTCACGGCCACCAACCACCCGAATGCGACAATGAAGGCCACGCGAGGAATCATTGTCAATTTGTAAAACGTCGAGCTCGACAAGGGGAACGAATATTAAGGCTCAATTTGCCATTGTGCGAGTCGCTTTGCGCGGGCGCGTGTCGATCCTTCCGCATTGTCAATGATGTGTTTCTCGACGGTTACACTTCGACGAGCGTTCGGTTGACAACAGCCCGTCGAAGTCATGTCCGCCCACTTTCGGCCAGCGTCATCACCAGGTCACCGGGGCCGACAGGGACCTCGAGGCGGAGCGGCAGATGGCTGCCTGTGGGAGCCAGCCACAAGGTGAACCGCCGCGCCGTTCGATCGGGATCGATCTCACCGGAGTAGTAAACGGGTGACCACTCGCCCTGCAGCCGCATCGCGGGCGCGCCGGTTTCAGGCACGCGATCGTCGATGGCGACGGTCGTGGCGCGCACCCGCCACAACGCGAGCCCATCGAAGACTTGCGAGGTCTGGCTGGCGCCGAGCGGAGGCGGCGCGGTCCGCAGGCGCCAGAGCATCCCCAGCGGATCGGACGTCGACAGGGCCGGCGTCAGCGTGAAGCGTTCGTCGGGCCGCCCTGGCCGCCGCCGTTCGAGTCGGAGCTCGTCGCGCTGGCCACGCTCGCCGCGATCGACGGTCTCGTCCTTCTCGTCGTCGCCCTGCTTGCGCCGAGCCACCTTCCAGCGCCGCGACGAGAGCGCCCGTGGATCGAAGTCCGCGTCGAGCCGGTGCTCCATCGCGCCAAACCCGAGCACCGCGCCCTTGCCCACGCCATGCACCTTGACGATCGGAGACCCGTCCTTCTCGATGGTCACGCCTCCGGCGGAGAGGCTGAGCTGGCCGATCGACCCCAGCAGGCCGTAGCGGATGTCATAGCGCGTTTGCTCGTGGCGCGGCAGCGACGCGGGAAGCAGCTTCAGCGGAGGTGCGTTCCCGGTGGGCATCGCGTTCGACGGCGCGGACAGCACGTCGCGCGCCTCGCCTCGCCCGCCGAGCTCGCAGGGCTGGTGTGGCGAGCGCATCAGCGCGAGCAGCATCAAGGTGGTCGCCTCCATCGTGCCTTCGACGGAGGCCCCAGCGTGGAAATTCCACGTTCGCGCGAATCCGGGCCGGCCAGGGGCGTGCTGGATCAGCCGCCGCGGATCGCATGAATCAGGTCTCCCGCCGCGCGCTGTCCCTCGGAGGCGCCTCCCTCCATGAAACCTTGAAACGACTGCGAGGTGTGCTCGCCACAAAACAGCACCCCGCCCTGGGCCACGCCCTCGTACCCCGAGAAGGCCGTGTACTGCCCAACCCGCCAGTACGAGTACGATGCGCCGAACTGTGGACTCTTGTGCGGCAGCGACTGCGTGGCCTTTCCGTTCCAGGCGTCGGTCAGCCCCGGGAACACGGGCTCCGCCCGCTGCAAGGCCGTGGTGACATCGACGCGAACGCCCGCCGCGCCGATCGTCGAATACGGTTGCGCGGCGACCATCGCTCCCGTCGTCGAGCCTCCCGAATAGAAGACCATTATCCCCGCGCCACCGGGCTGCGCCCGCGTCACGTCCCAGCCCGCCTGGTAGCCCGTGTCGGCATAGCTCGAGCCGTTGCTGATGCCGTGCCACTTGCCACGCTGGTTCCACAGCCGGCTGGTGAATTGAAGCTGCGTCTTGCCGTTTCGCCCGCGGCCGAGCTCGTCGATCGCCTCGCGCTTGAGCACGTCGAATCCGGCGCGCGTGGTGTCGAGGCCCCGGAGCACCGCGAAGGGCAACGCGAGCACCACGTAGTCCGCCGTGACGGTCTGGGCGGCGGCGCCGCTCCCGCGCCCGAACACCAGCTCGTAGCGTCCCGCCGCCGTGGCGGCCAACCGCTGCAGCGAAAAGCCGAGCTCGACGTTGCCGAGGGCCTTCGCCATCGCGACCGGCAGCTGCTGGTTGCCCCCGCGGATGTGGAAGGTCTCGTCCGACTCGCCGAAGATCGAGAAGCTCACGTTGTCGGGTGGGAACCCCAGCAGGTAGACGAGGTTCAGCGCCGACTGATCGGAGGTGTCGGCGCCGTACTCGATGTTGTACGCGACGTCGAGGAGCTGTCCGAGGTCGGACCGATGCCCGCCAGGAACCCGTGACTCGATCCAGTCGTACACGCTCATCGCATCGAGCGCCGCGCCTGCCTCCGTCGACAAATCGAACGTCGTTGGATAGCTTGCCGCGTCCGCGTCAGCCGTGACCCGCGCCAGGACCGTGGCCAGGAAGTCAGCCGTGGCCTTGCTCTGCAGGTAGTAGTGCCCGAAAAATCTGTAGGTGTCCTCCGAGCCCCTCGGCTCGGCATCGTGCAGGTTGTCGGGATGGAGCCGGAACCGCTTCGCCAGCGCCAGGACCGTGGCGTGGCCGGTGTCGATCAGCTCGCCGCACCACTCGCTGACCTGCGCCTGATCCCAGTAGCCCGTGTTCGAGAACATGCGCCCGCCGATGCGCCCCGAGCTCTCGTAGACCGTCGACGCATAACCGTGATCCGCCAGCTTCAACGCGCACGACACCCCGGCGATGCCCGCGCCCACGATCGCGATGGTCGGCTGGCCCTTGGCGCGCGCGACGCGCGGCACACCGAGGGCCATCGCGCCCGCACCCGCGCCCGCCGCAACCGCCGACAGCGCCGCGCGGCGGGTGACCGGCCGCCCGATCCGGGGCGCTGCTGCCATCCGGGCCTGACGGTCCGGCGTCAGCGCGCGGGGGCCCGCCACGCCAGCACGTAGATCCGCGAGGTCCGCGAGATCGAGCCCAGCCCGCTGGGCGATGCGGGCGTCGTTGAACAGTCTTCGTATGGCGCGCAGTAACGGTGTCCGTGGCATCTCGGCTCCTCACTCCCGGTGTTGTCGCCCGGATGTTAGTCCGTTTTATCGCGGCCCTTTGACACATTTTCGAGGCAAATTGCGATCGCGATCCGCTCGCTGCCCCGGCCCCCGCGGGCGTCGGATGATTTCGTCCACGCCGGGAAACGCGAGGTCAAGATGCTGTTTCGATCACGTCCGCGGTCAGGACCACGCCGTCGGCGCGCCGCGAATCGTGGCGTCGGCCAGATCTCGTTCATCGCGAACGTCGACCTCCAGCCATCCGATGCCGCTGATGTCGCGGCACACGGGCCGACTCTCCGTCCCCGCGAGGTGCGCGAGGATCTTCTCGACGTGCGTGGACCGGCCGTGCTCCGCGAGCACGAGCTCCGCGGCCGCCCAGTATCGGGAGAGCGCGGCCGTCGGCACGCGCGTCATTCCCACGTAGCCGCAATCGAACGTAGTCAGCGTCTTCGCGATGGCTTGCACGCGCCCGCGTGAGTCGCGTTCGACCTTCATATCGTCGGCGCCCAGGTCGCGATCGGTGTCGATGAATGCGGTGACCTCGTCCACAGCGGGGGAGACGAGCTCCGCGATGGCCGGCCGATAGACGTGATCGACGTTCATCAACAGGAAATCCTCGCCGACATGCGCGCGCGCGGTGAGCAGCGAGATGAGGTTTCCGTCGCGGAAATGGTCGTTGCGGAGCAAGCGGACCCGAAGGTGAAGGCGCTCCACCTCGGCGGCGACGTCCGGATGGCAGAAGCCACCGACGACGAGGATCTCGCGCGGCCGCAGCCGCTCGGCGAACCGCACGGCGCGCGCCAGCAAGGACTCGCCGCCGACCGTAATCAGCGCCTTCGGGACATGCTCGGTCAGGGCGCCGAGACGACTACCCAGGCCGGCGGCGAGCAGGACCACCTGCATGGGAGCACTCAGCCGTTGCCGGCGAAGGCGCGCGCGTCCGAACGCGACACCGCGCCCTCCGACCACGCAAACAGCTCCGGCAGCTCGCCGAAACGCCGGAGCACCGGCACGTCAGGGAAGCGCAGCACGAACCTCTCGTAAGAGAACGTCCCCGCGAGCCCCACGAACGGGATGGCCTCGCGCTCCGCGATCTCGCCGTCGTGCAGCGAGTCGCCGATGAACAGCATCTGCGCGCGATCGACGCCGAAGGTCGCCTCGCAGAGGTCGATGTGGGGCTTACCCTTGGCCAGGCCCCCGCCGAACCCCAGCACCAGGTCGAAGTCGAAGCCGCCGTTGCGAGCAAAGGTCGCGACGTTCTCCACCCCGTTGTTCGACGACACCACGATGGCGACGCCCCGTTCCTTGAGCGCGGCCAACGTCCGAACCACGTCGCCTGGCATGCGAATCCGGTTGCAGCGTTCCGGCTTCCGCCCTTCGAACAGATCGGAGGCGCCGCGGTTGCGCGGATCGCCGGGGAAGATCGACTCGAGCTGCCGGATGAACGGCAGCCCGCAGGTCGCCAGGTAGAACTCGCGGGCCAACAAGCTCGGCGTCCCATAGACCTCGCCGAGGACGTCGGTGGCCAGCTCGGCCAGGGTCGGCATGCTGTCGATCAGCGTCCCGTCCAGGTCGCACAGCAGCACCTTCGGCTGTTGAATCGCCGGCGAAAACGACCCGGGCGCTGAGGATCCGCGTGAGAGAGCGACGATTCCGGACGCGTGAGCTGACATGGTCGTCAGGTCGAACGCAAGGCGCGCGCCACCACGGTATCGATAAAATACAAAACAATTACGAGTAATTACGTACGCAGCCTACGATGGCTGTCGAATCTTCACCAGGTCTGGGGTCGGCCTGTGGGTGGAAAGCTGACACCTGGTCCGCTCGGCCGGCGGCAGGGCCCCGTCGTCAGGCCCCGATGATCAGGAGGAATCGCCACTTCTTGCTCTCGAGGCCATACCCGGCATCGAAGCCGACGAGGGGCACCGCGACGGAGCGCAAGAAGAAACGGAGCCCCCCGCCGACGTCGTTGTGGAGATCGCGCTTGAGATCGAGCCCGGTCTGGAGCACCGGGGAAAAGGTCCTCAGGTCTCCATCAGGGCGGGCGTAGTAGCCGGTGGTGGGATCGAGCGGCGGCAGGTCGCGGAACCAGATGGCGGAGACGTCGTAAAAACCAAGCGCCCGAAAGTCGAGCGAGCCAATGGTGAACAAGGGGAAGTGGTACTCGACCTTGGCGTTGACCTGAGAGTCACCGCGAAACTGCTGGACGAGGTAACCACGCAAGTTGGGTCCGCCCGACGTCGGGTCTTGCCAGATGGGGAGGTTATGCGCGACCGTGCCGCTGACGCTGTAGATGAAATTGTGCCGGTGCAGGACCCGGAACCCTTGCTCCCAGAACGCGCTGGCACGCCAGAACGTGAAATCACTGTCGAAGGCGGGGCCGGCGATGTCGAGATTTCCGCCCAGGGCCGAGCCCCGCATGACGGCCTGTTCGCGGGCGCGCCAATCGAACGCGATGGCCGCGCGGCCCATTCCCACCACCCCACCCTTTGAGGTCTGCGGACCGGGAAGGAGGGCGGGATCGATGACGGCACCGGCGGGGTCGAGGTATTCGGTCTTCTTGTAGTTGACCTTGTCGAGACGCCACGACACCTGCGTCTTGACGCGACGAAACCAGGCCACGCCGAAAACGGGCTCGATCCCGAACGCGTCGAAGGTGGTCTGCCGGTAGGGAGAGGCCGGCACCAACAGATTGGGGTCGTTCTCGGGGATGATCTGGCGCTGATAGATGCCCTTCAGCTCCCAGTACATCCACGTCTGAAAGAGCGCCGGATCGCGGTAGGCCAGCAGCGCGCCCGAATCGAGCTGCGCCCATCGGCCGCCAACCGCGAGCTGCTTGCCCCAACCAAACAGGTTCCCGTGCACGAACAGCAGCCCGATCGATCGGTTGTTCGCGGACCACGACCCGGTGGGCACCGGGGCCCACGGGAACTTGTCCTTGACCGCGATGTTGACGCGAACGCCTTCGCCCTGGCTCTCCCACCAGACGTTGACGTCGGCGAACAACCCCGTCGTGTTCAGCCGCTCGCGCACGAGCGCCAGCGTTTCGTTTTCCAAGGTGTCGCCGATGCGAACCCCGGCTATGGAGCGAACGGTCGACTCATCCGTGCGGATGGCGCCGAGCACCCTGACGTCGACGATCGACTCACCGAGCGCCAGGGCCGTGCCGCCCCGGATCAAGAGCGCGGCGAAGGCGATGGAGATGGAGATGGCAACGACCCGCGGGAGGCTAAGGGAGGGCAGCATAAGGCTTCAATCCTAGCACTGGTCGGGAGAGACGCGACTGGGGGCGATGTCGTTCGGCGGAGAGGACCTCCGGCCTCGGACTTGCGGAGGACTTCCGCGGAACCTCCCGAGGCCCGAGGCCTCCCAATGCCTATGGGTTGGGCGGCGGAACCAAGGTGGTCGGCCGGGCCGGATCCAATCGGATCACCGGAGCCGAGGTTCCCGCGGACCGCGAGGGGGACAGATTGCCGGATTCGGCGCGCGAACGCAGGATACCGGCCGTCGACGCCACCAAGAACAGGCCCATCGCCACCCAGACCAGGCCAAACGCGAGGTGGCGGCGTCGGGCGCGCGCCTTCGCCGGATCATCGTCGGCGATCTCGCGCGAAGGGCTGCGGCGGCCGAGCATGATGGCTCGTGCCACACCGCCCAGGATCAGCACGATTCCGACGGCATAAAAGACCAGGGGAGGAATGACGACGTTCATTTTGAGCGGCGATTTTAACTCATCCGCGCCGGTTCGCGCGGCCGCGGCGGCGAAGGCGGTCGGTCAGTTCGCTACCTCGATGGCCCGCAACTCGCGGATGACGGTCACACGAATCTGCCCGGGGAACGTCATCTCGGCCGAGATCTTGCGGGCGATCTCCGATGACATGTCGATGGCGGCGCGGTCGTCGACCTTGTCCTCGGCCACATAGATCCGCACCTCCCGTCCGCCCTGAACGGCGTAGGCCTCCTCGACGCCGCTGAAGGAACGGGTGATGCGCTCGAGATCGTCGAGGCGAGCGACGTAGTTGTCTTCCATCTGCCGGCGCGCCCCCGGCCGCGCGCCGGACATGGCGTCGGCCGCCGCGACCAGGAACGCGTAGGGGCTGGAGAAGGGCTCGTCGGTGTGGTGCGCACCGATCGCGTTGGCGACCACTTCGCTTTCACCGAGGCGGCGGGCGTAGTCGGCGCCGATCACGGCGTGAGAGCCGTCGAGCTCATGGGTGAGCGCCTTGCCGATGTCGTGCATCAAGGCCGCGCGCCGCGCCAGCTTGACGTCGAGGCGCAGCTCGTCTGCCATCATGCCGCAGAGGAATGCCGCCTCGACCGCGTGCTTCCACTGGTTCTGCGTGAAGCTCGTGCGGTAGTTGAGGCGGCCGACCAGCGCGACGATCTCGGCGTGCGCGGGCGGTATTTCGAGATTCGAGAAGGCGCGGCGGCCGAGCTCCATCAGCTCGCGATCGAGCGCCTGCGCGATGTCTCGCGCGGCGCGCCCGACGCTGGCCGCGTCGGAGGTGGCGCCCTGATGGCGCCCCATCCAGGTGAACGTGCGGCGCGCCACCTCGCGCCCCACGCCGTCGAGTCCCTCCAGGCGCAGAGCGTCTCGCCCCTCCGTGACCTCGAGGCGGATGTTCGCGACGGATTCGATGGCGCGGAGATTGGACTCGTCGCTGCCCACCAGCCCGTCGAGCGTGAGCCCCGCGGGCAACGGCACGATCGACAGCAACCGCTCCGTGAGGTAGTGCCCCGAGAACCGCCCCACCGCGATGCCCATGATACGCTTGGCCATGCGAACGTGATCGGGATCGGCGCCCGACTGATCGACGCTGCGCAGCTGGTACGCCGCCGCCACGCGCGCCGCCTCGGTCTCGGTCTCCACGATCGCGTGCTCGAGGTTGGCCGCCGAGTCCTCGGCCAGGCGCTCGAGCACCGCGAGGCGCTGCTTGCCAGCCTGCGTGACCTCGTCGGCGAGGTGACGGGCTTCCGCCACGAGATCGCGCTCGCGGGCGCGCATCGCGTTCAGCCGCTCCCGCCGTTCACGGATCTCCTGGTCGAGCCGCGCCAGCGAGCCTTCGCGCGCGGCCCCCTGCGCCTCGCGCGCGACGAGCTCCTGCTCCCTCACATCGGCGATCGCGTCGAAGGCGGTGTTGGCCGTCTCGGCCTCTTCGCGGGCCGCCAGCTCCGCCGAGCGAACCATCTCGCTTCGTTCACTCGACGCTGACGCGGCGATCGTCTGCAGCAGTCCCCGCAGCGCCACCCCCTCGGCCTCGGCGCGCCGCCGGGCCACCAGGCGGCCGAACGTCCCACCGGCGACGGCGGCAAGGGCCGCGAGCACCCCGACCAGCGGCCACGGGATCACGGCCTCATCTCGCTGCCGTCGCCGTTCATCCGATGACCAAGCCCAGATGCTCGCGGACCGTGAAGTACTCGTCGGAGACGGACCATTGCAGCAGGTCCTTCAGCTTGTCCTTCGGCTCCGCGACCCCGACGGCCACGGGCTCGCCTTGCACCAGGCGCGCCGCGACGTCGAGATCGTTGCACATCAAGAAGCCGGTTCGCGTCCCCGTCAGATCCACGGCCCGAGCCCACCGCGTCAGGTCTGCCTCGGCCTGGCTGGTGACGAATCGCTGGACCACGACCGCCAGTTGCTCGGCCATCTGGGGCGGCACCAACTTCTTCAGGAGATCGAGGTACTGCGCCACGGGCTGAGCGACCTCCGGCTTCACGGTGAAGGCAGGCTGCGCCAGCTTCAGCGCCGCCAGGAACACCACCCGCAATTGGGTCAGCGTCGGGACGACCGTGGGCCATCGAACGAAGTGGTCCGGCCGCATGAACGAGAGCTTCTTGGCGACGACGTACGCCAGCTCCTTCTCGGGCCGGCCCTGGAGCAGGCTGGCGCCCACGACGAAGGACGGGATCAGTTGGCCCTTCTCTCGCGCGTTCGCGAGGTCGAGCTCGCCCGGCGACTCCGGTCGGAGATAGAGCTCCGGCTGGGGAACGCCGAGGATCTGCACCAGGTACGCGAAGACCTTGCTGAACAGGAGCTGGTCGTTCTGGACGTCACGGCGATCCTTCCGCTTCAACCCCCAGTCCTTGTGCTCCTTGGCGTAGGCGGCGGCGACCGACGAGCTGACCGTCGCGAGGATATGCGAGATGAACCGATCCTCGTCGGGGTGGTAGATGTTCTTCTGCCACAGCTCCTCGGTCAGTCGAGCGCGCGCCCGCACGAACCCCTTCGGGCGGTACTGCTCGAAGAACTGCTGCTCCTCGCCGTCGGCCTTGCGCAGGAACGCCAGCGCCGAGGTCACGCACCACGCCTTGTCGTACGCCTGCATCTCCGTGAACAGGCGCCGCAGCGTCTTCAGCTGAACCGCCATGTCGCCGAAGTCCTGCGCCCTGCTCATCAGGTACCGCAGCTCCTGGACGGCCTTGTCGTAGCTGTCCGGACCCGAAAGCTGATAGAGCTCGGCCAGAATCTGGCGCCGCGGCAGCGCCTCGCGATCGAGGCTGACGGCGACCTCGAACGCGGCGGTCGCGGCCTTGTAGTCCTTGAGGCGAGATCGGTAGATCTCGCCGAGGGCGTGCCAGAGCGCGATCTGCGTCGAGCGCTTGTCCGGCGGCGGCTCGGCGCCGAGGCGCTTGATCATGCGACGGTAGCTGCGCTCTTGATTCCGCCAGTCCTTCTTGGCGGTCATGATTTTGTCGATGCGCTCGAAGGCCTTCAGATCGTCCGGGTCAGCGTCGAGCGCCTGATTGTAGAACTCCACCGCGTCGTCCGTGCTGTGGAGCTCGTAGTTAGCGATGTTGCCCGCCGCCACCAAGAAGCGGCCCTTGACCTTGCCCGTGTCGAGGTCCGACAGCTTCGAGAGGATCTCGATCGCCTTCTTCCACTGCTTCGTCTCGCTGAAGAGATCGAGCAGGTTGTGCAGCAGTTGGCGGTCTCCCGCCCTGAGCTCGAGCGCCTCCAGGTGCGAGGCGATGGCCTTTTGCGGGTTGTTCAGCTTCTCCTTGTAGATCGCGGCGATCTGCTCGTTGATGCTGAACTTCTCGTCGTTGTCGCGGCTGGCGCTCAGCAACGCGCGCTTCTGCTTGATGACGGCTTCCCAGTCATTCGCCTCCGTGTAGAGCTCGACCAGGGCGTCCAGGGTCTGGCGGTGCCCCCCTTGAATCTCCAGGGCCTTCTCGAACATGTTGACGGCCTTGGTCCGTTCGCCGAGCTTCAGCTTGATGCGCCCCAGGCGGAAGAACAGGTCGACGATCTGGTCATCCTTCTGCGTGTCGCGGTGGTGGACCAGGATGGTCTGGTAGATACGGAACGCGTCGTCCCAGTGCTCGAGCTTGTAGAGCAGCGCCGCCCGGTCGAGCAACGTGGGGAGGTACGTCGCGTCGAGCTCGAACGACTGCTTGTAGTACTTCAGCGCCTTCTCCGAATCGCCCATCTGGTCGGCCGCCTTCGCCAACCGGTGGTAGAGCTGCGTCAGCTCGCGGTTCGTCTTCTTGCCGGCCTTGCGCGCCAGCGTCTCCATCAGGGGAACCAGCTTCGCCCATTCCTGGCGCTTGAAGTACAGCTCGCTCAAGGGTTCGGCCGTCTCGACGTGCTCGGGATCGAGCTCGATCACGCGGCCGTAGAGCTGGGTGGCGAGATCCTCGTCCCCGAGCTTCTCCTGATAGATCTTGGCCGCCTCGTGCAGGAGGCGCGTCTTCTCCAGGGGGTTCGCGGTGTTCGCCTCGGCACGCACCATGAGCTGCGCCGCCTTCACCCAGTCGCCACGGCGCTTGTAAAGCGCCAGCAGCGACATCATGGCGGGGACGTGCGTGGGGTCCTGCGCCAGCGCCTCGGCCAGGAACTCCTCGGCGACCTCGGGAGACCGCAGCTGCTCGTCGTGGATCTTGCCGAGGCGATAGTTGAGGTCGACCTTTTGCTTGAGGTCGATCGGGCTGGCGGCGAGGCGCCGCATGACGTCGACGGCGCGCTCCCACTGCTCCGTCTCCTCGTAGAGACGCGCCAGCCCTGACAGGGCCACCCCGTGATCCGGCTCGAAGTTCAGGGCGTCGTTGTAGGCGTCGATGGCGCGGTCCAGATCGCGCAGCTCGCTCTCCAGGACCTGCCCTGTCTTCGTGTACAGCTCGATGCGCTCGTTCTGGTCGTTCGTCGCGAGGATGTGCTTGCGGTAGGTCTCGACCAGGCTCTCCCACTTGCGATCCTGCGCGTAGAGCCGCTCGAGATCCCGATAGGCCTTCTGATTCCGGTCCTCGAGCTGAAGGATCTTCTCCAGCATGTCGGCGGCGCGATCCGTCTTCCCGAACTGCGTCTCCCAGACCGCGGCCATCCGCATGTAGATCTCGACCCGATCGCCCTCGGGCGACGACACCTCGAGCTGATGCTCCAGGTTCTCGAGATAGGCCTCCATGTTCCCCGTCTTCTGGTACAGGGAATCGAGCGCCTTCAAGGCCGCGAGGTTGCGCGGATCGACGGCGAGCACTTCCTTGTAGGCGGCCACGGCGCGCTCGTTGTCGCCCAGCCGATCCTCCCACAGCTCGCCCACCTGGATGCGCAGGCGGATCGCGAGCTCGGTGTCCTGGACGACGAGCGCCTTCTTGGCCAGCACGTCGACCAGGCGATCCCAGGCCTGCGTGCGCCGGTACAGTCGCTCGAGCGCGTTGATGGCGTCGAGGCAACGTTCGTCGGCATCCAGCGCCCGCTGGTAGGCGTACGTCGCTTGCGCGGCGTCGCCGATCTGCGTCTCGTAGGTGTCGGCGAGCGCCAGCAGCAAGTCCACCTTGCCGGCGGGCGTCGCCTCGAGGTCGGCGTGCTTCGCCAGCACCGCCACGAGGTCGGCCCACTTCTTCTGCTTGCGGTAGAAGTCCTCGAGGGCGGTGAGCGCGCCCACGTGAGTCGTCTCGATCTGCAGCGCCTGTTGGGCCGACGCGATCGCGTAGTCGACGTGGCCGAGCGCAGAGTCGTACCAGCGCGCGATCTTCACCCACAGATCGGCGGCCTGCTTGGGCTCCGAGATCCCCTGCACCACCTGGGTGTAGTCCGAGATCAGCTCGTTCCAGCGTCCCGTCGTGGTGGCGAGGCGCTCCAGCTCCTTCGCGACGTGATCGTTCGAATAGTCCTCGCGGAAAGCCGCTTGCAACGTGACGAAGCTGCTTTCGCGATCGTTGAGCTGTTGCTCGTAGGTCTCGGCCACCTGGACGAGCAGGTTGATCCGGGCCGCCACGTCGGCCACGAACTCGGTGCGCGCGATCAGCAGCTCCACCAGCTTGTGCCAGCTCTTGCGCTGGCGATAGAGCTGCTCCAACTCCTGCGAGGCCGCCTGGTTCGACGGGTCGATCTGGAGCACGCGCTCGTAGACCTGGGCGGCCGAGCCTCCGTCGCCAATCTTGTCGGCCCACAGCGCCGCCGCCTGCATGAGGACATCGACCTGCTCGGTCGGGCTGGCGAGCGCTTGCACACGCCGCTCCAGGATGTCGACGGCGTCCTCCCAGCGCGCCTCCTGCATGAAGAGCTTCTCCAGCGCGGCCAGCGCGCGGAAGTCATGCGGATCGATCTCCAGGACCTCGCGCCACGCCTCGATGGCCTCCTGGGTTCGCATGAGGGTCTCGCCCTCGAGCTCGCCGAGCTGGGAGTACAGGTCCTGCAGCTCGGTCTGACCCACCTGGTTCTCGCCGAGCTGCGCCACGCCGATCAGGCGGCGCAACGCCTCGGACAGCTCTTCCCAGGCGCCCGCGCTGCGGTAGTTCTCGACGATGGCCCGCAGGGCGTCGATGTCCTGCGGATCGAGTTGCAGCACCTTCTGCCAGCTCTCGAGCGCGTTGCGCTCGCGGCCGAGCTTCTCGCCCCAGATCCTCCCCAGGCGCTTGAAGATGGGGACGCGCGCCTGGGGCTCGTCGACGGCGACGACCAGACGATCGAGCGTCTCGGTCAGCTCCTTCCACTCCTCGGCCGCCTCGTGCAGGTCGGCGAGGCCCGCGAGCGCCGTCGCGTCTGGACCGCGGAGGTCGAGCACCCGTCCCCACAGCTCGACGGCCTTGGCGCGCTGGTCGAGCGCGTCGGTCGCAAGGCGGGCCATGCGCGCATAGGAGGCCGCGATCTCCTCGTCGTTCTTGGCGACGTCGACGAGCTTCTCGTAGATGCCGTAGAGGTCGGACCAGCGCTCGCTGCGGAAGTAGAGCTTCTCCAGCGCTTCGAGCGCCTCCGGCGAGCGAGACTCCTGCTCGAGGACCGCCAGGTAGCAGGCGATGGCGCCCTCGACATCGTCCAGCGCCTCGGCGCTGACGCGTCCGAGCCGCAGCTGCAAGGCGACCAGATCCTGGCCGCCGTCCGAGATGGCGATGCGCTGGCGCAGCACGGCCGCCAGGTTCTCGTACATGCCCTGCGAACCGTAGATGCGGTCGAGCGCCTCCAGCGCCACCGCGTCCTTGGGGTGATCCGACAGGACCTGGACCAGCACGCGCTCGGACCGCTCCAGGTCGCCGAGATCGTTCTCGAACACACCGGCCAATCGGATCAGGACGTCGCGGCGGGCCGCAGGCACCTCGCTGGCGGTGGCAGCCTCGAACATCGTATCGACGTACTCGTCCCACTGGTGCGTCGAGCGCACCAGCCGCAACAGCTCGTCGAGGGCCAGTTGTGACGAGGGGTCCTCCTTCACTGCCTGCGCCCACCACGCGAACGCCGCGATCTGATCCACGAGCTTCTGCTCGGAGATCTCGGCGAGGCGCCGCAGCAACGCCTGTCGTTCCTCGACGGCGGTCAAGCGACCGAGCTGGACCTCGTAGATCTGCGCCAGCTTCTCCCACTCTTGATTTTGTCTGTAGAGCGGCTCGAGGACGTCGGCGATCTCGCCCTGCAACGTCCCCCCCATGAACATCCGCTCCAGCGACGAGCGCGTGTCGCCATGATTGGGATCGGCGGCCAGGACCTCGCGGTAGGCGCCAATCGCCTTCGGCATGTCGAGCAAGGCCAGCTCGTAGATCTGCGCCAGGCGGAAGGTGAGATCGACGATCTCTTGATCAGTGCGCGCGGTGCTGACCTCTCGTCGCACCACGTCGGCGAGCTCCTGCCAGCGCTCGGTGCGGCTGTACAGGCCGTCGAGCGCGGTGAGGGCCACCCGGTTGTCGGGCTCGACCTCGATCACCCGCTGGTAGTCGGCGATCGCCTCCTCGGATTGGCCGGTCTCCTCCTCGTGGATCCGGGCCAGGCGCAGGAGCAAGTCGACGCGGGCGCGCGAGTCCTCCGTCTTCTCCAGCTCGTCTCCGTAGAGGCGCGCCAGGCGCTGCCACCCGTTGGTCTCGGCGGCCAACCGCTCCAGGTGCGCGACGACGTCGTGATTCCCGGCGTCCAGCCGCAGGGCCCTGCCGTAGGCATCGAACGCGGCGCTCTGATGCGAGAGCCGGCGTTCCTCGATGTCCGCGACGTGGGTCAGGAGCTCGACCTTGCGGCTCGCGTCCTCGGTGTGCGCGGCCATGACCTCGTAGACCGCCACGACGCGGTCCCATTCGCCAGCGGCCTCGTAGATGGGCTCAAGCACCTGCGCTGCGAGCACCGGCTCCTGCGAGCCGACCATCAGGGCCTGCAGCGACTGCAGCGTCGGTTCGTGGATGGGGTCCATCGCGAGCACCGACCGATAAGCGTCGACGGCGCGGGCCAGGTCGTTGAGGTGCTGCCGCCACAGCTCGCCGATGCGGAAGCGGAGGCTGACCACCTCGGCCGGCGACGGCGCCATCTCGGTCTGGCGCTCGAGGATCGCCAGCAGGTCGTACCAGCGCTCCGTGCGTTGATACAGACGATCGAGCGCCTGGGCGGCGTCGTAGTCCTCCGGGTCGAGATCCAGGATCGAGCTGTACGTCTCGATCGCGCGCACTGGATCTTGCAGCTCCCGGTCGTGCACCTGCCCGAGCACGTAGAGCATCTGCTTCTTTTGCGCCGGCGTCGCGGCGAGCTCGGCCTTCTTCGCGTACACGTCCTTGAGGTCATTCCAGCGCGACAGCCGGATATACAGGCGCTCCAGGTTGTCGAGCGCGACCGCGTCGGACGCATCCACCGTCAACACGAGGCGGTAGACGTCGATGGCGTTGTCCAGGTTCTCGATGACCTCCTCGTCGAGCTGGGCGGCCTTGTAGTAGAGCTCCTTCTTCTCGGTCGGGTCCCCGACGATCTCGGCCTTGCGCAGCAGCAGCGACACGAGCTGCGGGTAGTCGCCGGAGCGCAGGTAGATCTGCTCGAGGGCATTCGCGGCGGTGAGATCGCGCGGAGCGACCTCGAACGCCGCCGCGTAGGCGGCGGCCGCCTCCTGGTCGCGGCGCAGATCGAGCTCCCACAGCCCGGCGATCTTGTGATAGAGGGCGTTCTTCAGCTCGGCGTCGGGGACCGTGGGCACCAGCGCCTCGTAGCGGTGGACAAGGTCCTCGAGCTTGCCCAGCACCCGAGCCAGGCGCTCGATTTGCGCCTGAAGCTCTGGGTGCAGGGGATCCTCGCGGAGGGCTCGCGCGAGCGCGTCGTAAGCGCGCTCGGGATCGTCGAGGCCAAGCTCGCACGCCTCCGCGATCTGGCGCAGGATCGCGATCTTCTGCTCCGGTGTGGAGGCGTGGCGGGCCATCACCTCCTCGACCGCGACGAGGTTGGGATAGTCGCCGCGGCCGCGGTACACGGGCTCGAGCAGCTGGGCGACCGCCAGCTCGTAGTTGGGATCCGGCAGGATTCGGTTGAGGGCCGCGATGGTCTCGGGATGCTCGGGCTCGATCTCCAGCACCCTGCGGTAGGTGTCGACCGCGGCCCCTGGCTCACCGAGGTTCTGCTCGCGCAGGAGGCCCAGCCGACCAAGGAGCGCCACGGCCTCCCCCGGGTTCGGGGTCAGCTTCAGCTGCCGTTGCAGGTTGTCCGCCAGGTCGCGATATTCCTTGCGACCGACGTAGAGCCGGTCGAGCGCCCGCAGCGCCTGCAGGTTCTCCCCGCTCTCCGACAGCACCTCGCTCCAGGCCGAGATCGCCTCGTCCGGGCTCGACAGCATCTCCTCCCAGACGGTGGCGATCCGCGTGCGAATGGCGACGCGCTCGTTCAGATCGGACACCAGATCGGCTTTTCTCCGCAGCGTTTCGATGAGATCGGGCCAGCGCTCGGTCCGCGTGTACAGGCGCTCTAGCGCCACCAGCGCCGACGCGTCCTCGGGGACGATCTGCTGGGCCTTGCGGAAGTACTCGACCGCCTTCTCCGACTGGTCCAGCTTCTCGTCGTAGGCGACGGCGACCACCAGCAGCAGCTCGCGCTGCAGCTCCGGCGCCAGCTTCTTCTTCAGCGCCCCCTCGTACAGCTTGACGAGCTCCACCCATCGGTCGAGGCCGTTCGCCAGATTCTCGAGCGCCTCCCGCGCTGGCAGGGAGGTCGGATCCTCGGCGAAGGCCTGCGCGTACGCCCCCCAGGCGCCGTCAGCGTCGGCGAGGTTCTGTTCGAGGCCACCGATGCGCAAGAGGAGGTTGACCCGGCCGGCCGCGACCTTCTCGCGCGCGAGCTTGATGCGCTGCACCTCCACCAGACGAGGAAGATCGAACGTCTGTTCGTAGATGGGCTCCAGGACCTCGACGGCCGCGACCTGATGGTCGGGATCCTTCAGGTAGGCTTGCAGCGACTCGCGCGCGCCCTCGTGAGAGGGGGCGATCGCCAAGGTCTCCCGAAACGATTCCACCGCCGCCGCCGGCTTCTTGAGGTGCTGCTCCTCGAGGAGGCCCCGCCGATACTTGAGCTCTGCGATAGCCCCCGGATCAGGGGCCAGCTCGATCTCGAGGTTCACGGTCTCCGCCAGCTCCGACCAGCGACGGAGCCCGACGAAGATGCGATCGAGCGCCTTGAGGGCCGCGCCCTGCTTGGGATCCTGTTTCAGGATCGCCTTGTAGAGATCCACCGCCTTCTCTGGCTGTCGGATCTCGTCCTCGTAGAGGCCGGCGAGCTTGAAACGGATGTCGAGCTGTTCCTGCTTCGACTTCGCGAGCTCGAGCTTCTTGTCGTAGATGGCGAGCAGTTGCTCGAAGCGGCCGGTCGCCACGTACAGCCGCTCGAGCGCGCCCACGGCAGCCTCGTGCTTGGGAGAGATCTCCAGAATGGCCTGGTTCCGTTCGATGGCGATCTCGGGCCTCGCGAGCTCTTTCTCGTAGGCCATGGCCAGGACGGCCAACACCGGCAATCGCGCGGCGTTGTCCTTGAGGCGCGCGAGCGAGGCCTCGAACACCTCCACCAACTTCGGCCAGCCGCCCGAAGCCGCCGCCAATCGCGCGGCGTCGTCGCGCGCCCAGTCGCCCGATGGATTCTCAGCGAAGGCCGCGAGCGCCATCTCCAGCGCGCCGGCGGCGTCGCCCGCGTCGACGTCGAGCAGGGTCGACAGGCGGTGCATGCGCGCCTGCCGTTCCTCGAAGCCTGCGGTGTGCTGCAGCTGGACGCGCAGCACCTGGGCCAGCGGACCAATGGCGTTCGCTTTCTCGTAGATCGGAATCAAGGCCTCGGCCGCCACGGCATTCGCGCCGTCGATCGACAGCGCCTTCTCGAAGGCCTTCTGGGCGCGATCCAGCTTCGCCAGTCGATCGCGATAGAGCTCGCCGATCTTGTTCCACAGGCCGAGGCGCGCCGGCTCCTCCTCCGTCTCGGTCTGCCGCTCGAGCACGCGAACGAGCTCCTCCCATTTCCCTTGCGCGGCGTAGAACTGCTCGAGGGCGTTCCAATCGCGTTGCTGCAGGTGGAGCTTCTTCAGCGCGTCCTGCGCCCGGCGGTTCTCGGGATCGATCTGCAGCAGCTCGCCCCACGCGGCGATCGCCTTGTCGGGCGCGTTGACCTTCTCGGTGAAGAGAACGCCCAGCTTGACCAGCAGGGCGGATCGCTTCGCGATGTCGGCGCCGCTCAGGTTGACTTGCTGTTGCAGGACGTCGCCGAGCTCGGTCCAGGCCCGCTCTCGCTCGTACAGCTTCTCCAGCTCGACGAAGGCCTCGAGGTTATCCGGGGCGTCCTCGAGGACTTGTCGCCACAGCTGGATCGAAACGGACGGCTTCTTCAGCTTTTCCGAAGAGAGCTTCGCCACCTCGAGACTACGAACGGCGCGCTCCGCAGGCGACGCCAGCTTGGCGATCTCGCGCTGGTTGACCGCGATCAACTTCTCCCAATCGCGTCGCTTCTCGTACATCTGCCTCAGGAACCCGAGCGCTTGCGCATGCTCGGGATCGAGCTCGAGGACTGTCTCGAAGGCCTTTATGGCCTCCGCCTGGTTGGAGAACTTCTCGAGGAAGAGGTTCGCGATCCGCAGGTGCAGGGCGACCTTCTCCCCGCTGTCCGCCGCGGTCGTCGCCTTCTTGCGCAACAACGAGATCAGATCGGGCCAGCGCTTCATCTGCTCGTACTGCGCGGCGAGCGCCTCGGCGGCGGCCGCGTTGTCGGGCTGGATGTTCAGGATCTGGTTGAATGCGTTGACGACCATCACGTCCAGCTTCAGCCGGTCGCGGTAGATCTCGATCATCTCGCCGAGCAGCGGGACCTTGTCCTCTGGATTGGCCCAGGTGGCCTTCTCCACGGCGTCCTTCATGACCTCGATGAAGGCGTTCCACCGCTCGGCCTTCTTGTAAACGCGCGCCAGCTCGCGGCGCGGAGCCCAGGCCGTAGGCGCGGACGCGACGATCTTCTTCCAGGCGTCGACACCCTTGTCTACGGAGAGCTTCTCGGCATCGAGAGCAGCGGTCGCCTGCGCGACGAGCTCGGTCGGAAAATCTTGAATCCCGTTCGAAGCGCCGTTGCCGGATTCGGCGTCTTTCTTTCGCTTCGATTCGCTTGCCTGCTTCGACTGCTGCTCCACGTTGGCGCTCCTCCGACGTCTGGATCGAACCCGAGCGCCCGCCTGGACGAGACGCCCGGGCCGTACGGCGAAATTGACGCCGCACCGGTCGGCGTCGCGGCTAAGCTGGCGACACGGAACACGAAAACGGTTTCGTTTTATAACACGGATTGCGCGCCTGAACGCACGAAGAGCGACGGAAAGGGAGCCTTCGCTCCTCCCTCGCGTCGCTCTCTGCGTGCCTCACCCACCTTGGGCGAGCTTCGAATCGGGATCTGGGACTAGGGCCCGGACAGGGCGTACAGCTTGTCGTTCGCTGCCTTGATGTAACCAGCCCCACCTTCCTTGCCACCACCGGTCGCCACGAACTTCTTGAGGTAGTCCTGCGCCTTGTCCTTGTGGTCGGCGGCGTGGTCTGCGTCGTACCAGTCCGCGTAGGTCATACCGGCGTTGTACAGGGCGTCGAAGAGCTCCGGATCGAGGTCGATCGCGGCCTTGAACTCCTTCGCGCTCTGGTCGTACTGCTTGAGGTTCTTCAGCGCCATGCCAAAGCCATTGTGGCATTCGGCGTCGTCGTCCTTGGCCAGCACGCACTGCGAGAAGACCTGCGACGCCTCCTTGTCGAAGTCGTAGTCGAGGTACAGGTACCCGAGCGCGACATAGGGCTTCGGGAACCGGGTGTTCGCCTCGATGGCCTTCCGAAGCGCCGCGTCGGCTTCCTTCGGCCGATCGAGGCTCTTGTAGACCAGCCCGAGACGCCACCAAGCCTTGAAGAGCTTGGAATCCGCCGCGGTCGCCGCGAGAAACGCCTTCTCCGCCTGGTCGATCTTCTTCGACTCCAGGTAGGATTCGCCCAGATCGTACTGGTAGTTCGCGTTGTTGGGAGCGCGCTGGGCTGCTTGTTCGAAGGCCTCGGAGGCGCCGTCCCACTTGCGCTGTTTCTGCAGGACTTTGCCGAGGTTGTAGTACGCGATGTCGTATGAGGGATCGGTCTGGATCGCCTGCTTCAGGTCCTTCTCAGCCGTGTCGTAGAGGTTGTTGCGAAACTCCTCGGCCCCACGGTTCGCGAGCTCGATGGCCTTGATTCGTTCCTGGCTGCAGACGAAGCCCTCGCACGCCGGCAGCACGCCGCCGATCAACAAGACCACCGCCAGGGGCGAGATGCGGTTACTGAGCGTCTTCATGGCCTACTCGCCTCCACCGGCCGGGGTCAGAACGAAGGGATAAGAGACGATGACGATGCCGCCACCGAGGGGCTTCGGGAACTCCCAGCGGCGAACCGCCTGAACCGTGCAGTTCTCGACCTTGGCGTTCCCCATCGTCGAGTTCTGCAGGACCGAGGCGATGACCTGGCCGGACGCCGCGATGGTGAACTGAACCATGATGCGGCCGCCGAGGCTCGCCTTCTTGGTCAACTCTTGCTCGTAGCAGTACTTCACCTCGTTGATATGGCGGCGGATGATGCGGCGGATGATCTCCTTGTCGAGCGAACCGCGGACGTTGGCCTGCCCGGGGATGACGTCTGGGGCATGCGCGCGACGGCCGCCGAGACCGCCTGCACCGCGGCCGTAGCCCGAGCCGTTGCCGCCGCCGCCGCCCTTGCCGATGGTGCCGAGGTTCCCGAGACCGATGGTCCCTTCACCGGTTCCGCCGCCGCCCGAGCCCGTTCCGACCAAGCCCAGGCCGCCGACGCCGTAGGCCTCGCCGATCTGGTTGCCCACCAGGCCGCCGAGCACGTCCGACGCGTCGTTGCCGAGGGCCGAATCACGGCCGAAGATCGAGGCGATGTGGGACCCCTCGGACTGCTTCAGCACGCCCAGGATGCCGGCGTTCTTGGCCTGCTCCTCGGCCAGCTTCTTGGCGAGGTGCGGATCCGGGTTGTCCTTCGGACCCTTGAGGCCGTACAGACCCTCCTTGTTCTTGGAGGTCTTCTTCCCCATCTTGCCTTCTTCGCCCTTGT
>CAYUFS010000065.1:0-27868 GCA_964443975.1 uncultured Myxococcales bacterium | reverse complement strand
GTTCCTGAAGGTGACGAGCAAGATCGGCATCGGCGCCAACCTGTTCGCCGACTGGCGGTACGACGCGGAGGGAAAGCCGCGGCCCGAGTTCATCCTCAACCGGCCGGAGGCGAAGGGCGCCGCCGTGTTGGTGGCGGGCGATAACTTCGGGTGCGGCTCCTCGCGCGAGCACGCGCCCTGGGCGCTCTACGACTATGGCTTTCGCGCCATCGTCAGCACCTCGATCGCCGACATCTTCAAGAGCAACTCGCTGAAGAACGGCCTCCTGCCCATCGTCGTCGACAAGGCCGTCCACGCGAAGTTGCTGGCGACACCGGGGACGGCGGTCACGGTGTCCCTCGAGGACCAGACGCTCGCGCTCGCCGACGGCACGACCATCGAGTTCCCCATCGATCCGTTCGCGCGCTACTGCCTGATGAACGGCCAGGACGAGCTCGACTTCCTGCTGGCGCAGAAGGAGGCGATCGCGCGCTTCGAGGCGACGGCGCGGTAGCAGGCGGCGCCGGGCCCGCGATTCGAGGTTCGACGGTTGATCCTCGTCGGCCGAGCGATATCCTTGATCAGTCGGCCGCCTTGGCCGCTTCTTGGGAGGTTCGGCATGGAGCGATTTCGCGAAGGCATCGAGGTGGGGACCGCAGCAGACCCGACGACCGAAATCCTTCGTTTGAAAGCGCGACACGCCGAGATAGAGAAGCGGCTCCTGGAGCTCGATCGCCACCTGTCCTTGACCGCGGACGAGCAGGTCGAGCGCGCGCGGTTGAAGAAGGAGAAGCTGTGGAGCAAGGACCGGATCACCGTGCTCGGGCAGCTCGTCTCCGCGGCCTGACCGGCGGGGGCGGTGAGCCGGGATGATCTTGCGGCGCGGGCGGACCGCAATCGCGCGTGTGAACGTGAGGCCCGCACCGTGAGCGGCAAGACCTCCCCCGATCCCTCCGTCATCGCGCCCGAGATGATCGAGCGCCTGCGCCGCTCGGGGATTCGCATCGACAAGGAGGGCGAATTCCAGCACGAGGGCGCGCCCGTCCGGCACGAGGGGCTGCGACAGGCGCTGTTCCGCTGGCTCGATCGCCTGGACGACGGCCGCTACATCCTGCGCCTCGACGCTGCCCGCTTCGCCTACGTCGACGTCGACGACACGCCGCTCGTCGTCCGGGGCGCGCGCCTCGACGGCGAGCGCGTTCTGCTGACGCTCTCCGACGGCGCCGAGGAAACGCTCGCGCCCGAGACGCTGTCCGTCGACCCCGCCGGCATCATGCGTTGTCTCGTGCGCGAGGGCCGCCTCGAGGCGCGCCTCAGCACCGCGGCCGCTGCCGTCCTGGTGGACCTGGTCGACGACAGCGCGGCGCCGCCAGCGCTGGTGCTGGCGGGCCGCCGAGTCGTCCTTCGCCCGCACGCATGAAATGGGGCCGGGCCGCCGTTCGAGGCGGTGAGGTCGCCCGACGCCTCAGCCGAGCAGCGCCCGCAGCGTCGTCTCGAGCGGGGTCGTGCCCCGTACGTGCTCGCCCGGCTCAGTCGTGATCAGGCCACGCGTCATGGCCTCGTACATCTCCCGGAACAGCCCGGCGACGTTCTCCGACATGCCGAACGAGGTGAACGTCGGCACCACCGCGTCGAGCGGGGCCTCGACGACCTTCACGGGCTTGCCGAGGATGCGGGAGAAGGCGGCGGCCACGTCGTTGGGGCTCAGGTCTTGCGGTCCGCTCAGCTCGATGACGCGCACGCCGCCACGCGGCCCGTCGATCAGCGCCTGGGCCACGGCCTTGCCGATGTCGGCCACGCTGACCGTGGGCATGCGCAGGCCGGCAGGGGTGAACGAAGGCAGCACGCCGTCGGTCTTCACCGGGTGGACGACCGAGCCCCAGTTCTCGAGGAAGTAGCCGGCGCGCACGAAGGTCGCCGGCAGGCCGGATGCGCGAAGCTGCTGCTCGGCGTTGTGCAGGGACAGGATGGCCCCCGTGCCCGCGGCGTGCTGGGCGCCCGTGGACGACAGCAGCACCACGTGCGGCACATGGGCGGCCGTGAGCGTGTCCACCTGGCGTTGCGTCAGCCGCCGGCGCTCGCCGGTGAAGTCCGTGGCCGTGAGGTCCGGCGGCGACATGAAGAACACCCCCTCCGCCCCGCGGACCGCGCGGGCCAGCGCCGCCTGATCGGCGAGATCCGCCACGAACACCTCGGCCCCCAGCGCCTTCAGGCGCTCGGCCTTGGCGGCGGCGCGCACCACGACCCGTACCTGCTTGCCCGCGGCCAGCAGCGCCTGCGCCGCGGCCGAACCCGTGTGACCCGTAGCTCCCGTGATGATGAACATTTTCAGCTCCTCCTGTTGAGCCACAGTCTTGGGGCGCGGAAGGCATGCGTCCAATGCAATGATGGCACTATACTCATGCACATGGTGCATGAGCGCTCCCTCGCGGCCGTCGACCTGAACCTCCTCGTCGTTCTGCGCGCCCTGCTCGGCGAACGGCACGTGACGCGTGCGTCGGCCCGTCTCGGCCTCAGCCAGTCCGCCACCAGCCACGCGCTGTCCCGGCTGCGCGAGCTCTACCAGGATCCGCTGCTCGTGCGCAGCGGTCGCGCCCTCGCCCTCACGCCGCGTGCGGCGCGCCTGCTGCCGGCGCTCGAACGCGGGCTGGGCGAGCTCGAACAGACGGTCGCCGGCGACCCCGCGTTCCATCCGAGCACCGCCCGCCGGACCTTCAGCATCGGCATGGCCGACTACATGCAGGCGCTGATCATGGGTCCGCTGCTGCGGCGCCTCGCGGTCCGCACCCCGGGCATCGACCTGTCGGTGGTCGTGTTCCCCAACCTACGCGAGCTGATCGACAGCGCCGCGATCGATCTGGCGCTGACGGTGGCCTCGCCCGACACCCGCGCGCTCAGCCGGGAGCACCTGTTCGACGAGGGGTTCGTGTGCATGGTGCGCCGGGACCACCCGGAGATCCGGCGCGCGCCCAGCCTGGAGAAATACCTCGCCCAGCGCCACGTCGTGGTGGCGCCCGCTGGCACGCCCGGCAGCCTGGTCGACACCGAGCTCGCGCGTCGCGGGCTCACCCGTCGCATCGCCCTGCGCGTGACCAACTTCCTGATAGCGCCCGTGATCGTCTGCGAGACCGACTTCGTCAACACCATGCCCACCCGCCTCGCGCGCCAGCTCGCCAAGAGGTACCCACTGCGGCTCCTACCCCCGCCTCTCGACCTCCCTCGCTTCGAGTACGGCATGTTCTGGCACCCGCGCCTCGACGAGGATCCCGCCCAGCGGTGGCTCCGCGAGTTCGTGGCCGAGGTGAGCAAGGCCTGCTGAGAGGGGGAACGGAGCGCCGTCGAGCGCGCCATATAATCACACGGCATGATATGGCTGGGTTATACTGGCGCCATGCCCGGCAACATCAGGAAGGTCACGGTCAACCTGCCCGCGCGAACGCTCAGTCGGGCGATGTCGCTGACGGGTCGGGGGATCACCCCGACCATCATCGAAGCGCTGGAGGAGCTCGAGCGGCGCGCCCATCGCTCGGCCCTCCGGGCGTTGCGGGGCAAGATTCGCCTCGACCTGGACCTGTCAACGACGCGCCGATGATTCTCGTCGACACTTCCGCTTGGATCGACTTCTTTCGCGGGAAGGAACCGCTGGCCAGCGCCGTGGATCGCTTGCTCGAGGACGGCGACGCCGCCATCTGCGGACCCGTCCAGACCGAGATTCGCCGCGGCCTACGCTCCCGAGCGGAGCGGGCCCGCGTCCTCGTGCACCTCGGCGGTTGCGTGGTTCTGGACCAGCCTCCCGACCTCTGGAACGAGGCGGGCGACCTGGGCTTCGTCCTTCGTCCCAAGGGCATCACGATCAAGACCTTCGATCTCCTGATCGCCTGCTACGCGATCGCCCACCAGGTCCCGCTCCTGTCGGCAGACGGTGATTTCAAGCTGATGCAGTCCGCCGGAATCCCACTCGTCCTGGCTTGAGCGTCTTGCGGAGCGCGTGGCTCGTTGGGTCGGCGTTCGCGCCGCCAACTGTCACCGGATATCTCCGAAACGCCGCCACCTCCCCGCGAAGCGGGGCGAGGTGATTCAAGAACGGCCGAAGCCAGCGATCGATTCGCTTCACTCCCACGCCTTATGCGACGAGGGTCGGCAGGGCGACGCGGAAGCGGGCGCCACCGTAAGGTGGCGGGGCGTCGGTGATGCTGACGTCGCCGCCGTGGTCGATGACGATCTTGCGGACGATGGCCAGGCCCAGCCCGGTGCCGTTCTCTTTCGTGGTGAAGTAGGGGTCGAACACCCGGTGCCGCGCGCCGGCCGGGACCCCCGGGCCGTTGTCGTCGACGTAGATCGCCGCCGTCCCGGATGCGGCGTCGGCCGTGATGCCGAGCCGCACCGCCGGCGCGCGGCCCGCGCCCGCCGCGGCCTGGACGGCGTTCTCCACCAGGTTCGCCAGCACCCGTCGCAGCAGCATCTTGTCGCACAGCGCCTCCACGGGGCGTGCGGGGCGATCCACCTGGAGCTGGCCGGTCCACTCGGGATGCGCCCGCGCGAAGTCCTCCAGCAACGTCCCCAGATCGACGGGCCCGGGCTCGACCTTCGGGAGCTTCGCGAATGCGGAGAAGTCGTCGACCAGGCGGCGGATGGCGCCGATCTCCTCGTCGAGGACATCGGCCGCCGTGTCGAGGCGTCGCTGATAGGCGGGGTCGCCGCCGCGGTACTGTGAGCGGAGCTCCTGCACGGCCAGCTGAATCGGCGTCAGCGGGTTCTTGATCTCGTGGGCGAGGCGGCGGGCCACCTCTTGCCAGGCGGAGACCTTCTGCAGGTATTCGAGGCGTGAGCGAGCGTCGTCGAGCTCCGCCACCATGCGATCGAACGCGCGCCCGAGCTCGTCGAGCTCGTCGCGGCCGGTGGGGGCGACGCGCACGGACAGATCGCCCTGGGCCACCCGTGACGCCGCCGCGCGCAACGTGCCGACGCGGACCGTGGCCCGCCGCGCAACGAACAGGCCGATCAGGGTCGCGATGACGAGGACGATGGCGATCTCGAGGGCGACGCCGCGGAACACGCCGGGCAGGAGCAGCGGCAGCACGCGGTCGAGCTCGTGCTCCTGATCGACAGCCTGGCGCAGCGACAGGAAATCCGCGTAGACCTGGCGATCGATGCCGAACGTGAGCTCCAGCATGCGGGGCGCGCCCGGGCGCGAGCCTGGCAGCTCGACCAGGTTCGGGGGCGCCTCGCGCGAGCGCTCGAGCGCCTCGGGCGCCACCGACCACTCGTCGACGATCTTCTCGCCCTCCAGGACCCGGGCGTGCAGCAAGTCGGGGACGTCAGCCAGCTCGGCCGCGCGCGTGAAGTGGCGCGCCGCGAGCTCGTCGGCGCGAACGCGAAAGCCCTCCTTCGCCTGCGCGAACGTCGTCCGGTAGATCTCCAGGGCCTCGCCCAGGGAGTTGCGCACCTCCTGCTGGTGGCGCGCGTTGATCGCCGAGACCGCCGCCAGGGTGCGAGACAGCAGCACGCCGGTCGCCATCAGCGGCAGCGTCGCCACGATGAAGACGGCGGCGAGGATCTTCCATTCGAACCGGCCGGGCAAGCTGAACCGCCGCGACCGTACGCGCGCCGCGGGCCCCATGGGATCCCGCATCGGCGACCGTGGTGCTGTCATCGCCTGGGCGCCTCGAAGGGCTGGGAGACGAAGCGCACCTGGTGCTCGCTGTCCTCGATCTGCGGATTGACGAACACCGTCACGAAGTTTCCAAAGAAGCTGTCCCCGCCGCCCGAGCCAGGGCGGCGCTGCGTGCCCGCGGGCTGGCGCAGCCAGCGGCGGACCTCCCCCATCAGCTCCGGAGACAACGGATTCAGATCGCCACGCACGGCCAGGGTGTACCGCTCGCCGGCGCGCAGCGGCTGATCGAGGTCGACCGGAAATTGGTACAGGGCGGTCGCCGCGTACAGGGCCTCGTCCAGCGTCTTGACCTCGAACGCGCGATCGGTGCCCGCTCCGTGCGTGGTCCGCACCCGGAATTTCTCGTCCCAGATGTCGTAGACGATCTCGACCCGCTGGAACGCGACCGCGACCGGCTCGGGATCGTCTTGACGCAAGAGTTGCACGCGCACGAGCACGCGCGTGGCGAAGCCGGAGGTCAGGCGGTCGCGCGCGGCGGGCGAAAACAGATCCTGCAGGCCGACGGACAGCAGCAGCGCCCGGTCGCGAATCAGGAGGCCGACCCGCCGCTCGGGCGGCGCCTCGGCGCGCGCAGAGCTCGCTATCAGCACCACCACCGCCAGCGCGAGCAGCGCGAAACGCCGGCGCGCGAGGTGGCGCGCGGCCGCGGCCCGCGAACGGATACGGCGCCCCCTTTGCTGCATCAGAACGGCACGCGTCCCAGCGCGTTCGCGACGGACAGCGTGAACACGCCGATGGTGGTGTCGAGCCGGACCCCGATGTCACCGGTCAGATCGATCGGCCACGCCGCCAGCCCCGACCGCGTGGGATCGCGAAACGCCCCCGAGCTCCCCATCGCGAACGCGCCAACGGCGACGAACGCGTCGCCGCTGTAGACGAGGCGGTGGCGGCGCCACAGCGGAACGGCGTACTCGAGCAGCACGCGCCCCGCGAAGTTGTCGTAGCGGTGCCCCGCGATCGCGCTCCCCAGCAGGTTCGGCGATGGCTGCGTCGAGAAATTCATTCCCATCGCCCGCGGCGGCAGGAACAGGTTCATGTCGCCGATGAAGAAACGGTCGAAGATCGGCGCCTGGCCGAACAGCGCTCCGGCGAACACGTGAACCCCGAAGATGTGGCCGTGCCGCGTGGGCGTGTAGGAAGAGCCCTGGAACACCAGCTTGGCGAACTGGTAGTCCGAGCCGAGGTGAAGGAACGCCCCCTCGGCAGACAGCGCCGCGTGAATCCCGGCGCGCGGCACCAGCGGATCGGAGCGCGTGTCGAAGTCGATGGTCCCGGTCAGCGAGCCCACGCGCGAGAAGCCCGATTGCAGGCCGAAGTCGAGCGGGGTCGTCTGGCCATCCGGGTGCAGACGCAACCGCTCGGTCGGCCAGGCAGACGAGATCCCCTCCTCGCGGAAGTCCACGAAGAAGCGCGCCGCCTGCGACAGCGCGCGGCCCATCCCCACGACCCCACCGACACGTCTGATGCCGAGCGCCACGAAGTGCGAGGGGCCGCCGTCGCCGTCGGCCCCGGACACGCGGAAGAACTCGTTGCCGATGGTGGCGATGCCGGTCCCGCTCAGCAAGAGGCCTGTCCCGAGCAGCGGCGGGACCTGCGCCCGCACGCGCGCGCCGAATTCGCGCCGCGCCTCCGCCACCTCTGGCCGCGTGGCGGCCACGAAGCCGCCCCCGAGCGAGATCCCCCGGCCCCCCAGGTTGTTCTCCGCGACGTCGACGCCTCCCCAGAAGGGAGTGGCGTCGCTCTCGCCGAGGTAGAGCGCGTTCAGGATGATGGTTCCACGTTCCTCGACGTCGATGATCAGGATGGCGCCCCCGCGTTCGGCCCCGCGCTCGACCGCCAGGTGCACGTCCAGGAAAAACCCCAGCGACAGCAGGTGGATGCGCGCCGCCTCCACGCGCCCGTCGGACGCCGTCAGCACGTCGCCCGGGTGAACGCCGACCTCGCCCACGATGAGCTCGGAGGCGGTCTTGCGGTTGCCGCGCACGACGACCTGCTCGATGGTGTAGCGCGGCCCGAAGTTGGGGTCCCCGAACGGCACCGGGCCGGGCAACGGCGCCCGCTCCACCGGGTCAGCCGCTGGCGGAGAGGCCGGCGATCCGGGCGCTGCGCCAGCGGGATCCGCCGCAGGCGCCGCGTCCTCGTCGTCGCCCGCGAGCGGTCCGGCGACTGGCGCGTCGGCCCACGCCGTTTGCGCCGCCAAGGCGGTGACAACCATCACCGACGCGCAGAAGACCCGCGGCTTCATGCCACGACTATAACGTCACTGCCCCGGTCAGTTGAGCTGGGTGGAGCCGGCGCTGCGGGGGGCGGGGCTCCCGAGCTGGCGAATGCGGCTGCGGATGTCCTCGTCGGGGCTCAGCACCTGCATGCGCGCCAGCACGCCCAACAGGCGATTCTGATCGCCGGTGCGCTCGTAGATCGCCCGCAGGTTGTTGAGCAGCCGCATGAGGACGTGGCCCTTGCTCGCGGGATCCAGCAGCCCCGGATCGACGGGGCCCGACTCGCCCGTCGCCCGTTCGTGCAACTCGGCGATCTGATGGTCGTCGAGCAGCCGCCCATCGAAGGGATCGATGAACATGACGTCCTCGTTGTCGTCCTGCACGCGCACGAGGAAATGGCCGGGGAAGGACACGCCCCGCGCGTCGATGCCGACCCGGCGGCACGTCTCCGTCAGCACCAGCGCCAGGCTGATGGGGATGCCGGTGCGGCGATCGAGCACCTCGTTGAGGAAGCTGTTGCGCGGATCGTAATAGTCGAGCGTGTTGCCGTGGAAGCCGATCTCCTCGTAGAGGTAGCGCACCACGCTCTCGAGGGGGGTGGCCTGTCGCGACGCCGCGATCCGCGCCGCCGCGCCGGCGCCCAGACGATCGAGCTCTTCCACGTAGCGCGCGACATCGAGGCCTGGATATTCCGGCTCGGCGATGAGTAGCGCGGCGCGTGCGAGGTCGAGATCCGACTCGGGCCGCGACACGAGATGGGAGAAGAGGCTGATCTCCGCGAAGTCCATGCCCGATCGACCATAGCGCGCGCGGGCAATTTTGTCCGCAACGCTCGTGGCGCTGGTGGCGACGCGTCAGACGCTCGAATCCAGCGCGGCGGATTCGGGCGCCGCTTCGCCCCTCAGCACCGCCAGGAACGCGTCGCCGTACTGGGCCAGCTTCTTCGGCCCGACTCCCGAGATCCCCAGGACGGCGTCGGCCGTTCGCGGGCGATTTGCCGCCATCGCCAGCAGCACGGCGTCGCTGAAGACCATGTAGGCGGGGATGCCGCGCTCGGTGGCCAGACGGCGCCGCAGCTCGCGCAGTCGTGCAAACAGCTCGCCTTCTTCACTCGTGTACCCGTCGGGTTCGCCTCGCCCGCGGGCCCTGCCAGCGCCGCGCGCGCCGGCGGCGTCTGCCTGATCGGGGCTCGGCGCCGGCAGCGGCGCCCGCTGCCGGCGCGCCCGGCGCTGGGACGTGGTCGCGCACGCGGCCAGAACGTCCTCGCCGCTGCAGACATCGCACGAGGTGCCGCACGCCGCGATGCCCTCGCCGAGGTAGCTGGTCACGGCCTGGTGCCGACAGCGCCCGTGGTTGTCGGCCATGCGGAACATCTCCCGCACCTGGTCGCGCTGGCGCTCCTGGACGTCCTCCGCGCCGTCGCTCTCGAAGCGGTCGTAGCTCATCACGTCGGCCCACGAATAGAACAGCACGCACTCGCTCGGCAGACCGTCGCGGCC
This sequence comes from uncultured Myxococcales bacterium, assembly GCA_964443975.1. GTDB lineage: Bacteria > Myxococcota_A > Polyangia > Fen-1088 > Fen-1088 > DASYCK01. The sequence goes on along the minus strand of CAYUFS010000065.1, from coordinate 18,497 downwards.
CGCGCGCCCGATCTCCTGGTAGTAGCTTTCAATCGAGCGCGGCATGTCGCGGTGGATGACGTAACGGATGTCAGGCTTGTCGATGCCCATGCCGAACGCGACCGTCGCCACGATGACGTCGATGTCGTCGCGCCGGAAGGCGTCCTGCGCGCGGCTTCGCTGGTCGACGGGCAGCCCGGCGTGGTACGCGGCCGCGTGGATGCCCTCGTCGCGCAAGAACGCCGCGGTCCCCTCGGCGCTCTTCCGGGAAAGGCAGTAGACGATGCCGCTCTTGCCGGGGCGGGCGCGGATGAATCGCAGGATCGAGCCCCGCACGCCCCCCGTCAGCTTGAGCGCCCCGGCGCCGTCGGCGTCGGTCCCTTTCTTGTAGGCGGCGAGCGCCAGGTTGGGCCGGAAGAAGCTGCCCCGGTATTCGGCGGGCGCGGTCATCGCCAGCTGATCGACGATGTCGCGCATGACTTCGCGGGTGGCGGTCGCGGTCAGCGCGAGCACCGGGACGCCGCCGAAGCGACGCTTGATCCCGGCGAGGTTGCGGTACGCCGGACGGAAGTCGTGGCCCCATTTACTGATGCAGTGGGCCTCGTCGACGGCGATCAGCGACAGCCGCGTGCGCGCCAGCGCCGAGCCGACCCCCGCCTCCAGTCCCTCAGGGGCGGCGTACACCAGCTCGTACGCACCGGACCAGAGGCCTTGCAGGCGCTCGCGTCGTTCGTCCGGCGCCAGGCTGGAGTTCAGGAACGTCGCGCGCAGTCCCACCTCGCGCATGGCATCGACCTGATCCTTCATGAGCGCGATCAACGGCGACACCACCAGCGTGGTTCCGCCGAGCAGCCGGGCCGGGATCTGATAGGTGAGCGACTTGCCCGCGCCGGTGGGCATGACGCCGAGGCAGTCGCGCCCCGCCAGCACCGCCGTGATGATCTCCTCCTGGCCAGGCCGGAAGCGGTCGTAGCCGAAGATGGCCTTGAGCGCGTCGCGCGCCGCGCTCGGCGCCAGGGGCGTCGGGGAGCGAGTCCCCGCGCCGCCGAGAGTCGCGGAGGCGCCCTCCGTGCCCTTCAGGATCCGCGAGATCTCCTTCAACGTCACCATCGTCTCGGCGTCGAACGAGGTGGGCTCGACGCGCCAGAGCGCGCGCAGGCGGTCGAGTGCGGCCGCGCAGGCGGCGCGAACCCGCGGATCCCCCGCGCCTCCCGCGCTCAGCGAGGCGCGGAGCGAGTCGACTTCGTGCTCTATGTTCTGGGCGGTCACGGATCAGGTTTTCGGCCCCGGTCGGGCGGCGTTGCGAGAATACGGTCCCGCCGCGCGCCGCGAAAGGGCGAGTCGAACGCGAGGACGCAAATCGGTTCAAGCCCGCGCCCCGACCCGACGATGTCGCCAGGTTGTCCGCGATCGTCTCGGATAAGATGACCGTGCACGCCCTCACGCCCACGGTCGGCTCGAGCGGAAGGACTTGGTCATGACCCACATTCCTGAGTTGCGCGCTTGGCGCCCACGCGCTTCGTCTTTCGCGGTCGCGATGTCGGCGGTGGTCGTTGGTGTCTCCGTCATGTCGTGCGGAGGTGGCGGGGGCAACACGGGAACGGGCGGAAACGCTTCGTCGACCGGCGGCAAGGGCGCTGGCGGGGGCGCTGTCGGACCTGGGTCAGCGACCGGCGGACACACGACGGGCGGTAGCACCGGGAGCGGCGGCAACCAGGCCAGCGGCGGGGCTGTGGGCAGCGGCGGTGGTACCGGCCCGGGGACGGGCGGCGCCCCGGGCAGCGGCGGCGCCACGGCCACGGGGGGCGCCACGGGCGCCGGTCCTGTCATTGGCGGCTGCTCCATCCTGCCGAGCAACCACATCTTCAACACCCCCATCGACGCGCTTCCCGTCGATCCACAGTCGGCGGCCTACGTGGCCACCATCGGGACACACAACCTGCACCTCGATCTCGGGCAATCGACCGACATCGCCATGGTGGACACGTACTACGGCATTCCCTACAACGTCGTTCACGGAAAGACGCAAGCGTGGGCGCAGGTGCATTTCAGCTCGGCTGATCCCGACGTCTCGTGGGATCCACGTCCGGAATCCGACTGCGTCGACGCGGCCTCCGCCGCGCAACACACGGAGATCAGCCCCTGCACCGCGGCGGCCGCCGCCAACCCCGTCTTTCCCATCCCGGCCGCGCCGCTCGTCGAGGGCGGCGTCGATACCGATCCGTCCCAGCCCTACGGCGATCACCACATCCTCCTGCTCGACGCCGACACCTGCGTGCTGTCCGAGCTCTACCATGCGTATCCCCACGCCGGGGGCGGCTGGGACATCTATGGCTCCGCGATGTTCGATCTCCGCTCGAACAAGCTGCGCACGGACGGGTGGACCTCCGCCGACGCGGCAGGGTTCCCAATCCTGCCGCTCCTGCTGCGCGCCGACGAGGCGACCGCGGGACACATCGACCACGCGCTTCGCTTCACCATCACCTCCAGCAAGATTCGCAACGCGCCGGTGTGGCCGGCGCGCCACTTCACCACCAACGGCACCCTCTCGACGAACCTTCCACCGATGGGACAGCTCTTCCGCCTGAAGGCCGCCTACCAGATCCCCGCCAGCTACAACACGCAGGCGCGCGCGATCTTGCAAGCCATGAAGACCTACGGGATGTACATCGCCGACGGCGGTTCGGACATGTACGTCACCGGCGAGCCCAGCGCCGGCTGGGCCGACGCCACGTTCTCCCAGGTGCAGTCGGTGAGCACCAGCCAGTTCGAGGCGGTCGACCTCACCCCCATTCACCAGCGCGCCGGCTTCGATCCCGACTCGGCCGCCGTCCCGGCCCCGTAGGGCGGGGAAAGCTAACCCCTGCCCGACTTGCGGACGGCGGTGGCCATGCTGCCGCGGAAGACGTGCTCGCAGTAGTAGCGGAGCTCGGCGATGCTCTCGCGGATGTCAGCCAGCGCGCGGTGATTCGACGGCTCCTTCTCGGGGACGACCGCGGGCGCCCACGCCTCCGCCAACACCTTTATGGTCGCCACGTCGACCTGCCGGTAGTGAAGGTATTGTTCGATGCGCGGCATGTGGCGCGCCAGGAACCGCCAGTCGTGGTGCACGTTGTTGCCGCACAAGAAGCCCGCTCCCGGCAGGCAGTGCTCGACGATGACGGCCAGCGCGGCTCGCTCCGCCTCGCGCAGGGTGGTCGTCGACGACAGCACGTCATCGATGAGTCCGTTGGCCGAGTGCATGCGCTGGACGACCTTGCTCATCCGCTGGACCGTCTCCTCGGCGTGGTGCACGACGCGCGTGATCTCGCCGAGCGGCTCGAGGTCGGCGCCCGTCACCACGACGGCGATCTCGAGGATCTGATCGACGTCGGGATTCAGCCCAGTCATCTCCAGGTCGATCCAGACGAAACGAATGTCTTCTTCCGGAGAATCCAGATCCACGATGCCGACTAGGGTAGCGCATTCCTGGCGAGGCACGATGCGGACACCGCGGTTTTTCGGGCCGCGGCGATGATTCGTCCGACATCGGAAACAAAGTTGGCAATCCTCGCGAGGCCGCGCGGGCGGGCGGTGCGCATCAATCAGAATGAACCTTGCATTGTGCGCGCGCTTGACCGGTCCGGATTCGCCCGCCTATTGTCGATGGCGTGACAGCCCATTCGAAGCGTCGTGCCCGGTCACCGCTGACGGCTGGGCTCGTGGGTTGCGCGTGCGCGTTGGCTTGCGTGGCCTCCGGCGTCGCACAGGCGGCCGTCTACAGCTACGTGGATTGGATGTCGGCGGACGTCGCGCGCGGGACCGCCGCCGGTGTGATCACGCTCCCGGATCAATCGACGGTGAAGGTGACGTTCGCGGCGCAGCTGCCGGTCGGCGTGCCCGTCGCCACCCTGTACGGGGCTCAGGTGGCCGCCGGCCAGGGGACGAACTACTGGAACCCCATCGACCCCTACATCAGCCCCGAGGTCCAGAACGGTCCCCCCGGGACGGACATCATCCAGCTCTCGGGCGGCAAGAGCGAGGTCTACACCGTGACCCTGTCGGAGCCCATCGAGGACCCGATCCTCGCGATTGTAGACCTGGGCTCGGCCGCTCAGCCCATCACCTACGACTTCGATTCGCCTTTCACGATCGTCAGCCAGGGCAAGGGATACTTCGGCGGCGGCCCCAACGCGCTCGTGCAACTCCCGAACAACGTCCTTCAGGGCGCGTCTGGTCACGGGACGATTCAGTTCCTCGGGACCTTCTCGACGTTGTCCTGGACGGTCCCCATCCCCGAGACCTGGCACGGTTTCACGTTCGGCATCCGCACCACCTTGCGGATGGAGCCGGCGCCCGACGGCGGTGTCGGCGGGGCGGATGGCGGAGTGGACGGGGGAGCGGGCGGGGGAGCGGGCGGCGGCATCGGTAGCGGCGGAGGTCAGGGCGGCGGTGGTGCCGGCGCCGGAGGCGGGGGGGCCGGGGGTGGCGAGGCGGGGCGGGGCGGACAGGGCGGCACGACCGCGATGGGCGGCATGGGCGGCTCGCGCTCCGGTGGCGCGGGCGGTCAGGCCGGCTTCGCTGGTAGGGGCGGCGCGGGCGGCAAGGGCCAGCCGGCGATCGCCGGTGTCGTCGGCGGATTTCCGGGCGCGGCGGCGTCGGGTGGCCTGGGCGGCGGCGCGATCACCGGCGCGGCGGGCAACGGCGGGGGCGCAGCCGGCGGTGGCTCCGGCGTCGCCGGAAAGTCAGGCGGCGGCAGCGGTGGTTGCAGCTGCGGCGTGGGAGGCGACGGCTCGTCGAACGCGGCGGCCGCGCTGTTGCTGCTGGCAGTGCTCGGCCTGGTGTACCGTCCGCGACATGGGCGCAACGCTGGGCCGACGATCCGCGGTGGCGTTGACGCTATTTCGACCGCGGTGCACTAGCGAGCGCGGTCCGGCATTGGTCGCAAGATGAGCTCAGCGCAGGCTGGCCTGTTGCGGCGCGGACGGGAACTGGCTTTGAACTGTGCGGCCATGCCAGGAGATCCGCGCTGGGCGGGCGGCTGCCACGCACACCAGCTCGTCCTTCCCTATCTCGACCTCGGTCTGTCCATCCCAGGCGAGCGGCGTCCCGCCTCGGCAATCCATCGCGCGGTCGCGTTGCCAGACGCGAGACAAGGTAGGTGCCGCCCGCGTATCGGAATTGATGTGCAGGAGCCTCATCGGTCCCGACACCAGCGGCCGTGCCTCACCACCACCGACCGACGCGCTGCCTCGAACGTCGGCCGGCGAAGATCGCGTCGCCGTCGTTGACGTCGCGCACCCAACCCAGGCCAGTCCAACCGCCGCCAACCGCATCCACCCCGTAACTCTCGACCCATCTAGTCTAGTCATGCGTACCTCTCGGGCCACAGTACCTCCGAAACAATCAAGAACGCATGAACCCTCGGGTGATCTTTTGTAACTCCTTCTGGCCCCTCAAGAGCTCGCCGACGTGTAGAAGCCGAGCGCTCGCTTCCACACGAGGCGCGCCACCGACGCGAACGCGAGGCCGCCCCCGAGCGCGGCGACCGCCGTCGCCGGGCGCAAGCGGCCGAGCAGCGCCATTGCCGGGTAGCTCGTCATCAGGGCGAGGGGAAAGATGAACGTGAACGCGAACCACAGGCCGCCGCGGAACACGGCGATGGGCCAGCGGCCGGCGTCGAACAGCGAGCCGAACAGGTAGCTCAGGTTGTCGACCTTCACGACCCAGAACGCCGCGCTGACGATCAGGATCCACAGCGCGTACAGGACGAGCACGCCGACCAGCAGGAGCGCCCCGGCCACCAGGATCGAGCCGGGCGCTGGCACGCGCCCGAGCCGGTGGAACGCGTACACGAACACGCCGCAGGCGCCCACCACGTCCATCACGCGCCACGGCTCCACCTTTGCCGTCGACACCAGGAACTGCGCGTCGACCGGCTTCAGCAGCAGGAAGTCGAGCGTGCCCTTGCGGACGTGCTCCACCACGCTGGTCAGGCTGGGGCTGATCGCGCCCTCTAGGATGCCCTTCATCAGCGAGAAGCAGCCGACGACGACCAGCGCCTCGGGGAAGGTCCACCCGCGCACGGAGGCCCGCTGCTCGAACACGCTCACGAGCGGCACCAGCGTGACGCCGAGCCACATCAGCGCCATCGCGCCGCGCAAGATGAAGTCGGACCGGTACTGCATCGCGGTCACCGTCGACATGCGAAGCTGCACGGCGAGCAGGCGAGCGTAGCGCGTCATCACGCTCACTGGTGTCCTGTCCCAGAAATAGGGTGCATATGTCGTCGGCAAGCCTGGCTGGCCGCAAGGCGCGACGACGAGGCGTACCCGTCGGTACTGTGAGGAGGAACAACGCAGCGGCGAGCCAGGATCGTCGGCGACATGTGTGGCGTATTTCTGGAACAGGACACTAGGCCTTCATCCTCCGAACGCGACGTAGCGCCGCACCCCGCGCCGCCACACGGTGAGACCGGCGATCGCCATGACGCCCACGTACAGCCACTGCACGCCGAGTCCAGCCAGCGCGGCGTGCAGGTCGCGCTTGCCGGTCAGCGTCTCGAGCGGAAACGCCAGCATCGAATCGAACGGAGACACCCGCGCCACGCGCGCGACCCAGTGGGGCAAGAGCTCGAGCGGCACGAGGTAACCCGACAGGATCGCGTGCAGCGCCAGCCACATCTCGAAGATGCCGATCGCGCTCTCGACGAAGAACGCCAGCGACCCGAGCAGCACCATGGTGAAGAAGATCAGCAGCCAGGCGCCGACCAGCGACGCCCCAAAGATGGCCAGCACGCGGGGATCACGCAGCGCCAGCTTGTCACCCGCCAGCGCGAACATCGCCGCCGCCACCGGGGTGACCACCAGCGCCCGCATCGGCAGCGCGGCCAGGTGCTCGGCGGACAGGGCGAACAGCGGGTGCAGCGGCCGCAGCAGGCGCGCCGACAGCGTGCCGCCGCGGATCTCCATGCTCAACTCCCACACCAACCAGGTGCTGGTCAGCAGGCGGATGATCCAGCCCCCCAGGTAGTACGCCACGAAGTCGGCGCGACCGAAGCGCCCCACGACGCCCTCCGCGGCGACCGCGTGCCAGATCGCCAGCATGACGAACGGCATGTTCGTGGTCAGGATCCACACGATGAACTCGGCGCGGTAGGCGACCACCTCGGACAGCCCCACGCGGAGCAACGTCGGGTACGCGTGCAGGGCCCGTCGTAGCGCACCGAGGAACGAGTCGGGACGGGCGGCGGCGGGCACCGCGGCCGCAGTGGGGGAAAGGCTCACGCGGCGTCTCCCGCCACCGTCGATGGCGACGGGTCCGGCGCGGCCGTCGTGCCCGGCGGGGCGTCGCCGCCGCCGGCGGCCGAGCCGCGGAACAGCTCGCGCATGACCTCCTCGAGCGGGGGATCCTCGACTGACAGGTCAGCGACCGGCAGCGTCGACAGCGCCGCCTGCACGGTGGCGTTCAGCAACGCCGGCGCGACGGACAGCACCGCCTGCGCCTCGTCGTGCGACACCACGGTCCCGAGCTTCTCGAGCACCGCGCGTTCGACGGCGGACGACAGCCGCAGCGTCAGGCGCTTGTCCGGCCGGATGCGACGCACCAGCGCCTTGAGGTCGCCGTCGTAGATCAGCCGCCCGTGATCGATGACGATGACCCGCGGGCACAGCGCCGTGACGTCGTCCATGTAGTGGCTGGTCAGGATGACGGCGGCGCCGTATTTCTCGTTGTAGGTGCGGATGAACTCCCGCATCTTCGCCTGCATCGACACGTCGAGGCCGATCGTCGGCTCGTCGAGGAACAGCACGCGCGGCCGGTGCAGCAGCGCCGCGATCAGCTCGCACTTCATCCGTTCGCCGAGCGACAGTTGCCGCGTGGGCTTCTGCACCAGATCGCCGACGTCGAGGAGCGCGGTCAGCTCGCGGATGGTGTCGTCCGCCTGGGCCTTCGGCACCTCGTAGATGGCGCGGTTCATCGCGTAGGTCTCGGAGGGCGGCAGATCCCACAGGAGCTGCTGCTTCTGTCCCATGACCAGCGTGATCTGTTTCAGGAAGTCGGGGGCGCGGTCGAAGGGCACGAAGCCGCCGACGCGCACGGTGCCCGACGTCGGGTGCAGCAGCCCCGACAGGATCTTGAGGGTCGTGGTCTTGCCGGCGCCGTTGGGCCCGAGGAAGCCGACCCGCTCGCCTGGCGCGATGCGGAACGAGAGCTCTGCGACGGCGTGCACGGGGTCCGTCTTGCGTCGCAAGACCGAGCGCAAGGCTGCCCAGACACCCGGCGGGCGGCGGTGGACGCGATAGGTTTTGGAGAGCGCGCTGACCTCGACCACGTCGCTAGCGTAGCTCATACTGGGAGGCGGAGGGTGCCATGGCGATCGTCGAGCTGACCGGTGACAACTTCGAGCAGCAGGTGGAGAAGCCCGGGATTCTCGTCATAGATTGGTGGGCGCCGTGGTGTGGCCCGTGCCGAGCGTTCGCGCCGATCTACGAGGACGCGGCCGAACGGTATCCGGACGCGACGTTCGGGAAGATCAACACCGAGGAGCAACCGGAGCTGGCGGGGACCTTTGGCATCCAGTCGATTCCGACATTGATGGTGTTCCGCGATCAGGTGCTGGTGTTCGCGCGTCCGGGGATGGTGCCGGCGGCTTCGCTCGACGAGCTGATGGCGAAGGTCAAGGCGCTGGACATGGAGGAGGTGCGCAAGCAGATCGCCGCCGACGCCGAGCACGAAGGCCACGACCACGACCACGGGCACGAAGGCCACGACCACGGGCACGAGGGCCACGACCACGGGCATGACCATGAACGAGGCACCGACCAGGAGCACTGAGCAAACGCCTTCCGAGGCCCCTTGGGGTGGCGAAGCCGGTATAGTGACGGAAGAGATGGCCGCCGGCTACGTGAAGGATTTCTGCGACGAGCTTCGCAAGCTCGGTGACACGGTCTGGAAGCGCCAGTATCGGACACCCATGCTGATCGTGCTCGGAAAGGCCGCGGAGCTCACCGAAGGGAAGGCGTTCAGCGGCATCACGATGGTGGCGACGCCGTCCGGAGACGTCACGCACATGGCGCTCGTGAATCGGGTGTTCGCCGTCGCCAAGGCGCCGCACGCGCCGCGCGGGCCCATCGTGCTCGGGCGCTCGGGGGACGCGGACGTGGCCATCCCCGAATATTCGATCTCCAAGCGGCACTGCTACTTCGACTTCGAGGCCGACGGGATCAAGGTCACCGATTGCGGCTCGACGAACGGGACCCTCGTGGGGGGCCAGCGCCTCGTCCCGGGTGAGCCGGCCACGTTGAAGGACGGGACGGCGCTCGCGATAGGGCGGTTCGCCTTCAGCTTCCACACGGCGGTCGGGTTTCACGCGCACGTGAAGAGCCTCCTCGCTTGACCGAGGTCGAAGGGGCGGCCGCCGCCGCACGCTTGTCGTCGCTCGATTGGCCCGAGCTCGTGGGCCGGTTGGCCGCGCTGGCGCGGTCCCCGCTCGGCCGGGAGCGCTGTGAGACGCTCGGGGATCCGCGGCGACTGGCAGCCACGCTGGCCGAGGCGCACGCGCTCGGGACCGAGGTGGAGGAGGCCGCGGCGGTGCTCGGGCGGGGCATCGACCTGCCGGCGCTGGGGTTCGACGACATCCGCGCGTTCCTCGACGCGGCGGAGATGGCGCAGCTGCTCGGGCCCGACGAGCTGCGGCCGGTGGCGCTCCTTTGTGAGATCGCCGACGAGGCGCGCCGGTTCTTCTGCGTGGGGGCCGGCGAGGCCTCCGAGGACGAGGTCACCGACAGGGCCGCGGACGCGCGGCGCCGGCCGGCGACGCCGACGCTGGCGGCGTCCGCGTCGCGCCTCGAGCCGTGCAGAGAGGTGGCGCGAACGATTCGCGCCACGTTCGACGCCGCCGGCGAGATCCGCGACGAAGCGTCCCCCGAGCTCGCCCGCCGGCGCCGCGAGCGCGAGACGATCGCCGCCCGGGTGCGCACCGACATCGAGCGCCTGATGCGCGACGAGACCCACGCCCCGGTGATGCAGGACCAGTTCTGGACGGTGCGCCAGGATCGGTACGTGCTGCCCTTGAAGGCCTCGGCGAAGGCCATGGGCCTCGGCATCGTCCACGACAGCTCGCGCACCGGCGAGACCGTGTTCGTCGAGCCCGTCGCGATCGTCGAGCTGAACAACCGGCTGAAGGTGGCGGACCTGGAGATCCAGCACGAGATCCGCCGCATCCTGGAGGCTCTGTCGCGCGACGTGGCGGAGGCGGCCCCCGCGTTGCGCGCGAACCTCGAGATCCTGGCGAGCCTCGACGTTGTGTCGGCGAAGGCGCGGCTGGGCGTCGGCTACGGCGGGAGCCCGGGCGTGCTGGTCGACGACACGTTCGTGGATCTGCGCGAGGCCCGGCACCCATTGTTGATGCTGCGCGCGCAGCAGGAGCACTTTCGGGTCGTCCCCAACGACATCCTCCTCGGCGGCGACGCCGCGCGGGTGTTGATCGTCAGCGGACCCAACGCGGGCGGAAAGACGGTGATGTTGAAGACCATCGGCCTCGCGGCGCTGATGGTTCGCGCGGGCCTGCTGCTGCCCGCGGCGCCTGGAAGTCGCATCGGCTTCTTTCACGACGTGCTGCCCGACATCGGGGACCGCCAGTCGGTCATGGGCGACCTGTCGACGTTCTCGGCGCATCTGGCCAACCTGGCGTCCATCCTGCGCGCGGCGACCGGCGGCGCGAAGCATCGGCGGGTGCTGGTGCTGCTCGACGAGCTGATGGCGGGTACGAACCCCGAGCAAGGCGCGGCGCTGGCGCGTGCGACGCTGGAGGCGCTCGCGGCCCTCGGCGACGGCGCGCTGGTGGTGGCCACGACCCACGCGGACGCCTTGAAGGCGCTGCCCGAGACCGACGCGCGATTCCGCAACGCCGGGATGGAGTACGACCTCGCGAAGCTGACGCCCACGTTTCGCGTGCGGGTGGGGACGCCCGGGCGATCGTATGCCTTCGACGTGGCCGCGCGCATGGGCCTGCCGGTCGACGTGCTCGCGCGCGCGAAGGAGCTGGCCGGCGGCACCACCGCGGCGCTCGAGGACGTCATCGCGACGCTGGAGGCGCGCGAGGCGGCGCTCGGCGAGGAGACCGCTCGCCTGGCCCAGGCGCGCATCGAGCTCGAGGCCAGCACCCACGATCAGCGCAGCGCCCGCGAGGCGTTGCAGCGCCGCGAGCACGAGCTGGCGGTGCACTCGCGGGCGGCGATCGAGGCGGCCGTGCGCGAGGCGCGCGAGGCGATCCGGGCGATCGTGCGCCAGGCCCAGGAGGCGGGCTCGGCGCGCGCCGCCGAGGAGGCGCGCGCCGCCCTGGCGAACACGGCCGAGGCCGCCCTGCGCGAGCTGCCGAAGCCCCCGACCCCCGCGGCGGCGCCCCCCGCCGCGTTGAAGGTCGGGGCGCGGGTTCGCGTCAGCGCGCTCGGCACCGAGGCGATCGTCGCGCAGCTTCCCGACGAGCGCGGGCGTCTGAAGGTCACGATGGGCAAGGTCACCGTAGGCGTCCACGTCAGCGAGCTGGCGACGTCCGCGTTCGCGCAGCCGACGGCCGCCGCCGCGGCGCCCGCAGTACGCAAGGACGTGCGCCGCGCCCAGGCCCGCGCGGCGGCGTTGGCCGGCGACGCCATCGCGTCACCCGCCACCGCCGACGACAGCCTGGGCTGGGCGGTCCCGTCGTCTGCGAACACCCTCGACCTGCGCGGCCAGCGCGCCGACGAGGTCCGCGACGCCGTCGAGGCCTACCTCGATCGCGCCGCGCTCGCGGATCGGTCCCCCGTCTTCATCTTGCACGGCCACGGCACCGGCGCGTTGAAGAAGATCGTCCGCGAGTACCTGGCCGCGTCGTCGTACGTGCGCCGCTGGGCGCCCGGCGGCAAAGGCCAGGGCGGCGACGGCGTGACCATCGTGGAGCTGTGAACGTGGCCCGGCTGGTTCACCTGGTGAGGCACGGCGAGACCGAATGGAATCGGGTGGGGCGGTGGCAGGGGAAGACGGACATTCCCCTGTCCGACGCGGGGCGGGCGCAAGCGCACGAGCTGAAGGAGCGCCTGCGCGATCGCGGTATCACCCGCATCCACGCGAGCGATCTCTCTCGCGCGCGAGAGACCGCGGAGATCGTCGCCGCCGCGCTCGGCCCCGCGCCGCTGCTGGTGAGGCTCGACGCCCGGCTCCGCGAGCGGGGGTTTGGCTGCTTCGAGGGACTGACGCGGCAAGAATGCGAGCGCCTGCACCCAGAGGCGTGGGCGCGGTACGTCGCCGACAGGCGGTCCACGCCGCCCGACGCGGAGCCACAGCCCGAGGTCGTGTCGCGCATGCTGGCGGCGCTGACCGACATCGCCCGCGAGGCGCCCGAGGGCAGCGGCATCCTGGTCGTGTCGCACGGGGGCGCGATCCGCTCGTTCATCCACGCCGTGACGGGGCGCGTGCCGGCCCCGCTCGGCAACGGCGAGCTGTTCATCGCGCGCTTCGAGGACGATCGCTTCCTGTCCATCGACTGACCGCGTACGGGGCGCTGTACTAAGCTGCGAGAATGCAATACACCCGACTCGGGCGAACCGGGCTGCGCGTCAGCCGGCTGTGCCTCGGAACGATGAACTTCGGCCCGGAGACCGCGGAGGCCGACGCGTTCGGCATCATGGATCGCGCGCTGGATCTGGGGATCAACTTCCTCGACACCGCGAACGAGTACGGCTGGAAGAAGGGCGAGGGCGTGACCGAGCAGATCATCGGACGCTGGCTGGCGCAGGGCGGTGGGCGGCGCGAGAAGGTCGTGCTTGCGACGAAGGTCTACAGCCCGATGGGCGACTGGCCGAACGAATCGCGGCTGTCGGCGCTGCACATCCGCGCGGCGTGCGAGGGCAGCCTGCGGCGGCTCGGCACCGACCACCTGGATCTGTACCAGATGCACCACGTGGATAGGGACGCGCCCTGGGACGAGATCTGGCAGGCGATGGAGCTGCTGGTGCAGCAGGGCAAGGTCATCTACGTCGGCTCGTCGAACTTCGCCGGCTGGCACATCGCGCGCGCGAACGAGGCCGCGGCGCGCCGCAACTTCCTCGGCCTCGTGTCCGAGCAGAGCCGCTACAACCTGCTCGAGCGCACCGTCGAGCTCGAGGTCGCGCCCGCGTGTCAGGGCTACGGCCTCGGGCTGATCCCGTGGGCCCCCCTGGCGGGCGGCGCGCTCGCGGGCGCGGGCCGCAGGTCCGGCCCCACCGGCCGCCGGGAGGGCCGCTGGGGACAGGACCTGATCGTTCGCCACCGCGATCGGCTGGCGCTGTTCGAGGCGTTCTGCGCGGAGCGCGGCCAGGAGCCGGCCGACGTCGCGCTCGCGTGGTTGCTGGGAAACCCCACCGTCACCGCGCCCATCGTCGGCCCGCGCACGCGCGCGCAGCTCGACGGGGCCGTCGGCGCGCTCGACGTGAAGCTGGACGCGGCCGCGCTCGCGCGCCTCGACGCCATCTTCCCGGGACCGGGCGGACCGGCGCCGGAGGCCTACGCCTGGTGACGGCGGCGCGCCCGCCGACCGGCCGCGAGCTCGAGGCCCCGGAGACAGGCGGGTTCGTGGTATGTCCGTCGCCATCGTGCGACGTCGCGTGGCGATCCTCTCGGGGCTGGCGGGGTTGGCGGTGACGGTCGGGGTGGCGTCGTTCGGCGGGCCCGCCGCGGGCGCGGCGACGCCGGCGAGCGCCGCCTCCGGCATCGGCGGCGAGCCAGGCGCCGGGGGAGCGGACAGCGACGTCACGGCCGCGCCCGTCAGGCGTTCCCTCGGGGGGCCATGGACCTTCCGGCGCGTGCAGGCGGGTCCGGCCGCGGCCGAGGCGTGGCTCCCCGCGACGGTGCCCGGGTGCGTGCATACGGATCTCGCCGCGAACGGCAAGATCGGCGACCCCTTCTATCGCCTGAACGAGAAGGACCAGCAGTGGATCGAGAAGGAGGGCTGGGAGTACCGTACGACCTTCCAGGTCGACCACGACGTCCGCGCGCATGACCACGTCGAGCTGGTGTTTGAGGGGCTCGACACCTACGCCGAGGTGTTCGTGAACGGCGTCTCGGTGCTGTGGGCGACGAACATGTTTCGCACCTGGCGCGTCGACGTGAGGAGCCAGCTCGCCGCCGGTGACAACGTCCTCGTCGTGCGGTTTCGTTCCCCGATCTCGCACGTGAAGTCGAGCTACGACCACCTCGGTTACCGGCTGCCGGCGGTGAACGATCAGGCGCACGAGATGGTGAGCATGTTCACCCGCAAGGCGCCCTATCACTACGGATGGGACTGGGGCCCGCGCTTCGTCACGAGCGGCATCTGGCGCCCGGTGGCGCTCGAGGCGTGGAGCGGCGCGCGCCTCGACGACGTCCAGGTCTTCCAGGATCACCTGGACGCGAGCGTCGCCCGGTTGACCGTCAAGGCGCGCGTGCAGGTGGCGCGCGCCGGAAGCGCCCGCTTACAGGTGACGCTGCCGGAAGAGGCCCAGCACCAGGGCGGAGCCGTCGGCGACGGCGGCGCCGCGACCGTGGACGTCGCTCTGAAACCGGGCTTCAACGACGTGTCCATTCCGGTGCGCATCGACAGGCCCGAGCGGTGGTGGCCGAACGGCCTCGGCGCGCAGCGGCGCTACACGCTCGAGACCCGCCTCGTGTGGGACGGCGCCGCGCGGGGCGTCCGCCGCACCCGCATCGGCCTGCGGACCATCGAGGTCGTGCACCAGCGCGACGACGACGGAGGCAAGCCCGGGAAGAGCTTCACCATCAAGGTGAACGGCGCGCCCGTGTTCATGAAGGGCGCGAACTGGGTGCCCGCCGACAGCTTCCTGCCGCGCGTCTCGGAGGAGCGCTACCGCGCGCTCCTGGGGAGCGCGGCGGCGGCCCACATGAACATGATCCGCGTGTGGGGCGGCGGCGTCTACGAGGACGATCGGTTCTACGACCTGTGCGACGAGCTCGGCCTGGTGGTGTGGCAGGACTTCATGTTCGCGTGCAGCATGTATCCGGGCGACGCCGCGTTCGTCGAGAACGTGCGCCGCGAGGCGATCGAGAACGTGCGCCGCCTGCGCAACCACCCCAGCCTCGCGCTGTGGGCCGGCAACAACGAGATCGAGGCGGCGTGGCAGGGGTGGGGGTGGGCGTGGAAGTTCGGCCTGTCGCGCAAGGTGCAGGACAAGCTGTGGAGCGACTACAAGCAGCTGTTCCACGTGATGTTGCCGGCGATCGTCGCGGCGGAGGATCCGGGGCGCTTCTACACGCGCAGCACGCCGAGCGCGAACGAGGACGACGTGCCCGCCGGCAAGCTCGGGTGGGGCGACATGCACTACTGGGGCGTGTGGCACGCCGAGGAGCCGTACACGAAGTACGCGGAGAACACCTCGCGGTTCATGAGCGAGTACGGCTTCCAGTCGTTCCCCGAGCTGTCCACCGTCGCGCGCTACTCGGCGCCCGGCGACTGGGACATCGGCGGCGCGGTGATGTCCAGCCACCAGCGCCACCCGCGCGGCAACCAGCTCATCAACACCTACCTGCGCCGCGATTTTCGGCAGCCGAAGGACTTCGCGTCGTTCCTGTACGTCGGTCAGCTGGTGCAAGCCACCGTCATCAAGTTCGCCGCCGAGGCGCACCGCCGCCAGATGGGCCACAACTGGGGCAGCCTGTACTGGCAGCTCGACGACTGCTGGCCGGTGGCGTCGTGGTCGGGCATCGACTACTTCGGACGCTGGAAGGCGCTGCACTACGCGGCACGGCGCTTCTTCGAGCCGGTGCTGGTGAGCCCCGTCGAGGAGGGCGGCGCCGTGAAGGTGTGGGGCATCTCCGACCGGCGCACGCAGGCGGCGGCGCGCCTGTCGTTGCGGCTGCTCGACTTCGACGGGCGCGAGCTCTGGCGGCGCGATCAGGACGCGCGGCTGCCGCCGAACGCCAGCCACCTGCTGGCGTCGATTCCCCGGCGAGAGCTGCTGGGCGCGGCGGAGCCGAGGCGCGTGGTGCTGGTCGCGGAGCTCACGGAGGCGGGCAAGCGCCTCAGCCGGAACACGCTGCTGTTCGTGAAGGCGAAGGACCTCGAGCTGCCCGCCCCCGAGCTGCACCTGGACCTCGAGCCGCGCGACGACGGCACGTACGCCGTGCGGCTCCTCGCGCGTCGCTTCGCGCGCGACGTGGTCCTGTCCACGACCGGGCCGATGGGGGCCGTAGGCGTGGACGGTTTCTTCGAGGACAACGACTTCGATCTGTTCCCGGGCGAGACCGCCACGGTCATCTTCCGCCCGCGCACCCCCGCGACCGCCGACGCCGTCCGCAAGGCGCTCCACGCCGTGTCGCTGGTCGACAGTTACTAGTGCACCGCGGCCGAAATAGCATCACGTTCGGCCGCGGTGCAGTAAGAAGGGGACCCTGACCAGACAGGGTCGGTTTGGATCCCGCGCGGGACGACCCCCGAGCAAAGCTGGCCCATGACCGCGAGCCGCTCGCCCCGCGATTTCATGTACACTGTCGCGGCTCGAGCGAATCATGCAGGCTCTGACTTCGATAAGGGGGGGACGCGAGCCCTTATGCTTCCGGTGCCCTTCGGATCGGGGGCCGGTTGATGCGAGGGCGCGCCCCGCGACACGCGCCACATGATCGAAGCCGACACAGGGAGAGAGCCCGGAGGCGCGCCGGATCGATTCTACCTCTTCGACTACCTTCGGATTGTGCTCGCCGTGGGGGTCTTCATGGCCCACGCGGATCGGGCGGGGTTGTTTCCGGCAAAGCTCGGCGCCGCCTGCGTCCAGATCTTCTTCGCGCTGAGCGGCTTCCTGATCGGCGGAATCCTCCTGCGCACGGCGCCTAAGGATCTGCCGCGCTTCTACTTCAACCGCTGCACGCGGATCTGGGTGCCGTATGCGGTCGCCATCTTCGTCGTGTTCGTGGGCACCGCCCTCCGCCAGAATCTGCACGATCCCAAGCTCTGGGAGTTCTTCTTCTACAAGGCGACCTTCGTCTACAACGTCTTCGGCACGTCGCAGCTCGCGACGTTTCGCGATCGGATGCCGTTGCAAGGCAGCGCGAATCACTTCTGGTCCATCTGCGTCGAGGAGCAATTCTATCTGGTGGCGCCCTTCGTGCTCTTGTTCGTGCGGAGGCTGCGCGTGCCAATCCTGGTCGGGCTGGTCCTCGTCAACATTGTCAGGCCCCACGACTTTTCCTCCGTGTCCCTAGGCGTGCTGCTTGCGCTCAGCCGGCGGCGGTTTGGCGACTGGTTTCTCGCGCCGCTGGGCGTGGTCGCCGCCTGCCTGGTCTTGGTCGTCTTGGCGCTGCTTTCATGGTGGTGGCCGGACTCGTACACGCTCGCCGTCGGACCGGCGGCCGTGGCGGTGGTCGCTCTCACCGCGAGACCCGGACCCACCCGTCCGATCGGGACAATCCTGGGGGGAATGTCCTATCCATTCTATCTGAATCACTGGCTCGGGTTGTTCACCCGCAAGCAGGTCGCCCGGGTCCTCCACCAGGGACCTTTCGTGACGTCGTGCTTGGCGCTCGGCGTCGCGCTCGCCATCGCCTTCGCGCACTACCGCTTCATCGACCGCCGCATCCACGCCGCGCGGGCGCGCTGGTATACGCGCCGCCGGGGGATCGTCGCCTGCAGCGTGGCGATCGGGCTCGTCGTCATCGGCACCGTCGGCGGCCTGATCATGACGGCGCACTCTCCGGGCTGAACGGGCCCGCATCGGTCCAAGGACCCCTGAAGAGGGTCCTTCGAAATCCCCCACCAACCAACGCGACTATTTCCCGGGCATTGCAGGCATCGGCTCGCCCGCCGGCGGGAGCTTGATCGGAGGCTCGGCCGGCGCCTTGGTCACCGGCCCTGATTTGGCGGCCGGCGCCGCGCCGCCCGGCGCCCCGGTCGGCGCCGCGCCCGTGTCGGTGAGCAAACGGAACTCGATGCGCCGGTTCTTCTCGCGCCCCCTCGGCGTGCTGTTGAGCGCGATGGGCTTGTCGGAGCCGTAGCCGATGGTGGTGATGCGGCTCTCCGGGATCCCCTGCGCGACGAAGTAGGTCTTGACCGAGGCAGCCCGATCCTGCGACAGCTTCAGGTTCTTCGCGGCCACGCCCTCGCTCGACGTGTGTCCGGCGATCTCGATGCGCAGGTCGGGGTACTCCTTCATCACCTTCACGGCGTCGTTCAGCACCTTGAACGAGGACTTCTGGATGTCCGCCGACTTCACCTTGAAGTTGATGCCCTTGATGACGCCCGTGAACTTCTTCACGGCCGCCGGGAGCTCGTCGGGGCAGCCGTCCTGATCCTGATAGCCGTTCAGCGTCTCCTTCTCGTTGGGGCACTTGTCGGTGGCGTCGGGGACGCCGTCGGCGTCGTTGTCGAGATCGGGGCAGCCGTCCTCGTCCTGGAAGCCGTCCTTGTCCTCGGCCTGGTTGGGGCACTTGTCGGTGGCGTCGGGGATGCCATCGGCGTCGTTGTCGAGATCGGGGCAGCCGTCCTCGTCCTGGAAGCCGTCCTTGTCCTCGGCCTCGTTGGGGCACTTGTCGGTGGCGTC
>CAYUFS010000064.1:0-28729 GCA_964443975.1 uncultured Myxococcales bacterium | reverse complement strand
TATCCGAGATGAACAACATGTTTCGCGAACGTAAGTCTTCCGTTAATTCGGTCGACCTCGGACACGACCTTGACAATGCTTTGGAGCGGACGCGTTTCGTCGCTCCCAGCGCACGGTTCATTTCTCGCGACGCGCTAGTCATTCGGCGAGGGCCTCAGGCCTCCGGCTTCGTGATTGGTGACAATGCGGGGCGCTCTCGGTCCCGCGCTTGACTCCCTCCGTTCGCTCGCTGAAATTCCGCCACCCTCATTGTCGGAAGGCGTGGAGCGAGCGGAGCGGGTGACGCGGAGGGAGGGGACCCGATGGGCTCGGCTGTCGGGGCTGGCAAGTGTCACTTGCCGATCGAGTGTGCGCCAAGCAAGTCCCCGCTCGGATGGCCTGGGCTCCCCGACAGACGGGCCCAGCGGGGAGGAGTCCCGCAGCGGCAGGACCCGCGCAGCGAGCGCAACGCCGCCCCGCTTAGAACCAAGAAGCGGAGATGTGACCAATCATGAGGTCCGAGGCCTCCAGAGCGACCGTCCTCGGTCCTAACCGCGTCCGACGGCCATGTCGCGTCCCAGGGACTGAACGAGGTACGCAGGCAATGGCGCGCGAACTGCGAGCGCAGGATGGCGAACCAGAAAATACAGCGGTATCGCCGGGTCGTTGACGGCGCGCGCGACGGCCGCCACGCCCGCCTCGCCGAGGGGGATCTTCATGTAGTGGACGGCGGTGGTCGAGCCCTCGAGAACGCCTCGGGTCTCGCTCCGCGCCGGAAACACCTGGCCCGCGCACTCCAGCGCTACGGCGTTCTCCAATCCCGCGAGCTCGATGAGCCGGCGGTCGCGCGTCTCGCGGTCGGGGATCTCGATGAACATGGTGAGCGACAATTCGTCGTCCGCGGGCACCAGCTCGTTGTAGGTCTCGATCTCGTGCGCGATCCCCGACTCCGCGGTGATGCGCTCCGTCCGCAGCATCTCCTGGATCTGGAACAGCACGGTGTCGGTGTTCTCGAACAACACCGACAGCTCCGAGGTTGGCTGGAAGCGCCGCCGCTTCTTCTCCTCGATGACCCGGGCGCGAAAGTGTGGCCTGATCTGTTCGTACTCAGCCAGCTCCAGCAAGTCCCCGCGCGCGACCTTCTTCACGGCGCATCTCCTTCGAGGCCGTACGCGCGCGCCAGCGCCTCGACCGGGTGAAGGACCGTCGTCGACCTCGACGCCCCGGGCGCGGTCGTCTCCTTGCGAAGCCTCAGCGCCGACAGCGAGCAGTCGGTGACCACCAGCGCCTCTGGCGACCGGTTCACCTCGCTGACCAACTTCTGCGCGTACCTTCTCCCCATCTCGTAGTTGGCGGCCTTCATGCCCCACGTCCCATCGACGGCGGAGCACTGCTCGACCACACGCACCTCGGTGTCGGGGACCTGGGACAAGACCCGCAATCCCGGGTAGGCGATCTTCTGCGCACGCAGGTGGCACGCGGCGTGGTAGGTGACGTTCCCCAGGGGATTCTTGAAGTCCTTGTTCAGCGCCTTGCTCTTGCGCAGTCCGTCCAGAAACTCCATCAAGTCAACCGTCGCCGCCGCCACCGCGCGCGTCTCGGGGCGATCGCTGTAGACCGGCCATTCCTTCTTGATGGTGTAACCGCACGTGGGGGCCGGAACGACGATCGTCCTCCCCTGCCGCACGAGGGGCCAAAGCAGCGCCACGTTCGCCTCCACCTTCGCCCGCATGGCGACCACGTCACCGCCGTCGAGGTTGGGCATGCCGCAGCACACCTCGCCGTCGGGGCGCACCACGCGATAGCCCTGGTGCTCGAGCACCCGCACGGCAGCCTTGGGAACGCTCGTCTCGTTGTAATCGCCCGTGCAGGTCGAGAAGATGACCACCTCGCCCGCACGCCCCGCGTCGCCGGCTGGCCGATGGCGCTCCAACCACGTGGGGAAAGACTGCGCCTCGAAGCGCGGCAGCGGGAACTCCGCGGAGATGCCCGTCGTCAGCTCCTGGACCTTCCGAGCCAGCCGGTTCGCCCCCACCAGGTTGCTCACCGGCGCACGGAAGCCGCCGCCCAGCTTTCCTATGACGCCTGGCTCGCCGAGCAGTTGATCGACCAGAGGCACGCCTTCGCTCCGGGCGCGCTGAGCCTTTTCGCGCGCCATCAACCGCGGAAAGTCGACCAGCTCGGCCGCGCCCTCGTCTGCGGTGTAGGGGCACTTGATGTAGCAGAGCTTGCATTGCCAGCACAGATCGCTCGCCAAGCGGAGGTCCGCCGGCGTCGTCTTCTCGGCGCCCTCCGCCCGGTTGCTCTCGATGTCCCGATCGACCGCGGAGAGCACCGCCGGGAACGAGCCGCAGTATCCCACGCACATCCGGCACTCGTGGCAGATCTGGAACAGCCGCCGCGCCTCGGCCTCGAGATCCGAGGCGTTCCAGTACCGAGGGTCGTCTGGGCTCGCGGCAGGAGAGGCCGCAGGACGCCTGGAAATGACCGACATACGTGTCTACACGCGCCGAAGACCGGACGACTCCGACGCCGCGTTGGCGCGTGCGAGCTCTGCTCGCTCGCGCCGTCCCGCGGGGGATCTGAAGGACCCTCCCAGGGTCCTTTTCCGGTTAGCCTGCCGGCCCTCGGCGGATCGCATCTAGTCCAGCCCCTGAGCGGCCTTGGCGAAGCGGCCCGCGTGGGACTTCTCGGCCTTGGCCAGGGTCTCGAACCACTCGGCGACGTCGTCGAAGCCCTCGTCGCGGGCGACCTTCGAGAACCCCGGATACATGGTCTCGTACTCGTGCGTCTCGCCGGCCACCGCCGACTTCAGGTTCTTCAGGGTGTTCCCGATCGGGAGGCCGGTGGCGGGATCGCCCACCTGCTTCAGGTAGTCGAGGTGCCCATGCGCGTGCCCGGTCTCGCCGTCGGCGGTGTCCTTGAACAAGCCGGCGACCTCCGGGTACCCCTCGATGTCCGCGACCTTCGCGAAGTACAGGTAGCGGCGGTTCGCCTGCGACTCGCCAGCGAAGGCGTCCTTCAGGTTCTGATGGGTCTTCGTTCCGTTCAGGCTCTTCGTGCTCATGATCGATGTTCCTTTCCCTTGGGTGAATGACGGTGGGTCCGCCGCTCTGGGTGGCGGGGCCCGTGACGACCGTCTTGGTTGGTGCCGAGCCCCCGTGGCGCGGGGGAACCGGCGCAATCGAGGCAAACGCCCCGAAAGATTCTCTCTACCACGCGCACCTCGAACCCCGGCGCCGCCTTCGACCGAGCGGGCTTGGGTCGCTGCGCGGAGCGCACCGAGGTCAGGTCCGGCACGTCCCGAACCGCGCCGCACCGATCACAGACGGTGTGGCTGTGCGGGTGCATGTTGGGATCGAACCGCGCCGAGCCCGGCGTTAGCGACAGCGAGGCGCCCAGGCCGGCTGCACACAGCGACGCGAGCGTGTTGTACACCGTGGCGAAGGACATGTTCGGGAGCTGGAGACGCAGCCGGTCGAACAGCTCTTGCGCCGACGGGTGGGTCTCATCGGCCGCCACCTCGCGGACAATCGCGATCCGCTGGGGCGTCATCTTCAGCCCCGCGGCCTTCACCCGGTGTAGCAGGCGCTGAACGTGTTGCTGCCCCCCAGTCATCGCGGCGCGGGGATCAAACATGGAACGGGTATTTACTAAGAATAATTCTAAATTGCAAACCCATCCACCTCGTCACCCTGCGCGCGCGCGGTTCACCGAGAGGGGGCGGGCTTCGCCAGCGCCGCCTCGATCGCGGCCGTCAGCTGCGGGGCGGCGGGGTCGACCTTGCTGGGGAAGGCCTCGACCAACTGTCCGTCACGACCCACGAGGTATTTGTGGAAGTTCCACTTGGGCTCGCCCCCGGCCTTCCCGAGCAGCGCGTAGACCGGCGATTGCCCTTCCCCTTTCGTCTTCACCTTCTCGAACAGGGGAAACTTCACGTGAAAGCGCGTGGTGCAGAAGGTCGCGATCTCTGCCGCCGATCCGGGCTCCTGTCCGCCGAAGTCGTTGGAAGGAAAGCCGAGCACCACGAAGCCCTTGTCCTTGTACGTCTCGTAGATCTTCTCCAGACCATCGTACTGCGGGGTGTAGCCGCACGCGGAGGCCGTGTTGACCACCAAGGCCACCTCGCCCCGAAACTGGGCGAGATCCTCGGCGCGACCGTCGAGCCTTTTCACGGACAGATCATAAATCGAGGTTGGCATGGGTCGCTCTTTCTTGGAATGCGTTGTTTCGGGGCCTGCGAATGGGTGCCGGGGTGCGCCCGCCACGATGATCGTGACAAGGAGGAGCGATACCCGGAGCGCCCGGCGGCCAATGAGCACATCTCGGCATCGCCGCACCGTGTTGTGATGCCGAGCGGCCCGGCAGGTGTCAAATGAAAGCGCCCAAACCGACCAAACTTGCATGCCGCTATTTCCCAAAACCAGCGTGTTGGACGTTACGTTTTTGATCGCGCCTGGTATGATCGCAGGTGTCTAGCCTTCCCCCCCCGAGGAGACCCATGAGTCGGTTCCCCCTGATCTGCGTGGCCGTGTGTTCGTGCTTCGTCGCCACCGGATTCTACGGCTGCGATAGTCCCGAGGCGTTCCATATTTCGGGTGACGGCAGCCTGCTCATCGAGGGTTCGGGAGGGACTGGCCCGGGCGGCGAAGCTGGCGCGGGCACGGGCACCGGGGGGATGGGACCGGGGACCGGCGGGATCATCGCGACTGGCGGCTCCGCCACGGGGGGCATCACCGCGACCGGAGGGATCGGCATCGGCGGTCAGGCGATGGCGGGCGCCGGCGGCCACGGGTCCGGAGGCGCGGCCGGGGGGCATCCCACGGGCGGCTCCGGCGGCGCCGGCGGCGCCGGGGGACAGGGGTTGGGCGGCGCCGTCGGCGGCAGTAACGGCACGGCCGGCAACGGCGGGCGGGCGATGGGTGGGTCGAGCGGCGCCGGAGGGAAGATGGCAGGCACCGGCGGCGCGGGCGGCGGAGCCGGGAGGGCCGGCGCGGGCGGCATGACCGCGATGGGCGGCGCGAGCGGAATGGGCGGGGTGGTTGGTACGAGACCCTGCTCCGGCCTCTGCACTCCTGCCACGGTATTCGCCTTCATGACGGCGCCCGCGAGCTACGGCTCGCCGAATCTCGGGACCACCGCCGCTTGCTACGAGGTCTCCACGACGCAGACCATTCAAGGCGGAGGGTGCAGTAACTGCACGATCGACAATCCACCCCGCACGGTGAAGATCAACGGCGTCTCCCTCGGAAGCGGCACGTGGACCGCGCCCCTGCCGGCGAAGGTGCGGGGCGGATACTGCATCCAGGTGACCGCCGGACCGACCGTCTACGCGAGCTTCTTCACGTTCTGATCGCCTGCGGGTTCACCGGGCGGGCGCCCCGCTCCGGCCTTCCTACCACTTCGCGTTTCTGGCCAGCTCGAGCGCCCGCTCCTGATAGAACTCGCCCGCCTTCGGACCGCCGTTGCAGGTCCCGTCCGACTCGCCCGGCTTCTTGATCCACAGGAACGCGTCGCACAGCGGCTCCTTCGTGTCGGTGGTGGGCGGCGATCCCAGCGCGCGGCCCTCGGGGTTGCACCACGCGGCCTCGCTGTCACCGTCCACCTTGGGCCCACCGTTGCCGTTGCGGCTGGTGTCGAGGACGAAGTGTTTGCCGCCGAGCGCGGCGGACAGTTGCTTGCCGTACGCCATCAGCTCCGGGGTCGACTTGTAGTTCGACACGTTCAGCGAGAACCCATCGGCCTCGTCGATGCCCGCGGCTTTCAGGCGCGCCGCCATCTCTGGCACGGCGATCCAGCCCGAGTGTCCCGCGTCCAGGTAGACCCACGTGTTCGCCCACGACTCGAACGTATGGACCGCGAACTTGATGAGCTCGACGCGCTCCTTTTGATCGGCCGCGGAGAGGCACTTCGTCATCAGGGGAAGCCCATCCGGCTCCAGGACGACGGCCGCCTTGCGATCCCCAATTCCGCGCGCGAAGCCGGTGATCCATTCCTTGTACTCGGCGGCCTTGGAGGCGCCACCGGCGGAGTATTGTCCGCAGTCCCGCTTGGGAATGTTGTACGCGACGAAGAAGGGCAAGGTGCCGTTCTTCTCCAGCAGGGTCACGCGCTTCCTGACCCAGTTCTCCACGTAGGGCGTCCATTCGCCCACCCAGTCGGCGCCACCATACTGGGCGATCTTGTCCAACAGCGCTGACACTTCGGGATCGGTCTTCTTGGTGCGGAGCGCGCGCAGGTGAGCCTGGCCGTACGGATCCACCCACCACTTCGCCCCGACGAACGGGTTCTCGGTCGCCTTGTGGTGGGGCAACGTGGACTTCGCCATCGGCTCGGCCGCAGCTCCCGCCGTGCTCGCCGCCTCGGTGGCGGGCTTTTGCGCGGAGCCGCAGGACATCAGGGACAGAGAGACCGCCGCGGCGACGAAGCCGCCTACAAGACCGCGATGCATCAGAATCCTCCGTTGGCTGTCTGGGAAATGGCGTCGAGAGACGTGGGGACAGAACCCATAACACACAAGGCCCGCCTGGACGAAGCGCGGCCGCTTTCTCGATCGACGTCGCGCCGCCGTTATACTGGGGCCCGTTTACAGAAGTCCCGCGAGCTCCAAGGAGAAACAAACACCGTGAAGCACCGCCCATCCGTCACCGCCGCGCCTCCCCCATCGCCGACATGCTCGCGCCAGTTCGTCGCCCGTGTGGCGCCGGCCCTCATCTCACTGGCCCTGGTCGCCGCCGGCGGGGCCTGCGCCCAGGTCACTCAGACGCAGGGAGGTGGCTCGGGCGGTGGGCTCGGTACGGGCGCTCGCCCCGGGACGGGGACCGGCGGAAGCGGGTCGGGCGCGACGGGCGGAGGCAGTGACGCCAGCCTGCCCGATCAGGCTCCCTCCGAGAAGTTCGCCGGCGAGGTCAAGACCTGCACCGACGTCAGCTACACGTTCGCGCCGAAGATTCCGACGGTCTTCGTGGTCGTCGATCGCTCCGGCTCCGAGTTCCAGTCGGCGACCACGGGGACGTACTTCACCCTGCAGGCCTCCGTCCTGCAGGTCGTGCAGCAGTTGCAGGACCAGGTCCGCTTCGGCTTCGGCGACTTCGTCGGTGATCATGCTTCCGGCGCGTGCGCGCCCGTCTTCAACTCCGTCCCCATCGCCCTCAACAACTACGCCGCCATCCAGGCGCAGTACACGAAGGATGGTCCGCTGCAGCCTTTCGGCTCGAAGTCCGACACGCCTGCCGCGCAGGTGTTGCCCATGGTGAAGGCCGCGCTCGCGGCCGACAGCGGCGACGGCGGAAAGTACGTCTTGTTCGTGACCGACAGCGAGACGGACTTCTGCGATGACGGGAACGCCCTGTGCCCCGCGGACGCCGTGACCTACCGGATTCAGGACATGTACGCCGCCGGGATAGGCACCCTGGTGATCGGCCTGCCGACCGCCATGACGAACATCGCCACGTCCGTCCTGCAGAACTTCGCCAATGCTGGCGCGGGGCAGACGGTGGCGCTGCCCGCCGGCAGCGGCGTCACCACGCCGACGGACGTCGGTTATCAGTGCGCGGGGGTGCCGTCGTGGATGTCCCTCTTCACCGCCGCCGGCCGAACCCCGACCACGTCGATCGCCAGCTACGGCTCGCCGGCCGGCACGGCGAACGTGTTCATGCCGTCGTCCGCGTCGCAGCAGGCGCTGACCGAGCAGATCGCGGCCGCCGTCAACGGCGTGAAGAGCTGCATCTTCGACCTCGGCAACGTCAACGGCATGGCGATCAAGGTCGATCGGACCATGTTGAGCTCGGCGCACATCAAGATCATGGGGACGGATATCCCGCTCGACGACACGAACGGCTGGCGCATGAACACGGACACGCAGCTCCAGCTGAGCGGCAACGCCTGTGACCTGTGGCGCGCCCCCGCGACCACGACCATCGATTTTCAGTTCCCCTGCGAGATCTTCATCGTCGGCTGACGTTGCACGCGGCCTTCGCTACGGTCGCTTTTCGCCCGCGGGGACGCGGAACGGGAGGCGATTCGCCGCCGGTGGGAGCGGACAGGACGCGAACGCCGTGAAGGCGCAAGGGGGATTGAACGCCTTGTTGAAGTCCAGGATCACCCGGCCATCCGCCGGAAGCGGCGCGTACAGAAACCGTCCGGCGCCGTAGGTCTCGTCCCGGTTCGTGGCGTCGGCGAACAACACGAACAGCCGGCCGCCTCCCTCCTCCAGGAGCTGCAGCCGTCCGGAGACGGCTCCTACCTCGAACAGCGCGCTGCCGGGGGACAGGTATGTCTGCGGCCGGCCGTCGCTGTCCTCGAGCTCGACGGTCGCAGGCGGAACGCTCGGTTCGAAGCGCGCGACGACCCGCCAGCGCGGATCGATCTCGTAGGCGGGCACCCCGGCGAACGCCCTGCGGGTGGCGCTCTCGAGATCGCGGATCCGCAGGGCGACGTCGCCGCCGCGCTTGAGGATCCCGAGGCGGAGTGTCCCCGCCTCGATGGTGTCGGGCTGTGGCTCGGCGTCCGAACGCAGGACCAGCGAGTCGATGCGCGCACCGCGCGCGCGCGCTTCCACCCCAGGCGCCGCGTCGAAGCGGACCTGGTCGCCGGTGCGCGTGACGGTCCCCAGGTGAGGTGGCGCGTCGGGCACGTCGAGCCACACCTCCGAATCGGCCGCGGCGCCGATGCGGTAGCTGCCGCCGTCATCCAGCCAGGTCTTGGCGACCAGCGACAGCCACCCGGTGGGTGCCGTCAGTCTGGCGAGCCGGGCTTCGCGATGAGCGCGCACCTCCGCGATGACCGCGTCGGCGGAAAGAGCGGCAGGCGGGTCGCCATCCGGCCCTCCGCTGGCGCCCGCACGCGCGTCTCCGGGGGACGTCGTCACGTCCGCATGAAGTGGCATGAATAGCCGCCGGGATTCTTCACCAGATACTTCTGGTGGTAGTCCTCGGCGCTAGTGAACTCGCCGGCCTCCTCGATCTGCGTCACGACAGGGTGCTTCCAGCTGCCCGACTGATCCACGCGCGCCTTCACCTCCTCGGCGATCTTTCGCTGCTCCGGCGTGGTTGCGAAGATGGCCGAGCGGTATTGCGTGCCGCGATCATTGCCTTGTCGGTCAGGCGTCGTCGGATCGTGCATGCGGAAGAACCATCTCTCGAGGAGGTCCGCGTAGGAGAGCCGCTTCGGGTCGAACGTTATTCGCACGGACTCGGCGTGACCGGTCCTGCCGGTCTTGACGTCCTGGTAAGTCGGGGCGAGGGTCTTCCCGCCCGTGTAGCCGACCTCCGTCTCGATCACGCCCGGTATCTCTCGGAGGAGCTCCTCCATCCCCCAGAAGCACCCCCCGGCCAGCACGGCCGTCTCGAACGTGGTCTCGCAGCCGGGCGCTTGTCCTGGCGCCGGACGCGCGCAGGCGTTGTCGGAGTGGCCGGGCGTCGGAGTTGGGGCGGCAGGGGCAGGAGCGCCTGCTTTCGCTCTGGCCGGTCCGGACGCAGGGGCGGGCACGGGCGCGAATAAGGCCCGGTACGCGCCGTACCCCGCCGCCTCCAGCTTGTCCACCGGGATGAAGCGAATAGCCGCCGAGTTGATGCAGTAACGCAAGTTCGTGGGCGCCGGTCCGTCGTCGAACACGTGGCCGAGGTGGGACGAGCCCGCCTGCGATCTCACCTCGGTCCGCACCATGCCGAACTCACGATCGACCTTCTCCACCACCCGGCCCGACTCGACCGGTCGCGTGAAGCTCGGCCAGCCGGTCCCCGAATCGAATTTGTCCGTCGAGCTGAACAGCGGCTCGCCCGTCGCGACGTCGACGTACAGGCCCGGCGCATGATTGTCCCAAAACTCGTTTCGAAACGGCGGCTCTGTGCCGGCGTTTTGTGTGACCTCGTACTGCATCGGCGTCAACGCGCCACGCAGCTCAGCATCGGATGGTTTCTTGTACGTTTTCGTGGACATGACTGGCCTTTCCAGGTGGGCACGACGGGATTCCGCCGCCCGGCTGCTGTGAATCGCTGTATAGCCCAAGACCAGCGCCAGACCACCCGCGAAAAGCAGGGGCGCGGGGACACCGACGCCGAGCGGACTGAGACGTTGAGACGCCGGTCTGCCCGAAACGATTCGCGATCCCATCGACTTCAGTTTCCGCCACATGTCTGACCTACGGGGCACCAGGTGATTCGGTTACGGCGCACGCGAGCTCGATGTCGCATACGATAGGCTGACATGCGCAACCCCGCGAATCGAATGAGTGACGGCATCTCGTCCTCGCGCTGCGGCCGCTGCCGCATGGTGCGGCACGATTGCCTGTGCGCGCTGGTCCCGCGCATCGAAACCCGCACCCGCGTCGTGCTGGTCCTGCACCAGCTCGAGGATCGCAAGACCAGCAACACCGGACGCCTGGCCCACCGGTGTCTGCCGAACAGCGAGATCGTGATACGGGGCGATCCCGCCCGTGCGGGCCGGGCCCACGCCGCGCGGGTGGCCGCACGGCTGGGGGTGCCGCCCCTGCCCGCCACCGCGACTGACGCCGGCTCGGGCGACCGGGAGCTGGCGAACGCCGCGCCCCGGGACTGGACCGAGCACGGCGATCCCGTGCTGCTTTTTCCGCATCCGGACGCGCGCCCCATCGAATCGTGGCGGGACCACCCACGACCGTTGACGCTGATCGTCCCCGACGGCACCTGGCGGCAGGGCCAGCGCGTCCGTCACCGGACACCGGGGCTCGCGGCGATTCCTTGCGCCTCCATCGCGCGCCTCGCGCCTTCGAGCTACCGCCTGCGCAGGACCTACGATCCTCATCGGCTCGCCACGCTCGAGGCCATCGCCGAGGCCCTCGGCATTCTCGAGGGAGATGCCCCGCGCCAGGCCCTGCTCGCGATCTTCGACATCATGGTCGAGCGATCCCTGCGGGCGCGGGCGGGGGGCGCGAGCCCGACCTGAGCGGGCGGCGCCGCTCGTCAGGCGACGTGAATCTCGGGATCGAGGACACGCGATAGCACGGCGTCGCGCTCCGTGGGCGATGCCGCCTCGAGCCGTGAGACGAATTTCTGGAGCGCCTCGTTGGTCGCCCCGAACTCCACCCCGAAACCCTCGCGTCCATCATCGCGAACGACGCGCCCGGTGGCGTTGCAGATATCGCGCGGCAACACGACGAAATCCATCGTGATCCGTCCCTGACGACCGATGCCCGCATTCACGGTAACGAAACAACCGCCTTGCGAAATGTCTCGGATGCGCCCGCGAAGTGGATCCGCGCTTCCCGCCAGCGTCAGGGTGAGGGGCAGATCCAGGGGGAGGCGGTTGTACTGCCGGCGCTCGGCGGTGGGCATGAGTCCGGGCACTCTACTTCACAAGGCGCCCCTTGCTCAAATACAAGGCCCGGACCACCGACCCACGCCAACCTGCCCCCGCCCTGCGGGCCCCGAGAAGCACGAACGACGGGCGTGGTAAGAACAGGCTGGTGGCGCGAACCGGCACCGGGGCCCCACCACCCGACGTGTTTTCGGCCCAGCTGGCTACGCTGGCGTCCGTCGCTCCCGTGGGTGGCGACTGGCTGCACGAGATCAAGCTCGACGGTTACCGGATCGGCTGCCGGATCGAGCGCGGCACGGTTCGGCTGCTCGGGCGGCGCGGGTCGGAGTGGACCAGCAAGTTCCCAGAAATTCGAGCGGCAGCGGCACGGCTGCGCGCGGACACGGCCCTGCTCGACGGCGAGGTGACCGTGGTCGACTCGAAGGGCCAGACACACTTCCAATCCCTCCAGGAGCTGCTCGCGGGCGGGCCAAGGGGTGGCCTCGTCTACTTCGTCTTCGACCTGCTGCACCTCGACGGCAGGGACTTGACCCCACTTCCCATCGAGGAACGCAAGCGCTTGCTCGATGAGCTCTTGAAGACGGCCCCTCCCGACGCGCCCCTGCGCGGCGTCGGGCACATCGTCGGAGACGGGGCGGCGGTGCTCGAAGGCGCGCGCAAGCTGGGCCTGGAAGGAATCGTCTCGAAGCGACTCGGACAGCCCTACCGGCCGGGGCGGGGCGTGACCTGGTTGAAGATCAAGTGCGTCCACCGCCAGGAGCTCGTGATCGGAGGCTTCACGCTGCCGAAGGGGACGCGGGCGGGGATCGGTGCGCTCCTCTGCGGCCACTTCGACCCCACCGGGAAGCTCCTGTTCGCAGGCAAGGTCGGGACCGGGTTCAGCGACCGGGTCGCGCTGGATCTGCGACAGCGGCTCGCCGGCCTCGCGCAAGCGACCTGCCCCTTCACCCCGCTCCCCGAGCCAGCTTCGCGGCGTGGTGCGGGCTGGGTGAAGCCGCTGCTCGTGGCGGAGGTTAGTTTCGCGAACTGGACGGTCGACGGCCGCCTCCGGCATGCCAGCTTCCTGGGGCTCCGCCCCGACAAGGACCCGGCCGACGTGCACCGCGAGTAGCTATGGCCAAGAGCGGAACGGACCGCCGGGAAGCTGTGGTCGCCGGCGTCCAAAATTTTGCGCGTGCCACCCTGACGGGGCCAGGGCAAACTTCGCGCATGCGAAACTTTCTGCTGCACTGGTTCATCACCGCCGTGGCCTTGGGCGTGGCGGCCCGGATCGTTCCCGGAATTCACGTCGAGTCTTTGTTCGTGTTGCTGATCTCGGGGCTGGTGCTGGGCGCGATCAACGCGTTCGTGCGGCCGGTCTTGCTGGTGCTGACGCTGCCGATCACCGTGCTGACGCTAGGCTTGTTCTACCTGGTGGTGAACGGGTTGGCCTTCGCGCTGGCCGCGGCGCTCGTTCCCGGATTCACCGCAGCATCGCTCGGCTCCTCGATCGGCGGCGCGCTGGTGGTCGGGCTGGTGTCCTGGGGCCTCGGTTGGTTACTACAGCCCGCGCAGCGGGAGCTCGAACGATGAGAAAACGGTGCCCGTCGCTTCAGATTCCGAGATGCAGGACCACGCTGCCGAACACCCCGAGCTGCCAGCCCTCCGAGTGACTGCTGACCGAGCTCCCGTTGGCGACGCCGCCTCCCCCGATGAAGTAGTGATACCCACCCTCGATCTGAGCGGCGAGCCCCACCACCGGGCCGACGAACTGTTCGATCCCGAAGCGCCCCATCACGAGCAACCCCTTCGCCGAGATCTGATCCGCCGAGAGGGGAGCGTGCGCTGGCCCCGGCGTGCCGAATCCGAAGCCAGCGGCGAGGCCGGGACGGAGCACCACCCTCGCCTTGCGGGGACGTCCATGGATATCGGTCCCACCACCCACGACGGGAATCTCCAAGGTAGGCCCCAACATCGGGATGTACGAGATCGTTCCCTTACGCCCGCTGGAGTCGAAGACCTGCAGGAACCGAAGCGACAGGTCCATCACGAACAGGCGAACCCCCACCTCCGCGCCGATGCCTGGGCCCCGCGTCTGCTCGAAGAAATCGGGTGCACCGCTGGCGCTACCGCCGCCGATGGTTCCGCCAGCCAGGATCGCGCCATGGAAGTCCACGATTCGACCGTCGGCGCGCGCCACCCCTGATAGCGCTAGCAACGCGCCGACGGCGACGGCGAGCCTTGCCGTGACGCGAAGTCGAGCCTGGGTTCGTTTGGTCATGGCCGTCTGTCGCTCGAAGTAGGTTTTCAAGTGGGGTTGCCCAACAACGCCTCGACGCGTGACCTGTCGAAGCCGAGGAGCAGGCGACCACGAACATCCAGGATGGGAACGCGATCGGTGGGGATGCCCAGCTTCGCCGCCTTCTCTCCGAGCTCTCGGGCCGCGACCGGGTCGGCCTCGATGTCCTTGTCTGCGAACGGTATCTTGCGCTCCGAAAAGTATTGGCGCGCGGCGCGACAGGCGCCGCACCACGAGGTTCCATAGATCGTGACCACTGGCTTGCCTGGCGCCGACGGAAACCGGCCGGCGTCGGCCGCCGGGCCGGGACCGTGGCCCGCGCGAGGAGACGATTCACCCGGGGGAAGCTGCGCCAGCGCCGAGGTCTCGAATGCCTCCCGGGCAAGCGCGCGGGCCTCCGACTTCTGCCCCTTCAACAATTCGTTGACATCCACAGTATAAACATCCACCGCATCTGGATTTTTCGTTTGCGCCGGGTCTACCACCCTGACCATCTTGCGCGCCGTCTCGGGGATGATCTCCGGCTTGTCGGTGGTCGCGAAGGTCCCGTTCGGCTCGACGTAAGTGAACAAGTAGCGCCCGTCCTTCAACACCTGGAGACTGCCCATCGTGGACGCGGCCGGAGGAGCCGCGGGCGCGGCCCGATGGCAGGATGACAACGTCGCGAGCACCACCAAGGGTCCGACGGACGATGCGACGAGGGTTTGCAAGCCGGGCACGAGTCCCGATGGTACGCGGGGGCGCGAGAGCATGAAATCGAGTTTACCAGGCCTCCCGAGCCTCGCGACGGGCAGCGCTATTCCCTTCCGGCTTTCACGCCCGCGCTCGCTGCCTTCTTCTTCCGGTGGGACTCGTTCATGGGTGCGGATTTCGGCATCGTCAACTTCAGAACCGCTTGATCGAGCGCCTGCCCGATCGCGGTCTTGATCGCTTCCTTGAACATCGCGGTCGCCTCGCTCTCCTCGCGGCCCGCGGGAACGCCCGTCTCGGCCCCGGCGTCGCCCTCACCGCTGAACGCCAGCTTCTCGCCGGGAATGACCGTCCCGAGGACCGCCAATCCCACGGACACCGAGAGCTGGTTGTTCCGAGAGCCGGGCGCCGGCGGCTTGACCTCTTGTTTCAGCTTCACGAACCTGACGATCAGATCGAACCCATTCAGCTTCTTGCTCTTGAGGGCGGCCACCACCGCCTGCCGATCGGTTCCCACACCGAGATCGGACTGCCACCCCGCGCGCGTCGCCAGGTCGGCCTTCAGCGCCTCGGCGGCGTAGTCCCTGAGCTCGGGATTGACCGGAATGTTCGCCTCGACCTTGTGCAATTCGAAATAGTACTTGGCAGCAGCCGCCTTCGCTGGATGCGCCGCTCCCCCGAGCAGGGCGGCGACAGCCACGGCCACGCACGTCGAGTCCATGCGGGAGACCTGGCGCGAGAAACGATGGCTTCTCATAGGCTGGGGCATGGGCTTGATTGTATACTGCCGCGCGTGTCGGTCAGAACCAGTTCGCTCGTGGCGATCGGAATGCTGGCGCTGGGGGGGATCGGGGGCGTGGCCATCTTCGGCGGCACCATCGCGGCGCTGATCAGCCCGCCCGAAGCAGCGGCGCCCGGGGCCCCTGCGGCGAATCAACCGGCGGCGGGCTCGCCGGCATCGTCCGCGATCGGGGCCGGCGGCGCGGCGGCCCCGGCCTCCTCGCAAGGCAGCACCCCCGTCGGCGCCCAAAGCGGCGCGAAGGATGGCAGTTCTTGACCGGACCGCGCCCCCTAGCCTACCGTCACGTCGAGGCCCCATGATCAAGCTGACGATCACCGAAAAAGGTGGCGAGACCAACGCCCTCTCGTTCGACCAAAATGAAGTCGTCATTGGTCGGGTTCAGGGCAACGACATCGTGCTGGCGAAGGGAAACATCTCCAAGCGGCACACGAAGATCGATTCGTCCGGCGGTCGCCTGACTGTCTCCGACCTGCACAGCACCAACGGGACGTACGTCAATGGCCGCAAGATCGCCGAGCCGACGCCCGTGAAGGGCGGCGACAAGATCTTCGTGGGCGACTTCCTGATCGTCGTCGATCCGGGCGCCCCGGGGGAGTCGAGCGCGGCTCGTCGAATGCCGGGGCCACCGCCGCCACCCCCGCCTCCTCCACCGCGCGCCAGCCGTCGCGTCGGCTCCAACAAAGCGTTGACGGACGACGAGCTCGGTCTGGGAGAAGATGGCGGCGGCTCGGGTGAGCGTCCCCCGTCCACCGCGAGTGGCGCACGCCCGCTCGGCCCTCCCCCACCACCGCCCCCGCCCAGGCCCACGATGGCGATGCCATCCCTCGCGGACGACGGCGTCGACATGGGGCTCGACGAGCCACCTCCCTCCCTCGCCGACGTCGGCGCGATCGGCACCGACGACTCGCTCGGCGCGCTCGCCGGTGGGGACGACGGCCCCGACGACGCCGGCATCGGGACCGACGGAGGCTTGGATGACGTGTTCGGCTCCCGCGCCGTGGAGGACGAAGACGCCCGTGACGCCGACGCCGCGCCCACGACCGAGTTGCCCGCCAAACCATCTTCGGGTCGCTCGCGGTCGCCGCTGCGTGGGGCCGAGCCAGGAGACGACGGGGACGCAACGTTGACGCCGCCCCCGGCGGCGGGGTTGCCCGCCGCTCGCCAGGCCAAGCGGCAGGAAAGGGACGACAGGGATCAGGCCGCCGCGCCAACGGTAACGCTGGAGTCGTTGCTTGCCGACCCGACGGTGACCGCCATCGTGATCGCACCTGGTGTTCCGGTCGAGGTGGAGCGCGGTGGGAAGATGGAGGCGGTGGGGGAGATCGGCGAGCGCTATGCCGTCGCCGAAGCCGTGTGGCAGCTCGCGAGCACGGCGACGCCGCCGCCCCCCGGTGACAACCCGATCGTAGACGTCCGGCTCGGCGACGGCACGCAAATCACCGCGCTATTTCCCCCGGTGACGAGCGCTCCCGTGTGCGCGGCGCTTCGCAAGGCGGCCCTGCCGGAGATCTCGCTCGGAGATCTCTCCGGCGGCGGTGACGTGGAGAAGATCCTCAGCTCCGCCATCGCGAGCCGGCGCAACCTGCTGCTCGCTGGTGACGCCCAGGCCGTCACCGCCCTGGCGGGTGCGCTGGCTCTTGCGGTGCCTTCGGAGCGCAAGGTGGTGAGCATCGGGGCGAGCGTCAAGGCCCGCCCCGGCTGGACCGAGCTCGCTCAGGTAAACGACGTCGGGACGTTGATTCGCGCTGCGCTCGCCTTTCGTCCCCAGCACTTGGTGGTCCTCGACGGAACCGGCGCCGCGCTTCCGGAGCTGCTGCTGGCGGTGGCGCGCGGCCAGGACGGCGTCATCGCCTCGGTGGCGGCGCGCTCGGCGGCCGAAGCGCTCGGTCGTCTGCGGGCGTTCACCGTCGGCGCGGTCGGCGCCGCGGCCTTTCCCATGCTCGTCCTGACGGCGATCGACCTCGTCGTCTACGCGGCGTCGACCCCACAAGGCGTGCGCGTCCTCGAGATCGCCGAGCCAGCGCTGGAGGGGGCCGAGCTGATCCCCACCTTCGTCGCCAGGCGTCCCGAGAAGAATCGCGCGACGCAAACCCTGGACGTCGCAGGCGTGTCGATACGGCTCGCCGCGGCCATCGCGGTCGCGGGAGACGGTCTGCCTTCGCACCTGCTCCGGCAGTCGTAGCCGAACGCTTGTTCTTCGATCGATTTCGAGAAGCGCTGTCCCGCCTCCCTGACGGTCTGGTGAGGCCCGCCCCTCCGGCTTCGGCGGCGGCACTCGTCGCCGCCGAGGCGGCGCTCGGACGCTCCTTGCCCCCGGCCCTCCGTTCCTTCCTCGAGTCGTTCGACGGCGTCGATCTTTTTCATGAGGCGGTGCTGGTCGCCGGGGTCGGACCGCAAGCCCCGCTCGCGCTCGCGGCCTTGAACCGGGGCGACGCGCGCGGTGCGCTGGTGTTCGCGGAGGCGGCCGGTGGCGACCGGTTCGCGTTGCGCGATGACGGCAAGGTCCTGCGGCTTCGCGGCGAAGGCGAAGGCGACAAGAGCGCAGGGGACGAACCCGGCGGCGACGAACCCGAGCGATGGCTGGCTGGCAGCGATTTCTCGAAGTGGCTCGAAGCCCTGGTGGCTCACGAGCGCGTGCTCTACGGACCCGACGGTGAGTTCTCGCCGGATGTCTTCGAGCCTGACGGCGCCGAGATCTTGCCGCTCGTGGCCCTGCGCCAGACCGAGCGCGCGTTGCGGATCGATCCCGACGCCGCGGATCTCCACCACGAGCGCGCCATCGCGCTCCGGCGACTCGGTCGCGATGACGATGCGCGGGCAGCCTTCGAGCGAGCCGCCCGGCTCGACGCCGAGAATCCATGGACGTGGTTCGATCTGGGTCGCGCCGCGCTCGCGGCCGGCATCGCGGGCGCGCGCGAGGCGCTGGTGGCCTTCGAGAACGCCGGCCGTCTCGATCGTGGCCAGGCGGGGGCGCGATTCTGGGTGTGGGCGGCCCGCGCGGCGCAGCTCCTCGGCGCGCCCGAGCGCATGGTCGCGTGTCGGGAGGAGGCGCTCCGGCGGGTCCCCGGGCTGGGCGCCGCGCTCCGCCGCGCCTGCGAGGCGGCCGCGGAGAGCGACGACTCGGACGAGCTCGTCGAGGCGGAGGCCCTGCGCGCGGCGCTGGAGGACCCGGTCCCGGCCGGGCGCGCGCGCCTCACCGTCCTGCCGGATCGGGAGAGCGGGCGCCATCCTCATCGCGAGGAGCCCACAACGAAGAACGCAGCCCCGCAGCCGCGCGCGAGGAAGCCCAGCGCCAAACCGCGCCGCTGATTCGCGGCAGCCGTCAGAACAGCCAGCCGACGCCGGCTTTGAGGCCCGCGTACCCGATCTCGGCCCGCAGGGTGACGCCTCCGTTCAACTTGTACATCGCACCTCCTGCGACGTCCCAATAGAAGCCGCCGTACG
Organism: uncultured Myxococcales bacterium; assembly: GCA_964443975.1. Lineage (GTDB taxonomy): Bacteria > Myxococcota_A > Polyangia > Fen-1088 > Fen-1088 > DASYCK01. The sequence goes on along the minus strand of CAYUFS010000064.1, from coordinate 10,241 downwards.
ATGGCGTGGGGTACCCGGACGGAAAGCCGGTCAACCAAACGAACTGATAGCCGAGCTCGACCTTCGGGTAGAGGGCGAAATTGCCGTTCAACCAAACGTTCCACGCCATTCCGACAGCGGGGAGAAACTCGTTGACCGCGTAGTTGTTCGTCCCGAGGAAATCGAATGACCAGCGCAGATAGTCAGCGCCGAACTCGAGTGAGAAGTTGTCACGAACGTTGGTGTTCTTCAGCAAGGGCTGGATAGCGAGCGGAATCATGAATCGGGCGCCAACCCCGATTCCCGCCGCTCCGTAGCTATAAGGAAGAATGCCCCACACACTCGGCCCCTTCAGCGCCGGCGCGCCGCCGAAGAGCGACGGTGGAGGCGGCGGGTAAGCGTAGCCAGGGCTCGGCGATGCCATCGTGGCCGTCTGCGGCGGGGGCGAGACGGGCGGAGGCGGCGCCACCGGCTCGGGCGTCGTGGCTTGCGCCACCAACGGGGCCGGCGTCGCGGCGACCTGGTTGGCCGCAGCGGGGGCCGCCGGCACGAATGCAGAGATCAAACTTAGGGCAATAGGGAAGCAAGCCATTGTCTCTCCTCGGTGAAAATCGGCCAACGAAGACCTAGTCCACAGCCGACCGCAACCTACCAGTTTTCGCGATCGACAGACAAACGTTCCTGCACCTGGCGGCATTTTCCCAATGGCCATTTTCCCACAATCCGCTTGCGACCAGCTCACGAAACGATGCTGCGCCCGGACGCCGCCTCGAAGAGGGCCGCGTCGGCCTCCGACCACTTCGAAATCGCCGGCGCCATCGCAGGTGAGGACACCTCATGGCCAGCCGCGGCGAGCACGGTCGTGGGGGCGATGTTTCCCTGCCGCCCGCGCAGCAGACCTCTCACGAGGGCGGAGGCGACCAGCTCGCCCCCCGCGGTGAAGCGCTGCTCGAAGTAGAACCATTTGTCGTCCCAGCAGACGAGGCGCGTGCGCAGCTCGAACCTGCGAAACGGCGACAACGAGCGCCGGAATCGGATCGTTTCGCTCCCCACGAGGGGCATCCAGCGCTGGCGCAGCATGTGTCGCCACACCCGCGCACGGTCGATGAAGTCCAGCCGCCCCAGATCCATCACGGTGAGGTAGCGACCGTTGTTCATGTGCAGGTTGATGTCCAGGTCGCCGGGCATGACCCGGAACGTGACCACCGATTCCGCGAGCGGATCGAGCCCGCCCCGGTGGCGGGCGGTGAGCAAGACGCGACAGAGACGTACGAGGGAGATCATGGTGCCGACCGGGCGAAGACTATCCCACCGGAAAAGCGAGCGTGCCGCGCGATCCGATCGCCGGGGCCGGGCGCTCAGCGGCGCGGCGGCAACAGCAGCTCGCCGAACGCGACCACCGGGCCCGCGTCGTCCGTACCCCGCAGCACCGCGGCCACCGCCCGGCAACCCGCGGGTACCACCACCGAGGCTCCGTCCAGCGCCTCGCCGTCACCGGACGCGTCTGCGCCCACCACCGCGAGCTCCGTTCGATGACCGCTCGCGTCCTCGCCGAACAGGCGTAGCCGTCCCCCGTGAATTCGTCCCGCCGGCGCCAGGACCGCGACGCGAACGCGCTCGCCGTCCTGGGTCAAGGCGATCTCGCCGCGGAACAGGTGGTCGATGAATCCCGCCGCGTACCCGGCGATCTCCGGCAGCAGGGCCTGCGCGGTGTCGGCGTAGACGTGGCTGTCCAGGAAGAAGCGGACGCGTCCGGGCACCCGCTCGTAGCCGAGCACGCGCCGCGTTCCGCCCCCCGCCCCGTCCGCCGCGGTGACGTACCGGCGCGCGCCGAGCTGCTTGAGCTCGAGGCGGGGCACCGTCGGCAGCTGGTAGACGAGGGAGGCGCGGGCGGCGCGCATGACATCGGCGGCGCTGGTGTCGTGATCGATGACCCCGTCCTCGGGCACGGTGCCGTCGGAGAAGAAGCGGCGCTGTGTCCGATCGGCGAGTCCCTGGCCGTCGGGCGCCGTGAAGAACGCCCGGACGTTCGGCCGATGTACGACCTCGCGCGGCCCTGGCACGCCGGCGATTCCGTAGCCCTCGGCCACGGCGTGCTCGAACGGTGAGCGGCGGTCGAAGGGGCTGCCCGAAAGCCCGCGCAGATAGGAGGCGCGGAAGTCGTTGCGCACCTGCGCTGGATTGCCCGCATCCTCGAGGATCGTGAGCGACCCGCCGAGGGCCAGCAAGGCGCGCGCGAGCGCCGAGCTGCGCTGGGCGGGATCGGGCTCGGCAATGGCGCGCTCCATCTGCGGGTAGAACGCCGCCAGCCCCACGTCGTTCTCCGGCGCCTCCAGCCACACAAGCGAGGGCTCGCCCTCGAACGATGCGGCGTCCCCGGTCGCGATGTCCCGGAGGTCGCCCCGATCCACGAACTGCCGGAGGCCGTGCAGGAAGCCGTCGGCCGCGGCATCGTCGCGCAGGCCCGACCCGGTGCTCGGATCGAAGAACAGGTTCTTGATGCGGTCTGGGGGCGTCTTCGCCAGCACGGTACCGGCCACCGTCCAGGCCAGCGCGGAGGCCACGCCGTCGGCGCTCGGGCGGTATCCGCCCGCCGGATCCAGCGCCGCGAGCCGCGCCAGCAGCGCGCGACGTTCGCCGGGCGCCAACAGCTCGGGATGCAGCGGAACGGCTTCGAACAATCCGAGCGGCCGCGCCAATCGCCGCCCGAGCACCCGGTGCAACCGCGACGCGATCGCCGCCTGCTGCGTGAGGCCCGCGTGTGTGGTCGCGGCGTCATAGGCGCGGGCCGGCCCGCCGAGCCCGGTCGCCGCGGCCAACGCCAGGCAGCGGGCCGCGCGACGAAGCCAGCCCGGTCCCCGTACCTTGGCAGCGTGACGGGGGCTCATGGTGTCTTTCCGCTCGGGGCAGCAGGCGCGGCCGCGGGAACCGCCGCCGGACCGTCCGACTCGGGCGCGCTGGGCAACGGCGCCGCCGCCGGCAGGTCCGCGAGGCGCGACTCCACCAGCTTGCCCAGCGTCAGGAGCTGGGCCGGATCCGTGCATTGGCCGCTGCCGCAGGTGAGCGAGACGACGATCCCGCGATCGCGCACGAGGAACACCAGGCCGGCGATCTCGCCGGCGCGGGCGCGAAACGACGCGTCTCCGAGCTCGTCGGTGATGTCGGCCTTGGGTAGCTCGCGCGCCAACTTTTGGTATTGCGCATCTGCGCCAGCGGCGCCGAGCCGCCACACGCGCAAGCCCACGTCGAAGCTCTCCGGCCGCTTCTGGGCCTTGAAGTGCCGGCTGTCATAGAACTCCGTGGTCGGCAGGTCGGCGAGCTTGCCCTTGTCGAAGCCCCCGACGTAGCCCGTGACGCCGCGGATCTCGTCGTCGCTCAGGAGCCCGTCCACGTCGAGCAGCGCCACCAGACGCGCGGACGGCGCCTCGCCTGGCGCGCCACCGCCGAGCTCGCCCTCGAGGTCGAGGCTCGCTTGCTGGGCCTCCCAGGCCGCCGCCTCCTGGACCTTGCTGCCGCCGCCCATGAACACCAGATGTTGCGCGTGGGCGTAGGTGGGCTGCCAGCGCTCGAGGCGCACCACGTTGCCGCGCTGACTGAAGTCCCGCCGCGCCTCGCGCCCGGGGAATCGACGGTCGCTGCGCCAGGCGACGAACCCGCGCTGATAGACGATGAGGGTGAACCGGCGAACGCGCGCGGACATACCGACGGGCAACCGATCGAGCGCCCCGATGGCGTAGCGGCCGTCGGCGCCGGTCTGTGTGACCACCTCCTGCGAGCTCGCCGGTCCCGGAACGCCGATGCCGCGCTCGAAGGCCCACGACGCCGCGACCAGCGCTCCCGCCACCGGCCGCTCGGTGTCCGCGTCGATGACCTTCCCGTCGTAGGGACCTAGGAGCTCCGCGGGTCGAACCGAATCCGGCCGCGCGGGGAACGACGGTCGCTCCACCATCGGGCCGCAGGCGGCGACGGTGAAGGCCAGCCCCCAGAGGAGGCGCGGCGCCACGGCCGCCGCCAGCCGCGGGCGCGCGTCGAGGGGCCGGTTGACCGTCGGTGTCGAACTTGTTAATCGTCGAATCAAGGTGGCGACGGATGCGGGTCGAGCGAAAACTGCCGGTTCGGGTGTCGTCGAGCGTTCGCCTGTTATCAGAGCTTCATCCTGCATGCAATCGTCCCCGAGGGCCCTCGAACGATGTGGCGTTGTAAACCGTGTGGAAAAGAAAACCCGGACGCCGCACGGACGTGCCGTCGTTGTGGGACCCGGCTGAAGGCCGATCGGTTGTCCGAGGCCGCTCATGTCGTCGGCGCCACGCCGACGCCTCCCTCCCGAAAGCGAGGGGGCGTCGTGGCCGGGCCAGTGGAGACCAGGGGCCGCCTGGTGGCGGTGTTGCCAAACGGGCAAGACGATGCCGTGTACTGGCTGGAGAGCCAACAGGTCGACCTCGGGCGCTTGCAGGGCGACATCCGGTTCGCCGATCCCCAACTTGCCCCGCGCCACGCCCGGTTGAATCTGACCCTCGGGGGCGCGATGATCACGCCACTCGATGGCAGAAACGGGGTGTACCTGCGCATTCGCTCCATCGTGGAGCTGGCCGATGGCGATCACGTCCTGCTGGGGCGACAGGTCTTGAAGTTCGAGGTGGTCCCCGAGCACGAGCGACGGCCGCGCCCGGCCGTCGAAGACGGCGTGGTGCTGTTCGGGACCCCCGCGGCGGCGGCCTGGGGACGGATGCGCCAGATGACCGCTAGCGGCGTCGGGCGGGATCTGATCCACCTTGCGCGGCCGGAGGTCACGCTGGGACGCGAGCAAGCCGACATCGTCTTCGCGGACGACGAATTCCTGTCGAGGCGACATGCCCGCGTTTCGTTGCAAGCAGGGCGGCCGATCCTGGCCGACCTGGACAGCTCGAACGGAACGTATGTTCGCTTACGGTCGCCGCAGGTATTGGTCCCGGGCGACATGATTAGACTTGGCGACCAACTCTTGCGATTCGAGCTGGGTTGAGGCGACACTAGAGCGTTCCCCCCGATCCTGGCCCCCACCTAAGTCGATGAGCGAACCAGATATTCAGATCGAGGTCTTCGGCAAGACCGATGTGGGTTTGATTCGGGAGCACAACGAGGACAATCTGCTCATCGCGGATCTGGGAGGCGGCTTCAAGGAGTCCAGCCTGGACCGGCCCGAGAAGCTGACGCTGGGGCCTCGCGGGGCGCTGTTCCTCGTCTGCGACGGGATGGGCGGCGCGGCCGCCGGTGAGGTCGCCTCGCAGATGGCCGTCGACGCCGTGTTCGATTCGCTGTGCGCCGCCGAACCGCAAGCCCACGAGCCGTTCGCGCGGAGCCTCCGCCACGCGATCGAGGTGGCGAACGATCGAATCTTCCAGCAGTCACGCGACAACCAGAGCGAGCGCGGCATGGGCACCACGTGTACCGCGGCCGCGCTCGTCGACGAGCACCTGATCGTGGCCCAGATCGGCGACTCCCGCTGTTATGTGTTCCGCAACGGAACCCTCGGCCAGGTCACGAAGGACCAGTCGCTCGCCTGGCAGCTCATCGAAGCCGGGGCCATGACCGCGGAGGACGCCAAGGCGTTCGAGCACGCGAACATCATCCTGCAGGCGCTCGGGGTGCAGGATCGCATCGACGTGGTCATGTCGCAGGTCAACCTCAAGAAGGGTGACGTGGTGGTGTTGTGCTCGGACGGCCTGCATGGCCCGGTGACGGATCAGGAGATCCGCGACATCCTCGCCGCCGAGACCGATCTGAAGAAGGCCGGCGAAGGACTGCTGCAAAAGGCCCTGGAACGAGACGGCCCCGACAACATCACCGTGATCCTCGCGCGTTTCGACGGGACAGGTCTGCAGGAGCCAACCCCGGGCGACCCGGTGGGATTCGTCGGCTACGACCCGGGGCAGGACCCCGCCTCGGGTGCGAGCGCCAGTGAGCCGAAGTCGACCATCGGTTCGACGACGGCCGTCCCTGAACATGCGCCGCGCATCGCCAGCCGAGCCAGCGCGGCCCGGGTGAGGCGATGGTCGCGCGAGCTGGCGACGGCGAGCCAGGCCCGCGGCGGGCCCCACGCCGACGCCCGCGACGATGGCCCCGTCCGCGACGGTCGTTCGGTGATCGCGTTGTTTTTCCTGGTGCTGGTCGCGGTGGCGGTGGGGAGCGTTTCGGTGCTGAAATGCGAGCGAGACGCGGCTCCACGAAGCGAAGGGGCTGGCCGTACACCATGAGGTGCATCCGATGAAATGCTCGAACTGCGGCGCCGTTATCGAGGATGGCGCGCACTTCTGCGGCGCCTGCGGAACCCGCATCGACGTCGCTCCGGCGGAACCAGCGCCGGCGCCGCCGTTCGTGTCCCTCGACGCCCCGACCATCGTCCCAGGCTCGGTCCTCGCTCCGAAGGCGCCGCCCGCGGCAGTCGCGAAGACGGCCTCCCCGGCGATCACGACGGCAAAGCCAAAGTCCCCGGCGGTGAGCAACCCTGCCTTCGAGGCGACGATGTTGGCTCCTGGTGGCCTGACCGGGGCGTCGCCAGCGCCCGCCGCGGCGGCGCCTACGGCGGCAGCCCAGTCCGCGCCCGCCCCGGTGGCGCCCCGGACCGAGCGGCGTTCGGAGAACACCGGCTCCCGCGACAACATGGTGGGACGCACGCTGAACAAGCGCTACGTCGTCGGCGACAAGGTCGGCGAAGGCGGCTTCGGTGCGGTCTTTCGGGGCAAGCAGCTCGCCACCGGCCGCGACGTGGCGCTGAAGATCCTCCACCCCTACAACCTGGGGGATCCAACCATCGTGGCACGCTTCCGCCGTGAAGCCGAGGCCTGCTCGCGGCTGCGCAATCCGCACACCGTCATCACGTTCGACTTCGACGAGACCGAGGATGGGGTGCTCTACCTGGCGATGGAGCTCCTGCACGGTGGCAGCCTGCATCACCTCGAGCGCACCGTCGGGCACCTCGAGCCCGATCGCGTGCTGCGCATCATCGATCAGGTGGCCGAAGCGCTGGGAGAGGCGCACCAGAACGGCATCGTCCACCGCGACATGAAGCCCGAGAACGTCTTCATCGAGCAGCGGGGCGAGGAAGACTACGTCAAGGTCCTCGACTTCGGCATCGCCAAGATGATGGCGGATGAGCGCGGTCAGGCGGCCCTCACCGCCGTGGGTCAGACCCTCGGCACGCTCGAGTTCATGTCGCCGGAGCAGCTGCGCGGGCAGCCGCTCGACGGACGCTCGGACATCTACGCGCTCGGCATCATGGCCTACGAGATGCTGACCGGCGAGCTGCCCTTCAAGGACGCGAAGACGCCCGTTCAGATCATCAACTTCCACATGCAGAAGCCGGCGCCCCCGCCCTCGCGCCTCAAGCCGAGCCTGCAGATCCCCGCCTACGTCGACGAGATCATCCTGAAGATGGTCGCGAAGGCGCGCGAGGATCGCCACGCCGACACCAAGGCGCTCCGCGAGCACATCGCCCGGGCCCTGAAGGGCGCCGACAAACGCGCCGACCGCTTCGAGGCCTACCGGCTCGTCGGCGTCGTCGGCGCGGCCGTGCTCATCATCAGCGCCCTCGTCTACTTCTTGAGCAGATAGGCGCGGCGGGGTCAGCGCCTGGCGGCGCCCGCCTCCACGTCAGTTCACGCCGTGAAAGAAGCGGCCGAAGCGGATGGACTTGAGCCAGGCGATGGGCTTGGCGTACCAGGCCACCTCGTCCGGCGTCCCGCGCGACCACCAGACGATGAGCGCCTTGCCCTTGATCAGCTCGTGGGCCACGGTGCCCCAGACACGCGAGTCGGACGAGTTGTCCCGGTTGTCGCCCATGACGAAGACGTTTCCCTCCGGCACCACGATGGGCCCGTAGTTCTGGGGCATGCGGTTCGGGTCCTGGAGCGCCTCGTGCTGCTTGTCCCCCAGCGTCTCGTGCCACAGCTCGCTGTCGCGCTCGTCGGGCGCGCCGTCGTCGTGATAAGGCCCCACGTGTTCGCGCGGCATCGGCTTTTCGTTGATGAACAGCTCGTTGTGGCGCAGCTCGACCTTTTCACCGGGTAGTCCCACGACACGCTTGATGTAGTCGATGCTCGGGTCCTGAGGGTACTTGAAGACGATCACGTCCCCGCGCGACGGCTGACGGAACTCGAGGATCTTCTTGTTGCTGAAGGGAACGACCAATCCGTAGGAAAACTTGGCCACGAAGATATGGTCGCCCACCTCCAGCGTCGGGATCATTGACCCAGACGGAATCTGAAACGCCTCGACCACGAAGGCGCGCAGCAAGAGCGCGATGGCGACGGCGATCCCGATCGACTCGGAATACTCTCGCAGCGTGGATTTTCGGGCGAAGGCCAGCTTGTCCTCGAGGAGCTGATCGAGGGCCGACAGCGCGCCCCGAATCCGATCCTGATCGTCGGCGCCGAGCGCGGCCTGCAGATCGGACAGCGACGCCCGGACGGCGTCGCCGACCGACTGCGGGATGCGAAAGCTCTTGCGCTTGACGATCCGCTCCGCCTCGCGAATCAAGTGCTTCGCCTCCGCTCGCAGGCGTCGCCGCGCGCTACCGTTTCGCCACCAATCCAAGACGCCGGTCGCCATCAATCGACTTTCAAAATAGCCAGGAAGGCCTCTTGGGGGATCTCCACGTTCCCAACCTGTTTCATCCGCTTCTTACCTTCCTTCTGCCGCTCCAGCAACTTACGCTTGCGGGTGATGTCGCCGCCGTAACACTTGGCGGTCACGTTCTTGCGCAGCGCCTTGACCGTGGTGCGGGCGATGACCTTCGAGCCGATGGCCGCCTGGATCGCGACCTCGTACTGCTGCTGTGGGATCAACTCCTTCATCTTGTCACACAGATCGCGGCCTTTCGGGTAGGCGTTGGCGCGGTGCACGATCAGGGACAATGAGTCGACGCGATCCCCGTTGACCATCAGATCCATCCGCACGAGGTCGGCCGTCGCGTAGCCCTTCGGCTCGTAGTCGAGCGACGCGTACCCGCGCGAGACCGACTTCAGCCGGTCGTAGAACCCGAACACCATCTCGGTGAGGGGCAGGTCGTAGCGAACGATGACCCGCCGCTGGCCCGCGTACGACAGACCCGTCTGGGTGCCGCGCTTTTCCTCGAACAGCTTCAGGATGGCGCCGACGTACTCCGGGGGCGTGTGCACCGTCGCCGCGATGATGGGCTCCTCGATGCGAGCGATCTCGCCTTCCGACGGGAACTTCGCCGGGTTGTCGAGCTCGGTGATGTTCCCGTCGTTGCGCACGACCCGAAACCGCACCGTGGGCGCCGTCGTGATGAGCTCGAGGTTGTACTCGCGCTCCAGACGCTCCTGGACGATCTCCATGTGCAAGAGCCCCAGGAAACCGCAGCGAAACCCGAAGCCGAGGGCGGCCGACGACTCGGGCTCGCGCGAGAACGAGGCGTCATTCAATCGCAGCTTGTCGAGCGCGTCGCGCAGGTCTTCGTACTTCGAAGAATCGATGGGGAAGATACCAGCGAAGACCATCGGCTTCGCCGGTTGAAAGCCCGGCAGCGGCTCGACACGGGGCGCGCCCGCCTCGGTGATGGTGTCGCCTACCCGGGCGTCCGCGACCTCCTTGATCGCCGCGGTCAGGAACCCGACCTCCCCGGGACCGAGCTCGGTCACCTCCGTGGGAAACGGCGCGAAGATCCCCAGCGAGAGGATGTCGTGCTCACGCGCCGCCGCCATCAGGCGGATCTTCTGGCGCGGCCGCAGGGTTCCGTCGATGACACGCACCAAGATCACCACGCCCCGGTAGGCGTCGTACCAGCTGTCGAGCAGCAAGACCCGCAGCGGCTTGTCCGCGGAGCCCACCGGCGGGGGCAGCTTCTTGACGATGGCGTCCAGGATCTCGTGGATGCCCACCCCCTCCTTCGCGGAGGCGAGGATGGCCTCGGAGGCGTCGATGCCGACCACCTCCTCGATCTGCCGGCGAACGTTCTCGGGATCGGCGGCGGGCAAGTCGATCTTGTTGATGACCGGGACGATGGCCAGGTTGGCGTTCACGGCCAGGTACACGTTCGCGAGCGTCTGGGCCTCGACCCCCTGCGAAGCATCGACCACCAGCACCGCGCCCTCGCAGGCCGCCAGGGAGCGCGACACCTCATAGTGAAAGTCGACATGACCGGGCGTATCGATCATGTTGAGCTCGTAGGTATTGCCGTCGTCGGCGGTGTACATCAGGCGCACCGTGGCCGCCTTGATGGTGATGCCCCGCTCACGCTCGAGGTCCATGCTGTCCATGAACTG